>CAVUCB010000054.1:0-161987 GCA_963739755.1 uncultured Alphaproteobacteria bacterium | reverse complement strand
CTGTGCGCGCAGCCATTCCGGCAATTCGCGCCGCGCGCCGGTTGTTTGTGCCGCTACGCCCGTGGCCGCCGCGCCATCCTCCGGCCGCGAATACCGTTTGATCGGTCCATCCGGTGTCTCGATCGTCTGCTCCTGCAATCCGGATCCGGCGAGCCCCTTGCCGATCAGGTCATACCAGCACAGGTCTCTCACGCTGTTCCTGTTGCCGGGCATGCAGCCTGTGATGACCAGACGGTCAGCCGCGCGCGTCATCGCGACATAGAGCAAGCGCCGATACTCGTGCTCGGTATCCTCAAGCATCGCCTCGCGCGCGGTGCCAACGATTTGCGGATCGTCGGCCTTTCTGCCGGCCCAGACCACGACCTTGCCGCCATTGCCGCGCGGCACGTTGATCAGCCGCAACCGCTGCGTATCCGATGGCGACGACGTGGTATCGACCATGAACACGACGGAGGCTTCCAGTCCCTTGGCGCCATGCACGGTCATGACGCGGACCTCGTCGCGCGAGATTTCCATGTCGCGCTTCACTTCGGTGTCAGCCGAGCGCAGCCAGGCCATGAAACCCTGCAGCGAGGCCGGCGCCTTGCGCTCGTAATTCAGCGCGAGCTCCAGGAATTTCATCGAGCGCGTCATTGGCCTCATGCCCCAGTCGTTTCAGGATGCGCTGGCGTCCGCCGTCGCCGCCGAGCAGCCAGGCGTAAAATGCGAAGGGGGTTTCCTGCGCAAAACGCCGTTCGCATTGGACGAGCCGATCTTCCGCACTCCCGAATTTGTCGTTCGTCGCTGCATGCTTGGCGAGCGCCTCGCGCAGCGATCCCTTGCGCTCCCATGCCAGCTCGAACAGATCGTCGTCGGTCAAGACCAAACAGCGGGCTTTTCAGCGCCACCGCCAGCGCAAGATCGTCCTGCGGCAGCAGCAGCGCGTCGGCAAGGTTCATCAGGTCGATGATCGCGATGTGCTCGGTGAGCTTCAGCCGGTCAGCGCCCGCGACGGGGATATTGGCCTGCTTCAGCGCCTGGATGATCGCGTCAAAGATATTGCCGCGCCGTCGCACCAGCACCAGTACGTCGCCATAGCGCAGCGGCCGGCGGCCGCCGGTGTGCCCCGTCATGGTGCCGGATTCGATCAACCGCCTGATCTCGGCCTGAATTCGTTTTGACAGTTTCACTTCGGGGCTCGTCACCGACACGCCGTCGAATGGCGCGCGCCAGCCCTCGATATCCTTCTTGTCGTCGTGCTCCGCCAGATTCCAGAACTCGATCAGGCCAGGGCCGGCGTCGCCGAGCGAATGATGGATGGGGTAGCCGATATCCGGCGAGTGTATGCTGCGATAGATCGCTTCCTCGCGGAATACGTGGTCGACCGATTGCAGGATCGCAGGCCCCGAGCGGAACGAATAGGTAAAGGATACCGGGTCGAATTTCAGCCCCGCGGCGGTGAATTTCCGCTGCAACTCGCGGCGGCGTGCGTCGAACTCACGGGGGGCCGCGCCCTGGAACGAGAAGATCGACTGCTTTTCGTCGCCGACGGCAAAGACGGTGCGGTTGAGACGTCGCGCGCGCCGGCGCCCGCCGTGAACTCCGAGATGATGTGGTCGACGATTTCCCATTGCCGCGGGCTCGTGTCCTGCGCCTCGTCGATCAGCACGTGATCGACGCCGCGGTCGAGCTTGTAATGCACCCAGCCGGCGGAAACATTGCTCAGCACGTGAGCGTCTTGTCGATGAGATCGTCGTAGTCGAGCAGCCCGCGCTCCAGCTTCTCGCGCCGGTAGTTTGCCGCCGCCGAAGTCGCGATATGCAGCAGCGCCTGCGTGCGGTCGCGGGTGACGACGGCGCGGCGCTTTTCGATCAGCGGGCCGAGGCGCTGGATTTCGTTTTCGAACAGGCGGGCGACGGATGGATTGTCGCGGATGAAGCCTTTGGTGAGGACGGCAGCTCGTGGAGAACGCTCGTCCGTGAGGAACACGCACAGATATTTGTCAACCTGTGCGCTGCCGGTGAAGGCAGAAGCGGCACGCAACTGATCCGCCTGCTTCTGGTCGGTCTTGCTGCCGTCATCCAACGCTGCCGCTATCTCCGGCCACCGCCGGCGCGGCAGATGGGGGCCCTCGAGAATTTCATTCTCAACATCCTCGCTCCGATCGTGCTCGCTGACACCAAGCACATCCTCCATCTGCGCCGCCGCGGCCTCAACGCCACCGGTCCCATCGGCCCACGCCATGAAATGATCGCGGGATAGGCACGCCTCGCGCACGACGTCCTTGAAGGTGACGTCGGCGGCGTTCGCCATCGCGGTCTGCAGCGCCCGGCCGATGGCGCTCTCGGGAGCGCGGGAGGCTTCCAGAAACACCTTGAGATTGGCGCGCTCCATCATGTCGTTCTGGTCGCGATCGTCCAGCACGGCAAAGCGCGCCGGCACGTTGGCCTCGAACGGAAATTGCTGCAGCAGCCGGGTGCAGAGCGCATGAATGGTCTGCACCTTCAGCCCGCCCGGCGTTTCCAGGGCGCGGGCGAAGAGTTCGCGGGCAGCCTTTCGCAGGTGTGCACTCGGGTGGGGAATGCCGACGCCTCGGATCGCATCATCGAGCGTGGCGTCATCGAGCGTGACCCAGTGGCCGAGCGTCGTGAACACGCGCTCGGCCATGTTGGCGGCGGCAGCCTTCGTAAAGGTGATGCAGAGAATCTTTTCCGGCGGCACGCCATCAAGCAGCAGTCGGATCACCCGTTGCACCAGCACATGCGTTTTGCCCGAGCCGGCATTGGCCGACACAAACGAGGACGATGCAGGGTTCGACGCGCGCGCCTGCGTGGCGCGCACGGCCTCGGGAATCGGGCGCGGCGCTTTCACCATTCCGGAAGCCCCAATCCGCCGGCCGCGGACCATTCCTTGATCCGGGCGAGGTCGTCATAGGTGCCGTAGCGGCTAGTCCACATCGACAGCACCAGCGAGCGATAAGGTTCGTTCTCATTCTCGAATTTTCGGATCAGGGCCTCGAGCTGCGTCCGCGCGTAATCGGCGGCCGCATCGGGATGCTGCGGCGTATCGCCGTTCTTGATCTTCAGTTCCAGCGACCGCTCTTCGCCGGGCGGATTGTTGCCGCTCAAGCGCACATAGACCAGTTCGCCGACGGAGGCACCGGCGTCGATGCCGTTAAAGCCGCCTTCGCGCAGGATCGCTGCTTCCAGCGTGAGCTGCGGCGACAGGCCCATGCGTACCTGTTTTCCCGTCGGCGGCTGCCCGGTCTTGTAATCGAGGATCGCGAAGGTGCCATCGGCGCGGCGCTCGATGCGGTCGGCGCGCGCCGAGAGATGGAAGGTGCGGGCGTTGTCGAGCTGGATCGACATTTCACCCTTGATCTCGGCCTCGATCGTATCGATGTGACCGCGGCGGGCGGCCTCCCATTCGGCAAACCATCCGGCGATGCGCTGAAACCGCGGCCACCACAGCGCGCGGGCCTCGGGCCGCTCCATCAGCGGCGCAAAATGCTTCTGGCCGATCTCGCGCAAGACACGCACGGGATCGGCGGGCAGGTTGTCGGCAAATGCCTTGGTGAATTCTCCGATGGCATTGTGGATCGCCGAGCCGCGATCGGCCGCCGATAACGGCATGTCGACGGGATCGAGCGCATCGAGCTTCAAAATATGCTTGGCGTAGATGGTGTAGGGATCGCGCAGCCAGTCCTCGATCGCCGTGACCGAAAGCTTGAGCGGCCGCGTCGCGCGCGGCGGCGTCGGCGCGGGCTGCGGGATCGGCACGACCTTCTCGGGGCGGTCGAGTTCATACGCGAAATGCACATATTGCTCGCCCGCCGCCCTGGCAGCTTTCCAGCGCGCTTCGCCCGCGACCGCTTCCAGCCGGTGCAGGAAGCGCGAGACCACCGCCGGCGCGCCGCCGGCTTTGGCGCTGTGGCTCAGGATCACGTCCTCTTGTCCTAGCAGCTGCGCGAAGTCATGCGCGGAAAGGCCGATGCGGCGTTCCGGCAAATCGAGGCCGAGCTCATGCCGCATCGGGCGGCTGAGCCAGGGATCGATCCGCGGCGCCGGCGGCCACACGCCCTCGATCAGCCCGCCGACAATGACGCGGTCGGCCTGCATCAGCCGCGATTCCAGCGGACCGTAGATGTGGAGCTTGGTGCCCGGACGCTCGGGCCGCCGTACCGCGCGATCGGCAAAGGCGGTCTGGAACACCTCCGGATAATCGGCGAGTGGGACCAGCAGCCCGCTTTGTTGCTGTGTCGACAACAGTTCGTCGAAGGCGGCTGCGAGCGCCAGGCCTTCCTGTTCCTCGAAGGCGACCGAGATGCCGCTTTGGTCGCGCGACAATTCGATCAGGATGTCGCGATGCCGTGTCGCGAGTTCAGCGAAGTCGTATGGTCTTGTCGACGACAGGCTTTCCAGCGGCGCCAGTGCCGTCTGCAGGCTGCGGATCAGCGCTTGCGCGTGATCGAGCTCGCGATCTTTCAGGCGGGCCCGTCGCTCGGCGCGGTGCAGCGACGACACCTCGCCGCGGTTCAGCTTGTCGAGCTCGCCGCGAAAGCGCGCAAAATCCTGCGCCAGTCCGCTCGTCCCCGGTTGCGGGCGCGTGCCGCGCAGCAGCGCCAGCTCCAATGTCTCGATCGCGGGTCCTTGCATGCCTTCCGCGCTGCCAAGCCGGCACATCGGATGCTTCAGCAGCGCCAGCAGCGTCGGCGGCTCGAGCCCGCTCGCGACGGCTTCCGCCGCGAGGCGCGCAAAGACGCCGGCGCCGGTTTCGATCAGCGCATCACCGCCGGAATCCTCATAGTCGAGGTTCCAGCGCCCGAGCGTGGCCATCACGCGGCGCGCCAGCGCGCGGTCGGGCGTCACCAGCGCAGCTGTCTTGCCGAGGTGCTGCGCTTCGCGCAACGTCACCGCGATCGAGAGCGCCTCCATTTCCGGATTGGGCGCCTCGATCACGGCGAGATGCTTCATGCCGTTTTCAATGCGGGCGGCGATCTCCGGCTGCTGCAGCCGATCATGCCATTGCGCCGTCGCGTTCGAAGGGCGCATCGCCTCCGACAGCAGCACGTCGCGGCCGTCGGGCGACGGCGGCTGCAGAATTTCGACGTCGCCGCGCTTGATGCCAAAACGCTCCAGCAGCGCCTGCATCGCGAATTGCGGATGGTTCGAGGCGGGATGCTCGATGAATTTGCCGGTTTCATCGCGCTCGCCGCTGATGCCGCGCCAGGATTCTTCGTCGAGATCGGTGTCGAGGCCGGGCAGCACCACCGCGCCCTGCGGCAGTTTTGCGACCGCAAGCAAAAATTTCGCGGTGGTCGGCATCGAACCGGTCGAGCCGGCAGCGATCACCGGGCCCTTGTGCTGGGCGGTCAGCCGCGCGGCCTCGGCCGTGATCAACAGATCGCGCCGCGCCGCCGGCTCGATCTTGCCGATCTCGGCGAGATAGTTCGGCCAGGCCTCGCGCGCGATCCTCAGGAATTGCAGCGAATGCTGCCAATAGACATCGAGTTGATCGGGCACGAGCCCGTCGAGTGCATTCCAGTCGACGCCGCGCGTCACCATGTCGTCGATCAGGCGCGCCAGGTCGCCCGCGAGCGCCAGCGTCGAGGCCGGCCCGCCGACCACCAGCGGCGCCAGCACGGGACCCTTGGCCCAGGCGGCGACAAGGCGCGCCAGCGTCAGCCGGCGTTCCAGCTCGCCGAGTTTCGGCGGGATGTCGAGCGGCGCGTGGCCGCCCAGTTGTTCCGCCTCGTCGGCGAAGGCGAGCTCGTCCTCATCGATGTCGCCGAGCGCGACAATGCGCGGCAGCACCGCGGCGTCGCTGTTCAGCTCGTCGAGAAACACCTCGCGTGCGACGCGCATCGCACGCCGGGTCGGCAGATAAAGCGTCGCGCCTGCGAGTTTTGCCGGATTGCTGCGCGCTTCAAAGCCCTCGACCAGCCGGCCGTCGATCAGCGCCGCAATGACGCAGCGCAGGAACGGCACGGAGAGGGGAACATTGAAAACGCGCATGGAGGGCCTGATTCGAGGGTCAGGGCGGACTATAGGGATTCTCGGCTCGCCATGCGCGGGCTTGACCCGCGCATCCATCTAAAAAGAGTCTATTCAAGTGATGAATTGCCGGGTCAAGCCCGGCAATGACGACGGGGGTGGCCTACGCCACGCTCTCCAGGAACGCCTCTTCCGCGGCGTTCACGGCGTCGGGCGTGCCGACATGCATCCAGACGCCGTCGAGGCGCAGCCCGAACAGGCGCTCCTGCTCATTGGCGGCGTCGAACATTTTGGTCAGCGAGAATTCGCCCTTCGGCGCGCCGTCGAAGATCGCCGGCGAGAAGACCGCGGCGCCCGCATAGACGAACGGGACCACCTGATGCTCGCGCCGCTTGCGCAGCGCGCCATCCGGCAGCATGGCGTAGTCGCCGCGGCCGCCATAACCGATGCTGTTGGCGGTCGGCGCCATCAGGAGCAGAATGTCCATGCGCGCGGGATCGAACGTTTCGGCGAGCCGCTTGAGGTTGGACTGCACGCCGTCGATCCACATCGTGTCGGAATTGACATGGAAGAACGGCTGTTGGCCCAGCAGCGGGAGCGCCTTGACCACGCCGCCGCCGGTGCCGAGCACCTGGTCGCGCTCATCGGAAATGATCACGCGCGGCGATTTGCGCGAGGCGACATGGTCGATGATCTGGTCCGGCAGATAGTGCACATTGACCACGGCTTCGCCGACCCCGGCCGCGGCCAGCTTGTCCAGCACATGGTCCAGCAGCGGCCGGCCCGCCACGGGCACCAGCGGTTTCGGCATATGGTCCGTCAGGGGGCGCATGCGCAGGCCGAGGCCGGCAGCGAGGACCATGGCTTTGGTGGGTTCGACGGACATATTCGGGAGATCTCGGTAAAAAGCGCCGCGAATCATAGCACGGCGGCGGGGCGGGGGTAGTTGCGCCGAGGCCATAGTCGTCCCTGATGACGGCCGTACGACGGCGGCCGCCCCGCCAGGCTCAGGCGTCCGCCGGCGTGCGGCGGCTGAGCTTCTTCTTCTTGTCGCCCAGCTTCAGAAAGTTAACGCCGATCTGGTTGCCATTGACCCAGGACAGCTCGCAGCGGCGGTAGGCGAGGCCGGTCGACGACAGCAGTAGGAAGAATTCTTTCAGGTGCAGCCCCTCGACGGGGCCGTCGACCGTCAGCTTGGCGCCGCTTTCGGAGACGTCCTCCATGACGCAGTCGCGCCGCCAGGTGCCGTCGATCCCCATCATATGCGCTGGGATGCCGCGCTCGAAGGTGACACGGTCGCCGTTGCGCCGTTCCGTCCCCGCCATGTCTTTAACTCCAGCCGTACGCGAAAGGCCGCGCGCGCTCGCGAGCCGTGGCCTGCCACAGCGTAAAGGGAGCCGGCTAACAACCAGTAAATCTACGGAGAAGGCGGCGGCACATTCGCTGCATACCAGTCCTTTAGCGGCGCCAGCGACGGATGCGCCAGCGAGCGGTTGAGATAGGCCCAGATCCGCGGCTGGTGCTTGAGATATTGCGGCTTGCCGTCGCGCCGGTTGAGCCGGGCAAAGGTGCCGAGCAACCTTGTGTTCCGCTGTGCCGACAGGATGGCATAGAGGGTTGCGAACTCGGCCGCGTCGAAGCCGGCGTCCGCCGCGCGCCTTGCCTTGATGTAGCGCGAGAGCAGCGAAAGCTCGGTCATCTCGGGCACGTCGATCCGCGCATCCTGCAGCAGCGACACGACGTCATAGGCCCCGGGCCCCAGCACCGCGTCCTGGAAGTCGAGAATGCCGACCCGCGCGATGCCGGCGCGATCGGCCAACCAGATCAAATTGGGCGAGTGGAAGTCACGCAGCACCCAGGTCTTGGCGGCGAAAGCCGGCTTTTGCAGGATATCGCGCCACATCGTCATGAACTCGGCGCGCAGCTGGTCGCCCAGCGTCACGCCACGGTCCGGCAGATACCATTCCAGCATCAACCCGATCTCGATCAGCCACGCGTCGATGTCGAAAACCGGAATCGGATAGTTGGCCTCGGCTGCCAGTGGCAGCACTTCGGGCACTGCCTCGTGATGCAGCGCCGCCAGCATGTCGGTGGCGGCTTCATAGCGCTCAGCGATCGGCGTCGGCGGGTCGCCTGCGATGAAGGGCTCGCTGCCGAAATCCTCGGTGATCAGGAAGCCGCCTTCGAGATCGGCGTGATGGATTTCGGGCGCCGAGAGCCCGCGCCCGCGCAAGCCTTTGTCGATCGCGACAAAGGGCTTGACGTCTTCGGCGAGATGCACGGCGGCGCTGTAAGCCTTGCCGTCATAGATCGCCGGCCCATCCGGCCGCTTCGGCGAGTTCATGAGGATGAAGGCGGTATCGTCCTGCAGCAGCCGTGCGTAGGAGCGGATCGAGGCGTCGCCCGCCATGCGCCTGCGCCGCGCGTCGATGAAGTTTGCGCCTTCGAGGAATTTCCGCAGCGCCTTGAGCCGCTCCACCACCGCGGCAGCCTTGCCATAGCCGGTGATCCCGGCCACGCGCGCGGTCGAGCCGAGCGCCGGGCGATGGTTGAAGGCGATGTCGATGCGGTCGGCCGGCAACGTATCTTCGGCGCGCTCCGGCCATTCGATCAGCGCCACCGTGCCCTCCGGCAACGGCGACAGGCCGATCTCTTCCAGCTCGTAGGGGTCGCTGATGCGATAGAGGTCGGCATGCACCAGCGGCAACGACGGCAGGTCGTAGCTTTGCGCCAGCGTAAACGTCGGGCTCGGCACTTCCAGCGCCTCGTCGTCGGCGAGGTAGCGGATCATCGCTCGCGCCGCGGCGGTCTTGCCGGCGCCGAGATCGCCCGAGAGCGTGATGAGGTCGCCGGGGCTGATCAGGAGCGCCAGATCAGCCATCAGCTGCGCGGTCGCCGCCTCGTTTGCGAGCGCCACGGAAAATGTCGCAGGCGCGTTCATTCAGCGGCGTCGCGCTGCACGGCCTGTTGAAGCGGAAATTCGCAGATCACAGTGGTCCCCTTGCCCGCGGGCGGCGCGAAACGCACGTCGCCGCCATGCAGTTTGACAAAGGAGCGCACCAGCGACAAGCCGAGTCCGGCGCCGCGATGCCGCGAGCCCTGCGAATGGCTCTCGAACATGTCGAAGGCCTTGTCGCGGAACTCCGCCGGCACGCCCGGGCCGGCATCGGTCACGGTGAAGACCACGCTACGTTCGGTCCGTCTGGAGCCGACGCCCACGGTCGCATCCTGGGGCGAGAAGCCGACGGCGTTGGCGAGCAGGTTATAGAGCACCTGCACCACGCGCCGCTCGTCGCCGATGAAGCTGCCGATATTGGCATCGACGTCGACCTTGAGGCGGATGCGGTCGGTGGCGAGGCGATCCTGCAAGCCTTCGGCCGCGGCCTCGATCGCCTTGCGGATATCGACCGGGCCGAGCTCGAGCTTCATGGCGCCGGCATCAATGGTGGCGAGATCGAGGATGTTGTTGGTCAATGCCAGGAGCGCGTTGGTCGATTTCGTGACGTAATCGAGATACTCGGCCTGCTTCGGCGTCAGCGGTCCGGTCGAGGGGTCGCAGAGGAAATGCGAAAAGCCGATGATGGTGGTGAGCGGCGCGCGCAATTCGTAGGAGACGTGGTGGACGAAGTCGATCTTCATCTGATCGGCGGCCTTCAGCGCGTCGTTGCTCTCGCGCAAGGCCCGCTCGACATTCTCGGTGTCGGTGATGTCCTGGAAGGTCAGCATGGTGGCGCCGTCGGGCAGCGGCCGGCTCATGCAATCGAGCACGCTGCCGTCCTTGCGATCGAGCTTGAGCTGCACGTCGGTACGGCTTTCGATCGTCGTGATCGCCTCGCGGATGGTACGCCAGGCCCCGGCTTCGTCGAACAGCGGCTTGCACCAGGCCTCCACGGTGTCGATATGCGGCTGTTCGCGCAGTGCGTCCGGCGACAGCTTCCACATCTTGGCAAAGGCAGGGTTGAACAATTGCGCGCGGCCGTTGCTGCCGAACACCGCGACGCCTTCGGCGAGGCTGTCGAGCGTCTCGCGCTGCACCCGGATCAGGCCGTCGAAGCGGCGCGCCAGATTGAAGCTCTCGGTGACGTCGTCGAACAGATAGGTGACGCCGCCTTCGGTATTGGGCGTGGTGACGACACTGAGCGCGCGGCCGTCCGGCAGAAACCAGGTGTCCTTGATGGTCTCGTCAGCACGATAAGCCTCGTGCAGCTTCGTCTTCCAGGCGCGGAAATCGGCCTGCTCGGGCAGCTTGCGTGCCGCGCGCAGCCGGTCGAGCACGCTGGAATCATCCGGGTTGCCGTCGAGGAATTGCGGCTCGAGGTCCCACAGCCGGCGATAGGAATCATTATAGAATGCGAGCCGCTTCTGGCCGTCGAACGCAGCGACGCCCGAAGACAGCTGGTCCAGCGTGCGGCGATGCGCTTCCGCCATCCGCACCAGCGCCGAGCTCAGCGCATCGGCTTCGCTGGCGTCGATCGCGACGCCCACGCTGCCGCCGCCGACATTGATGGCGCGCACGTCGTAGATGCGGCGTTCGCCGCGCGCCACGATCGGCAGCCGCGCGTTATAGCCGGCGGTCTCGCCGAGCGCGCGTTCCATCTCGGCGCGGTGGCTGGAATCCAGCAACTCGATATGCCGGCCGATCGCATCCGCCATGCTGCCGGCTTCGGTCGCCTGGACATAGGCGGCATTGGCATAGGCGAGCTCGCCCTTGGCGCCCTTGGCCCAGATCGGGAAGGGCGAGGCGTCGGCAAAGCCGCGCAGCATCTCGGTCTCTTCCATCAGCGCCTTCAGGCGGAAATTGGTTTCCGCGAGTTCCCGCCGCAGCCCCGACAATTCGCGAATCCGCACAATGGCCTGGCCGCCGATCGCGCGGCCCATCGCCTCGATCGAATGGCCATTGGAGGTGGTGAGGTTGAGCAAAAAGCCCTCGCCGCTCTCGCGCAGCGCGTCGACCGCATGGTCCATCTGCAGTGCCGGTTCGGGCGGCAGCCAGGTTCCGAAGGCGAGGATGCGCTGCGGGGTGTCCTGCTGCATCAGCAGCGAGATGTCGCCGGAAATCCGCGGCCGGTTGTCGCCGGCGGCCCAGGAGATTAGGATCTGCGGTTCCGCGAACAACAGCGCCCGGTAGCGGTCGGCCTGCAGCTGCAGCCCCTCGATCTTGGTGTGGAGCCGCGCCTCGGCCTTCGCGGCGCGGATGCGGGTGTGCATCAAGAGGATCGCGGCCAGCACGGAAAAGCCGAGCAGCGCCAGCGCGGTGGTCAGTACTGCGACTTCCTGCCGGTTGAAGTCGAAGATCGCAGAGATCAGCGAACCGCCGCCGGCCCAGGCAGGCCGCGCAAAGGGCAGGGCGCTCGCGGCGAGCCCGATCAGGCCGTTGCGTGCAAGCGCAGTGCACGACAGCAGCGTCCGACGTATCGATCCGATTACGCCCGACATCCTTCGCGCCCCAAAGCAAACCGTATGAGAACAAGATTTTGCGCGCAGCATTCCCCCACTGCGCGCGAATCAAAGGACAATATCGCCAAGGGGACTCCAGGGGTAAGAGTCCAGACCGTGAACGGGAGTTCTCGCTGGGGAAAAAAGCCGGACACCGCGAATCGTCATGCGCCAACAATTAGCCAAAAAGCGTTTTGGCGAATCTTCGCGCGCGCGCCGGATTTTCTAAAAACTGAGTCCGTATTTTACCGGCCGGTCGAGCCGAAGCCGCCGGTGCCGCGGTCGGTGTCCGACAGCGCGGCGACGGCCACGAACTCGGCTTGCACGACGGGCGCGATCACCATCTGCGCGATGCGCTCGCCGCGCAGAATCGTGAACGGCTCGGCGCCGTGATTGATCAGGATCACCTGGATCTCGCCGCGATAGTCGGCGTCGATGGTGCCGGGTGAATTGAGCACGGTGACGCCGTGTTTCGCGGCAAGCCCCGAGCGCGGCCGCACCTGCGCTTCAAAGCCTTGCGGCAGCGCGATCGCAAGCCCTGTCGGCACCAGCGCATGCTTGCCGGGCGCAAGCACCAGCGGCGCGCTTTCGGCAACGGCGGCGAGCAGATCGAGCCCGGCCGCATGCGCGCTCTGATAGGCCGGCAGCGGCAGGCCTTCGCCATGCGGCAACCTGCGGATATCGACCTTCATGGAAGCGCTCAAGCGGCTGTTCCGGCGTCACCCGGCGCCATCAAGCCCCGACGACATGCATGTCGCATGGCAATCTATTCCGATTCGATGTCTTCGAGGCGAACGCCGCGTCCCGCACGCAAGTTGCTCCGCGCCTGCTCAACGCGCCGCAAGAAGCGCGGATCGTGCTCGAGACGATACTCGAACCAGTCATCCTCCAACTCGAAGCCGATCAGCACACCCGCCGGCTTGCCGTGGCGCGTGATCACAATCTCCTGCGTTTCTGCCTCGCGAAGAAATCGAGATAGATCATCCTTGATTTCGGATAGAGGAACTTCCTTCATTCGGGATCCCCGAACTGTGCGAGCCATGCGTCGGCCTCCGATTTGGAAACGATCGCCAAAATCTCGACGATTGCGCCAGAAACATCATAGAACACCCGAACTTCGTCAACGCGCAGCCGATATTGCGGTCTGAGCAGGCCTCGCGACCGCTTGATGCGACTCCGGCTCGTTTTCGTGGGCTCATGCCTCAGGTGGGTCTCGAGCGCAGTCCGAACGGTTGCCCGAACATTGGCCGTCAGCCTTCGGAGGTCTTCGACGGCCTCTGGAGCAAGGACGATCGTAAAGGACATTCTGGCCAGATTATAGCCAGATTTGACCGCATCGTCAAATGGCGAATCGCAATCACGCTCCCGCAAAACTCTTCGCGACATGCGCGATCAGTTCCACCGCGACCTGCTCCTTGGTCATGACCGGCCATGAGTCCACGTCGATCTCCGAGCCGTGACGGGTGAGGAGATGCACGGTGTTGCGATCGCCGCCCATCACCCCCAGCGCGGGCGACACATCGTTGGCGACGATCCAGTCGCAGCCCTTGCGCGCGAGTTTCGCCTTGGCATTGTCGATCAGATGCTCGGTCTCGGCGGCGAAGCCGATCACCAGCGGCGGCCGGCGCTCCTTCAAACGCGAAATGGTCGCGAGAATGTCGGGGTTTTCGACCAGCGCCAGCGGCGGCATCGCCGCATCGGTCTTTTTCAGCTTCTGCCCGCCTTCGTTGGCCACGCGCCAGTCCGCCACGGCGGCGGCGAAGATCGCGATATCCGCCGGCAGTGCTGCCTCCACCCGGCCCAGCATGTCGCGCGCGGATTCCGACTCGCACGACATCGCACGCCATTGGGATCGTCGAGCTCGACCGGGCCGGAGATCAGCGTCACGTCGGCGCCGGCAGCCTGCGCCGCAGCGGCGATGGCGAAACCCTGCTTGCCGGAGGAGCGATTGGCGATGTAGCGCACGGGATCGATCGGCTCATGCGTGGGGCCTGCAGTGATCAGCACGCGCTTGCCCGCGAGCGGGCGTGGCAGGACCGGCCGCAGGAAGCGCTCGGCGGCATCCGCAATTTCGATCGGCTCCGCCATGCGGCCGACACCGGCTTCGCCCCGCTCCGCCATTTCGCCGGCATTGGGGCCGACCATGGCGATGCCGTCACGCGCGAGCTGCGCGGCGTTGCGACGGGTCGCGGCATTGCTCCACATCACAGGGTTCATCGCGGGCGCAAGCAGGATCGGCCGGCTCGCCGCAAGCAAAATCGCGCAGGCGAGATCGTCGGCAGCGCCATGCGCCATCTTCGACATCAGGTCCGCGGTGGCCGGCGCCACCACGATCAGATCGCAGTCGCGCGCGAGCCGAATATGCCCGGCGTCGAATTCGCTCTCGGGATCGAACAGGTCGGTGTAGGCGCGCTCGCCCGACAGCGCGCTCGCCGCCAGCGGCGTGACGAATTGCGTCGCGGCCTTGGTCAGCACGCAGCGGACGCGGATATGCCGCTCCTTCAGCCGCCGGATCAGGTCCAGCGCCTTGTAGGCGGCGATGCCGCCGCCGATGATCAGCGTGACGCGCGCCTCACCGGACGCGCTGCGGGGCCGCGGTGATCGGGCGAGAGCCGGTAACGCGCCGTCAGCGTGGCCGCCTCGGGCTCGGCCCTGGATCAGCTCGCCCAGGATCACCCGGACCTCCTCCTCGACCGAGCGGCCGTTGCTGGCCGAGCGCAGGCGGAGATAGGCTTTGACGGCGTCGTCGAGTTTTCGGATGGTCAGGCTGGCCATGGCGGCATTTTGCGGCGATGATAGCAATGCTATCATTACTTGATTGCATTGCAATCATAATTGCCGGATGGCAAACAAAATCCCTACAAAGAGCGGCAGCGATGACCCAGAGCGCGATCGTGCTCCAGCGGGCTTTCTTGCGCCTCCTTGCGGCCCATGGCCTCGATCGTCTCCGGCGACAGCATGTGGCCCTCCCGGTCATGTCCTCCAGCTGCTCCAGCACGGTCACCGCGCGGCTGGCGATCTCCGGCAGCTTCGAGAGCAGATGGCCGAGCTCGCCGGCGCCGGACATCGCGCCCTGGATACGGCCGAGGGGCCCGAGATTGCGCTCGATCCATTCGCGCACCACGGGATCGGCGGTCCTCCAGATGTCGAGCTTGGGATCGAAGCCGCGCGCCACGCCTTCGACCACCACCATGGTCTTCTGCAGCAGGATCAGCTCGGGCCGGGTGCGCATGTCGAACAGGCCGGTGACCTCGAGCAGCAAGGTCAACAGCCGCGCCATCGAAATCTCTTCGGCGGTGCGGTTATGGATCGGCTCGCCGATGGCGCGGATCGCCTGCGCGAAATTCTCCACCGAATGGTGCGAGGGCACATAGCCCGCCTCGAAATGCACCTCGGCGACGCGGCGATAATTGCGGGTGATGAAGCCGAGCAGGATCTCGGCGAGGAAGCGCCGCTCCTTCATCCCCAGCCGGCCCATGATGCCGAAATCGACCGCGACGAGCCGGCCTTCCTTGTCGAGGAAGAGATTGCCCGGATGCATGTCGGCATGGAAGAAGCCGTCGCGCAGGGCGTGGCGCAGGAAACTCTGGATCACCTTGCGGCCGAGATCGGCCAGGTCGACCTGCGCCTGCTCCAGCCGGGCGTGGTCGCTCAGCGCGATGCCGTCGATCCACTCCATCGTCAGCACATTGTGCGTGGTGCGATCCCAATCGACCACGGGCACGCGGAAATCGGGATCGCCGCGCGTGTTCTCCGCCATCTCGGAGAGCGCGGCTGCCTCCAGCCGCAGATCCATCTCCATCGCGACCGAGCGCTGCATGGTGTTGATGACTTCGACCAGCCGCAGCCGCCGCGCTTCGGCCGAATAGGTTTCGGCCTTGTGCGCGACAAAGAAGAAATCGGAGAGATCGCGGCGGAAGCGCGACGCCACGTTGGGCCGCAGCACTTTCACCGCGACCGGATGGCGCACGCCGTCGCGCAGCACCTCGCCACGATGCACCTGCGCGATCGAGGCGGCGGCCACCGGCGGCCCGAGACTGGCAAAGGCCTGCGATACCGGGCGTTCCAGCGAGGTCGATATCGCGGCTTCCGCCTCGGCTTGCGAGAACGGTGGCAAGCGGTCCTGCAGCGCTTCGAGGTCGCGCGCCATCCCCACGCCGACCACGTCGGGGCGGGTGGCGAGAAATTGCCCGAGCTTCAGATAGGCGGGCCCATCCGTTCCAGCGCACGCGACAGCCGCGGTCCGGACTTGGCGCCGCGGCGCTCGACCAGCCGCGCGAGCTTCAGCGCGAGCTGTCCGGGCGGCGGAACCAGCGAGGGATCGACGGCGCCAAAGACGCCTTCGCGCGCGAACACGAAGCCGGCGCGTGCAAGCCGCATGATGTGGGTGAAAGCCGAGATCACAAACGCCAGCCCGAATGCAAGGCCACGATGCCGCCGGAAAGCGTCTGCCAGTTGACGCGGGAGAAGCCGGCGGTGCGGATCATGTCCGCGAATGCCGCCGGCTTCGGAAACTTGGCGGATGGACTCCACGAGATAGCGGTAGGACTCGGCGTCGCCGGTCACCACGCGTCCGAGCTCGGGGATCACCCTGAAGGAGAAAAGATCATAGAGCCGGTCCAGGCCGGGCACGTCGACGGAAGAAAATTCCAGGCACAGGAATCGCCCGCCGGGCCGGAGCACGCGGAATGCCTCGCGCAGCGCCAGATCGATCCGCGGCACATTGCGGATGCCGAACGCGATGGTGTAGCCGTCGAAGCCGCGGTCGGGAAAGGCGAGCGCCTCGGCATTGCCTTCGACAAACGAGACGCGGTCGTCGAGATGGCGCTTGGCGGCACGGTCGCGGCCGACCGCGAGCATGTCGGCATTGATGTCGCAGACGGTGGCGCGAAATCCCGCGCCGGAAGCCTGCGCGGCGCGGAAGGCGATATCGCCGGTGCCGCCGGCGACGTCGAGCAGCGCGTAAGGTCTGTCGCTCTTCGGCGGGTTGAGCGTATTGATCATGATGTCCTTCCAGGCCCGGTGCAGGCCCGCCGACATCAGGTCGTTCATCAGGTCGTAGCGCTGCGCCACGCTGTGAAACACGTCGTTCACCAGCGTCTGCTTTTCCTCCAGCGGCACGTCGCGGAAGCCGAAATGGGTGGTTTCGTCCGGCCGGTTCATAACTCGACAACTCCGTGGCCAGGACCATAGCGCGCCCGGCGCAATGGAGCTATCACGTCACCCTCTTAAGGTGAATGACTTGAAGGTGATGGTTTTCCATGCCTGAACTGCCCGAGGTCGAGACCGTCCGCCGCGGCCTGCAGCCGGTCATGGAGGGTGCAAAAATTCTGCACGCCGAGGCCCGCCGCAAGGACCTGCGGTTTCCCTTCCAGAAGGATTTTGTCGCGCGGCTGACCGGCCAGACCGTTACCGGGCTCGGCCGCCGCGCCAAATATCTGATGGCCGACCTCGGCTCCGGCGACGTGCTGCTCATGCATCTGGGGATGTCGGGCTCGTTTCGCGTCGAGATGAAGGACGATGGCAGCACGCCCGGCGAGTTCCACCATCCGCGCGGCAAGGATGCCGCGCACGACCATGTGATGTTTCGCATGTCCTCCGGCGCGGACATCGTCTTCAACGATCCGCGCCGCTTCGGCTATATGAAGATCATCGCGCGCAATGCGCTCGATGCCGAACCACTACTCAAGGGCCTCGGCCCCGAACCGCTCGGCAATGAATTCGATGCCGCCATGCTGGCGCACGCCTGTGCCGGCAAGTCGACCACGCTGAAGGCGGCGCTGCTCGACCAGCGCGTGGTGGCGGGGCTTGGCAACATCTATGTCTGCGAGGCGCTCTATCGCGCGCATTTGTCGCCGAAGCGGCAGGCCTCGACGCTTGCCAACAGGAAAGCCGAGCCGACCGACCATGCCACGCGGCTGGTCGACGCGATTCACGAGGTCTTGAACCAGGCGATCAAGGCCGGCGGCTCGTCGCTGCGCGATCACCGCCAGACCTCGGGCGAGCTTGGCTATTTCCAGCATTCCTTCCTGGTCTATGACCGCGAAGGCGAGCCCTGCGCAAAAGGCTGCGGCGGCGTGATCCGCCGCTTCACCCAGAACGGACGTTCCACCTTCTGGTGTCCGAAGTGCCAGAAGTGAGAGGCGCGTAAGCTCACAGGCACGCGTCCCAGGATGACGCCGGCTTCGCCCACAGCGGCCAGCGGCTGCTCCGGCTCCGCCTGCAAGCGATCGGGCGCGAAGATGATCGGAAACCGCGCTCCCCCAATTTGGCTGACAGTCTCCGCATCGGCGGCAACGCCGCCGCTCAGCCTGGTCTCGACCCATTGCCAGAGATCGCGGATTTCATCGGCCGATTTGCCTGATGGCGCATATTCGCTCACCGCCAGGCCCGCGCTCAGCGCATCCTGGTGATCGTTGCGCATCGCGATGAAGGGACGCGCCAGCACGTCGTCCATGTCGCGCGCGGCCTCGTCGCCGAGCGCTGAGGCGGCGCCGTCGATGCGCCGGCCGCGGATCGGGGTCTGGTTGAGCACGAAGGCGAACGGCTTCCTCCAGGCGCGCACGACGTTGAGCGTGGCCGCGGTCGCCTCGATGTCGGCAATGCAAGGCCGCGCCGGGATGATGCAGAAGTCGGAATGGCGGATCGCCGCTGTCGTCGCGGCACTGACGCCGCCGGCGGTGTCGATGATCGCAAGCGTCACGCCGCCGCGGTCGAGCGACTGCAACCGCTGTTCGATGTCGTTGGCGCCATAAACGGTCTCGACCAGGGGTTCGGCAAGGCCACGGCGGCTCTGCCAGCTCGAGAGGGTACCCTGCTGATCGGTCTCGATCAGGCGGACATTGTGCCCGGCGTGTTTCGCCGCCAGCGCCAGCCCGATGGCGAGCGTGCTCTTGCCGCTGCCGCCTTTTTGGGTGGCCAATACGATCGTATGCATCAAGTGGAGATCCCTCGGATGGATTTTAGAGCATTGCGGATACGCCGAACTGAGGTGCGCCGAGACTTGCGACGCGGAGCTGTTCTCGCTCGGGACGTTCCGGGCCAATCCGTAGTCGAATCAGATGCCGGCAACGAGGCCCAATCATGACACGCTTGCGACAAATCCAAAATCCGGGCGAATACCGAAGTGTTATCAAGCATTAACCTCTATGGCGGCGAACCAGAGCCTGGCGCGTCCGGGACCGCATGGAGCGCATCGCAAACAAAATGGCGTCAACTGGATAGCCCGGTGACAGCGCTGCCGCGACTGCCGGTGAAAGCCAGAGACCAATAAAGATGACAATGCCGAGTGTCGCGATCTGTATCAGCCATGCCAAATGCCGTGCGTCCAAATTCATCGAAAAGATCCCTGTCGAGAAAAAGCGCAAGGCGGCGGTGGCGGCGATCTTGCCGCAGTCTTGGTTCATGCCACGCGCGTTCGTTGTCCCGTCAATAGGCCGCCGGGCGGCTCGCCTCCAGTTCAGGAAGTGAATCCCGCCCGGTACAGAATCTGAACTGGAAAGCGAGCCGAGCCGGGCTTAGCGCATTGGCTCGATCAGGAGAGGAACATGAGTGTCGTCAGCTATCAGCAGTTTTGCCCCGTGGCGATGGCCGCGGAGATCCTGTGCACGCGCTGGACCGTCGTCTTGTTGCGCGAGATGTTCGCGGGCTCGACGCGCTTCAACGAATTGCGCCGCGGTGTGCCCAGGATGTCGCCGGCGCTGCTCTCACGGCGGCTGAAGGAATTGGAGGAAGCCGGCATTGTCGCGCGCGCCGCGTCGGACGCCGACGCCAAATTGTTCGAATATCAGTTGACCGAATCCGGCCGCGAGCTCGGCCCGCTGGTGGAAGCCTTCGGCATCTGGGGCCAGCGCCGGATCGAGGCCGATCTGTCGCTGCAACATCTCGATGCCGATCTTCTGATGTGGGACATGCGGCGCAGTCTCAATACCACGCCGATGCCGCCAAGCCGCAGCGTGATCGAGTTCGTCTTTCCCGGCCAGCCGCTGGCGCAGCGGCGCTACTGGCTGATGGTCGATCCCGACGCCGGCGCCGATCTCTGCAAGATCGATCCCGGCTTCGACGTCGATCTCTATGTCTCCGTCGATCTGCGCAGCATGACCGCGATCTGGATGGGGCTCGACACCGTGCGCGCCGCAGTGGCGAGCCAGCGCATGATTTTGACCGGCAGCAAATCGCTCGCGGCCTCGATGCAGACCTGGCTCGGCCTCAGCCCGTTCGCGAAAGAGCGCAAGCTCGCAAGCTGATGTTTGCGAACGAGGGAATGTACTCATAAAGACGAGAGATGGCCGCTTTTCGGGCTAAAGCAGTCATGCGCTGGTCACCGCGGAGTTTCGCCTTTTGGCCCGAAGGCGGAAATCGCGCTCCCAGTCAGAGCCGAAACCAAGGCAGCGTGAGATAGGTGCACGCGATCATCGAGAGCGAGGGAACCAACCATACCCATCCTAGCCAGAGGGCTCGCGTCCACCGCCCGGGTAACAGCGCGGCAACAAGGCCGAACGTCAATGCCCCGAGTGCGGCGCTTGCTGCCCAGCCGTACCAGTATATTGCCGGTGCAAGAAAACCCATCGCGGGGTCGGCAACGTCTCGTGAATGATGCGTACCCGCGAGGACAACGCCCAGCGAGGGAAAAACGGTGAAGAGCGCCATGTCCTTGGCGAGGGCAACCACGTAGAGGACCGCGAATGTCGTGCCAAACGCAAATGAAAAGCGACGAAACGAGGCCGATGACGTCATGAGCTAAAACCCATGATGTTGTTGGCGACATGCCCGGTCAGGAAGTTCCACCACACAATAAAAGCAAGTATCGAGGTGAGCGCGTTGCGCGTTTGAGCAGGCTCATCGACATGGGGTCGTCGCCAGCAAACCCAGTAGGCGGGCAGCAACCCCAATCCGATAGTCGCGAAGTGCTCCTTGAGGTCGAAAAAGCCGAGGACATGCCAGTGACCGGCGCGCTCTAGTTCGGGCCTGACATCGACGCGGAAGTGAAGGTACAGAATTGCGCCCAGTAGCGCGGAGACCACGTACAAAACGACGACGGCGTTGGCGAACGAGGCCGACGGCACGGAGCGAAAGCGGCCGAAGAACGAACTGGGCCGTGCGTCCGCCGATGCCCATGCCGCCAAAGTCTGGTGTGTTATCGCGCCGAGCAGCGCGACCGCGACCAGACCGTGAATGATCAGGACGATTGTCGCCAGAACTGCACTCCCGCAATCAGCTGCGACCTCTTCACTTGAATAGCTCCTCGGTTCCGAATGGTTCCGCCGACCACGGCCGGAAGCGATTGAGGGTGAATTTTGTCTTCTGGCCGGGTTCGACATCGACAAGCACGTAGTTGTACTCCTCTTTCGGAGGCTGGCCCTTCCAGTAAAGGTCCGGCGGATAGTCAGCGGGCACCTTAATGCTTGTGCGACCGGGAAGGATCGGGTCCTGCTCCGCGCCACCGCCGCCCAGCATCAAATACTTTACCCCATCTACTTCGTAGATTTCCGTGGTGTGGACGTGCCCGTTTAGCACGACCACCTCCATGTCCTTGGCATAGGACGCAATTACCTTGTGCGGATTGTCGGAAGCCGGGATCGGGCCTAAGCCCGACCGGGCGAACACGGGATAATGGAAGACGATGAAGGCCTTACGAATGCTATTGGCTTTGGCCTCGTCCATCCACTTCTGAAGTTGCGTCATCTGCTCGGCATACTTCGGCCGATCAGCATCCCAAAGCGACGGCGAGCGGTAATCGTACTTGCCGCTCCACAGATAGATGAAGCGGGTGCCTTTGAAATCGAATTTGTAGATGAGGTTTTCCGGCGTGACGCCGAACTTTTTCAGATAGGGCACGGCCGAAAGAACACCCTCGATCTTCGGGTCAGCCCAAACCTCGTGATTGCCCACGCTTATGAAAAAACGTCCATCCAACCCGGCTGCGCGCATCTCGTCGTCTGGCGCTGGCAGCTTCTTCAACATCGTGTCGTTCACGCGCTTCCAGTATGGACTGTCGTTGACGGTCAGGCCCTGATTGCCCCACCAGACCACATCGCCGCTATTGACAACAAATTTGGCACGTCCCGATTGTACATCCTTCACGATTTCACGGGTCACCCATTCGCCGCCCTGAAGTCGGAACATCGTCCGATGCACCCCGGGAAGCAACTTCACGTCTTCAACGGATGCTTCGGTGACCCAACCCTTATCCACTGTCAGTGTCATGACCTCCGTCTTGGACTCGAACGGCATGACTACCTTGATCAGCTCCTTTGTGGCCGGATCGAAGATCATCTTCACATCCCTCGCCACCACTGCTTCAGCGACCTTCTCCGGCATGACCAACCCGAACATTTCGACGAAGAACTTGTTGAGGTCCGGTTGTCCCTCTTTCAATGGGAGGTACATCATTGGTCGGGTATCGCCGACAGCAGCGAACGAAAACCCGGTCGCGGTGGGAAGTGGTGCCTGGGCGGCAGCCATCCGCACACTTGGGACTAGCGGCACGGAGATCGCGGGTAGCGCAGCGAGCCCGCCAAGTACGAGGCGGCGGCTCGGGCTGTTCGATGATTTGGATGATGGCATGATCGTTAATCCCTAGATTGAGGAGAGGGAACCCCTTGCATGCGTTCGCGGCTGATACCCAATCTCGACGTCCCCGCTCTCACTCCCTTGAGACAAGTCAAAAGCCTTGGAATTGGCCTTGGCTTCGAACGGTTCGTGACCGCGCCAGCGCAAAACGTCAGATTTGGCTATCACGGGCCGCCAAGGGGGCGCTATGCAGCTTCGGCATATTTAAAAGATCGGCGCTTGCATGCACGGCAAAACACGCTTTCGTCGTAAATTCAGCGGGGGCATTGGTCGTGCTAACGAGGTGATCGAAAAGGACGGCCTATGACTGTTCATGGCACGAAACGGACCAGCGGGGTCGGTCTTGCGATGTCCGTTGATTGGGGTAGAGCGGAAGTAGCGGGCGGGGCTTTGAACCGACGCCATTGACCCGAAGCGGAAATCGCGCTCGCTTGTTCGATCACCTCGTCAGCGTGCGCGCGAGAAGTTCATCTGACACGGCGACGCCGAGCGTCTCCATCCCGCCCTTCCCCGGTTTCTCTCTCACAAATCGCTGCTCGGCAACGTGACGTGAAAGATCGTCCCGTAAGGTTTGTTGCCGGATACTCGCAGGGTCCCACGGTGGGACTCGATGATCGATCGGGAAATGTGAAGTCCTATTCCGGTTCCGGTGGACTTCGTTGTAACGAACGGCTCGAAGATACGATCCTTGTCCTCACCCTTTATCCCTATGCCAGAGTCTTCAACGGCGATCACGACCCCGGAAGGTTCTCGGACAATATCGGAGCTGACCCGCAGGTCACGCGCACGATCCGTGAGGGACTCCATGGCTTCAATGGCATTCACAATTAAATTCAAAAATACTTGCCGCAATTGACCTCTGTCGGCAAGCAATGGTGGGAGTCCAGTGCGCAGATCAGTCGTGACCGATACCCGGTGTTTCCGTAAATCAAGCTCAACCATATCGAGCACCTCTCGCATGAGGTCGTTGGCATCGAGCAATAGTCTCCCGCTGGCGCCCTTCTTGAACATCGAGCGGATGCCGAAAGTTACTTCGCCAGCACGGTGTGCGTCGTCTATGACGTCCTGCAGGGCGGCACGTGCCTCGTCGAGGTCTGGTCTTGCCCTCGTCAGGCACTGCAAGGCCGCCTCGGCATTCAACACTATCGACCCCAGGGGTTGATGGACCTCGTGCGCGATCGAGGCCGCCATCGCATCCATTGCAGTCTGCCGCGCCTCGCGAACGGCACGCTGCCTCAAGACAGAACGTGCCAGGTTCGCATAAAGGGTGGTCGTCTCCGAAAGGAGAACAATCAGTACGACGATTGAAGCAGCTAACGCAAAGACCCGGGATGCATACCAGCCGACATCGAAACGACCAGCGGCAAGGAGGCTACTCATCGTAACCTCAAGCACAAGCGTGAAAGACAGAACCAACAGCCATAAATCAAGTACGCAGTTTCGCCGAAACCACAACAGCAAAAACGCGCCGATACACAATGACTCCTGCAATACGGCAGCCAGCCGCACTGTAGCTTGGTCATACCGAACGGCATCGCCACTGAGCAGGGAAGGCAAAAGCCGTTCCCCCGCAATCGCACTCCAGGTCAGTCCGCACACGATTGCGATCACAACTGCGACGCCCGAGAAGATAACAAGTCCCGGCGAGCGTTGGGACCCGCTTCTGGTGCTGCCATCGTCTTTCAGCAGCGAATAGGCGATGACGGCCAGCGGTAATCCGACTTTCCAGAAATTATAGAGCCATGCGGTGGTCTGCACCCCAGCCCCGAAGAGCCCCGTCGGCGCGAACGCTCCCGGAAAGACGAGCGCATGCGCAATAGCGATCAGCGCAGTATACAAAAAGCCCATCGCAAGCGCGAAAAGTGCCCACCGACGCACAATGGTAAATTGCGCAAAGATTAGTGCAGAGGTGATGAGATCATTGACGGCATAAATGCCTTGGTAGGCCGGAACGAAACCGTCGACACGCTGCAGCTGAATCCTCGCAAACGGTGCCGCGATAAAAAACAGGGCGAGAAGAGCTGCAGCAATTCCGAGCGCCAGCCGGATCTGCCCACGCGACGGTGGCAGGGTTGCCAGGAGAAATTGCCGCTGGTGGGAAATTTCCATCATCGCAGTCGCCACGTTTCCACGGTACGTTTTCACGATTCAGAGAAGAACACAATGCGAACGTGGCTTTGTCGACGGGTCAACCGGTTCTTCAATGGCGGCAACCGGCCGATAATTTGGCGGGTGGCGACGGTGAAAGGCCACCCGTGAAGGCCGCTGCCAATCGCAGGTCCGCTATTGGCAGCGGACCTCCGCCAACCACCCTGGTATAGTTCGTGAACTGGACCGATTTGGCGGGAGGCCGATAATTGCACCATTGCTTGTCCACTCAAGGAGAACATCAATGGGCTATATCGGACGCTGCTTTTGCGGCGCAGTTGAAATCGAGGCTGACGGCGCGCCGGAAGCGATGGGTTATTGCCACTGCAGTTCCTGCCGCTCCTGGTCGGCCGCGCCGGTCAACGCCTTCACGCTCTGGAAATCGGATAGCGTGAAGGTCAAGGCCGGCGCCGAGCATGTCGGCACTTTCGAGAAGACGGCGTTCAGCCAGCGCATGTATTGCAAGAAGTGCGGCGGTCATCTGATGAGCGGCCACAAGCCGGTCGGGCTGATCGACGTCTATGCCGCGACCATCCCCGACCTGAAATTCGCAGCCGCCGTGCACGTCAATTACGGCGAGACGGTTTTGCGGATGAAGGACGGGCTGCCGAAGATGAAGGATTTTCCGGCCGAACTCGGCGGCTCCGGTGAGACGCTGCCGGAATAATCCGCGCGACGCAAAACCCCGGCGTGAGCGCATGATCCGGAAAAGTGAGGACCGGTTTTCCCTCGCGACAAACGCGTAGCGTTTGCGCAGAGATCATGCGCCAACAACATGCGCCGGGGTTTTGTCTTTGCGTGTGCTTGACCGCGCCGCCAATTGCCGCTCACATCCTGCCAACAAGAACGCAGGGACAGCTCATGGGCGGCAACTGGCGCGACCGGACGGCAACGACTTTCACCTGTCAGAAGCAGCCGGCCGCCGGCAGCCGTGGCATGGTGGTGAGCAATCATCCGCTCGCCTCCGCCGCGGGCGCGGAGATGCTGGCGGCCGGCGGCAACGCCATCGATGCGGCGATCGCGACGCTGTTCGCGCTCACCGTGGTCGAGCCGATGATGATCGGCATCATCGGCGGCGGCATGGCGCATATCCGCCTCGCCGACGGCAGCCATCGCTTCATCGACGGCCAGAGCACGGTGCCGGCGATGGTCAAGCCCGATACTTATCGCTCAAGACCCGGGTCGGCGCATGACGTGTTCGATACCGTCGATGACGAAAATCTCACCGGGCCGAAAGCGGTCGCGGTGCCGGGCTCGCTGAAAGCCTGGTGCGAGACGCTGCGCCACTTCGGCACCATGAGTCTCGCCGACGTCATGCAACCCGCGATCAAGCATGCCTCGCGCGGCTATCTGGTCACGCCTTATCTGCATGAATGCATCGGCGACGGCGCGAAGGAGATGCTGCAGGACAAGCCGATCTCGGCAATCTATCTGCCCAAGGGCGAACCGCTGCAGGCCGGCGAGCGCGTGGTGCAGGCGGAATATGCGGAGACGCTGACGTATATTTCCAAACACGGCGAGAACGCACTGTATCAAGGTCCGCTCGGCGACATTCTTGTCGACTACATGAAGACGCATGGCGGCTTCATTAGGAAGGAGGACCTGACCAACTACAAGACCGTCGAGCGTCTGCCGATCCGCTGCGATTATCGCGGCTGGGAGATCCTGGGACCGCCGCCGCCTGCGGCGTCAGGTGTGCACATCACAGAGATGCTGAACATCCTGGAGGGTTTTGACCTCCGCGCTCTCGGCTTCGGCACGCCGGAAACGGTGCATCTCATCGCCGAAGTGCTGAAGATCGCGTTCGCCGACCGCGCGGCGGCGAGCGGCGATCCCGACTATATCAACGTCCCTGTCGAGCGGCTGACCTCGAAGGATTACGCCGGCGAGCGCCGCCGCGCGCTCGATCGAGCCCGCGCACAAAAATGGGGCGCGGACGTGCAGCAGCTCGAGAGCGCCACCACCACGCACATGACGGCGGCGGATTGCTTCGGCAACGTGGTTGCAAGCACGCAGACCATCAACAATCTCTTTGGCGCGAAATTCCTGATTCCCGGTCTCGGCACTGTGCCGAACAATTACATGAATCTTTTTGACCCGCGTCCCGGACATGCGCTGTCGCTCGCACCCGGCAAGCGCGTCACCACGTCGATGTCGCCTGTCATGGCGCTGCGCGACGGCGAGCTCGTGTACGCGCTGGGCCTGCCCGGCGGAAAGCGCATCTTTCCGAGCGCGATGCAGGCGCTGATCAACCTGATCGATCATGGCATGAGCCTGCAGGAGGCGGTCGAGGCGCCGCGGGTCTGGACCGAGGGCAATGCGCTCGAGGTCGAGCAGGCGATCCCGCAAGCCGTGCGCGAAAAACTGCGCGCGATGGGACATGCCGTCGTCGAGATGCCGACGGTGGCCGGCGGCATGAACGCGATCCAGTTCCACGACGATGGCACGCTCTCGGGCGCGGCCTGCTGGCGCGCCGACGGCACGCCGGTCGCGATCGCAGGCGGGCTTGCGCAGGCCGGTGTGCGCTTTGGTTTGCGGTGAGGAAGCGATGTATCGGAAAATCCGCATTGCCGTGCTGCACTTCGCGCATGAGACGGTGACGTTCCTCAAGAACGACACCACGCTTGCCGATTTCATCTATCCGGGGTCGCCCGCCAGCGGCGAGGCGCTGCTGAAGGCCTATCCGAAATCCTACATGGGCGGCTTTGTGAAGATGGCGCGCGAGTTCGAGGGCGTCGAACTGGTCGGCATCGAGTCGCCGCTGTGGCCGAAGACCGGTACGGGCTCGGGCTGGATCACCGAAGAGGCGTTCGAAACCCTCGTCGGCAAGATGATCGACGGGTTGAAAGCCGAAGGTCCGTTCGACGGCGTCTATCTCTGCGTTCACGGCGCGATGGCGGTGCGCGGCGTGCTGCGCCCCGAAGCCGAGCTGGCGCGGCGGGTGCGCGAGGTGGTCGGGCCGAAAGCCTTCATCGCCGCGACCTTCGATCTCCACGGCAATGAGGACGACGAGTTCCTCAAACACGCCGACATGGGCTTTGCGGTGAAATATTTCCCGCATTACGACGAGTACCTGCAGGGCGAGCGCGCCGCGCGGATGCTGGTGCGGATGATCCGCGGCGACTACAAGCCGGCGCATGCGGTCAAGAAAGTGCCGATCCTCACCGCGACGGTACGGATGTGGACCGGCGCTTCACCCTGGATGGATCTGAGCCAGCGTGCGCTCACCTGGGAAGCGCGCGAGGTCGACGTCTATGTCAACGTATTCTTCGGCTTTCCCTTTGCCGACGTGCCCGATGTCGGCATCACCATCCAGGTCATGACCAACGGCAATGCGAAACGTGCGGAGGAGATTGCCCGGGACATCGCCGATCTCGCCTGGCGCAAGCGCGAGGCGCTGCTGACCTCGACCAAAATCTATTCGATCGCCGATGGTGTCGCGGCGGCGAAGCAGGCGATCGCCAAAGGCGAAACGCCGGTCGTGCTCGCCGACCATAGCGACCGCTCGGGCTCGGCTACCTTTCTATTGCGGGAGATCATCGCGCAGGACCTCTCGCAGGTGCTGATTGCGACGATTGCGGACGCGGCGACCACTGCGAAGATGAAGGCTGATGGCGCCAAGGCCGGCGATCCCTTCGATATGGAGATCGGCGGGCTGGTCGATGAATCCGCCGGCCAGCCGGTGCGCATCCAGGGCACGATCCTGGGCGCCGTCGAGAGCCACAGTCAGTTCTGGGTCGCCATCAAGTTCGGCCGCGACAATGTCCTGATGCTCTCGACCTATCTGGTGCAGATCATGGACCCGCTCTCGCTTGCCTCACCACGGCTCGACATCCACGCCTTCAAGGTGTTCGCGATCAAGTCGCGCGTGCACTTCCGCAGGGGTTTTGACGATAACGGCTTTGCGAAGACGATCCTGCTGGTCGAGCCGGATCAGCCGTTCCTTGGCACCATCCATCTCGACGCGCTGCCGTACGAGCATGTCGATCTGAAGCAGTATTATCCGTACGGGAATCCAGATTTTTCAACGTAACTCTCCTACCCCGGATGCAGCGCAGCGCTTGTTCAGCACGATGAGCAGTTGGCGCCGCAGCGACGGTGCGCCTCTCCCTTTGTGGGAGAGGTCGGATCGCGTCGAAGATGCGATCCGGGTGAGGGGTTTCTCTCGGCGCAGTAAACTCCTTGTCGCACTCGCGGATGCAACCCCTCATCCGTCCGGGCTTCGCATAGCCGATGCAAAGCATCGGCGTTTTAAAGAACGGCGGCCGGGGGCCGCCTATGGCCACCTTCTCCCATAAGGGGAGAAGGATTAGAGCATCACTTCCGCACGCAGATCACGCGCACTACGGCGGCTTTCGCGTCGGTCGATTTGCCGTCCGCGGTGATGTCATTGCCTTTGAGGAACTCGCGCACGGAATCGGATGTCACCAGCACCGCTTGCGACGCCGGTGCCGCGCCTGCTGCCGTTGTCGCCACCACCACCGGCTTCAACAGCGCGAGACCAGCGAACTTGCCGCCATCATCGAGTGCCGGCGCGCCGGAAAAACCGATGGCCGGCGACGGTGACAGCGCCAGATCGCCGCCGGTGCCGACCTGGGTCACCTGCGCCTTCACGCTGCTGACCGCGGCGGCTCCTGCCTGATTTTGTGGATCGGCGATGCCGACAATGTCGACGCTCGCTTTCGCCGCGCCATCGGCCAGATTCAGCGGCTTCAGGCCGCGCACGCCATAGATATGCAGCAGCGCCAGGCCGCGATCCTTGTCGTCGTCGATGAAATCGGCGCGGCCAAAACCCTGGATCGAGATCGCCTGGCAGCCGTCACTGGCTTCGCGATCGGCGAGGATCGCGCCGTCCTCGGTCACGACCAGGCCGGTCGAATATTCGACGGTCTTGCGTGGCGCCGGCCCGACCGCACCCGTCGGGAACGGATTGAAGGCGCTCGACATCGCGATCACCACGGGCTCGACGGTATTTTCCACCGCCTGGTCGTACAGGATGGTCATGATGCGGACCTCGTCGCCCTTGAAGGTGCCGCGCAGGTAAAACTTCTTGAGGTTCTGCAGGCCCGACAGCACGAAGAAGTCCGGCTTGACTACGGTGTAGTCGACCGTGCGTCCGCCCTCCTTCTTTTCGCGGTCGGCAAGTTTTGCCGTGGTCGGCCCCGCTTCCTTGCGCCGTGTGAGGACCACCTGGATGGTGCCGGTCGGCGAGCTCCATTTGGTGCCGTTGGCGTCGCTGGTCTGCTGCGGCACCAGTTTTGTGGGGATGCCGAGCCGCACCCCGGTGCCGGCATCGGTGACGATCTTCCAGCCGACATTGTCCTGCCGCCGCCGTGCGGTCTCGGCGAGCACGGCGCGCTCCTGCGGGTTGAGCACGCCGGTCTGCTTGCCGCCCTTGTTCTTCTGGTATTCCTTGATCGCGGCGACCATGCGCTCGCTGACATCGCCGGTGATGGCGCCATTATACTCGCCGACCCAGGCAAGGTCCGATTGCAGCGCCAGACGCTCGCCCTGCGCCATGGCGTTGGCGGTATCGGCCGGCGTCTGCAGTCCGGGGGGACGGATCGGGACGGTCGCGACCGCCTTCGGCTTGGTGCCGGCGGTCGACGGCGCCACCATCTGCGCCTCTGCCGATACCCCGGCAGCCCAGAACATCAAGGTTGCTGCCAGCCACGATCTCATGACAAATCCCGGAGGTGATTGAATGGAGCCGATTTAAGCACATCTGCTCTGTCGGTAACAGCCGGACGGTGGTTCAGGAGACAGGGTGCGACCAGATAACTGGCGTCATTGCGAGGAGCGAAGCGACCGAAGCAATCCAGATTGTTTCCGTGGAGGGATTTGGATTGCTTCGCTTCGCTCGCAATGACGGATAGGCTGTAGGCAGGGAAAACGGAGAATTATGCTCAGCGCCGACGAACTCGAACGCTATGCCCGCCACATCGTGCTGCATGAGGTCGGTGGACCCGGCCAGCAGGCGCTGAAGGAGGCCTCGGTGCTCGTGATCGGTGCCGGCGGGCTCGGCGCGCCCGCCTTGATGTATCTCGCCGCGGCCGGAATTGGCGAGCTTGGCGTCGTCGATGACGACTATGTGTCGCTCAGCAATCTGCAGCGCCAGATTATCCATGCCACGACCGATCTCGGCCGCCTCAAGGCCGACACCGCGGCCGAGCGCGTGCATGTGCTCAATCCGCATGTGCGTTTCGCCGCGCATGCGACACGGCTCGTCGCCGGCAACGCGATGACGCTGATCGGGGCCTACGATATCGTGCTCGACGGCTCCGACAATTTCGAGACGCGCTATCTCGTCTCGGACGCCTGCTTCCTCGCCGCGCGTCCGCTGATTACGGCCTCGCTCGGCACCTTCGACGGCTCGCTGACCACGATCCGCGCGCATGAGAGGAACGACAAGGGCGAGTTCAATCCGACCTACCGTTGCCTGTTTCCGGAACCGCCGCCGCCCGGCACGGTGCCGACCTGCGCGGAAGCCGGCGTACTCGGCGCGCTTGCCGGCGTGCTCGGCTCGATGATGGCGCTCGAAGCCATCCGCGAGATCGTCGGTTTCGGCGAGGGCCTGGTCGGCAAGCTCCTGATGATCGACGCGCGTAACATGCGCTTCGAGACGCTGCGCTACGCCCGCGATCCGCTCAATCCGCTCAACGGCGATGCGCTGACGATCACGGATCTCAGCGGACATCGCTGAGCGGCACAGATTGATCGCGACGTTCGGCGAGCGCCAGGCGAACGCAACGCGCCGTATGAAGAAAGTTCACGGCGAAAAACCGGTCGACCGCCCTGGCCAGTTTGTAGGGTGGGCAAAGCGAAGCGTGCCCACCATTTTGGTGTGACGCTGTTGATAGGTGGTGGGCACGGCGCTTGCGCGCCTTTGCCCACCCTACAGTTCTCCCCGCAAGCGGGGAGAGGTGAACAGAGTTACGCCCTCGCAGCCTTCTCGCTGTCCATATGCGCGAGCTGCGAATCCGGATAGCGGTTGCCGGCCGCGGCGCCTGGCGGAAATGCCTTCGCCAGCACAGCGAGATGCGCGTCCGTCAGCTTCACCTCCAGCGCACCCAACGCCTCCGTCAGCCGGTCGCGCCGCCTTGCGCCGACCAGCGGCACGATGTCGTTGCCCTGCGCCGCGACCCAGGCGATTGCGACCTGTGCCGGGGTCGCGCCGACATCGGCGGCAATCGCGCGCAACTGCTCCACCAGCGCCAGGTTGCGGTCGATATTGTCGGCCTGGAAGCGCGGCGAGTTTTTCCGGAAATCCTGCGCGCCCGAACGATCCTTCGACCAGTGGCCGCTGATCAGCCCGCGCGACAGCACGCCATAGGCGGTGATGCCGATGCCGAGCTCGCGGCAGGTCTTCAGGATGTCGCTCTCGATGCCGCGATGCGCCGCGGCGAAGGATGGCCTTGGCTTCTGGCCGACCTTTGAGGGCTATGTGCGCGAGGAAATCAAGGCCGGCCGGCTCGTCAGCGTGCTCGACGATTGGTGCGCGCCGTTTCCAGGACCGTTCCTGTATTACCCGAGCCGCCGCCAGCCGCCGCCGGCACTCGCGGCATTCATCGCTTTCGTCGGCGAGTGGCGGAAGCAGGAAAGGAAGAAGAGCGGCACAGCGTGATCGCGCGTTGCCCATGCAAAACCCTCATCCTTGTAAGTCAAAAGGCGCTGCGACGCGCTTTGCGCTCCTCACCATGAGGATTGAACACCTACGATGGCAGCCACGCGCAAATTGCCCGTCGTGTTATTCTGTCGCAGGCGGCCGCGGTTGCGCCGTCGGGCAAATCAATGGCTCCTGTTTGCGCGTCCCGCGCTCACAAAGAGGGGCGCTTCGCGATCGTCACGAAACGTGGTGCGGGATGCGATGGACGCGGCTGTGCGCATCGACGAAGCGCACAGCTCGCGGACGGCGAAATCGTGTGGTCCCGATCCCCCGACGCTGTACCCGACGCTGGGATCAAGCTTCTCGCGAGACGTTTGCGAGAAGCGACGGTGGCTAACGAGCCCGGACACCGGGGAGATCACGTATAAGCCGCTAAACCATCGCGCGGGGAATGCCGGTTGATCTGGCTGAACCTGTGGTGACTGCCGCCTGCTTTTTTTGTTGCAGGCGGGCCATGGGTGAGGCCATCACCCGGCATTCCCTGCGCCCTCTCCTCGAAGAGGGACATTGACGATGCATCACTCGGGCATTTCGTGCCGCGGGAATGCTGACGCTCGCAATGACGGCGAGGCTGTTTGAAAATTGAACCAGGATCGTACGGATCACAACATGCTCGGCAGCACGCGATCCGGCGGCTTGTGGTTGTCAAGGAAGGTGCGGATGTTGATGATCACCTTCTCGCCCATCTCGACGCGGCCCTCGATAGTGGCCGAGCCCATATGCGGCAGCAGCGCCACCTTGCCTTGCTTCGCCAGCCGCACCAGTTTTGGATTGATCGCGGGCTCGTTCTCGTAGACGTCGAGGCCGGCGCCGCCGATCTCGCCGGTCTCGATCAGCTTGGTCAGCGTGTCCTCGTCGATCACCTCGCCGCGCGCGGTGTTGACGATATAGGCGTCCTTGCGGATCAGCTTCAGCCGCCGCGCCGACAGCAGATGAAATGTCGCCGGCGTGTGCGGACAGTTCACCGAGATGATGTCCATCCGCGCCAGCATCTGGTCGAGGCTTTCCCAATAGGTCGCCCCCAGCTCTTCGGCGATGACGGGCGCGACGGGGCGGCGGTTGTGATAGTGGATCTGCAGGCCGAAGGCCCGCGCACGCCGCGCCACCGCCTGCCCGATGCGGCCCATGCCGATGATGCCGAGGCGCTTGCCGCCGATTCTGTGGCCGAGCATCCAGGTCGGCGACCAGCCCGGCCAGTGCTTGCCTTCGGTGAGGATCGATGCGCCCTCGACCAGCCGCCGCGGCACGGCGAGGATCAGCGCCATGGTCATGTCGGCGGTGTCCTCGGTCAAAACTTTTGGCGTATTGGTTACCGTGATGCCGCGCGCATGCGCGGCCACCACGTCGATATTGTCGACGCCGTTGCCGAAATTGGCGATCATCTTCAGCTTGCAGTCGGGCTGCTTGAGCAGTTCTTCGGTGATCTCGTCGGTGACGGTCGGCACCAGCACGTCGGCGGTGCGAACCGCTTCCGCGATCTGTTCCTCGCTCATCGGCGTATCGTCGAGATTGAGCTTCGCGTCGAACAGCTCGCGCATGCGGATCTCGATCGAGTTCGGGCAATTTGCGGGTGACGACGATTAGAGGCTTTTTCTTAACCGACATGTCCTGCTCATATGAGGTGATTCAGACCTCATTAACCCGGGTGTTCGACACTGCCGTTGCCGCCCAGTACCGGCGTTTCCTTGGGTTCCCAATCAACCCCTTGGAAGGTCGTAAAAAAGGGTTTTGGGCGCGTCTTGGTTGCTGGCGTTCCGTCCTCTCTAGCAGAAGGCCGGGCCAAGACAAGAACTCCGGCAAGTCCCGGCTTTGGTAGGGTCTGGGGCAAACGGGGCAGGGGATTTAGGGGATCAGGCGCGGGTTTCGGTCGTCAGCTCGAAGTATTTGGGTTGGACCTGCTCGGCAGGAGACGAGTTGATGGCGTTGGGGCGTTTTGGTTCGGTCGCGGTGCTTGCGGGTCTCCTGCTGGGGGCCTCGGTCTCTACCGGATACACCGCCAAGGACGCCGCGCTCACGACCAGCGGTCTGCCCGTTCCGCGCTATGTCAGCCTGAAATCCGATCACGTGAACGTCCGCGGCGGTCCGACCAAGGATAACGATGTGGCCTGGGTCTACACCCGCCCGGGCCTGCCGGTCGAAATCACCGCCGAGTTCGAGAACTGGCGGCGCGTGCGCGATTCCGAGGGCGCGGAAGGCTGGGTCTATCACTCGCTGCTGTCGGGACGACGCACCGCAGTCGTCACCATGAAGAACAGGGATGATTTGGCGCCGCTGTATGAAAGTGCCGATTTATCGAGCGCGATCGCCGCGCGGCTGCAGGCCGGCGTCGTGGCGCAGGTGAAGAGATGCGACGCGCACTGGTGCCACATCGCCGGCGACGGCTTTGACGGCTGGATCGAGCAGCAGCGGCTGTGGGGCGTCTACTCCGACGAGCAGGTTAACTGACGACGAAGCCGCCATTCCGGGGCGAATGCGCAGCATCGAACTATGGTGCGCAATTGCCCATCTGAGGTCTGGGCTTGCGCACCATCCCGGAATGACGATCCAACAATCCGATTGAGAGGATTACCGCTTCTTGCGCAGGCGCACGACCATGTCGATGCGCGCGATCTCGTATCCCTCCGGCACGTCGGGCATCTTCGAGAGCATCAGATGCGGGTCGGGAATATCGACCAGCTCATGATTGTTCTCGAGATAGAAGTGATGATGCGCGGTGACGTTGGTGTCGAAATAGGTCTTGGTGCCGTCGACCGAGACTTGACGCAGCAGGCCAGCATCAGTGAGCTGGTTGAGCGTGTTGTAGACGGTGGCGAGCGACACCGGAACCTTGGCGAGTGTTGCTTCCTCGTAAAGCATTTCAGCGGTCAGGTGGCGGGCACCCTTGCCGAACAGAAGCCAGCCCAACGCCATGCGCTGCCGCGTGGGACGGAGCCCCGCGGACTGCAGCATTTCGTTGACATCGTGCCACGGACAGCCGGTCAACGCGGGCTGCCGGCCCGCTGCCGACGCAGCATGAGCGGTGTCGTCGTTCAATTCTGAACGGTTATCGTTGGTTTCCACTTCGGGCACCGCACTCTTGAATCTGGACTATCTCAGCGGAATATATGGAGTAAATTCCTTAGATGCAAGTTTATCGCAACTAGAACCGGGGTAACCCCACCCCCCCCCGGGAACTTACGGGTGGATGCGGCGATTTTACCGGCAAAGGGCGCTTTGCCGTCGGCAAATGCCTATGATAGAGGAGCGCCGGACCCGGTTAACCCATTCGGCACAGCGAAGCGCCAGCAACCCTTAAGGCCCTCTTGGCCTTCCGGAATTCGCGCCGTACCGCAAGTCGATCGGCGCGCTTCCCACCCACAGCGGGTCCATCCGCGGAAAACGCTCAATCGGGGATTGTAGGAGAAGGCACTTCGATATGCTCAATCGGCCCGGCGGTTATGAATATGAGGATTTGCTGGCCTGCGGCCGCGGCGAGATGTTCGGCCCGGGCAATGCGCAATTGCCGTTGCCGCCGATGCTGATGTTCGACCGCATCAGCGAAATCAGCGAAACCGGCGGCGAATTCGGCAGGGGAATCGTGCGCGCCGAACTCGACGTGAAGCCGGATCTCTGGTTCTTCGGCTGCCATTTCAAGAACGACCCCGTGATGCCCGGCTGTCTCGGGCTCGATGCGCTCTGGCAGATGGTCGGTTTCTATCTCGGCTGGATCGGCGGCGAAGGCCGCGGCCGGGCGCTGGGTTTGAGCGAATTGAAGTTCGGCGGCCAGATCATGCCCGATGCGCGCAAGGTTGTGTACAATATCGATATCAAGCGCGTGATGCGCTCAAAGCTGGTGCTGGGCATTGCCGACGGGTGGCTTTCGGTTGACGACAATATTATCTATCGCGCCAAGGATCTGAAGGTTGGCTTGTTCAGGCAGGGCGCGGCGCCCGCTTGAACGGAAACAGCACGCAACGAGACACAGTTAGAGGCAGGGACGAGGCGAACATGAAGCGGGTTGTCATCACGGGGATGGGGATTGTCTCGTCCATCGGAAACAACACCCAGGAAGTGCTTGCGAGCCTTCATGAGGCCAAATCAGGGATCACGCGCGCCGAAAAATATGCCGAGCTGGGTTTTCGTTCGCAGGTGCAGGGTGCGCCGACGCTCGATCCGTCCGGCGTGATCGACCGCCGCGCGATGCGCTTCCTCGCCGAGGGCGCCGCGTGGAATCACATCGCGATGGAGCAGGCGATCCAGGATTCGGGTCTTGCGCCCTCGGAAGTCTCCAACGAGCGCACCGGCATCATCATGGGCTCGGGCGGTCCGTCGGCGCGTGCCATCGTCGAAGCCGCCGACATCACGCGAACCAAGGGACCAAAGCGGGTCGGGCCGTTCGCGGTGCCGAAGGCGATGTCGTCGACCGCGTCTGCGACGCTCGCCACCTGGTTCAAGATCAAGGGCGTCAACTATTCGATCTCATCGGCCTGCGCGACCTCGAACCATTGCATCGGCAATGCCTATGAGATCATCCAGATGGGCAAGCAGGACATCATCTTTGCCGGCGGTTGCGAGGAACTCGACTGGACGCTGTCGGTGCTGTTCGACGCGATGGGCGCGATGTCGTCGAAATATAACGACACGCCCTCGACCGCCTCGCGTCCCTACGACATCAGCCGCGACGGCTTTGTCATCGCCGGCGGCGCCGGCGTCGTGGTGCTGGAGGAGCTGGAGCAAGCCAAGGCGCGCGGCGCGAAGATCTATGCGGAGATCGTCGGCTATGGTGCGACCTCCGACGGCTACGACATGGTCGCGCCGTCGGGCGAAGGCGCCGAACGCTGCATGAAAATGGCGATGTCGACCGTGAAGACCAGGATCGACTATATCAATCCGCACGCCACCTCGACGCCGGCTGGCGATCCGCCGGAGATCGAGGCGATCCGAAAGGTGTTCGGCACTGGCGAAAAATGCCCGCCGATCGCGGCCACCAAGGCGCTGACCGGCCACTCCCTCGGCGCCACCGGCGTGCAGGAAGCGATCTACTCGATGCTGATGATGAACAACGGCTTCATCTGCGAAAGCGCGCATATCACCGAGCTCGATCCGGCGTTTGCCGACATGCCGATCGTGCGCAAGCGCATCGACAACGCCAAACTCGGAACCGTGCTATCCAATTCCTTCGGTTTCGGCGGCACCAACGCCACGCTGGTGTTCAAGCGGCTGGATGCGTAAGGTCTGTCTGATCGCGCGAGTGGAGTTGAGGGGGCGATGCAGGACCTGATGAGGGGCAAGCGCGGGCTGATCATGGGCATTGCCAATGATCACTCGATTGCCTGGGGTATCGCAAAGACGCTCGCCGCGCAGGGCGCCGAGATGGCCTTCACCTTTCAGGGCGAGGCGCTCGGCAAGCGGGTCAAGCCGCTGGCGCAATCACTCGGCGTCGAGCAGGTGCTGCCCTGCGACGTCGAAAACCTCGACAGCGTCGATCAGGTTTTCTCGGACCTGAAGGCGAAATGGGGCGGGTTGGATTTCCTGGTCCATGCCATCGCGTTCTCCGACAAGAACGAGCTGAAAGGCCGCTACGCCGACACCACGCGCGAGAACTTCTCGCGCACCATGCAGATTTCCTGCTTCTCCTTCACCGAGCTCGCCAAACGCGCCGCCGAGCTGATGCCGGAGACGGGCGGATCGATGATCACGCTGACCTTCGGCGGCTCGATGCGGGTGATGCCGAATTATAACGTCATGGGCGTGGCCAAGGCGGCGCTGGAAGCCTCCGTCCGCTACCTCGCCTCCGATTTCGGCCCGCGTGGCATCCGCATCAATGCGATCTCGGCCGGCCCCGTGCGCACGCTCGCCGGCTCCGGCATTGGCGATGCGCGCGCGATGTTCGCCTTCCAGCAGCGGCATTCGCCGCTCGGGCGCGGCGTCACGCTCGATGAGCTTGGCGGCTCGGCGCTGTATCTGTTGTCCGATCTCGCCGGCGGCGTGACCGGAGAAATTCACTACGTCGACTCCGGCTACAACGTGATCTCGATGCCGCGGCCCGAGGAATTGAAGGATCGCAACTAGCCCGCTGCGATCTTCTCGGCGCGCTGGAACGCGGGACGTTGCATGCAGCGGGCGATATAGGCGTCGAAGGACGGGCGCGACGGCACCATCTTGAACAGCCGCACGCAGAAATTCAGCGCCGAGCCGATCGCGATGTCGGCGGCCGAAAAATTCTCGCCGAGGATCCACGGCCCCCTGGCGAGCGCCACGTCGAGCACGTCGAATACCCGCTGCGCCTCGCCCCAGCCGGCGGCGACCGGGTTCATCTCGATCTTGGTCGCGATCTGCACCATCGCGGGCTCGACGCAGCCCGGCGCGAAGAACAGCCAGTAGAGATATTTCGCGCGCAGGGGATCGCCGAGGGGAGGTGCCAGCTTCGCGTCCGGATGGCGCTCGGCCACGTAGGCGCAGATGGCGGCGGCTTCCGCCAGCGTCGCATCACCGTCTTTGAGCGCCGGCACCTTGCCCATCGGGTTGATGGCGAGATATTCAGCCTTCTTCTGCGCGCCGGTGGAAATATCGGTCAGCACGCGCTCGTAAGGCGCTCCGGTTTCTTCCATCAGCCAGAGCGTGGTGAACGAGCGCGAGCGCGGCGACCAGTACAGCTGCATCATGGTGTATCACCCCTCTTCCAGCGGTAATATTTCATCATCAAGCCGTTCATCGGCTCGATCGTTTCTTTCTCGAACACAAAGCCTTCGCGCTCGTACCAGCGCCAGGCCTTCTCGTTCCCCCGCGCGCAGCGCAGATAGATTTCGTCCGGCAATTGCGTTCGCGTGAAGGCGAGCAGTTTGCGGCCGAGCGAGCGGCCTTGATATGCCGGTGCGACAAAGAGCTGGTCGAGATAAAGCTTTGGCAGATGAACAGCCAGCATCGCAGCGATCGTGCCGCTATCGTCGGCGACAAACAGGCTCCAGCCGTCTTCGATCTCGCGGCGAACGCGCGCGCGCAAATTCGCCAGCAGGAATTCGCTTGCCTCCGCAAGGCCGGTCGAGACCCAGCTCTCCATCCAGACGCGGGCGATCTCGTCATATTCTTCCGCATGAGCGGGGCGGATCAGGGGGTCAATCATCGGTGTTCCCGATCGCCCATTGGTAGGATGCATTTCGGCGCAAGCACAGAAAGCCACCGAGAGCGCCGAGAGCGGGGCTTAGCGGCAGCAAGGCGAGGTGCAGCCATGGATGGCCCAACGCACTGCCGTGGATCAGGCTGTACAATCCGCCCGCGGTGCAAAGGATGGACGACAGTGTGCCATTCAACACTTGGTCGTGCTTCGCGATGCGTGCCGCAACGTAACCGCCGAGTACAGAACAGAGCCCGCCCACAGCGCCTGATGCGATGATGATTAGCTGACTGTTCGCGAGGATTTGCTCGAGGGTATTTTCGGATAGCGATCCCGTCGATGCCGCGGCCAGGATGTAGAACATCACGGGTAGCAAGACCGCGTTAGTAGCCAGGCTGTCGGTGATGTTGCCGATTGCAACGCCCGCAAGGGACACCCGTTTCATCCTGTGCTCGCTGCTCGCTGTTCAAATCATGCCGGCCGCTTGCACGCTTAGTTGAACGACGCCTGCATCGCAATCAACACTTGATGCCTCATCGGTCTAGTTTCTGGTTGCGCGCTTCCGGTGCGGGGCGCGGCTTGCTGGCGAAGATGTGCCGCCGGTGTGCCGTTTCGGCTTCCGTAGCGCATCGGCCGACAGATATACGACCTCGGAGATTTGCTGGAGCTGTCCGGCCAGAGGACTGGTCTTGCGCCAGACCATGCCGATGGTTCGCGAAGGCTGCGGGTTCTTGAAGCGTGCGACAGACACGGATGCCGAGCGTGTTTCCACTGCGACCGCCATTTCCGGGATCAGGGTGACGCCGATGCCGGCGCCAACCATTTGAACGAGGGTTGACAGCGAGCTCGCGTCCAGCACCTCGCGCGGCGGCGACGTTTGCATGTTGCAGAACGCCAGCGCCTGGTCGCGGAAGCAGTGGCCCTCTTCCAGCAGCAACAGCCGCATTTCGCGCAGCATCTCGTGGCTCGGTACCGGCGTTCCCTCATCCTCGCCCGGCCGCACCAGCAGGAAAGCTTCCGTGAACAGCGCGACCTCGGTCAGCAAGGGCTCGGACACTGGTAGCGCAACAATGGCCGTGTCGAGCCGGCCTTCCGCGACTTCCTTGATCAGCTTCGGCGTCAGCGTCTCGCGGACGTGGATGTCGAGTTCCGGATGCACGCGGGCGAGGTTCTCGATGACCTTCGGCAGCAGATAGGGCGCAATGGTCGGGATCATGCCGATGCGCAGCCGGCCGGCGAGCCGGTCGCGCGATGCACGCGCAAAATCGCCCAGTTCATCGACGGAACGCAGGATATCGCGGACGCGTTGGACCAGTTCTTCGCCGAACTTCGTGAGTGCCACCTGTCGCGCGCTTCGTTCAAGCAGCGCGCCGCCGAGCGCATTCTCCATTTCCCGGATCTGCATTGACAGCGCCGGCTGCGAAATCGAGCAGGCCTCCGCCGCGCGCCCGAAATGGCCATGACGGGCGAGCGCATCGAAATAGCGAAGCTGTCTGAGTGTCACGTTTATCATCAGATAATCTTATCGCTGCGATCATTAAAGTCAATTTCCCCTGATGGATTGCCACGCGTAGATTGCGGCCACCTGGTTCAGGGGGGAACTCCCTAACCTACCAGAGGAGACAATCATGGATGACAAGACGAAGTGCCCGTTTTCGGGCGGGAAACCCGCACATTCCAATCACGACTGGTGGCCGAGCCAGCTGGACATCGAGGTCCTGCACCGCAATTCCAGCCTGTCCGACCCGATGGGCAAGGATTTCGACTACGCCAAGGAGTTCAAGACCCTCGACCTGAATGCGGTGGTCAAGGACCTGCATGCCCTGATGACGGAGTCGCAGGAATGGTGGCCCGCCGATTTCGGCCATTACGGCGGCCTCATGATCCGCATGGCATGGCACAGCGCGGGGACTTACCGCATCACCGACGGCCGCGGTGGTGCCGGTGCCGGTCAGCAGCGCTTCGCGCCGCTCAACAGCTGGCCCGACAACGCGAACCTGGACAAGGCGCGCCGGCTTCTCTGGCCGATCAAGCAGAAATACGGCCGCAAACTCTCGTGGGCCGACCTGATGATCCTCGCCGGCAACGTCGCGCTCGAGTCGATGGGCTTCAAAACGTTCGGTTTTGCGGGTGGCCGCGCGGACGTCTGGGAGCCCGAGGAACTATACTGGGGGCCGGAGGGCTCGTGGCTGGGCGACGAACGCTACAGCGGCGAGCGTCAGCTCGCCGAGCCGCTCGGCGCGGTGCAGATGGGCCTCATCTATGTCAATCCGGAAGGCCCGAACGGCAACCCGGACCCGGTCGCAGCGGCCAAGGACATTCGCGAGACGTTCTTCCGCATGGCGATGAACGATGAGGAGACCGTCGCGCTGATTGCCGGCGGCCACAGCTTCGGCAAGAACTCACGGCGCTGGCGATCCCTCATTGGTCGGACCGGAGCCGGAAGCCGGCGCCCTTGAGGATCAGGGCCTTGGCTGGAAGAGCAAATACGGCACGGGCATCGGCGTTGATGCCATCACCGGCGGCCCCGAGGTCACCTGGGTGCAGACGCCGACGAAGTGGAGCAATCTCTTCTTCAAGAATCTGTTCGAAAACGAATGGGAGCTGACGAAGAGCCCGGCCGGGGCAAAACAGTGGCAGGCGAAAGCCGCCGCTGCGACGATCCCCGACGCCTTCGACAAGTCGAAGAAGCATGTGCCGACGATGTTGACCACCGATCTGTCGCTGCGGCTGGACCCGGCCTACGAGAAGATCTCGCGGCGCTTCTACGAGCATCCCGACCAGTTCGCGGACGCGTTTGCACGCGCCTGGTTCAAGCTCACGCACCGCGACATGGGGCCGATCGCGCGCTATCTCGGTTCGCTCGTTCCCAAGGAGACGTTGATCTGGCAGGACCCGATCCCGGCCATCAATCATGAGCTGGTGAGCGAGCAAGACATCGCGGCGCTCAAGGCGAAGATCCTGGCCTCAGGTCTGTCGGTTTCAGAGCTTGTCTTGACCGCATGGGCGTCGGCGTCGACGTTCCGCGGTTCCGACAAGCGCGGTGGCGCCAACGGCGCGCGGATTCGTCTCGCGCCGCAGAAGGACTGGGAGGTCAACCAGCCGGCGGAACTGGCGAAGGTGCTCGGCAAGCTCGAAGCGATCCAGAAGGAGTTCAACGCGGCGCAGAAGGGCGACAAGAAGGTCTCGCTCGCCGACCTGATCGTTCTCGGCGGCAGCGCCGCGGTGGAGAAGGCTGCGAAAGATGCCGGCGCCGACGTGAAGGTCCCCTTCACGCCGGGGCGGATGGACGCTTCGGAAGCGCAGACGGACGTCGCCTCCTTCGCGCCGCTCGAGCCGCGGGCCGACGGCTTCCGCAACTATATTGGCGGAAAGCATCAGTACATGATGGCTGAGGAGGCCCTGGTGGACCGTGCACAGTTGCTCAGACTCACCGCGCCCGAGATGACGGTGCTCGTCGGCGGCCTGCGCGTGCTCGGCGCCAATACGGGCAAGTCCAAGCACGGCGTCTTCACCGGTAAGCCGGGAACGTTGACCAACGACTTCTTCATCAACCTGCTCGACATGGGCACGCAGTGGCATCCGACTGCCGATGGCGTGTACGAGGGGCGTGACCGGAAGACCAACGCGGTCAAGTGGACCGGGACCCGTGTCGATCTGATCTTCGGCTCGCACTCGCAGCTGCGCGCGTTTGCGGAAGTCTATGCCTGCACCGACTCGAAGGAGAAGTTCGCGAAGGACTTCGTGGCAGCCTGGACCAAGGTGATGAACGCCGACAGGTTCGGCATCGCCCGCTAGAAATTGAGTGCCGGAGAAACGAAAACAAAAAGGGCGGCCGAAAGGCCGCCCTTTGCATTTGCGTGTGAGTGCGATTACTCGCCGGCGGCTTCGCGCGGCATCGGGGCTTCACCCTTGTCGACCTTCCCCTTTTCGAGGTCCTCGCCGGTAGTCTGGTCGACCGCCTTCATCGACAGCCGGGTCTTGCCGCGATCGTCGAAGCCCAAGAGCTTGACCTTGACCTTGTCGCCTTCCTTGACGACGTCGGAGGTCTTCTGCACGCGATTGGCCGCGAGCTGGCTGATGTGGACGAGGCCGTCCTTGGCGCCGAAGAAGTTCACGAAGGCACCGAACTCCATCACCTTGACGACGGTGCCTTCGTAGATCTGGCCGATCTCGGGCTCCGAGGTGATCGACTTGATCCACTTGATCGCGGCCTTCATGGCCTCGCCGTCGTTGGAGGCGACCTTCACGGTGCCGTCGTCCTCGATATTGATCTTGGCGCCGGTCTTTTCCACGATCTCGCGGATCACCTTGCCGCCGGTGCCGATCACTTCGCGGATCTTGTCGGTCGGGATCTTGAAGGTTTCGATGCGCGGGGCGTATTCGCCAAGCTCGGCGCGCGCCGCGGTCAGAGCCTTGGACATCTCGCCGAGGATGTGGATGCGCCCTTCCTTGGCCTGGCCAAGCGCGATGCGCATGATCTCTTCGGTGATGCCCTCGATCTTGATGTCCATCTGCAGCGAGGTGATGCCGTGATCCGTGCCGGCGACCTTGAAGTCCATGTCGCCGAGATGGTCTTCGTCGCCGAGGATGTCGGAGAGCACCGCGTGAGCGCTGACCTTCCAGGATCAGGCCCATGGCGATACCGGCGGTGGGCCGCTTCAGCGGCACGCCGGCGTCCATCAGCGCCAGCGAAGCGCCGCAGACGGAGGCCATCGACGACGAACCATTGGACTCGGTGATCTCCGAGACCACGCGCACGGTGTAGGGAAACTCGTGATGCGGCGGCAGCACCGGATGGATCGCGCGCCAGGCGAGCTTGCCGTGACCGATCTCGCGGCGCTTGGTACCGCCGAGGCGTCCGGTTTCACCGACCGAGTAGGGCGGGAAGTTATAGTGCAGCAGGAACGTCTCTTTATACGTTCCCGACAGCGCATCGATGTACTGCTCATCCTCGCCGGTACCGAGAGTGGTCACCACCAGGCCCTGCGTCTCGCCGCGGGTGAACAGTGCCGAGCCGTGGGCGCGCGGCAGCACGCCGACCTCGCAGACGATGTTGCGCACCGTCTTGGAGTTGCGGCCGTCGATGCGCTTGCCGGTGTCCAGGATGTTCCAGCGGACGATCTTGGCTTCCAGCTCCTTGAACACGTCGGCGACGCGGAGCTTGTCGTATTTCGGCTCCTGCCCGTCCGGGAAGAAGTGCGCCATCACCTTTTCCTTGACGGCGCCGACCGCTGCGTAGCGCTCCTGCTTGACCGGGATCGCGTAGGCCTTGCGCAGGTCTTTCTCGGCGAGACCAAGCATTTCCTTCTCGATCGCGGAATTGTCGATCGCGATGACTTCGCGCGGCTCCTTGGCGGCCTTCTCGGCGAGCTCGATGATCGCGTTGATCACCGGTTGGAAGTGGCGATGGCCGAACATGACCGCACCGAGCATGATGTCTTCGTTGAGTTCTTTCGCTTCCGACTCCACCATCAGCACGGCGTCGGCGGTGCCGGCGACCACGAGGTCGAGCTGGGTCTCGGTCATCTCGTCGAGCGTCGGGTTCAGAACGTATTCGTCATTGGTGAAGCCGACGCGGGCAGCGCCGATCGGACCCTTGAAGGGCGCACCCGACAGCGTCAGCGCCGCGGACGCTGCCACCAGCGCCACGATATCCGGATCGTTCTCCATATCATGCGAGAGAACGGTGACGATCACCTGGGTCTCGTTGCGCCAGCCGTCGACGAACAGCGGGCGGATCGGGCGGTCGATCAGACGGGAAACCAGCGTTTCCTTCTCGGTCGGACGGCCCTCACGCTTGAAATAGCCGCCGGGAATGCGGCCCGCGGCGTAGGTCTTTTCCTGGTAGTCGACAGTGAGCGGCAGGAAGTCGACGCCCTCGCGCGGCGTCTTCGCGGCAACGACGGTCGCGAGCACCACGGTCTCGCCATAGGTCGCCATCACGGCACCATCGGCCTGGCGGGCGATCTTGCCGGTTTCCAGCCTGAGGGGACGTCCACCCCAGTCGATCTCGACTGAATGAATATTGAACATTTTGGTCTTCTTTCATGGGTTCGCGAAAAGAGGGACGCTCCAAAACAAAAAACCATGCGCAAGACGGCGAGAGGCTGGGCGCAAGGCGGCGTCAGCATCCGGCGATCCTGCCATGGTTTTCGATTTTAGGATGGCGTCCATCCTTTCGCTTCAAGTCACGGGCACCTTGCCCGTTGCGTCCAGCGGCCGGATTGCTGCTGAACGTTCGAATGAGAGCATGATGTTTTCTGCGTCATGCTCCTGCGCATCATCGATTTTCGAAAACCGTTAAACGCCGGTTCTCGGACGATCATGCAAAAACGCGCGGCTGACTGCCGCGCGCGCTTCAAACCAAGCTCAACGACGAATGTTGTGCTTTTCAATAAGCGCCTTGTAGCGCGCTTCGTCGGTCTTCTTCAGGTAGTTGAGAAGCGAACGGCGCGTCGACACGAGCTTCAGGAGGCCGCGGCGCGAATGATTATCCTTCACGTGGCTCTTGAAATGATCCGTGAGGTTGTTGATGCGCTCCGACAGGATCGCAACCTGAACCTCAGGGGAGCCGGTGTCGCCGGCTTTGGTGGCACTAGTCTTGATGACTTCCGCTTTGCGTTGCGCGGTAATCGACATCGTCAAACTCTCTCGTTGCGACCGGAGCTGGCTGTCAGCCCGGTCAGGTTGAACACGCGCTTGGGGATGATTTCGCCATTGTTCACTTCGGCAAGCGCGAGAAGCCGGCCTGCCACCGTGACATAGACTGTGCCGCTACTATTGGGCGCATCCCGTCCGCGCAACAAAACGGCTTGGCCCCTGTGGAGCCTTGCCGCATCAGCCCGAGTGACGGCCAGTGCCGGGATGTCGTCCAGCGCGGTCTCAACGGGCAAAAGCGCGTCGGCGAGGCTGCCCTCGCCGGACGCGGCTCTATTACATAAAGCCTCCAATTGTTCCAGCAGAATCATGTCGTTTTCGCCGAACGGACCGACCAGGGTCCGCCGCAGTTCGCAGATATGGCCAAAACAGCCGAGAATTCGGCCGATATCGCGGGCCAAAGCCCGCACATAAGTTCCCTTGCCGCATTCGGCCTCGAACACAGACCGGCTGTTATCTGTTTGTTCTATAAGATCTAATCGGTGAATCTCGACCGGGCGGGGGGCCAGTTCGACGACTTCGCCGTCGCGCGCCAGGTCATAGGCGCGCTCGCCCTGCACCTTGATCGCCGAGTAGCGTGGCGGGGTCTGTTCGATCAGGCCGGTGAATTGCGGCAGCAGCGCGCGAATCGCTTCGGCAGTGGGCCGGATGTCGCTGGTCTTGACCACCTGGCCTTCAGTGTCGTCGGTGTCACGCTCCTCGCCCCAGCACACGGTGAAGCGATAGCGCTTGCGGCCATCCATCACGAATGGAACCGTCTTGGTGGCCTCGCCGAGTGCGATCGGCAGGCCGCCCGAAGCGAGCGGATCGAGCGTGCCGGCATGTCCGGCGCGCTTGGCCGAAAACAGCCGCTTCACCACGGCGACCGCTTGCGTCGACGTCATGCCGATCGGCTTGTCGAGCACGATCCAGCCATGGATGTCGCGTTTGTCGCGGCGCGGCTGATTGTTGTTCTGGCGTTGCTGCTTGTTCGCGCGCGGATCGTTGTTGCCGCGCGCTTCGTTGCGCACCACATCGGAAAAATTATTTTTCGAAACGTCGTGCACGTCAGCGTTAATGACGCTCTTGGCGGGAGTTGCAATCATGAATGTTCATCCGAATCGGGTGCGAGGTCTCTCTGCACCGCAGGCGTTCGCAGTAATTTCTCGATACGTTCCGCTTCGTCGAATCGATCGTCGACGCGGAAACGGAGATCGGGAGCAAATTTTAGGTTAACGCGCCGCGCGACCTCGCCGCGCAGATACTTCTTGTTGCGATCCAGCGCCGCGATCACGATCTCCGTGTCACGCCCGCCAAGTGGCATTACATAAATGGTTGCGAGTTTCAGGTCCGGCGACATGCGAACCTCGGGCACCGTAATAATGTGTCCCTCGAGATCGTTGTCGTGAACGCTACCGTGCGCAAGAATATCGGCAACAGCGTGGCGCACGGCTTCGCCGACTCGCAATTGTCGCTGCGAGCCGCCCGGAGTGGAATTTTTCTTCTGATGATGGCGAGGCATTGTCAAAATCCAATTGTCGTCATCACCCAAAAAAAGGGTGATGACGGCATTTCATGTTCCAAGTTAGTTCAGCGACACCTCGATGCCCCGCCTCTAACGGGGCATGACGTCCTGTGTAAGATCCTCAGCGCTTTGTAAGATTTGGACTTACAGCGAGCGCTGGATCGTCTCCACGCGATAACACTCGATAATATCGTCGACGCGCATGTCGCCGTAATTCTCGAACGCCATGCCGCATTCCTGACCGGCAACCACCTCTTTCACTTCATCCTTGAAGCGCTTCAGTGTCGAAAGCTTGCCTTCGTGCACGACGACGTTGTCGCGGATCAGCCGGACATTGGCCCCGCGTTCCACGGTGCCGTCGGTGACCCGACAGCCCGCAACCTTGCCGACCTTGGAAATGTTGAAGATTTCCAGGATCTGCGCGTTGCCGAGCATGGTCTCGCGCAATGTGGGCGCGAGAAGGCCGCTCATGGCTTTCTTCACATCATCCACAAGGTCGTAGATGATGTTGTAATAGCGGATCTCGATGCCGTTGCGCTTGGCGGCGGCCGCCGCCTCCTTGTTGGCGCGGACGGAGAAGCCGATGATGGCGGCGTTGAAATCCTTCCGCCAGCGTCACGTCGGACTCGGAGATGCCGCCGACGCCCGCATGCAGGATGCGGGCTGCGACTTCGTCGGTGCCGAGCTTCTCGAGCGAGCCCAGAATGGCTTCGAGCGAACCCTGCACGTCCGCCTTGATGATCAGCGGGAATTCCTTGCGGCCCGAGGTCTTGAGCTGCGACATCATCTGCTCGAGCGAGCCGCGCATGCCGGAGATCGACGCAGCCGCGTTCTCGCGCTTCTGGTGCGCACGGTAGCTGGTGATCTGGCGGGCGCGGGCTTCGTTCTCGACCACTGCGAGACGGTCGCCGGCTTCCGGCGGGCCGTTGAAGCCGAGCACCTCGACTGGCACGGAGGGACCGGCTTCCTCGACGGTCTCGCCCTTGTCGGAGATCAGCGCACGGACGCGGCCCATCTCGGCGCCGGCCACGACGATATCGCCGACCTGGAGCGTTCCGCGCTGAACCAGCACGGTCGCGACCGGGCCCGCGGCCGCGGTCGAGCTTCGCTTCGATCACGGTACCTTCGGCCGGGCGGTCGGAATTGGTCTTGAGGTCGAGAATGTCGGCCTGCAGCGCGATCATTTCCAGCAGGCGATCGAGATTGGTCTTGTTCTTGGCGGAGACCTCGACATCGACGACATCGCCGCCGAGTGATTCGACCTGCACCTCGTGCTGCAACAGTTCGGTGCGCACGCGTTCGGGCCTGGCGTCCGGCTTGTCGATCTTGTTGATCGCGACGATCATCGGCACCTTCGCGGCCTTGGCGTGGTTGATCGCTTCCACCGTCTGCGGCATCACGCCATCGTCGGCGGCGACCACCAGCACGACGATGTCGGTGACCTTGGCGCCGCGGGCGCGCATCGCGGTGAATGCGGCGTGGCCGGGCGTGTCGATGAAGGTGATCATCTTGCCGCTCTCGGGCGAGACCACCTGATAGGCGCCGATATGCTGGGTGATGCCGCCGGCTTCACCCGAGACCACATTGGCGTGGCGCAGCGCGTCGAGCAGCGAGGTCTTGCCGTGGTCGACATGGCCCATCACGGTCACCACCGGCGAGCGCGGCTCGGTGTCGGTGGAATCGTCGACGACGTCGAACAGGCCCTCCTCGACGTCGGACGCGGCCACGCGTTTCACGGTGTGGCCCAGTTCCTCGGCGATCAGCTGCGCGGTGTCGGCGTCGATCACGTCGGTGATCTTGTGCATCGCGCCCTGCTTCATCAGCATGCGGATCACGTCGACCGCGCGCTCGGACATGCGGTTGGCGAGTTCCTGGATGGTGATCGTCTCAGGGATCGTGACTTCGCGGATCAGCTTTTCCTTCTGCTCGTTGGACGCATGTCCCTTCAGGCGCTGGGTGCGACGGCGGAACGAAGCGATCGAACGCTCGCGTACGTCGTCGGCAGTGAGCGCGGTGACGACGGTGAGTCGGCCACGTTGCTTTTGCGGGCCTGGCTTGTGAGTGGTTTTTGGAGCTGCTACCGGACGCACGGCGCCGCCGGGGCCGCGGCGAACCATGCGCGGACCCTCGTCTTCCTCCGCTTCGGCGGCAACGCCTGGCGCCCTGACGGTCGGCACCAGCGCAGGCGTGGTGCGCGCCGGGGCTGGCGCCTTCGCCGTTGCGGGCGCAGCGGCAGCGGTAGTCTGGCGCGTCGCTGCCGCGGCGGCCGCCTCGGCTTCGCCAAAACGCTTCTTCGCCTCGAGTTCGGCCTTGCGCTTGGCTTCTTCTTCCTGCCGGTGACGCTCTTCTTCCGCCTTGCGGCGGGCTTCGGCGGCTTCACGCTCGGCCTGTTCGACGCCTTCGCGGCTGGCGCGGCGCTTGGCTTCCTCTTCCGCATGGCGCCGCTCTTCGACTTCGCGCTGCCGGGCGTCGGCCAGCGCGCTGACGCGGGCGGCGTGCTCGTCCTCGGTCAGGGTCTGCAGCACCACTCCGGAAGGCTTTCGCGGCGGGCCGGCCGGAGCCGCGGCCGGACGTCCGCCGCCAAACGGGGCCTTTGCGGTGACGGGCGGTGCCGCCTTCGCCACAGCCGGTTCCGGAGCGTGCGGGGCATCCGTGAGCAGTCCGTCGCCGCCGACGCGGCGCTTGCCGCGCTTTTCGACCACGACCTGCTTGGTGCGACCGTGCGGAAAACTCTGGCGCACGGTGCCCGTCTCGACGCGTGGCTTGAGCGTCAAGGTCTTGCTCGGGACACTCAGTTTCTTGTCGCCGGGAGTATTCTTGTCGACCATTAGTAGTCCTAATTCTGTGGTGCGCGGACGCACCGTCGTTTGAAGCGGTGTTGCTATTTCGAATGCGAGCTCAAGTTCCCGGTCGCGGTTCCGGCAGTCTTGTCGGCGTCGGCCAACCGGTATCGGACCAGGATCTGGCTGCGCGACAGGAAGGTCTTGCTCGCCGGGCCCGCAAGCAGCGCTGCATGTACCACATTTGACCGGCCCAATGCCAAATCCAATTCTTCGGAAGAGAGCGCGGTAACTATCGAAAATTCGGGCGTTTCGCCCTTGTTCCCGGCTTTTTGCCGCGCCAGCGCGTCCAGTTTGCGGATTCCGTCCTCGGCGCCGTCGGAGGCATGGATCAGGGCCCGGACCGCCGTCCCGCCCTGCCGCGGCGTGAGCGCGGCCTCGACCTTGGCAAAGCCGGAGATGACCTGCCCCGCCTTGGCGGCGATGGCCAGCGCGTCGACCGCGCTGCGGGCCAGCAGGCTTTCGGTATCGGCGGCAAGCGTCGCCGCCACCCGGACGTCGCGCTTGAATCCTTTGCTGAATTGGTGACGCCGGACGGCTTCCGCAACCGTCTGGCGCGAGGCCGAAATCCACAGGCCCCGGCCGGGAAGCTTGCGCTTGATGTCAGGCACGACCTCGCCCTGGGGCGAGACGACGAAGCGGATCAGTTCGTCGATCGGGCGCTGCTCGCGGCTGACCGCGCACATCCGCAACGTCGCGGACTTTTCGGTCCGCGGTCCGTTGTCGAGATCGGGGTCAGCCAAAGCGAGCATTCGCGGGACATCTCCTTCGGCCTTAAGCCGGCTCGTCTTCGGAGGCGTCAGCCTCCTCGAAGACTGCTTGGCAAGATCGGCCTCGCTGATCCAGCCGGCCTTGACGCGGGCCTGCATGATCATCCGCTTCCGCATCGTCGCGGGAGACGTCGAGGCCGTCGAGAATGCCGGCATGCTTGGTCGGCTCGCTGCCTTCCTTGCGCTCGGTCCAGCCGACCAGATCGTCGGTGGCGCAGCCGGCGAGATCCTCGACCGTCTTGATCTCGTTCTCGCCGAACTTCACCAGCATCTTCGAGGTCACGCCGGGCACCGTCTTCACGGCGTCCTCGACGCCCAGTTCCTTGCGCTTGTTCTCGAGCTCGGCTTCCTGCTGCTCGAGATATTCCTTGGCGCGATTCTGCAGCTCGGCCGCGGTCTCCTCGTCGAAACCTTCGATGCCGGCGAGTTCCTTGACGTCGACCAGCGCCAGTTCCTCGACCGAGGTAAAGCCTTCGGACGCCAGCAACTGGCCGACGACCTCGTCGACATTGAGCGCTTCCATGAACACGCGCGTGGAATTCTCGAAGTCCGCCTGGCGGCGCTCCGATTCCTCCTGCTCGGTCAGGATGTCGATGTCCCAGCCGGTAAGCTGCGAGGCGAGGCGCACGTTCTGGCCGCGGCGGCCGATCGCAAGCGAGAGCTGGTTGTTGGTGTCGGGCACCACGACCTCGATGCGCTCGCGGTCTTCGTCGATGACGACCTTGGCGACTTCGGCCGGCGCCAGCGCGTTGACGACGAAGGTCGCGATGTCGGGCGACCACGGAATGATGTCGATCTTCTCGCCCTGCAGCTCGTTGACCACGGCCTGCACGCGCGAACCGCGCATGCCGACGCAGGCGCCGACCGGATCGACGGAAGAGTCGCGCGAGATCACGCCGATCTTGGCGCGCGAGCCGGGATCGCGGGCGACCGCCTTGATCTCGACGATGCCGTCATAGATCTCCGGCACTTCCTGCGCGAACAGTTTTGCCATGAACTGCGGATGGGTGCGGGAGAGGAAGATCTGCGGGCCGCGGGTTTCGCGGCGGACGTCGAAAATATAGGCGCGGACGCGGTCGCCGTTGCGGAACACCTCGCGCGGCAGCATCTCGTCGCGGCGGATGATGGCTTCGCCACGGCCGAGATCGACGATGACGCTGCCATATTCGACGCGCTTGACGATGCCGTTGACGATGTCGCCGATGCGGTCCTTGAACTCCTGATACTGCCGGTCGCGCTCGGCCTCGCGTACCTTCTGCACGATCACCTGCTTGGCGGACTGCGCGGCGATGCGGCCATATTCCAGCGGCGGCAGCGTGTCGGCGATGGTGTCGCCGATCTGCGCGCCGGGATTGGCTCTCCGGGCGTCTTCCAGCGAAATCTGGTTGGAGGAATTATCGACCTGCTCGACGACCAGCATGTGGCGCGACAGCCGCAGCTCGCCCTTCTTGGCGTCGATCTCGGCGTGCACGTCGGTCTCGCTGCCGTAACGCGCCCGGGCCGCCTTGGCGATGGCATCCTCCATCGCCGCGATCACGATGCCGCGGTCGATCGATTTCTCGCGCGCGACGGCATCTGCAATCTGCAGCAGTTCGAGTTTGTTGGCACTGACGGCCATGGCTAGTCTCCTTCGGTAGGATCGATGTCGCCCCTGCGCGCCCGTCCGGCGGCGAGGCGATGTTGCTTGGTGTTCTTCGGAGCCTGCTTCTTCAGCGGCTTGGCGACTTTCTGGCTGCTTCGGCATGCGGCGCTTGCGGCGGTTCCAGCCCCAGTTCCCGCTTGAGCTCGCGTTCGGCTGTCTTGCCGCGCCGCATCGATTCCGCAATCAGCTCATCGGTCAGAACGAGCCGGGCATCGCCGATGTCTTCCATGGTCAGCAGCACGTCGGCCTCGTCGCCGGCCGGCGCATCGTCGCGACGGATCCTGACCGCGTCGCCCTCGACGCCGGCCAGGATGCCGCGGAAACGCTTGCGGCCCTGATGGGCGACCGCCATCTCGATCTTGACGAGATGACCGCCAAAACGTTCGAAATCCGAGCGGCGCACCAGCGGCCGGTCGATGCCGGGCGAGGAAATCTCCAGCCGGTAGGCGCGGTCGATCGGATCGGCGATATCGAGCACCGGTGACAGTGCCCGCGAGACCGCCTCGCAATCCTCGATCTGCATCGAGCCATCCGGCCGTTCCGCCATGATCTGCACGGTGCAGCCGGCTTCGCCGGAAATCCTGATCCGCACCAAGCGTAGCCCATCTGCTGCAGCACGGGTGCGGCCACCGCCGACACGCGCGCGGCGACGCCCGGCTCGACCACCAGGCGCGGCTCGGCCAGCAGTTCGGAGTCGATGGAACCAAGAGTTGGTTCGGTCATTTCCAGCGTCAAACGGGCTCTTCGCTTGCTTTGTCCGGGGCCGCAATCGCGGTTCCGGCGGGCTGACCCTAGCCTGTCCAATGCCAAAGCGGCGGCAGGCGGGCTCAGGTAATAAAAAAGAGCGGGTCCCGGGGGGCCCACTCTCAATACGCGTTTCGTATGAGACAGCTAAGTAGGCGCTGATATAGCGCTTTTCGTATCCACCGGCAAGGCCGGACTGGATTAATTTGCAGCCCTGGCGGGTACCTCGAAATCTAACCCTTCCTTCACCAAGCCATCTTAAATTGCCGGGAAATTCGCTGCCCGTCCCGTCGTTTAGGGCAAGGGTCCGAGAGTAGGGCTCCAGGGGTGATCGCGCACGAGGCGTGCGGTTTGAGTAGTTTGGATGACAGTCGCCACGTCTCTGATCCCCGGGCTTGAAGAGATCGTCAGGAATGGCGATCCCAAGCTCCGCGCCGAAGCCGCCCGCCGGATCGCCGACCTGTTCTTCCAGGACGCCGCGCAGTTGCAGGCCCAGCCATGTCGATCTCTTTGACGAGATCCTGATCGACCTCGTTCCCCATGCCGAGCTGATCGCGCGCGCCGAACTCGCCGAGCGGCTGTCGCTGGTGGCCAATGCGCCGCGGTGCTGGTCGGTCGGCTCGCGCGCGAGAACGAGATTTTGGTGGCGGGGCCGATCCTGCGGCGCTCGCCGGTGCTCGATGAAGAAGTGCTGCTCGAGATCGCGCGCATCAAGGGCCAGAGCCATCTGCTGGCGATGTCGGAGCGGCCAAAACTGTCGCCCGACCTGACCGATCTCATCGTGCAGCGCGGTGACCGCGAGGTGGTCCGCCGCACGGCCAGCAATGCCGGCGCGCTGTTCTCCGACACCGGCTATAGCGAGTTGATCAAACGCGCGAGCCAGGATGGCGTGCTGACGATCACCGTCGGGCAGCGCGCGGATCTTTCCGATGTGCGCTTGAAGCAGCTGCTCGCGGGATCGCTCGATGTGATCCGTCGCCGGCTCTTCGACCTCGTCAAGCCCGAGCGGCAGAACGCGATCAAGCAGGCGGTCGCCGAGATCACTGGCGTGCCGGAACGTTTCGAGAGCAAGCGCGATTTCGTGCCGGCCCAGCGCATCGTGCTGGCGCTGCATGAGGCCGGCAACCTCAACGAGGCGGCACTGCTCGGCTTTGCCAAGAGCCATCGCTACGAGGAATCGGTTGCCACGCTCTCAGCGATGTCCGGAGTGAAAATTCCGACCCTCGAAAACCTGATTTTGAGCGACCGCTTCGATCCGATCCTGATCGTCAGCAAGACCATCGGGCTGGAATGGGCGACGGTGCGCGCCCTGATCCTGCTTCGGCTGGGTCCGAACCGCGTGCCGGCGCCGTCGGATATCGAGAGCGCGCGGGTGAATTTTGCCAAGTCTGATGCCGTCGACCGCCGAGCGGGTGGTCGGCTTCTGGAAGAGCCGCCAGTCGGCGTGACGACCTGCCGCCCTTCCCAAGGCGGGCGCGGGGCCGCTATGGTCGCGCCAAAGCGCGCCACAGCGCCACCAAGTTTGGACAGTTCGGCCGTATTGACAACCGCGATCCGATCGAGCTGCTGGGGCGCGAGCGCGGCAAGCGCATGGTGTGGGAGGCCACTGACGCGAAGAAGGCGCGGATGGCTGAGACGACGAAGCCGTAATCATTCCGATGCGGGCGAAGCGCAAATAATTTGCGATACGCCCTTCGCGCTCGGCTTTGCGGCCGTAGCGCGTCATGGTGTAGCCGTCCCAGGGCAAGCGCCAATCGTCGGCGCGCTCCGCGAGCCAGCGAAAATCCGGCGAGCGCAACAGATGCCACAGCGTCCAGGCGCAGTAATCGTCGATATCGCTGACGAAGCGAAATTCGCCGCCGGCTCTCGAGCACGCGCGCCATCGCGGCGATCGTCGCGTCCTGCACAAAGCGCCGCTTCCAGTGCCGCCGCTTCGGCCAGGGATCGGGATGGATCAGGTCGATGCGCGCCAGCGATCGCGGCGGCAGCCAGGCCAGCAGTTCGGCGGCGTCGCCCGCGAGCAGGCGGATATTGCCGATATTGTGTGCCTCGATCTGCGCCAGGATCTTTGCCATGCCGTTGACATAGGGTTCGCAGCCGATGAAGCCGGTATGCGGGAAGCGCTGCGCCTCGGCGACCAGATGCTCACCGCCGCCGAAGCCGATCTCGAGCCGCACCGCTTCGACTGGCGGATCGAACAGCTCCGCGGCAGATCGGCAGGCGCGGATGTTGCGATGTCGAGCGCAAGATGCGGCAGCAGGTGCTCGATCAGGTCGGCCTGATGCGCACGCAGCTTGTGGCCCTTGCGGCGGCCGAAGAACGAGCCGTGCGCCTGCCGCATGGCGCCGTCATGGACTCGCCTCGCGCTTGGTACGATCGCCGGAGGCCGCGCTCATCGCAGCGTCTGATAGAGCCGATAGAGCAGCCGCGCCCGTGGCTCGATCGAGGAGATGTAGAGCTGCTCGTAATGGGTATGCGCGCCCTTGCCGTCGACGCCGAGGCCGTCGAGGGTGGCGGTATGGGCGCGGTGAAATTGCCGTCGGAGCCGCCGCCGGTGAAGGTGTCGACCAGCTCGAAGCCGATCTCGGCGGCGAGCGTCTTGGCGTGCTCGAACAGCGCGGCGCCCGCATTGCCCTTCTCGTAAGGCGGCCGGTTCAGGCTCGCCCGTCACCTTGACGCTGACGCCTTCGCTGCGCGATTTCAGACCGAGGATCTTCGCGACGAGCTCGTCGGCATCGGCGATGGTCGGCACGCGCAGATCGACCTCGGCATAGGCCTCTTCCGCAATGACGTTCGGCCGCGTGCCGCCCCTGACCACGCCGACATTGACGGTGATGCCGCGCTTCGAGATCGTTCATCGCTTCCAGCGTCTGGATGACGTTGGCGAGTTCGCGGATCGCGCTGCGGCCGTCCTCAGGCCGCGTGCCGGCATGCGCGGGCACGCCCTTGATGAAGACCTCGAAGCGTCCGACGCCCTTGCGGCCGGTCACGATCTTGCCGCCGTCGCGCGCGGGCTCTGTCACCAGCACATATTTCGCCTTCTGCCCCTCTCGCTCGATCAGCGCGCGCGAGGTCGGGCTGCCGATCTCTTCGTCCGAGACATAGAGCTGGGTGATGCCGAGCGGCGACGGCTCGCCGTCAGCGCAGAGCTGCCGGAAGGCGTGGATAGGCGAGATAGGCGCCGCCCTTCATGTCGTAGATGCCGGGACCGAAGGCGCTGTCGCCCTCGATCTTGAACGGCAGGCGCTCGATGAATCCGATCGGATGCACGGTGTCGAGATGGCTGAGCACCAGGATGCCCGGCGCGTCCTGTCCCCATGACGAGCGCGCCACCAGATGATCGCCGCAACCGTCCCTGCCCGCGATGCGCTCGATGCGTCGCCGGCAGATCGCGATAGACGCTCGGCGACCAGGCTCGCGAGCTTGTTGACCTGCTCGGGCGCTTCCGTCGGCGTCTCGATTTCGACCCAGCGTCGGATGCCGTCGAGAATGGTGATCGAATCGAAAGGGTTTTGGACAGTCATTGGCATGCCAGAGAGCGAGACTTCTGCGCTCATCTCCGGGCGCTCAATGCGCTCGCTCGACCATGATCCGGCAATGGGCACCGGTTCGAGATGGTGCTTAATCGGAATCTGGCATTTCAGCGCTTCTCGGGCGCCTCGCGCGCGGCGATCTGCTCGACCAGATCGACGATGCTGCGCCGGAGCTTGGCATCGGCGATGCGGGTGAATGCGCGCGTCAGCGCCAAACCTTCCGAGGTCGCGAGGAAATCGGAGATGTAGGAAGGCGAGCCCCTTCGCCGAAACCTTCGGCCGCTGGCGATGCCGGTCGGACCCCCCTCGAACAGGAAGGAGACCGGGACCTGCAGGATCTCGGAGATCTGCTGGATGCGGCTGGCGCCGACCCGGTTGGTGCCTTTCTCGTATTTCTGGATCTGCTGAAAGGTGAGGCCTAATGCTTCGCCGAGCTTTTCCTGGCTCATGCCCAGCATAATACGGCGCATCCGCACCCGGCTGCCGACATATTTGTCAACAGGGTTCGGTGCTTTGGTCGACATTTCCGACTCTCCTTGGGATCAGGCTGTCCCGGTCCAAACTCTTACGTCCCTCGCGACCTGCATTCGTCATTGAATGACGGGCCGAGAAATGACCGCAAAATATGATCAGCGTGCGCTTGGGATGTGACATTCGCAGCGGTCCCGCCGAAAAAAACGACGCGAATGTCAACGTCAGCGCACTGGCGGGAAGAGGCAAACGAGAATCGCGTTTGCCCCGTGCGCCAACACCGTCAAATCTTGCTCGGAGATATCTGCCGATTGTCGACAATTTGAGCATGAACTGACTGGATCGTACTGGTCGCGACAGAATGCGAAGCGCCGCGTCGTTCTGTCAACTGGCCGAACCGCGCAGGTAGAAGATTTCTAGCGATCGTCGGAAAACCGAACACGAATCTGCAGGGCTCTTACGGCTGACGTCATCCAACTCGCTTCGTCATGCGCCGACGAATGACGAAGATCATGGCAAAAGCGATGATGACAGCGGCAGGAATGTCGCCGACGCGTGCATAGAGCGTCGGCGGATTGGCCGCCGGCAGCGCCGAATCAAGTACGCCTTCGATGCCGAGACCGAGACGTGCGACAATGCGTCCCAGTGGATCGATGACGGCGGAAATGCCTGTATTTGCTGCACGCACCACAGGCAGCCCCTGCTCGATCGCGCGCAGCCGCGCCTGCTGCAGATGCTGATAGGGTCCAGTCGAAATTCCGAACCAGCCGTCATTGGTCAGGTTGACGATCCAGCCGGGACGATCGTCGCGGCTCGCGACGGCGTCGGGAAAAATCGCCTCGTAGCAGATCAAGCGGCAGCATGCGCGGTGCGTTCGGAATCTCCATCGAGCGCCGCACCGTGCCCGGAATGAAGCCGCCCTGAACCTTGGTGAGCTGCTGGAATCCAAGCCTCTCCATCCAGTCCTGGAATGGCAGGTATTCGCCAAACGGGACCAGGTGCAACTTGTCGTACACCGACAGCACGTTGCCGTCGTGATCAACGACATAAATCGAATTATAAGCGCGCGTTATGCGGGTGCCCGGCGGCAGATCGGGTGCGCGCACCGAGCCCGTGATCAGCACCGTGCCTTTCGGCAGCAGCGCCGCGATCTGCGCCATCGCATCGGGCTCGCGCGTCAGGAAGAACGGGAATGCCGATTCGGGCCAGATCAGCACCGTGGCGTCGCGCACGCCGGTCGATTGCGGCCCCGACGAGCGATCGGACAGCGTCAGATATTTCTGCATCACCTCCGCCTTGGCGGAGTAATTGAACCGGACGTCCTGCTGCAGGTTGGGCTGCATGATTCGCAGCTTGACCTTCGGGACCAGACGGGTCGGTTCGTGCGACAGACGCACAACACCGAACACGCCCATCGCAATCAGCACCGCGAGTGCTGCGACCGGCGCGATCCACGGCTTGCGGCCGCGCGAGGTGCCGTCGATCAGCACCGCGGGCGAGGCGAAGATCGCAACGGTCAGGAATGTCAGCCCCCAGAGGCCGATCAGCGAGGCGGTCTGCGCCAGTGCCAGCGGCTCGGTCAGCGCGTAGCCGAACGTATTCCAGGGAAAGCCGGTCAGCACCTGCGCGCGCAGCCATTCGCTGAAGGTGAGGCTGATTGCGAGTGCCAGGATCCGCGTCGCATCGCGGGTCCAGATCAGGCGGGCGAGCGCGAAGCCGAACGCGGTGAAGAGCGCGAGATAGGCGGGAAGGCCCGAGCACGGCGAACGGCATCAGCCAGGCGAAGGTCTCGGCATCGACCAGGAAGGCATTGCCGATCCAGTAAAGTCCGATCACGAAATAGCCGAGCCCGAACCACCAGCCGGTCCAGGCCGCGGCCGGCAAGCCGCGGCGTCCGCCCGCGCCCGCACCGTCGATCAGCCAGACCACTACCGGGAAGGTCAAAAACAGCACCGGCCAGGCATTGAATGGCGCCATCGCCAGCGTCGACAGCGCGCCGGCCACAAGCGCAATGCCCGCCCGCTTCCATCCCCAGGACAGGATGATCGCAAGTCCCGACGCCGCGAAGTTTGTCCGCGATGATCACTGCGGGCCGGCTCCGTCGGCAGGCGGCGGCTTGGCATTGTCATTGGCCTGCGCATTGTCGTTGGCCTGCGGCGGCGGGTTGGCGTCGGGCGCGGCATCGCGGCGGCGGCTTTCGCGCTGTGTGCGCGGCGTCTGCCGCTCCTTGCGCGTCGCGATGCGCAGCCGCTTCACGCGGCGCGGATCGGCATCAAGCACCTCGATCTCGAAATTGCCGGGGCCGGAAATCACCTCGCCGCGCACCGGCAGGCGGCCGACATGGCTGACCAGATAGCCGCCGAGCGTCTCGACTTCCTCGCCGGCCTCGCCGGTGACGAACTCTTCGCCGATCACGGCGCGGACATCGTCGAGGCTCGCGCGCGCATCGGCGATGAAGGAATTGTCCGGCTGACGCACGATCGCCGGCGGCTCGTCGCTGTCATGCTCGTCGTCGATCTCGCCGACGATCTGCTCGACAATATCCTCCATCGAGACCAGTCCGTCGGTGCCGCCATATTCGTCGACCACGAGCGCGAGATGAACGCGGGAGGCCTGCATCTGCGCAAGCAGATCGATCGCACGCATCGACGGCGGCACATAGAGCAGCTTGCGGATGATGTTGGCCTCCGACAGCGGCAGCGCCAGATCGACGGCGCGCAGGTCAAGGCCGGCGGGCAGCGGCTTCTTGCGCCGGGTCTTTGTGGTTTCCGACACCCGTGCGGTCGCGGTCATGAAGGCCAAGAGATCGCGGATGTGCACCATGCCTACGGGGTCATCGAGCGATTCGTCGTAGACCACGAGCCGCGAATGCGCCGCGCGCTCGAATAGATCCATCAATTCGCCGAGCGGAATGTCGCGCTTGACCGCGATCATGTCGGCGCGATGCACCATGACGTCGGCGATGCGCCGCTCATGCAGGCCGAGGATGTTGCGCAGCATGGCGCGCTCGACCGCGGTGAAGCCGACCTCGTCCGGCTGCGAGGCATCGAGCACGACCTGCAGGTCGTCGCGCACCGATCCCGGCTTCCAGCCGAACAAGGTGCGAATGGCGCGCAACAGCCAGCTCTCCGCGGTCGGGCGCGCGACCTCGCCCGGTGGCACCACGGCGGGCAGGTTGCGCGTGTTGCGCGGATTGTCGTGGGTCGGCTCGGAGTCCGGCATCTCAGTCCATCCGTTCCCGGTCCGCATAGGGATCGGGAATCCCGAGCTGCGCCAGGATCTCGGTTTCCAGGGATTCCATTTCTTCGGCGTCAGCGTCGTTTTCGTGATCGTAGCCGATCAGATGCAGGAAGCCATGCACCGCGAGGTGGCTCAAATGATGATCGAAGGGCTTTCCTTCCTCATCGGCCTCGCGCCGCATCGTCTCGTACGCGATCGCGATATCGCCGAGCATGGGTGGCGCGTCGCCCGGCCTGCGCGCGCCTTCGGCCTGCAGCGCCGGAAACGACAGTACATTGGTCGGCTTGTCAATGCCGCGCCAATTGCTGTTCAGCGTGCTGATGCCGGAATCATCGGTCAGCATGACCGCGAGCTCGGCTTCGCCGACATCTGCCTCGACGGCCTCGGCCGCAGCCGCGATCGCGCGCTGGATCACGGCTTCGGCGTCGGGCTCGCTCTGCCAGCAGTCGGCGACAACGAGAACCTCGGTCATGGGCAGGGTGAGTTGCGACATCATATAAAGGAAAATCTATCCGGCGCGCGCCGCCGGCCAGGGTGACATATTACATTACTTGCCGGCCGGCTTCTGCGGCGCTCCTTCGTAAGCCGCGACGATACGCGCCACCAGCTCATGGCGGATCACGTCTTCGGCGGTGAACTTCACCTGGGCCACGCCCTCGACGCCATCGAGCAGTTTGCTCGCCTCTGCAAGGCCGGAGGTCTGACCATTCGGCAGGTCGACTTGGGAGGGATCGCCGGTGACGATCATGCGGCTGTTCTCGCCGAGCCGGGTCAGGAACATCTTCATCTGCATCGAGGTGGTGTTTTGCGCCTCGTCCAGGATGATGGCGGCGTTGGTCAGCGTGCGGCCGCGCATGAAGGCGAGCGGTGCGATCTCGATCTCGCCGGTCTGTAGCGCGCGTTCGACGATCCGCGCATCCATGACGTCGTAAAGCGCATCGTAGATCGGCCGCAAGTAAGGATCGACCTTCTCGCGGAGGTCGCCCGGCAGGAAGCCCAGTCGCTCGCCGGCTTCGACTGCGGGCCGTGACAGGATGATACGGTCGACTTCTTTGCGCTCGAACAGTTGCGCGGCATGGGCGACCGCGAGCCAGGTCTTGCCGGTGCCGGCAGGACCGACGCCGAACACCAGCTCGTGGCGTTTCAGCGCGCGGATGTAGGAGTCCTGCGCGGCGGTGCGCGCCCGCACCGGGCGCTTGCGCAGATTGATGATCTCGAAAGCCGACTTCGCCGCCTTGGCGTCGTATTCAAACAGCGAACCCTGCGCGATCACGGCGCGGATCGCACCTTCGACGTCGCCCTGGGCAACGTCCTGGCCCTTCACCGCCTGCGCATAGAGCGTTTCCAGCACGCGCCGCGCCGCGTCGCAGCCATCGCGCGAGCCGGCAATGGTGATGTGGTTGCCGCGGGAATCGACGACGATGCCGAGCCGGCGCTCGATCTGCGCGAGGTTCTGTCCGTAGGGGCCGACGAGGGCGGAAGCCGCGCGATTGTCGTCGAAGTCGATGACGACTTGCGTCTCGGGCGGAACCTGCATGTCGCGGTCAAATTTGCGGCTGGGAGCGAGCGAAGGCGAATCCGACGCGCTTTTTGGCAAGGGTTCAGGCTCCAATGGTCATTTGAGAGGATGAAGGCTGGATACCGCGTGGCGATGTGACGAGTTCGCCGAGCAGGCTGTAGCGTTCGAGGCTGTCTACCCTGACCGGCAACACCTGGCCGATGATGTCGGATGTCGCCATCACATGCGCGGGCTGCAGATAAGCGGTGCGGCCGACGATCTGGCCGGGATTGCGGGCGGCGCGCTCGAACAGCACATCGACGGTGCTGCCAATCGCAGCCTTGTTGAAGGCCGATTGCTGGCTGTCGATCAATTCCTGGAGCCGCGCCAATCGCTCGTCCATGTCCGCTGAGGTCACCGTCTCCTGCATCTCCGCCGCCGGCGTTCCGGGCCGCGCCGAATATTTGAACGAATAGGCGGCAGCGTAGCCGATTTGCGTGACAAGCGCGAGTGTGGCGGAAAAATCCACCTCGGCTTCCCCGGGGAAGCCAACGATAAAATCTGATGAAAATGCAATGTCTTGGCGTGCCCGACGGAAACGCTCGATCACATCGCGGTAATCGCGGACGGTATGTTTGCGGTTCATCGCGGTGAGGATCCGGTCCGAGCCTGATTGTACCGGCAGATGCACGAATGGCATCAGCGCAGGCAGGTCGCGATGCGCCTCAAGGAGCGAATCATCGACGTCGCGGGGATGGCTGGTCGAATAGCGCAGCCGCGCGATGCCGGGAATGGCGGCGAGATGATGCAGCAGTTTGCCGAGCGGCCAGGCGCGGCCGTCCGGTCCTTCGCCGTGATAGGCGTTGACGTTCTGGCCGATCAGCGTCAGTTCGCGCACGCCATGGTCGGCAAGCCGCTTCACGTCCTCGACGATCTTCTCGACCGGACGCGATACTTCGGCGCCGCGCGTGTAGGGCACGACGCAGAAGGTGCAAAACTTGTCGCAGCCTTCCTGCACGGTAACGAAGGCCGAAATGCCGCGGGCGCGGATCGCATCCGATTTCGGCTGCGGCAGGAAACCAAACTTGTCCTCGGCCGGAAATTCGGTCTCGATGGCTTTGCCATCGCGCGCGGCGCGCGCCAAAAGTTCCGGCAGATGATGGTAGCTCTGCGGGCCGACCACGACGTCGACGACCGGCGCGCGGCGGATGATCTCGTCGCCCTCGGCCTGCGCGACGCAGCCCGCTACCGCGATGCGCATGTCGCGGCCGAGGCGGGCGGCTTCATCCTTGGCGACGCGCAACCGGCCGAGCTCCGAATAGACTTTCTCGGAGGCCTTTTCGCGGATGTGGCAGGTGTTGAGGATGACGAGATCGGCTTCTTCGGCGCTCGTCGTCTCGACAAAGCCTTCCGGCCCCAGCGTGTCCACCATGCGCTGCGCATCGTAGACGTTCATCTGGCAGCCATAAGACTTGATATGCAGCTTGCGCGGCGGCTTCATGGAACCTGTGTGCGGGATGGAAACGGCGCCATCAGGGCGTCATTGCTCAAATATAGCCTAAAGAGGCGAAAATCCAGCGACGGGAGCCCCGGTTCCGGGCAATCAGGCCGGGCAATTGGCGCATATCGTCAAAGATCTGGTGGGCTCCCGCGGCCTTCAAGGTCGCGGCATGACCGTCCCGGCAATGGCTGCCGCCGTGAAAGCCGAGCACGGTCATCCCGGCGGCGCGCGCGCCTGCAATGCCGGCGATGCTGTCCTCGATCACCAGGCAACGCTCGGGCTCCGTCTTCATCTTTTCCGCCGCATGCAGGAACAGGTCCGGCGCGGGCTTGCCGTTGCTGACCTCGGAAGCCGAGAAGATATTCGGCGCGAATTTGTCGTAGAGGGCGGTACGGCCGAGACTGACCCGCATGCGCTGGTGCGAACCGTTGGAGGCCACGCAGGCCGGAAGCGCGATGCTGTCGAGCGCGTCGTGGATGTACGGCACGGCCTGCAGGTCAGCTTCAAAATGGCGGAACAGCTCGTCCTGCAAATCAGCGTGGTAGCCGTCGGGCAGGCTGCGGCCGAGCTCGGCTTCGATCTCGTCGTTGGCCTGCCGCGTCGAGCGGCCGAGAAAGCGCGCGAACACTTCGTCCGGGGTGATCGGATAGCCATGGCGCGTCAGTACCCTCGCATGCGCGCGGCAGGAGATCACCTCGCTGTCGACGAGCACGCCGTCGCAATCGAAAATGATGAGATCGATGGACTGGTTTATATCTTGACGCGTTTTCTTCACGCGGACCGGTATCCACTTCGCTCCAATACGTTATGTCGAGGATTTGTCTTCGTCCAGCGGCACGCAATAGAGCTCGAGCCGATGATCGACCAGCTTGTAGCCGAGCTTGCGGGCGATTTCGGCCTGCAGTTTCTCGATCTCTTCGTTGGTGAATTCGATCACCTTGCCGTCGCGCAGATTGATCAGATGGTCGTGGTGGCTGTCGCGCATCTGCTCGTAGCGCGCGCGGCCCTCGCGGAAATCATGGCGCTCGATGATCCCCGCGTCTTCGAACAGCTTCACCGTGCGGTACACGGTCGAGATCGAGATCTTGTCGTCGACCGCGACACAGCGCCGGTACAGTTCCTCCACGTCCGGATGGTCGGCAGCCTCCGCCAGCACGCGCGCGATCACGCGGCGCTGCTCGGTCATGCGCATGCCGGTGGAGGCACAGCGGGCTTCGATGCCGGTGGCCTTCGGCGCCGGCGGGGATTTCAATGCGGTCATGGGTTTTGCCTTGGGTGGACGTTTTGCCACCTCGCGCATTCTACGACAAGTCTCGGCGCATCAGAAGCGCATTCAGTTGTTCCCCGCTGGTCTGCCGATAATAGCGTTCGCGGCGTCCGACGACGGCAAATCCGGCTCTTTCATACAGCCGCCGCGCCGGCGCGTTGTTTTCCTCGACTTCCAGAAATATCGTGCGCACGCCTTGTCCCGCAAGATGGCCGAGATGGGTCAGGAGCAAATTGCGGGAGAGGCCGCGGCCGCGATGGCCGTTGTCGATGGCGATCGACAATATCTCGGCTTCATCCGCGCCCATGCGCGAGACCGCAAAGCCGATGGTCTTTCGCCCAAGCCGCAGGCGATGCACCAGCGTATTGCGCTCGGCGATCATGCTCTCGAATTCGCCTTCGCCCCAGCCGCGATGAAACGAGGCGCGCGTGAATCTGCGCCAGCCGTGGCGCGTCTCGTTGTGTCGCGGGCTCGATCGAAGGCGTGCCGCCACCGAGCCAATCCGAAAGCCATGCCATCATGACGCGCGACAGGCTGCGAAGCGATCACGATCCTGCGACGGCTTCGCATCGGGCGCGCGCAGATAATACGGATTTGGCCGGCGCGGTATCCGGATTCACCGCTGCTCCGAGCCACGCCACCCAGTTGATGTCGGGGGCAGGCTGCGCATCGACCTTGAACGGCGGCGGCGCGTCCGATGGCCAGCGCTCGGCAAGAATCCTGGCGGCGTTGCCGACCAGATGCGGTGCACCGAAGCGCGAGGCAGTCAAGCGCTTCCTCGATGCGGCGCCACCTTCGGGCGGACCAGCGAGCTGCCATTGCCGCTGACCACCTGCAGATAGACGTGGTCATGCCGCGCATCGATCGCCGAGATCACCGGCTGCTCGCCGCCTTCGCTCACGATCGGCGCGGCGTAGGCGGATAGCGTGGTGAGCCCGACCACCGGCTTGCCCGCGGCAAGTCCGATGCCGCGCGCGGCCGAAAGCCCGACACGCAAGCCGGTGAAACTGCCGGGACCGCTGGTCACCGCGACGCGGTCGAGCGCGGCGAACGGAATCCCGGTTTCTTCATCACGCGCGCGATCAGCGGCATCAGCGCTTCGGCATGCCCGCGCTTCATCGCCTGCGATTCCATCGCGATCATTTTGCTCGTGCCGGTGTCGAGTACGGCGGCCGCGCAGGCGTCGAGGGCGGTATCGATGGCGAGGATCAGCATCGCTCAAAGCCTAGCATTGTCAGGCATTGCTGTGGAATTCCGGCGCGCAACCTCAGCGTTCTCTGCATGGAACTTTCGCGCCCCGATGTATGGCATGTAACATGCACACGCAACCTGAGATATACGTAAGTTATTGAAAAGAAAAGGGATTAATTGAAAATTAGTCAAGTCGTGGGAGCCTTTAACCAAGGCAAAGCGATCCCATTCCGGGCTCGGCCCGCGCATTTCGCGGATCAAGCCATTCTATTTTATTAGGCAGAAAGAGGCCCCCATGACTTTGTGGCGCAGTAATTCAAAGGCGCGCGACGCGCTCGCCCAAGCCGACGCGATCAGCAAATCCCAAGCCGTCATCGAGTTCAACATGGACGGCACCATTGTCACCGCCAACCAGAACTTCCTGGATGCGATGGGATACAAGCTGCCGGAGATCGTCGGCAAGCACCACTCAGATCTTCATGCCGCGCGACGTGCGCGACAGCATCGAATACCGCGCGTTCTGGGCCGACCTCAATCTCGGCAAGTACAAGGCCGGCGAATTCAAGCGCATCGGCAAGGACGACCGCGAGGTCTGGATCCAGGCCTCCTACAATCCGATCCTGGATTCGAGCGGCAAGGCGGTGAAGGTCATCAAGTTCGCGAGCGACATCACCTCGCAGAAGATCCGCAGCATGGAAGACGCCGGCAAGATCGCCGCGATCGGCCGCGCGCAGGCCGTGATCGAGTTCAATCTCGACGGCACCATCATCACCGCCAACGAGAATTTCCTCGGCGCGCTCGGCTATTCGCTGTCCGAAATCCAGGGCAAGCACCACAGCATGTTCGTGGCCCCGTCGGAGCGCGAAAGCAGCGCCTATCGCGAATTCTGGGCCAGGCCTCAATCGCGGCGAATTCCGCTCCGGCGAATACAAGCGGTTCGGCAAGGGCGGCAAGGAGGTCTGGATCCTCGCCTCCTACAATCCGATCCTCGACGACGCCGGCAAGCCGTTCAAGGTGGTCAAATTCGCCTCCGACGTCACCGCGGAGAAGCTGAAGGCCGCCGATTTCGCCGGCCAGATCGAGGCGATCGGCAAGTCGCAGGCGGTGATCGAGTTCAACATGGACGGCATCGTGCTCAACGCCAACGAGAATTTCCTCGCCACGCTCGGCTACTCGCTGTCGGAAATCCAGGGCAAGCATCATCAGATGTTCGTGCCGGCCGACGCGCACGGCAGTGCGGAATATCGCGACTTCTGGAAGGCCCTCAATCGCGGCGAATTCCAGTCGGGCGAATACCAGCGCGTCGGCAAGGGCGGCAGGGAAGTCTGGATCCAGGCCTCCTACAACCCGATCAGCGATCTCAACGGCAAGCCTTACAAGGTGGTGAAATACGCCTCCGATGTCACCGCCCAGGTGATCGCGCGCATGAAGAGCGAAAAAGTGCGGGGCATGATGGAATTGGTCGCGGCGGGCGCGGAGGAATTGAACGCGTCAGTGCGAGAAATCTCCGAGGCGATGCCAAGTCGAAGGAGACGGCCAACGAGGCGGTGGACCGCGTCGAGGCGGCCGACAGCAGGCGCAACGGCTGAGCGCCGCGGCCGAGTCGATGCGCAGCATCGTGCAGTTGATCGGCGACATCACCGGTCAGATCAACCTGCTGGCGCTCAACGCCACGATCGAATCGGCGCGCGCCGGCGAAGCCGGCCGTGGCTTTGCGGTGGTTGCGGCCGAGGTCAAGAATCTCGCCAATCAGGCCAAGCAGGCGACCGACAAGATCGAGCAGGAGATCAGCAATCTGAACGCCATTTCCGGCGACGTCGTCTCGGCCCTCGAAACCATCAGAAGGCGATCCAGAGCGTCAACGAATATGTGACGTCGACTGCGGCGGCGGTCGAGGAACAGAGCGCGGTCACGAGCCGAGATGTCCACCGGCATGCAGCGAGCCGCGGCCGAGGCCGCGGCCATCGGACAGGCGGCTTAATTCACTCGGTCATTCCGGGGTGATGCGCCAGCATCACCCGGAATCGACGCGATCTCATGGTCGCATTGCGCTGCGTCGCTTTCGCTCCTCGCAATGCGAGGCGTCACATCGGCCGGACTTCCACCACGTCGGGCACGAAGTGGCGCAGCAGGTTCTGGATGCCGTGCTGCAACGTTGCGGTCGATGACGGGCAGCCCGAGCAGGCGCCCTTCATGTTGAGATAGACGATCCCGTCCTTGAAGCCGCGGAAGGTGATGTCGCCGCCGTCATTGGCGACGGCGGGACGCACCCGCGTCTCGATCAGATCCTTGATCTGCTCGACCGTCTCGGCATCGGCCTCGTCGAAGAACTCGTCTTCCTCGTCGGACAGCTCGTCGCTCGCCGCCGTGCCGTCGGCAAGCAGCGGCGCGCCGGACATGTAGTGCTCCATGATGGCGCCGAGGATCGCGGGCTTCAAATGCTGCCAGTCGCCTTCATCCTTGGTCACGGTGATGAAGTCCGAGCCGTAGAACACGCCGGTGACGCCGGACACGCCGAACAGCTTTTCGGCGAGCGGCGAGCGCGCGGCGGACTCGCGGCTCGCAAACTCCATGGTGCCGCCGTCGAGCACGAGGCGGCCCGGGATGAATTTTAGCGTGGCGGGATTGGGGGTGGCTTCGGTCTGAATGAACATGGTTTTCTCCGGCGTCGCCGGTTCAAGGCCGGCGCGTTGAGCTACTTGTAGCAAATGGCGACGGTTAATGCACCGATCAAGGCGCAGATCAGCGGTTCCACGGCTGCATGTGCTCAGGAAAGTGCGTCGATATCGGCATCCGAGAGATCGCCAGGCACGATCATCACAGGAATCGGGAACGAGCCGACGGTATTGGCCATGGTGGTGACCAGCGGCCCCGGGCCCTCGGCACCCGGGCTGGCGGCCAGCACCAGCATGGCGATATCGACGTCGGCATCGATCACCTCGAGGAGTTGCTCGGTCGCGTCGCCCTCGCGGATCACGCGCTCCGGCGTGATCGCTGCGATGCCGTTGGCGCGGCCGGCGGCACGATCGAGCGCCGCATTGGCGTTTTCATGCGCTTCGGCGCGCATGATGTCGGCGACCCCCAGCCATTGCTGGTTCTGGTCCTCGATCTCGATGATGCGCAGCATCACCACGCCGCCGCCGACCCGAATGGCCCAGCGGCTCGCGTAATAGACCGCGCGGTCCCATTCCGCGGTCTCGTCAACGATAACCAGGCATTTCGGCTTGTGACCGGCTTCGTAGCTTCGTCGCTGCGTGGTCATGCATGTCCCGGCTTGCAAAGCACCCATAGCGTTTTCGAGCGAAGTGGGAACCGGTTCGCGGGAGGAAAACGCGTCAAACAAACAAGCCACATGGTGACACAAGCCCTCTCCGTTGGGGAGAGGGCATCGCATTGCAGCATTTACTTGCGGATGAAGCCGACGATGTCCTTGGTCTTCGCCATGGTTTCCGCGCGATCGCGCGGGCGCGGTCGGCGCCGTCGACCAGGACCGCGTCGATGTGACCGGGATCGGCGGTGAGCCGCCGCATCTCGCTGGCGATCGGCGACAGTTTCGAGACGCAAAGCTCGACCAGCGCATTCTTGAAGCTGGAGAATTGTCCGCCGCCGAAATCGCGCAGCACGTCGGCTTTGCTTTTCCAGGCGAGCGCCGCGTAGATGCCGACGAGGTTGTCGGCCTCGGGGCGCGTCTCAAGGCCCTTTTCTTCGGTCGGCAGCGGCTCCGGATCGGTCTTCGCCTTGCGGACCTTCTGCGCGATGGTGTCGGCGTCATCGGTGAGATTGATGCGCGAATTGTCCGACGCATCCGATTTCGACATCTTCTTGGTGCCGTCGCGCAAGGACATCACCCGCGTCGCCGGCCCCGTGATCAACGGCTCCGGCAGCGGGAAGAACATCCCGTCATTGGCGCCATGGTTGCGGATGGAATCGCCAAAGTCATTGTTGAATTTCTGCGCGATGTCGCGCGACAGCTCCAGATGCTGCTTCTGGTCCTCGCCGACCGGCACGTGGGTCGCGCGATAGACCAGAATGTCGGACGCCATCAGCACTGGATAGTCGTAGAGACCGATCGATGCATTCTCGCGATCCTTGCCCGCCTTCTCCTTGAACTGGGTCATGCGGCTGAGCCAGCCGACGCGCGCCACGCAATTGAAGATCCAGGCGAGCTCGGCATGCTCGGCAACCTGGCTCTGGTTGAACACGATCTGCTTCTTCGGATCGATGCCGCTGGCGATGAAGGCCGCGGTCACCTCACGCGTGTTGCGCGCAAGCTCGACCGGGCCGCCCCAGACGTCGACCGGCATGGTGATGGCGTGCATGTCGACGACGCAATAGATGCAGTTATGCGTCTCCTGCAGCTTCACGAAGTTGACGATCGCGCCGAGGTAATTGCCGAGATGCAGATTGCCGGTCGGCTGGACGCCCGAAAAGACCCGTTCAACGAATGCCATCGTCCGTTCCCGTAAAAATTCGATTTTGGCTGCCTGTTTCCGACATGATCTTATCGGAAAACCGGCTGCACACTTCGCCGGATCATGCGGCTAGCGTTTGCCACGCAAGGCTAGGGCGCAAGTCGCCGGTTTCTCTTTGTCTGACCGCATTAACCACCTCGCGCCACCCCGTGACGTCAAAGGCAGCCAGCAACACGCCATAGGCCGCGATTGCCGCGGCGATCAGGACAAGCAGCATAACCGCCTGCACGAGGCCATGGACGCCGACGGCGAAGTCCGCTGCAAGCCACAACAAGGCGCCCAACATCAGGGCAGCCGCGACAATCCGCGGCAGCCGCCGCCGCGCCGCTGCGTCCAGGGAGAAGCCGAAGGTCGAAGCGCCTTGCCGGATCAGCGACAGCCGCATTGCTCCAGGCGCCGAAGGCAATCGCAGCGGCAATGCCGCTCGCACCGAAGAAATGGCCGAGCAGCACGGCCAGCACGATCGCGACGACAAGAGCCCTTCAGCGTCGCGACCAGCGGCACATAGGTATTTTCGCGCGCGAAAAAAGCCGGCGACAGCGCTTTCACCAGCACATGCGCGGGCAGGCCGAGCGCAAGACAGATCAGTGCCCGAGAAGTTGATTGCGTATCGGCCGCCGTGAACGCGCCGTGCTCGAACAACAGCCGCACGATCGGCTCGCTCAGTGCGATCAGACCGAGCATGGCGGGCAGCGCCAGGCCCACCGCCAGTTCCAGTGCCGCGAGACTCCGCATTCACGATGGCGCTTTTGTCACCGCCATGCAGCGCGCGCGTCAATTCGGGAATCAGCACCGTGCCCATGGCGACGCCGACAATGCCGAGCGGCAGCTCGATCAGGCGATTGGCGAAATAGAGCCAGGACACCGCCGAGGGCGAGGTCGATGCGATGATCGCGCCCGCGACGATCAGAAGCTGCGGCGCGGAGCTCGCGACCATGCCGGGAATGGCGCGGGTGAGAAAGCCACGCATCTCCGCATCGAAGCTGACGCGCAGCGGCGTCGCGACGCGCTCGCCACGGCGCAGCGCCAGGATCAGCAATTGCAGGAAGCCGGCAATGCCAACGGTCGCGGCCAGCGCCGGCGCGACAAAGCCGGCGTCGCGATGCGCGAAAATGAGCACGATCATTACCGCGATCAGCGCGATATTGAATAGCAGCGGCGAGAAGGCAGTGAGGAAAAAGCGGCCCTGCGCGCTCGCCAGCGCCAGCAGCACGGTGGCGGGCCCGGCGAAGGCGAGATAGGGCAGCATCAATCGGGCATCATCGACCGCGAGCCGCAAAGTCTCCTGTCCGGCAAATCCCGGCGCGAACAGGTGATCACCAGCGGCATCAGCAGGCCGATCACCACCGTTATCGCGATCAGCGCCGCGCTGATGGTGCCGAGCACGCGCCCGGCGAAGGCGGCCGCCGCGTGCAGCACCGCCGTCTCGCGCAGGCGCAGCCAGGCCGGCACCAGTGCGGCGTTCAGCGCGCCCTCCGACAACAGCCTTCGTGCGACATTGACCAGTTGAAACGCCACCAGGAACGCGTCCGCGATCGCGCCGGTGCCGAGCAGGGCGGCGATCATGGAATCGCGCAGGAAGCCGAGCAGGCGCGAGGCCAGCGTGCCCGAGGAGACCGTGAGGAAGGAGCGGATCATTGGGCTTCTATAGCAGCGTTGGCTGTGATAGGCCGCGATCTCGGCGATGGTGCCAACAGGGTTTTATGAATGGCTGACGCAAAATACGACGTTCTCGGCATCGGCAATGCGATTTTCGACGTGCTGGTTAAGACCGACGAAAAATTCCTCGCCGATCACGGCATGACCAAAGGCGGCATGACGCTGATCGACGAAGCCCGCGCCGCCGCGATCTATCGCGACATGGGGCCGGCAACCACGATCTCCGGCGGCTCGGCCGCCAACACCATCGTCGGGATCGCGAGCTTTGGCGCCCGCGCGGCCTATGTCGGCAAGGTCAAGCAGGACGAGATCGGCCGGCTCTATACCCACGACATCCGCGCCGCCGGCGTCGCCTTCGAAACCAAGCCCGCCGCGGACGGTCCCGCCACCGGCTGCTCCTATATCCTGGTGACGCGGGATGGCGAGCGCACCATGAACACCTATCTCGGGGCGGCGCAGAAACTGTTTCCGTCCGATATCGACCCCGCGCGAAATTGCGGCGGCAAGATCGTCTATCTCGAGGGCTATCTCTGGGACCCCAAGGACGCCAAGGATGCCTTTGTGAAGGCCGCGACGATCGCCCATGGTGCCGGCCGGCAGGTCGCGCTGACGCTGTCGGATGCGTTTTGCGTCGATCGCTATCGCGACGAATTCATCGACCTGATGCGCAAAGGCACGGTCGATCTCGTCTTCGCCAACGAGGCCGAACTGCATTCGCTCTACCAGACTTCGGATTTCGACACCGCGCTGAAGGCGTTGCGCCAGGACGTCAAGCTCGGCGTCGTCACCCGCAGCGAGAAGGGTTGCGTGGTGGCCTCGAAGCTGACGGCGTCGTCGCGGTGCCGGCTTCGCCGATCGAGGAATTGGTCGACACGACAGGCGCAGGCGATCTGTTTGCCGCCGGATTCCTGTTCGGCCTCGTCCGCAATGCCGGCTATGAGAACGCCGGCCGGCTCGGCGCGCTCGCAGCCGCCGAAGTGATCCAGCATATCGGCGCGCGGCCGCAGGTCTCGCTGAAGGAGCTGGCGAAGAAGCAGGGCCTGCCGGTGTGAGCCAAGCATGCTCGTCATTGCCGGGATGGTCCGAAGGACCAGACCCGAATGCTCGAGATTCTCAGGTGCGCAATTGCGCACCATAGTTCGCGTCTGCGACGCGCCCCGGAATGACAGTCTTAAGCCGTCTTCGCCGCCTTTAACCCAAGCCGCGACTCGACCGTCTCGCGCATCAAAAACTTCTGGATCTTCCCGGTCACCGTCATCGGAAATTCGTCGACGAACTCCACATAGCGCGGGATCTTGTTGTGCGCGATCTGGCCCTGGCAGAACGCGCGCACCTCGTCGGCGGTGAGCGTTTCGCCGGTGCGGATCCTGACCCAGGCGCAGAGCTCCTCGCCATAGCGGTCGTCGGCGACGCCGAACACCTGCACGTCCTGGATCTTGGGATGGCGATACAGAAACTCCTCGATCTCGCGCGGATAGAGGTTCTCGCCGCCGCGGATCACCATGTCCTTGATGCGGCCGACGATGTTGCAATAGCCCTCGTCGTCGATCACGGCGAGGTCGCCGGTATGCATCCAGCCGTCCTGATCGAGCACGTCGGCGGTCTTCTCGCGCTCGTCCCAATAGCCGAGCATGATGCTGTAGCCGCGGGTGCAAAGCTCGCCGCGTTCGCCGCGCGGCACGATCCTGCCTTCGAGGTCGACGATCTTGACCTCGACATGCGGATGGATGCGCCCGACCGTCGACACCCGCCGCTCCAGCGGATCGTCGGTCGCGCTCTGGAAGCTGACCGGGCTCGTCTCGGTCATGCCGTAGGCGATCGTCACCTCGCGCATGTTCATCTCGTTGTTGACGCGCTTCATCACCTCGATCGGGCAGGGCGCGCCGGCCATGATGCCGGTGCGCAGCGATTTCAGATCGAAGCGCGCAAACTCCGGATGATCGAGTTCGGCGATGAACATGGTCGGCACGCCGTAGACCGTCGTGCATTTCTCCTGCTCGATGGTCTTCAGCGTCGCCAGCGGATCAAAGCCCTCGCCGGGATAGACCATGGTTGCACCCAGCGTGACGGAAGCAAGATTGCCCATCACCATGCCGAAGCAATGATAGAGCGGCACCGGGATGCAGATGCGGTCCTGTTCGGTGAGCCGCATGGCGCGGCCGACGAAATAGCCGTTGTTGAGGATGTTGTGGTGGGTCAGCGTCACGCCTTTCGGCGAACCTGTCGTGCCGCTGGTGAACTGGATGTTCACGGCGTCGTCGAATTGCAGGCTCTCGCCGAGCGCTGCGATCTGCTCGCGATGCCGCGCGCCGCCCATGCGCGCGACTTCATCGAAAGGAATGGTGCCGGGGCAGAGCGGTCCGCCGATCTGGATCACTGCGCGCAATTGCGGCAGCTTCGCCGCACGCAGGTGGCCGGGCTCGGCGCTCGCAAGTTCCGGCAGCAGCGTGTTCAGCATATCCATGTAATTGCTGGTCTTGAACGCGGTCGCCGCTGACGATCGCCGCGCAGCCGACCTTGCCAAGCGCGAATTCCAGCTCGCTCAGGCGATAGGCGGGATTGATGGTGACGAGGATCAGTCCTGCCTTGGCGGCGGCAAATTGCGTGAGCGTCCATTCGGGGCGGTTCAGCGACCAGATGCCGATCCGCTCGCCGCGCTGCAAGCCGAGTGCGAGAAACCCGGCCGCCAGCGCATCGACGCGCTCGGCAAATTCCTTCCAGGTCCAGCGCACGTCGTGGCTGGGCGACACCAGCGCTTCGCGATTCTCCCAACGCTGCACCGCCTCGTCGAGCGCGCGGCCGATAGTTTCGCCGAGCAGCGGCGCATCGGAAATGCCGGAAACATAACTATCCGATTTTTCTGCCAAGATTATTTCTCCCTCTCATGCCGCGTGTGCCCCGCGTTTTTTGGGGCCCATCATAGTTCGTTGGCGCCGGCCGGACACGCCCGACTTAGGGCGGGGAACAAAAAAATCCCTCCCCGATCGGGGGAGGGAATGCTGTGTGCGCGAGCGCTTGTGAGTGGCTTACGCCGCCTTCTGGCCGCTGCCGGCATCGAGCCCGGCATAGACGCCGCGCTCGAAGCCCGCGAAGGCTTCCAGGCACTTGCCGTCCGCAAACGGCAACAGCTGCATCAGGATCACGCCGCAAACGTCGCGCGACGGATCGATCCAGAAATAGGTGTTGGCGAGCCCGGCCCAGGCGAGGCTGCCGGGGCTGCGGCCTTCCGGCGTCTTCGCGGTGTTGATCAGGAAGCTGAGCCCCCATTTCTTCACCTGGTCCGGATAGAGGTCGACGTCGTTGGTGTAGATCGGCGCCGCCGTTGTCATCTTGGTGACGTTGAGCTCGCCGATGTGGTTCTGGCCCATGGTAGCGATGGTCTCGGCCTTCAGCACCTGGTTGCCGTTGCCCTTACCCTTGTTCAGGATCATCTGGCAGAACTTGATGTAATCGGCCGCGGTCGAGTAGAGGCCGCCGCCGCCCATGTGAAATTCCGGATTCTGCTCCAGCTCGAACGGCATCGGCGCGAGCGATCCGTCCTCGCCGCGGACATGCATGCCGACCAGCCGCTTGCGCATATCGTCAGTGATCTTGAAGCCGGTGTCGCTCATGCCGAGCGGGGAGAACATGTGATCGCGCAGATAAGCATCGAGCTTCTTGCCGCTCACGGCTTCGACCGCCTTGCCGACGAAATCGATATTGGTGCCATATTCCCAGCGCGTGCCGGGATCGGTCGCGATCGGCGTTTTCAGTGCGGCGTTCTGGCAGGTGGTGATTCCGGGAGTGCCGGTTTTCTCCAGATACGTCGCCTTGTCGCCGTTCCACAGCTCGTAGCAGAAGCCGGCGGTGTGGGTCATGAGCTGGCGCAGCGTGATCGGCGTTTTCGCCGGCCGCAGTTTGGGTTCGCCCTTCGCATCAAAACCTTCGAGTACCTGGGGCGAAGCGAGATCGGGCAGCAGCTTGCCGATCGGTTCGTCCAGCGAGAGCTTGCCCTGCTCGACCAGCTGCATCGCGCCGGCTGACGTCACCGCCTTGGTCATCGAGGCGATCCAGAACACGCTGTCCGCGGTCATGGCATCGTCTTTTCCGAGGTCGCGCTTGCCGAACGCGCCCTGGTAGATCACTTCTTTGCCGTTCGCGGCCATCGCGACCACGCCGGGGATTTCCTTCGCGTCGGCTTTTTGACGCAGAACCTGATCGATCTGGGCCTTGCTTTGCATGGGGTCTCCTCCCGTTTGTGTTTCTGGAAGTGAGCGCGATCTTCCTCCTGCTCGTTTGTCTGCGGCAAGCGCGCATCCGGCCACGCGTGCCGGGTGTCGCCGAATCGGTAGCGCTCTCGTGATGTGGGACGACGATTGGGCGAGGGGAAAATGTCGCTAAACCGATACAGAACTGCCACACTTGCCATAATTTGCGTGGGGATTTCGGGCCCTGCCGATGACCCCCGGCCGCATCGGCGATATGCTCCGCCGGCGGTTGTCGCGTGAGGCAAATTAGGCTGTAAAGCGTTCAGAGCACTGCGGAATCCGCGGTGGCAGACCAATCTTTTGATTCAATATATTTGCGGCCAGAAGGCCGCGAGGGATTAGAAAATGATCTCGACCTGGAGTGAATGGAAGCGCTACCCCCGTCGCCGGGCGCGGGGAGAACATCGAGGCGCCAATCTCGCCCGGCATCTATGAAGTTCGCATTGCCACGACGGGTGCGCTGCACTCGTTCGGCGCGGTCGACAATGTGGCGCAAGCGTTGTCGCTGCTCCCCGTCAGTCCAAAGTCCTGGTTCGGCAGGCGCGATGCGGCGGGAACCCCGGACCTTGAATATCGCACCTGCGCCACCTCGTCCAAGGCGGACGCCAAGGCCGCGGCCGAGCGCATGATCGGCCGGCGCGAAACCTATATGAGCGGCGCGGCCTGATCAGGCCGCTCGCCACCTCCCAAAATTGCTTGAAGCAGCTGCGCGCTGGGCGCCCGGTGCATTGCGGGTGGTTTGAGCCTATATTCGGCCCAACACCTACAACATCCCTGGAGCAACGCCATGACCCCGACCGCAGCCGCACGCGCTTCGCAACCTTCCGCCCCTTCGCTTCGTGATCGCCTGAAGGACGCCTCGCTGCTGCGAGACCGTTGCTACATCGACGGCGCCTGGGTCGGCACGCCGTCGCGGCCGGTGACCAATCCGGTCAATGGTGTCGAGCTCGCCAAGATCCCGGTCATGAGCACCGCGGAAACCACGCAGGCGGTTGAAGCCGCCGAGCGCGCGTTTCCCGGCCTGGGCCAAACTCACCGCGAAACAGCGCTCCAACATCTTACGCAAATGGTTCGAGCTGATCGCCGCCAACCGCGAAGACCTGGCGCTGATCCTCACCTCCGAGCAGGGCAAGCCGCTTTCGGAAGCGCTCGGCGAGATCGATATTGGCGGCGCCTATGTCGAGTTCTTTGCCGAGGAAGCCCGTCGCGTCTATGGCGAGACCATTCCGACCCAGCGCGCCGACGCGCGGCTGCTCGCCATCAAGCAGCCGATCGGCGTCTGCGGCGCGATCACGCCGTGGAATTTCCCGTGCTCGATGATCACCCGCAAGGTTTCGCCTGCGCTCGCAGCCGGCTGCACCGTGGTGCTGAAGCCCGCCAATGAGACGCCGCTGACGGCGCTGGCGCTGGTCGCGCTCGCCGAGAAGGCCGGCGTGCCGAAGGGCGTGTTCAATATCCTCACCGGCAATTCGTCGGCGATCGGCAAGGTGCTGTGCGAGCATCCGGCGGTGCGCTTCGTCGGCTTCACCGGTTCGACCGAGGTCGGCAAAATCCTCTATCAGCAGGCCTCCGTCGGCGTGAAGAAGCTCGGGCTCGAGCTCGGCGGCAACGCGCCCGTTCGTGGTGTTCGACGATGCCGACATCGACGCCGCCGTCGACGGCGCAATCGTCTCGAAATACCGCAACATGGGCCAGACCTGCGTCTGCGCCAACCGCATCTACGCCCAGGACAAGATCTATGACGAGTTCGTGGACAAGCTGTCCAAGAAGGTCGCGGCGATGAAGATCGGCGACGGCACCGAGCAGGGCGTGGTGCAGGGGCCGCTGATCAACATGGATGCCGTGTTGAAGATCGAAAAGCACATCGAGGACGCGGTCAAGGGCGGCGCAAAGATCATCACCGGCGGCAAGCGCCACGCACTTGGCGGCTCCTTCTTCGAGCCCACCGTGCTCGCCAATGTGAGGCCGGACGCGCTGGTCGCGCATGAAGAGACCTTCGGGCCGCTCGCGCCGGTGTTCCGCTTCAAGGACGAGGCCGAGGTGATCGCGATGTGCAACAACTCGCCGTTCGGTCTGGCGTCCTATTTCTATTCCCGCGATCTCGGCCGCGTCTGGCGCGTCGCGGAAGCGCTGGAATCCGGCATGGTCGGCGTCAACACCGGCCTGATCACCACCGAAGTCGCGCCCTTCGGCGGCGTGAAGGAAAGCGGCCTCGGCCGCGAAGGCTCGCATCACGGCATGGAAGAATATGTCGAGATCAAATACGTGATGATGGCGGGGTTTAATTCGTCATTGCGAGCAGTGCTTCGCTTCGCTCGCGATGACGCTGGAACGACGAGCTTATAGACTATCCATGAACTCCCTCAGCCGCGGCGCCCATTTATGCGCGTCGCGGCCGGAGGCCGAGTGGCCGTAGTCGCTGTCGAGCAGGAAATAGTCGGCATCGACGCCGGCCGCTTTCAACGCCGGCATCACCTGCTGCTCCAGCTCCGGCGGAAACAGTTTGTCGGTGCGCGACAGGATGTACAGCACCTTCGCCTTGATCCTGCCGAGCTCGCCGGTGACGTCGAAGCTGCGCAGCGCTTTCGCCAGGATGAGCAGCGAATTGGCGTCGAAGCCTTCGGCCCATTGCGTCGCTTCCTCGCGGATCGCTTTTTCGATCTCGTCGGGGTCCGACAGCTTATCGCGCAGCCGCGTCTCGATGCCGTAGGTCTTCAAGGTCGCGATGCGGATCTGGATCATGCTCTCCAGCACGCCGCCGATGTCGTAGTAGTCGCCGCCGTTCCAGTTCGGATTCTGCGACAGCGTGGCGACGAGCCGCGCGACATTGCCTTCCGAGCGCTCGCGCGGCACCCGCGGCGAGGTCACGACCGGCGCGATACCCTTCATCGCATCGGGATAATCGACCGCCCATTGGAAAGCCTGGAAGCCGCCATAGGACGGGCCCACCACCGCGACGAGTTTCTCGATGCCGAAGCCGTCGAGCAGCAGTCGCTGGGTGGCGACGATGTCGCGCACGGTGATGTCGGGAAAGTCCGGCCCGTAGCGCTTGCCCGTGTCGGGATCGATGCTCGTCGCATTGGTCGAGCCATAGGACGAGCCGAGCATGTTCGGGCAGATCGCGAAGAAGCGGTTGGTGTCGACCGCCTGGCCGGGGCCGACCAGCGCGTTCCAGCTGCCTTCGCCGGTTGATCCGCCGGGATCGATCATCTGCGGGCCGCTGGTATTGCCATGGGTGATCAGCACCACATTGTCTCGCGCGGGCGAAAGCGTGCCCAGCGTCCGGTAGGCGATGGTCACCTCCGGCAGCACGACACCGCTTTGCAGGCAAAAATCCGCCGTCGTGAAATTCTTCAGCTGAGAATCTGCCGCCATCGTCGGCTCCCGGAATGCGTCGTTCTTTGCGCCGCATTTTGCAGGCGGCCGCTACCTTCGCAATACCCCGATCATGCGGTTGGCGAAGGCGAGGCGCTCGGCCATGACCGAGACGAAATAGGTGAGAAGTTTTTGGCAGAGTATCGGCTTCTCGCGCTTGAGCGCCTCGAATTGATGCCGGCTCAGGACGTAGAGGACGCTTTCGAGCTCGGCCTGGATGGTGGCGCTGCGCGGCGCGTTCAACACCAGCCCCATCTCGCCGATCGTGGTGTAGCGGCCGAGGCTGCGCACCCGCGAGGTCCCGCCGTGATCGTGGGTGATCATCACGCCGACCCGGCCATCGAGGACGAAATGCACGGAGGTGGCCGCCTCGCCGGTGCGGACGATGATGTCGCCAGCTTCCACTTCGAGCCGCTCGCAGCGGTGGATCAATTCCACCGCATCCTCCTCGCTGCCGAGGAACTGGCTGAACCAGCCGCGCAGATCCGCCTCCTCGCTGGGTGCGATCCTGGTGCTGGGCGATGATCTCGTTCTCGCACCATTCGAGCGCGTGATCGAGCTCGGGCACGATCGAGACGTCGCTCGAAATGAAATCGCTCGAACGCAGCGCCTTCTCGGTCGCAGCAGGCAAATGCACCAGCACAAGCTTGATGCCGCGCTCGGTCGTCGCACGCTTGATCTGCGCAAAGCTGTAGGCGGCCGAGGAATCGACGCCGGTCACGAGCTTGAAATCGAACAGCAGGAAGCGGCATTCCGGATGCTCGGCGAGCAGTGCCTTGACATGCTGGTAGAGCCTGTTGGCCGAGCCGAAGAACAGATAGCTCTGCAGATTGAGGCCCCGGATCTTCCCGCCATGCGCCGACAGCAGCGCCTGCTCGTCGCGTGAGCGATCGAGCGAGCTGCGATATTCCGCGCCACTGAAGCTGAACTTGATGGAATTGATGCGCGAGGCGCTGAGGGCAAAGGTGGTGCAGCCGATCACGACGCCGATCAGGACGCCGGCGATGAAACCCCATTGCAGGATGATCAGGATGATCGCAAGCAGCGACAGATATTCGAGCAGCGAAAGCCTGCGCCGTGACTGCACCGTCCACCGGTAAAGCGTGTCCGCCCCGAGATAGATCAGGAGGCCGCCGAGCACGAATTTCGGCATGAAGCCGAGGAGGGCAGGTGCGAACAGCAGCATCGAGACCGAGATCGCCGCCGCGGTCAGGCCCGGAGAGGCGACCGCTGCCGCCGGCGGAGAAGTTGAGCACGGTGCGGCTGACCGAGATGCAGCCGGGATAGCCGCCGAAGATGCCGGCCAGCATGTTGGCAACACCTGTGGTGTTGAGCTCGCGCTCGAGATCGGCCTCGCGGCCTGCGGCGACCTCGATGCCGGCGGTGTTGAACAGCGTGCTGGAGGCGGTGACAAAGATCACCGCGATCAGGTTGCCGGCGAGATCGGGCAACTCGCCCCAGGGGTAATGCGCGATCTCATGCGCGCTCCAGGGCAGGAGCAGGGAAGCCTGCGGCGGCGGCCGGAAGGTCCAGCCCAGCGCCTGCGCGTCCGCGGCGGAGATGCCGGCCAGGCGAAACGCCACATGCGCGGCGAGCGTGCCGATGATCAGGATCGCCGGCAGCCCGAATGGCGTGCGGGAGCGATGCCAGGTCAGATAAAGCACCAGCGCCATCGCGCAGGCGGCCGCGAGCTCGTAACCGTCATCACATTCGCGAACTGGTCGAGTGTCGCGAACTGCAGCTCTGAGGCCGGTGATCACCCTGATGGCGCCGAGCAGAATCAGGCAGCCGGTGGCGCCGAGGAATCCGCCGACCACGGGATAGGGCACATAGCGGATCGCGCGGCCCATCCGCGTCATCCCGAAGCAGCACAGCACGATGCCGGTTGCGATGCTTGCAAGCCGAAGGTGATCAGCACAGGGCCGAGCACTGGCGCCGACGGATCGACTGCCGCCATGCGCTCGACCAGCGACGACGCCAGAATGCCCGTCATTGCCGCGGTCGAGGTCTCCGGCGCGCCGATCGCAAACGGGAAAGAACTGCGAAGCGCGATCACGGTGCCGAGAATGGCCGACGAGATGAACGTCGTCGCGACGCCGTAGGACAGGTACGGCGACAGGGGCCCTGCGAAGATCAGGAGCGCATAGGACAGGCCAAAGGTGGCCGTGAGCACGCTGGCGGCGGCGCCGCCGAGAATGTCGTTGAGGGTGGTACGAAAATTCGAACTGGTATGAATAGATAAATCAGTCACGTCTGAAATTCCCCGCCGCAAGTCGTAAACGACCGCGGCGCGGGCGGAAACAACATTTTTGTGACAGCGTCAAAAGTCGCTGTCCGCGGAATGGGAACCGGCTGCGCTAGCCGGTCGAGTTGCTCGCTCGAAGGCGCCGTGGCGGCCGGCGCCGGAGGCAAAACGCGTCGCGCCCGACAGCGTCTCGCCGGAGGCAATTACCTCCAGCCCGCCGCGCATCTCGCCCGCGATCGCCTCTTCCTCCGACAGGTCCCATTGCCGCAGCGCCGACAGCCGGTCGGCGCGCAGGCAGGTCTGCGGGAACCGCGCGATGTCTTTCGCCAGCGCAATCGCATGCGCGCGGCGTCTCGCCCTTCGGCACCAGGCGGTTGGCGAGCCCCATACGCAGCGCCTCCGGTCCACCGACCGGGCGGCCGGTCAGGATCAGGTCGATCGCCTGCGAATGGCCGATCAGCCGCGGCAGGCGGATGGTGCCGAGATCGATCAAGGGCACGCCGAAGCGGCGGCAGAAGATGCCGAAGGTTGCGTCCTCCGCGACCACGCGCATGTCGGCCCAGAGCGCCAGTTCCATGCCGCCCGCGACCGCAAAGCCCTCGACCGCCGCGATGACAGGCTTCGACAGCCGCAGCCGGCTCGGGCCCATCGGCGCGATGGTATTGTGGCCGCCCACCTCGCGCTTCTTCTCGCGATCGCCCTTGGCGACCGCTTTCAGATCCGCGCCGGCGCAAAAATAGCCGCCGGTGCCGGTGAAGACAGCGACGGAAGCCTCCTTGTCGGCATCGAAGGCGAGGAACGCGTCATAGAGCTTTCGCGCAGTCGCGCCGTCAACCGCGTTGCGGCAGTGCGGGCGGTTGATGGAGACGATGGTGACGGGACCATCGCGTTCGACGAGCACGGCATCGGGTTCGGACATGTGGCGCTCCCTCTTCTGCCGTCATTGCGAGGCGCGCAGCGCGAAGCAATCCAGACTTTCTCGGCGGAGATAGTCTGGATTGCTTCGTCGCTTCGCTCCTCGCAATGACGACGGCTATATTTTCAACTCACGTCCCGTCACGCGGCGATAGGCTTCGAGATAACGCTTGCTGGTCGCGTCCACGACGCTCGCCGGCAGCGGCGGTGCGGGCGCATCGCCATTCCAGCGGCCGGCGCGGCGCTCGGCGTCGAGATAATCGCGCAACGGCTGCTTGTCGAAACTCGGCTGCGGCTGGCCGGGCTTGTAGGCATCGACCGCCCAGAAGCGCGATGAGTCCGGCGTCATCACCTCGTCGATCAGGATGATCCGCCCATCCTTGTCGCGGCCGAATTCGAATTTGGTGTCGGCGATGATGATGCCCTGCTCACGGGTTTTCTTCTCGCCACGCGCATAGACCGCGCGCGTCATGCGCTCCAGCTGATCGGCGACCTCGTCGCCGACCGCCTCGCGCATCCGCGCGATCGTGATGTTCTCGTCATGCCCGGTCTCGGCCTTGGTCGCAGGGCTGAAGATCGCGGGCTCGAGCTTGGCGCTCTCGACCAGGCCGGCCGCGAGTTTCTCGCCCGCCAGCGTGCCGCTCGCAGCATATTCCTTCCAGGCCGAGCCGGAAATATAGCCGCGGATCACGCATTCGATCGGGAACACGGTGGTGCGCTTGCACAGCATCGCGCGGCCGAGAATGTCGGCGCGATGGTCTTTCAGCGCGGGCACTTCGCGGATGATCTCGTCGGCATTGGCCGAGATCATGTGATGCGGCACCACGCCCTCGAGCTCGCTGAACCAGAACGCGCTGATCTGCGTCAGCACCGCGCCCTTCATCGGAATGGTCTCGGCCATCACCACGTCGAACGCGCTGATGCGGTCGGTGGTGAGCAGCAGCACGCGGTCGTCGCCGACGGCATAGATATCGCGCACCTTGCCGCGTCCGATCTTGGGCAAAGGCAATTCACTGGCGCGCATCGTGGTCATCGGCAAGGCTTTCGAAGCGATGCCGCCCGCGGGGCGCGCGAGCGGCAAGGAGAGGGAGCAGCCGAGATAGCCTACTCCGGCAGCGGAATGAACTCGTGCTCCTGCGGAACCGGCGCAAAACGCCCGGTTTTCCAGTCCTGTTTGGCCTGCTCGATCCGCTCCTTGCTGGAGGAGACGAAATTCCACCAGATGTGGCGCGGGCCTTCCAGTGCGTCGCCGCCCAGGAACATCATCCGCGTCGGCTGCGTCGTCTTCACGGTGATGCGGTCGCCGGGCCGGAAGATCAGGAGTTTGGGGCCCTCGTAGCGTTCGCTCGCGATCTCGACCTCGCCGTCGACCAGATAGATCGCGCGCTCCTCATGGTCGGGATCGAGCGGCACGCTGACGCCCGCCTCCGCCGTCACCTCGGTGTAGAACCAGGGCGAGACCATCGTCACCGGCGAGGAGATGCCGAAGGAAGAGCCCGCGATCACGCGCGCGGTGAAGCCGCGTTCCGAAATCATCGGCAGGTCGCCGGCCGCATAATGCTGGAACGACGGCGCGATCTCTTCCTTGCCCGGCCGGCAGCGCGATCCAGCTTTGCAGGCCCAGCATCTTCTGGCCGTTCTGGCGCTGCAGGTCCGGCGTGCGCTCGGAATGGGCGATGCCGCTTGCCGGCGGTCATCAGATTCATCGCGCCGGGCGTGATCTCCTGGACGTTGCCCTCGCTGTCGCGGTGCATGATGCTGCCGTCGAACAGATAGGTGACGGTGGCAAGCCCGATATGCGGATGCGGCCGCACGTCCATGCCCTTGCCGGACACGAATTGCACCGGGCCGAAATGATCGAAGAAGATGAAGGGCCCGACCATCTGCCGCTTGCCATGCGGCAGCGCGCGGCGCACGGCAAAGCCGTCGCCGAGGTCGCGGGTGCGCGGCACGATGATCAATTCCAGCGCGTCGCAGGTTTTGGGATCGCCGAGCACGGGATCTTCGGAAGGTTGCCAGCTCATGTGAGCCTCCATTGTTTTGGCCAGCGAGCCTAGCAGGAATTGCACAGTGCGTCGTCATGGCATTGGCAGGGATCACGCTGGCCGTCTAGGATGACAAAAGAATGATCCCACCGCTCAAGACAGGCGTCACGCTGCCGCAACCGAACTGGCCGGGGATCGAGACCGAGCGTCTGATCCTGCGACAATGGCGCGCCTCCGACGTCGCGCCGAACACGGTGATGCTGTCCGATCCGCCCACCGCGCGCTACATCACCGCCGATGGCAAGCCGATCACCGAGCCGATGAATGGCTGGCGCAATTCCGCGATCATGGCGGGACATTGGGTGCTTCAAGGGCATCGGCATGTTCGTGGTGGAGGAGAAAGGGACAGGCAAGTTCACCGGGCGCGTCGGCCCGTTCTTTCCACCTTCCTGGCCCGGCTTCGAGGTCGGCTGGGGGATCGCGAAGGAGTTTCGCGGCAAGGGCTATGCCCTCGAGGCGGCGCGGGCGTCGATCAACTGGTCGTTCGCGACGTTCGAACTCGACAAGATCATCCATTGCATCGACCGCGAGAATGCCCCTTCGCAGGCAGTGGCGGGGCGGCTCGGCGCAACAATCGAAGGCGAGACCGTGCTGCTCGGCCACGCCGCCGACATCTGGGTAACCCATCGCGACCGCTGGGCCGGCTAGTTCACCGAATTTGAACCGGCGTGTGATCTCGATTAGAATCACTGCCTCAAACGCGATCGGACCGATCGGATGTCGCTTGTTGCCATCGAACTTGCGTTGCGCGCCGCCACCATAGCGTTGCTGCTGGTGCTTGCGGCGTCACTATTCCGCGACTTCAGGAGCAGCACGGCCGGTCGGCTCGCTGTTGCGCTGGCGCTCGGCTCGGCCGCGCACGCCGCGGTTTGCGCGATCGGCGTGCCTTCGGCGATTTCGCCCTCGCACGCGCCGCTAATCGCTTTGTCCACCGGCAACGTCGTGGTGTTCTGGCTGTTTTGCCGCGCGCTGTTCGATGACAGCTTCGCTTTGCGCTGGTGGCACGCCCTGATCTGGCTCGCGGTCGCCGCGTTCAGCTTTGTCAATTGCTTCTGGATCGCGCCGGCCGGGGATGCGCGTCTCTCCGTCATCGCGATCAACCTGATCGCGCTCGGCTTCATCGCTCTCGCGGTCGGGCAGACCATTTCCTCGTGGTCGGCCGATCTCGTCGAAGGCCGCCGCCACCTGCGCATCTTCATCGTTGCCGCATCCGCGCTCTATGGCGGCCTCAATGTCGTCCTGCAGTTGCTGGCGCTGCGCGGCGACGCCGCTGAAATCGCCAATACCGCCAATATCGCCGTGCTCACCGGCATCGTCGCCGCGATCAGCTACGCGATGATGCAGGTCACGGCGCGCGAATTGTTCCCCTCTGCGAACGAGGCGCCCGGGGAGGCCGCGGCTGTTCCAGGAGCGGAGGCGGCCGATCAAAAGCTGGTCGCTGCCTTGATGCGCCTGATGGCCGACGAGCGCATTTACCGCCACGACAACGTCACCATCGGCACGCTGGCGACCAAACTTTCGATCCCCGAATACCGACTGCGGCGGCTGATCAACCAGCAGCTCGGCTACCGCAATTTCAACGTCTTCCTCAACGAGCACCGGATCGAGGAAGCCAAGGCCGCGCTCGCCGATCCCACGCAGGCAGAGGTGGCCGTCATCACCATTGCAATGGATGCCGGCTTCCAGTCGCTGGGGCCGTTCAACCGCGCTTTCAAGGCCACGACCGGCGTCACCCCGAGCGAATATCGCAAGCTCAAAGCTTCCGCGGCCTAATTCACAAGCATCTCCTAATATCTCGATATTTTCGAAATCGGCGAGGCCCTTACAGCTTTCGGCCAGGCGGATTTTCGAATCCGGCGAGCGCTTTGGCGTCGCCCGTGGCTTGTAACCGGCGAACGCTTCAGCCGGAGCCAACCATGACCCGAAACAAGACGATCCTCGTTCTCGCCGCCTCGACCGCGCTTGTCGCGCTCGCGGCCACCGCCGTTCGCGCCCGCGACGTGCCAAAAGTCGCAACTGGCTTCATGGCCAATGTGCTGTGCTCGGAGATCTTTGTTTCCGGCCTCGACACCGAAAAAGATTTTGCCGAAACCATCGGCGCGATGCCGGGCGCGGGACTGATCAGTTGGGCGCTCGACTATCACGTCGACCGTGTGCGCAAGGACGTCACGGTGTCGCTGTTCGGCCTTGGCCGCAGCCACGCGGTCTATCGCGGTGAGCTCGGTTGCTTCCTCGATCATGGAGACGCCACAGCCGACGTCGCGCCGCCACCTGCCGACAGGCCGCAGCCACCGCTGTTGCCCGAGATCGCCGGCCCGGCGGTCGTTGCGCCGCAGAGCGAGGCGCTCGCGGCCGCGCTCGATCGCGCCTTCGCCGAGCCCGGCGCGCCGCCGTTCAAGCGCACGCGGGCGATCGTGGTGGTGAAGGATGGCCGCGTCATCGCCGAACGCTATGCCGATGGCATCGGCATCGACACGCCGCTGCTCGGTTTCTCCTCGACCAAGTCGGTGATCTCGGCACTGACGGGGATTCTGGTGAAGCAGGGCAAGCTCAAGCTGGACCAGCCCGCACCGGTCGCAGCGTGGCAGGCCCCAAACGACCCACGCCGGGCCATCACGGTCGATCAACTCCTGCGCCACACCGCGGGCCTTGCGCTCGGCAGTTCCCTGCAGGCCTCGCTTGGTGCCGCACTCGAGCCGGTCAACCAGATGAAATTCATGGAAACCGACATGGCATCGTTCGCCGAAGCGGCCAGGCTCGAAACAGTGCCAGGCGCCGTGTGGAATTATCACGACGGCAACTATCTCATTTTGTCGAAGCTGATCCTCGATGCCGCCGGCGGCAAGCCCGCTGACTTTCTGCGTTTCGCCCGGCTGGAATTGTTCGGTCCGCTCGGCATGCACCACGTCACGCTCGAATTCGACGGCGCCGGCACGCCGGAGGGATCGAGCCAGATGCTGGCGTCTGCGCGCGACTGGGCGCGCTTCGGCCAGCTCTATCTCAACGACGGCGTCGTCGGCGGAAAACGCATTCTGCCCGAGGGCTGGGCGAGATATTCGGCCTCACCGACGCCGAACGCCTTCGTCGGCTATGGCGCGGGGTTCTGGACCAATCTCGGCGACAGCATGGGTGCCCATTACCGCATCGAAAACGGCTGGCCGCGCGATGCCTTCTTCGCCAAGGGATCGATCGGGCAGTATGTGATTGTCATTCCCTCGCAGCATCTGGTGATCGTGCGCTTCGGCCGCACCGTGAACTGGCCGCTCGATGCTGACGGCGTGTCGCAGCTCGTCAGCGACGTCGTCGCGGCAACCGGCGGCAAGGAGCATTTGGCCGGCGGCAACTGACGCGCGTCTTCAGCCTCGTGCGCGGGCAGCCTGCGGTCGCAGCAGGATCTCGCGCAAGGCCTGGATGTTCGGCGAGCTTGCGCCCTTGCGCCAGATCAGCACGGTCTCGGCGCGGTTCTCGCCGGGCGGCAGGCGATGGACGGCGAGCCGCTTGCTCTCCGGAAATGTCGTGAGCACGCTTTTCGGTATCAGCGCGATGCCCATGCCGGCGACGACGCAGCCGAGCATCGCGTGATAGGAGCCAAGCTCGACGGTGCGTTCCGGCATTTCGCCGCGCTTGGCGTACCAGTCCTCCAGCCGCTTGCGATACGGGCAGCCGTGCTCGAACGCGACCATGGTCTTCGGAAACTGGCCCTTCCTGCCGGGAGCAGCCGCTCCGGCCGCGGAAACGACCACGGGCTCCTCCGCATAGGCGAACGCCTTGTCGAAGGGCTCGTGCGCGATCGGCTCGGCAACCAGCGCCGCGTCGAGCTGGCCGGCGAGGATCGCGCTCGCGAGCGTTAGGGGATTGCCGATGCGCAGCTCGAGCGTCACCTCGGGATAGAGCCGGTGATATTCGTTCAGCGCCTTCGGCAGCTTGATCGCCGCAGTGCTTTCCATCGAGCCAAGACGAAACAGGCCGCGTGGTTTGGGATCGTGGACCGAGGCGCGCGCTTCGTCCGCAAGCGCGAGCAGGCGCTCGGCATAGCCGAGCAGCGCCTGCCCGGCCGGCGCGAGCCGCAGTCGCTTGCCCTCGCGGATGAACAGCGCCGCCTCGAGGTCTTCTTCAAGCTGGCGGATGCGCGTGGTGACGTTGGACTGCACCCGGTTCAAACGTTCTGCTGCGCGTGTAATGCCGCCTTCGCGGACGACGGCGAGGAAAATGCGGAGGTCGGACAGGTCCATTTTCGTCATCTCATCCAGAGATCAAAAACATCTTAATTATTCATTTTATGGAATGTTTTGCCGGCTGTAAACACAATGTCGCGCGGACCGAAGAGAGGTCACGCGGTGATGGAGCAAGGCCATGCCCGACGATCATTTCGGAATTGATCCTTCCGACTGGAAGACGCTCACGCCGGCGCGACAAAGCGCGCTGATGTGGTTGTTCGTTCAGCGCGTATGCACCGCACGCAGCCGCGCCATTGGCAGAACCTTGCTGGCGCTGGTGGGCGAGGCGCGCGAACGGCTCTGCGCGTTCACACGGCTACGGCCGTCCCCGCTTCCGCGCGGCGCCGGCAGCTGGCCCCGGTTGGCGCCGCGCGGAAAGGATTTCTGAACATGTCGCTTTCGTCCCTCGAATTTCAGCGCGCCAGTGCGTGGCGCCAGATCTGGCGCGCGAGCCGAGCTATCCGTTCGGCCTGGATGCGCTATCGCCGCCGTCAGCAGCTTCGGCTGATCTCGCGCAACTCGCGACAATGGATGATTTGTCGCTCAGGGATATCGGTATCTCACGTGATCAAATTCGCGCAGCGATTCGGGAAGGGACCGATTTGGGGTGCGGCGTCGCTAAACTATTTCGCTCAAATTGGAGAACTACATGCCCAAAGCCTATTGGATCGTCCGCGTTTCGGTGCGGGATCACGCGCGTTATCCGGAATATCTGGCGGCAGCAAAGCCCGCTTTCGAGAAATTCGGCGCCAATTTCGTCGTGCGTGGCGGTGCCCATGAAGTCATGGAAGGCAACGCTCGCGACCGCAATGTGGTCGTCGAATTCGCCGATCGCAACACGGCCAAAGCCTGCTACGACAGCCCGGAATACAGCGCGGCAAAAATCATCCGTCAGAAATATGCCGACGCCGACTTCATCATCATCGATGGCGCGGCCTGATCGGTCTCCTATTGTCGTCCGAGCTGCGTCGCCTGCTCGACGCGATCGAACCTTTCAAGCGAAAGGATCGCGTCCGCCAGCTGATCGGCGCGGCCGTTCAGGACCGGGCGCGCCAGTGTCAGGAATTTCTGCTGCATGGCTGCCGCATCAGGGAAAGAAGCGGGCTCGCCGGAGGGATCGGCGAACAGCCGCTCATGCACGCCGTCCTCGGTCGTGATCGAGACGCGCGCACCGAAGGGATGGCTGCGGCCGACCTCGAGCCGATCGTCCTGCACCACGTCGAACTTGTCGGCGAGCGCATCGACCGCCTTGTCGCCGAGCCGGTCGTAATCGTCCCAGCCAAAGCTGCCCTGGTCGAGCGCGACTGCGCCGGTGAAGAACATCGAAAACTGCCCGCCGACGATCGAGGTCGGATGCCGCTTGGTCGGCGCGTCGCCGGTTAGCGTGATGCCGTTACGATGCAGGCCGATCTCGACGCGCGTGACCTGGTCCGGCGTCAGATTGTGCTCGCGCCGCATGGCGATGATGGCGTCGAGCGCGGCGTGGGTATAGCGGCAGCTCGGATAAGGTTTGACGCCGATCTTCATGGTTTCATAGGTCGAGCCGAGACCGGCAACGGCCTTGTCCGGATGCGGATTGTCGCTGTAGCCAACGAGCAAGCCGTGCTTGCCCTCGACCGACTCGGTCGAGCCGATGAAATTATTGCGCGCGAGCGTCGCGGCGATCACGCCGTTCATGGCGGCGGCGCCGACCTGGTAGCGCTTGTTCCAGGCGCCATTGACCAGGAATTGCAGCGAGCCCGCGGCCTGGCTGCCCGAGACGCCGAACGCGGCGACAATTTGCTGCTGTGACAGGCCGAACAGTTTTGCGGCGGCCGCTGCTGCGCCATAGGTGCCGGCGGTCGCGGTCGGATGGAAACCGCGCGCATAATGCGAGGTTGGATCGAGCGCATTGCCGAGCCGGCAGCAGACCTCATAGCCCGCGACGATCGCGGTCAGCACATCGCGTCCCGAGGCGCCGACCATTTCGCCGACCGCAAACGCGGCCGGAACGACGGGAGCGCTCGCGTGCAGCGACGAGTCCGCATGGGTGTCGTCGAAATCGAGGGAATGGCCGAGCGCGCCGTTGAGCAGCGCCGCCATCGCCGGCGTCCAGGTCTTGTTGTCGCCGAACACGGTCGACTTGCCCTTGCCGTCGAGCGCGAGCGCTTCGACCATCTTCAGCAGCGAGGGCGTCGATTCCGCATCGCGCCGGGCGCGGATCGCGCTGCCGAGGAAATCGAGCGTCAGCACCTTGGCGCGCTCCAATACCTCCGGCGGAATGTCCTCGAATTTCAGCTCGGCGACATAGCCTGCGAGCGTTTCGGTTTCATGCGCCATGGCGTTGCCTCGTGTGCTTTTGGCTCGTTTGGCGGGGCCGGCGTCAACTTCCTCGTCAATTTGCTTCCTGCGCATCAGACCCTTGATTTCCTGTCCGTCGCTTTCCATGCGGCGCGGTATCAGGGTTTCGATGGCAGAAATGCGTTCCGCAGCAGGCTGCGGACGATCAGGCGGTGGAATGGCAGCACGACAGCAAGGTAAACACGGCCGAGCAAATTATGCGTTTTGACCAGGGTTGTCGCCGTGATCTGACGGCCGCGCAGGAAAGCTTCGACGTCGACTACCACGCGAAAATCCAGGTGGCGGTCGTCGAAGCCGGCGACCAGCCGTTCCGGCGTTTCGCTGATCACGGGAAAGAGGCCGATCATGCCGCCGGATGCCGGCTCGCCCAGCCCCGAGGTCTTGAGGCCGAATGGTCGCACCAGCGCGTTGCGCAATCGCAGCAATGCATCGATCCAGCCTGGATTATGCGCAAACATCTTTTCGGCAGCCCGTCTTGCATCGACATTGATGCCGTCGACGGTGACGCGATAGGCATCGGCGAACTGCGCGCCTTCGAGAACGGTGCCGGCTTCGACGGTGGGTGTGACCTCATCGATCGTCATGAGAGCCTCGATCCGGCTTGGATGTTTCGGGTGGGTCGGCTAGCCAGCGAACGGAAACGTAGGACCAGAAGGGTCGCGTAAACCAGCGTGCCGAGCGACAGCCCGACCCAGACGCCGGTCGCGCCGAGCGGCGTGAGGAAGGCCAGCACATAGGCCGCGCAGAAGCCGATCCCCCAATAGCTGACCGCCGCGAACAGGAGCGGCACGCGGGTGTCGTTCATGCCGCGCAGCGCACCGGCCGCAACAGTCTGCAGCCCGTCGGTGACGAAGAACGTCGCACCGACCAACAGCAGCTCCGCGGCAAGCTCGACCGTGGCGTCGATATTCGCAAGGTTTTCGCCCAGGAACAGCCGCGCGATCCCAAAGCGCATCACCATCACGGCGACCGTGAGCACGATGCCAAAGGCGACGCCGACCCACATCGCGACCAGGCCGGCACGCCGAACGCCGGCGGCATCATTGGCGCCGACCGCGTGCCCGACCCGCACGGTGGCGGCCATGCTGATGCCGTAGGGGATCATGAACAGGATGGCGGTGACCTGCAGCGCGATCTGATGCGCGGCCAGCGCCGTGGTCGAGATCATGCCCATCAGGAGCGCGGCCGACGAGAATAGTCCGTATTCCAGCAGGAAGGCGATCGAGATCGGCGCGCCGATGATGATGAGCTGGCGCATCAGCGCCCAGTCGATGCGCCACAGCCGCGCCAGGACGTGATAGGGCTTGAACGGTTCGCGCTGCGTGGCAAACCATAGGCCCGCGAGGAAGGTGCAGCCATTGACGCTGGCACTGGCAAGCCCCACGCCGAACAGGCCGAGGCGCGGCAGGCCGAACTCGCCATAGAGCAGGAGATAAACCAGCAGCGCGTTGAGCGGGATCGCCGCCAGTGTGATCCAGAAGATCGGCTGCGGCCGGTTCACCGCGCCCATGAAGCCGCGGATGGCGATGAACCACAGCGCCGGCGTCACGCCCCAGACCAGGCCGAACAGATATTGCTGCGCGAGCCGAGCCGGCTCGTCGGCCTGGCCGAGCGCGTGCAGGATCTGCTCGCCGCGCAGCGGGAACACCATGATCGGCAGCGAGATCAAGAGCGCCACCCACAGGCCGGCGCGCAGCGAACGCCGCACCCCGCGCGGATCGCGCTGCGCCGAACGTTTGCGCGGCCAGCGGCGCTACCGCCGACATCAGCCCCATGCCGACGGTGAAGGCGACGAAATAGATCGTGCCGGCGAGCGCCGCGGCCGCCACCGCGGCGTCGCCGAACCGCCCGATGAAGGCGAGATCGGTCGTCATCATCGCGATCTGCCCGAGCTGCGTCGCCGCCATCGGCGCGGCAAGCTTCAGCGTCTCGCCGAGCTCCACCGCGAGGTGGCCGCCGGCGGGCGCCGCGACGAGGCGAGTGCACTCGATCTGGTCTGATGTGGTCATGGCACGACAATAGCACGGCGCATGGCGGAAGGATGGTGAGGCAGGGGCATAGTAGCCTGCATCAGGGAAGCGACATGCGGGGATCTGTTTCCCGGGTATCGCTTCGCTCACCCGGGCTACCCATCGTATCGAACGTGGCTAGATCGAAACGCCTTACCGCTCTCGTTCCGGCACGCGACGAATCTTGGCGCCGAGCGCATTGAGCCGCTCCTCGATACGCTCATAGCCGCGCTCGATCTGGTCGGCATTGTTGATGGTCGAGGTGCCCTCGGCGCAAACCGCGGCCAGCAGCATCGCCATGCCGGCGCGGATGTCGGGCGAGATCATCGAGGCGCCGCGGAGCCGGCTGGGGCCGGCGACAATCGCGCGGTGCGGGTCGCACAGCACGATGCGCGCGCCCATCGCAATCAGCTTGTCGACGAAGAACATCCTGGATTCGAACATCTTCTCGAACATCAGGATGACGCCCTCACACTGGCTCGCGGTCACGATCGCAATCGACATCAGGTCGGCCGGGAACGCCGGCCAGGGCTGGTCTTCCAGCTTCGGCACATGGCCGCCGAAATCGTCCTTGATCTTCAGGGTCTGATCCGAAGGCACGATCAGATCGTCGCCGGCGATTTCGCAGGCGATGCCGAGCCGCTCAAAGCCCATCAGGATCGAGCGCAGATGCCCGACGCCGGCGCGCACAATACGAAGCGGCGAGCGCGTCACGGCAGCAAGCCCGATCAGCGAGCCGACCTCGATATGATCGGGCTGGATCGAGTAGCTCGCTTGTCCCAGCGTCGCCGCGTCGTGCACCACCAAAGTGTTGGTGCCGATGCCCTCGATGTTGGCGCCGAGCGCGACCAGGAAATGCGCGAGATCCTGCACATGCGGCTCGGAGGCGGCATTGCGCAGATAGGTGGTGCCTTTGGCGGCGACGGCCGCGACCAAGGCGTTTTCGGTCGCGGTGACGCTGGGCTCATCGAGGAACACGTCAGCGCCGTGCAGCTCCTTGCAGCGGAATACGAGCTTGTCCGTGGACGTGACGCTGGCGCCGAGCTGCTCGAAGGCGAGGAAATGCGTGTCGAGCCGGCGGCGGCCGATCACGTCGCCGCCCGGCGGCGGCAGTGCGACCTCGCCGCAGCGGGCGAGCAGGGGCCCTGCAAGCAGTATCGAGGCGCGGATGCGTGCGCAAAGATCGCGATCGAGATCGGCGGCGCGTATGTCTTTCGCGTGGATGGCGAGCCGGTTGCGGCCCCGCCATTCGGCCGTGGCGCCGACCGAGCGGATCAGCTCGACCAGCGTCTCGGTGTCGCGGATGCGCGGGACGTTGTCGAGCGTGACGGGGTGTTCGGTCAGCAGGGCGGCCGCGATGATCGGCAGCGCCGAGTTCTTGTTGCCGGACGGCTCGATGGCGCCGCTGAGCCGGTGGCCGCCCTCAACGATGTATTGAATGGGCGGCACGATAATCTCCGACTTTTACACGTCGACGGTGGCGCAGAGCGAATTGTCCTGGATGAATTCGCGGCGCGGCTCGACCACGTCGCCCATCAGCTTGGTGAAGATGTCGTCGGCCTCGTCGACCTCCTTGATTTCACCTGCAACAGCGAGCGTGCCTCGATGTCCAGCGTCGTCTCCCAGAGCTGGCTCGGGTTCATCTCGCCGAGACCTTTGTAGCGCTGCAGGCTCAGACCCTTGCGGCCGGTCTCGGTCACGGCCTCGAACAGGTCGACGGGGCCGTGGATCGGCGTCTCCGATTCCTTCCGCCGCAGCACGCCCGGTCGCGCATAAGCCTCCTGCAGCTTGGCCGCGTATTCGTCGAGCTTGCGCGCGTCAACCGAACCGAGCAGCGCGTGATCGAGGACCGCGGCATCCTTCACGCCGCGCACGGTGCGCTCGAACAGGAAGCCTTCGCCCTCGACGAATTTCCCGATCCAGCCGCGCTCGACCTCGTCGGCCAGCGCATCGAGGCGCCTGGCGATATAATTGGCCGCATCGGCCGCCTTGGCCGGATCGCCGAATATCTCGGGCCGCAGCACGCCGGCAATCGCGGCCTGCTCGACTACGGTGCGGTTGTAGCGGCTGTGCAGGTTGCGCAGAACGGCGCGGATCGTACGGGCATCCTCGACCAGCGAAAGCAGGTCGCGCCCGGCGCGATCGGCACCGGAAGCCGGCTTGAACACGCATTCGTCGAGACCGGTCTCGATCAGATAATCCTCGAGCGCGCGCTCGTCCTTCAGATATTGCTCGGACTTGCCGCGCGAGACCTTATAAAGCGGCGGTTGGGCGATATAGAGATGGCCGCGGTCGATGATGTCGCGCATCTGCCGGTAGAAGAAGGTGAGCAGCAGCGTGCGGATATGGGCGCCGTCGACGTCGGCGTCGGTCATCACGATGATCTTGTGATAGCGCAGCTTGTCGATCGAGAAATCGTCGCTGATGCCGGTGCCGAGCGCGGTGATCAGCGTGCCGATCTGCTCGCTCGAGAGCATCTTGTCGGGGCGGACGCGCTCGACGTTGAGGATCTTGCCGCGCAGCGGCAGCACGGCCTGGAATTCACGATTGCGGCCCTGCTTGGCGCTGCCGCCGGCCGAGTCGCCCTCGACGATGAAGAGCTCGGACTTGGCCGGGATCCTTTTCCTGGCAGTCGGCAAGCTTGCCCGGCAGCGAGGAGACGCTGAGCGGATTCTTGCGCGTCAGTTCGCGCGCCTTGCGCGCAGCTTCACGCGCCGCCGCGGCCTGGATCACCTTGCCGACGATCACCTTGGCCTCCGACGGATGTTCCTCGAACCAGGCATGCAGCGCCTCGTTGATGACGTTCTCGACCACCGGGCGGACTTCGGAGGAGACCAGCTTGTCCTTGGTCTGCGACGAGAACTTCGGGTCCGGCACCTTCACCGACAGCACGGCGGTGAGACCCTCGCGGCAGTCGTCGCCGGTGAGTGCGATCTTTTCCTTTTTCGCGTTGGCCTCGGCATAGCCGTTGACCTGGCGCGTCAGCGCGCCGCGGAAGCCGGCAAGATGGGTGCCGCCGTCGCGCTGCGGGATGTTATTGGTGAAGCACAGCACATTCTCGTGGTAGCTGTCGTTCCACCAAAGCGCCGCCTCGACGCCGATGCCGTTCGCCTCCGAACGCACCATGATGGGCGCGGGCACGATCGCCTTCTTGTTGCGGTCGAGATATTTGACGAACTCCTCGACGCCGCCGGAATAGTGCATCTCCTCGCGCTTCTCGACCGCGTGGCGTATGTCCGAGAGCACGATGTTGACGCCGGAATTGAGGAAGGCGAGCTCGCGCAACCGATGCTCCAGCGTCGCGAAATCCCATTCGATGTTCTTGAAGGTCTCGGGTGAGGCGAGGAAGGTGACTTCTGTGCCGCGCTTGCCTGGCGCCTCGCCGACCACTTTCAAGGGCGCCACGGCATCGCCATGGGCGAACTCGATGTAATGCTCCTTGCCGTCGCGCCAGATGCGCAAGCCGAGCTTGCTGGACAGCGCATTGACGACGGAGACGCCGACGCCGTGCAGTCCGCCGGAAACCTTGTAGGAGTTCTGGTCGAATTTGCCGCCGGCATGGAGCTGGGTCATGATGACCTCGGCCGCGGAGATGCCTTCGCCCTTGTGAATGTCGACGGGAATGCCTCTCCCATCGTCGCGCACGGTCACCGAATTGTCGGCGTTGAGCACGACCTCGACCGCGCGTCGCGTAACCGGCCAGCGCCTCGTCGATCGCGTTGTCGACGACCTCATAGACCATGTGATGCAGACCGGAACCATCATCGGTGTCGCCGATATACATGCCCGGCCGCTTGCGGACGGCATCGAGGCCCTTCAGAACCCGGATCAACTCCGCGTCGTAGTCGCTTGCCATGGAATGCTCAGTGTCGGCGATGGTTTGCCGGGCTGGTTCAGTCATGTGAGGCCTTTGAGGATGTCCCGAATCAGCTGCGCAATACCAGGCGCTGAGCGGCTTGTTTGTGCCATGAAAACAGGGGCGCGCCTAGCGCAAAGTCGCGCCTCATAAACTACTGAATAAATGGGATTTTTTAACGTTTTTTCAAGGCGCCGGAAGGGTGATTCGGAGCCTGTGAAAAGCGCGATTCGAGGCCTCGTTTTGCACCCTTGAACGCCCCTTTTTTGCCCTCGGCGCATTCCTTGCGCGGCAACATCGCGGACCTGCTAAAGGAAGGGCGAGCTTCTCACGCCCTCGACGGACCCGCCGATGTCATCCCTGCCTTCTGATCGCTATCGGAGCGATGTCGACGGACTCGCGCCGTCGCGGTCATGCTGGTGGTGAATTTCCATGGCTTCCCCGACGCCATGCCGGGCGGCTTCATCGGTGTCGACATCTTCTTCGTCATCTCCGGGTTCCTGATTACCAGCATCATCGCGCGGGAACTGGGGGCGGACCGTTTCAGCCTGATCACCTTCTACAACCGCCGCATAAGGCGAATCTTTCCAGCGCTGATTGTCGTGCTCTGCGCGGTGCTGGTGCTGGGCTGGCTCTGGATGCTGCCCGCGCCATACGCGGCGCTCTCGCGCGACGTCGCCGCCAGTGCGGCGTTCGCAGCCAATATCGCGCTGCTGCTGCAATCCGGCTATTTCGATATCGAATCCGCCAAAAAGCCGCTGCTGCATCTGTGGTCGCTCGGCATCGAGGAGCAGTTTTACCTGTTCTGGCCGCTGATCCTGATGCTGGCTGCACGGCAGCGCTGGAGCCTGCGATGGGTGGCGGGGGCGATCGCGGTCGCGTCGTTTGTCCTCAACGTCGCGCTGATCGGCTCCGATCCGGTTGCGACGTTCTATCTGCCGCTTACGCGCGCCTGGGAACTGCTGGCCGGCGCGGTGCTGGCCTGCGGTTGGAACCGGATCGATCAAAGCGAGGCCGCCGGCAACCGCCGCGCCATCGCCGGCGTCGTGCTCATCGTGGCGGCAGCGGCCGTGCTGAACGTGCATCGCGCTTTTCCCGGCTGGTGGGCGCTGCTGCCGGTCGCGGGCAGCGCGCTGCTGTTGTCGGCGCCGGCCTCATGGATCAACCGGGCCGTGTTGAGTTGGCCGCCGATGGTGTGGATCGGCCTGATCAGCTATCCGCTCTATCTCTGGCACTGGCCGCTTCTGGTGATGTTCGCCATCATCAAGTCCGAGCCGCTGACCCTCATCGACCGCGAATTGATCCTGCTTTCCAGCGCGCTGTTGGCCTGGGGCACCTACTGGTTCATCGAGCGGCCGTTCCGCTTTGGCCGTCCCGTTCCGATCAAGGCAGCCTCGCTCGCCGGCGCAATGGCGGTGGTGGCGATCGCAGGCGTGATCGTCTTCGAAGGCCGCGGCTTCGATTTCCGTTTGCCGGGCGAAATCCGCGCCATGGCCAACGTGCCGGCGCAGTCGGCGCAATGGCGCGTGCACCAATGCCTGCTCGATCTCAGCCAGGAGACCGAGTTCGCCGCCGACTGCGTCGATCGCCATCGCCGGCCGCTGCTCTTGCTCTGGGGCGATTCCACAGCGGGGGCGCTGATGCCGGGCCTGCGCAAGGCGCAGCAGAGCCGCGATTTCGGTATCGCGCAGTTGACCGCGAGTTCCTGCATCCCGGCGCTCAATGTTGATATTCCCACCGCGCCGAACTGTCGCGTCAACAACGACCGGGTGCTGGCGCTGGCGCGGCAGATCAAGCCCGACATCGTGCTCCTGCAGGGCACCTGGGAGAAATATCTCGATCATGTCGCCGAAACCGTCACCGCTCTGAAGCAACAGACCGGCGCGAAAGTCGTCGTGCTGGGTCCGGTGCCCGGCTGGCGGCGCGGGCTGCCGAACGAGGTGCTGCGCTATTATCTCTTGCACCACAGCCTGATCCCGCCGCACTGGAACGACGGCGGGTCGACCGGCGCTTACGATGCCGTGATGCGCGAGGCGCTGGTGCCGAGAGGAGCAGAATATATTTCGGCGCGGGGCGTGTTGTGTGACGAAGAGGGCTGCCTGACGCGGCTTGGCGATGAAGCCAGCGACATCACCGCGAGCGATCAGGTGCATCTGACCGAAAAGGCCTCGGTGTTTTTGATTCAGTCGGTGATCGACAGAGTTCTGGCTGAGAGCAAGCCTCGCGCCGCGAGCGAGTAGCTTCAGGTTCGCCGCGTCACACGGCCGTTCTCGACGTCGAAGATATCGCCGGAGGAGCCCAGTTCCGCGAACGCGGCCGGGTCGGCGCCGGTCAGCCACACCTGCGCGCCGAGTTTAGCAAGTTCCGAAAACAGCGCACTGCGCCGGCTCGGATCGAGATGTGCGACCACTTCGTCGAGCAAGAGCAGCGGCGCGATGCCGGTGGTCTCCGCCACCAGCGCGGCATGCGCCAGCACCAGCCCGATCAGAAGTGCCTTCTGCTCGCCAGTGGATGCGTCCTTCGCCGGCATGTTTTTCGGCGCGTAGACGACCTGCAGATCGGTGAGATGCGGGCCGTCGAGGGTGCGCCCGGCCGCCGCATCGCGCACGCGGTTGTCGCGCAGGATCTTTCGGTAGCGGTCTTCCACCGCGAGCGCGGGCTCGGACAGCAGCGCATTCTCCATCCAGCCGTCGAGCGCGATCTGCGCCGACGGAAAGGCGGAAGCTTGCCCTCGCGTGCGCAGCATTGCGGCGAGCTTGACCGCGGTCTGGCCGCGCATCGCTGCGACGGCCACGGCGAGCTCGGCGGTCTCGCGCTCGATCGCGTCGCACCAATGGTCGTCGAAATTGCGCACCTCGAGCAGCCGGTTGCGCGAGCGCAGCGACCGCTCCAGCGCCGCGACGCGGCTTGAATGCTCGCTGTCGATCGCCAGCACCAGGCGGTCGAAGAAGCGCCGCCGCTCGGAGGCCGCGCCCATGAAGAGGCCGTCCATCGCCGGCGTCAGCCACACCATGCGCAAATGATCGCCGAAGGCCGTGGCCGAACCGACATTCTCGCGGTCGATGCGGCAGCGGCGGCTGACGGAGGCATCTCCCTGCGGTGCCTCGATGCCGGTGCCGAGCGTGGCCAGCCCCAGCGCGCCCTCGACCTCGGCGGAGACCGCCCAGGAGCCGTCGCCCTGGTTGTCGGCGACATCTTCCAGCGTGGCGCGGCGCAGGCCGCGGCCGGGCGACAGGAAGGAGATCGCTTCCAGGCAATTGGTCTTGCCCGCGCCGTTCGGACCGACCAGCGCAACCATGTCGCAGCTCGCATTGAGGCTCGCCCCGCGATAATTGCGGAAATGCGTCAGCGTCAGGCGATGAATGCGGGAAGGGGTCATGTTGGCCAGTGCAGCGGGCGCAGTGCACCCTCTCCCCTTGTGGGAGAGGGTGGCGCCTCACGAAGTGAGGCGACGGGTGAGGGGTATCTTACCGCTCGGCGAGCTTTGCAAGAATGTCCTCCAACACAGCCACGGGCTGCTGCAGCACGTCGTTATTCCAGTAACGCGCAGTCTGAAATCCCTCGGACGCAAGCGCCGCCTCTCGCTGCGAGTCGCTTTGCGAGTTTGCATGCTGACTTCCATCGATCTCGATGACAAGGCGTTTCGGGAAGCACACGAAGTCAAGAATGTAATTCTTGAAGGGAACTTGCGGTCGAAACTTAAAAGCGGAAAATCGACGACCCCTGAGCAAACGCCACATCGCCGCCTCGGTGTCGGTCGGCTCGCGACGCATGCTTCTCGCGAAATCGCGGAGGTGCTTGGCGGTCGGTCGATGGCGCGGCGTCTGCGGCACGAACCCCTCACCCGGCGCCTTCGGCGCCACCCTCTTCCACAAGGGGAGAGGGTAAGAGAGCCGGGCGGTGCCAAGAACGCATCACCTCACACCCGCATCGGCATCAGCACGTAGAGCGCGGTCTTGTTGTCCTTGTCCTGCACCAGCGTCGGCGAGCCGGGATCGGCGAGTTTGAGCACCGCGACCTCGCCTTCGATCTGGGCGGCGATGTCGAGCAGGTAGCGCGAGTTGAAGCCGATATCGAGCGGGTCGGAGGCGTATTCGACCTCGAGCTCTTCGGTGGCGCTGCCGGAATCCGGATTGGTGACGGACAGCACGAGCTTGCCGGCGGACAGCGCGAGCTTCACCGCGCGGCCGCGCTCGCTGGAGATGGTCGAAACGCGGTCAACTGCGTTGGCGAAATCTGCACGGTCGACGATCAGTTCCTTGTCGTTGTTCTGCGGGATGACGCGGCCGTAGTCGGGGAAGGTGCCGTCGATCAGCTTTGAGGTCAGCACCACATTGCCGAGGGTGAAGCGGATTTTTCCCTGCGACAGCTCGATGGCGACTTCGGCCTCATTGTCCTCGATCAGGCGCTGCACCTCGCCGACGGTCTTGCGTGGCACGATCACGCCGGGCATGCCGGTCGCGCCCTTCGGCAGCACGAGATCGATCTGCGCCAGGCGATGGCCGTCGGTGGCAACGCCGCGCAGCGTGGCGGCCTTGGCGCTGCCGGCAGAGTGCAGATAGATGCCGTTGAGGTAGTAGCGCGTCTCTTCGGTCGAGATCGCAAACTGAGTGCGGTCGATCAGCCGTTTGACGTCGGCGGCCGGCAGCGAAAAGGAGTGCGTCATGTCGCCGGCGGCGAGATCCGGGAAATCGCTCTCCGGCAGCGTCTGCAGCGTGAAGCGCGAACGTCCGGCGCGGATCGCCATCACCGAGCGGTCGCCGTCGCCTTCCAGTACGATCTGTGAGCCGTCGGGCAGCTTGCGCACGATGTCGTAGAACATGTGCGCCGGCACGGTGGTCGAGCCGCCGGTTGCGGTTTCGGCGGCCAGCGTTTCCGTCACCTCGAGATCGAGGTCGGTTGCCTTCAGCGACAATTGCGCGTTCTCGGCGCGCAGCAGCACGTTGCCGAGGATCGGGATGGTGTTGCGGCGCTCGACCACGCGATGGACGTGGCCCAGCGACTTCAGGAGTTGCGCGCGTTCGACGGTGACCTTCATAGCTATTTCCGCCCGATCCAACAGAGCATGTCGTGGGAATGCCGGGCGGGTGGGCCACGGCCGATGACACCCGGCAACCCCTTAAGGGGGCGTTCGGGGGGCGTAAAGTGGCGCGGATGGCATGCTAATTCAAGGGATTGGAGGCGCGATTCCCACGTTTTGGACGGAGGTTTCAACCCCTCCCCGTGGGGGAGGGGCTCGCCTGTTCCGGGCGGAGAAAGCCCTTATTCCTGAAGCTGGCGCTTCAGCGACTCCACTTCTTCGGAGAGCGCGGTGTCCCTGGCCACCAGGGCCTCGATCTTTCGCACGGCGTGCAGCACCGTGGTGTGGTCACGCCCGCCGAAGCGGCGGCCGATCTCGGGCAAAGAGCGCAGCGTCAGCGTCTTCGCCAGATACATCGCGACCTGCCGCGGCCGTACCACGTTGGCGGTCCGGCGCGAGGACAACAGGTCGGAGCGGCTGACATTATATTGCCGCGCCACCACACGCTGGATGTCCTCGATCTTGATCCGCTTCGGCTCCTGCGGGCGGATCAGGTCGCGCACCTCGCGCTCGGCCATTTCCAGCGTCACCGGCTGGTTGTTCAGTTTCGAATGAGCGAGAAGCCGATTGATAGCGCCTTCGAGGTCGCGGCCATTGTGGGTGATGGTGCGCGCGAGATAATCGAGCACCTGCTCCGGCACGTCGAAGCTTGCATGATGCGCGCGGGCTGCAGCGACGCGCGACTTCAAAATGCCGAGCCTGAGCTCCTCGCCGAGCGAACCCATTTCGACCACGAGGCCGCCCGCAAGCCGCGATCGCACGCGGTCGTCGAGGCTTTCCAGATCGGACGGCGGACGGTCGGCCGCGATCACGACCTGACGGCCGGCATCGATCAGCGCGTTCAGCGTGTGGCAGAACTCGGCCTGCGTCGACTTGCCCTGCAGGAACTGCAGGTCGTCGATCACCAGCACGTCGATGCCGCGCAGCGCTTCCTTGAAGGCCAGCGCGGTCTGCGTCTTCAGCGCCGCGACAAAGCCGTACATGAATTTCTCCGCGGTGAGATACAGCACCTTGCGCTCGCCCGCCGCATTGCCGGCCCAGGTCACGGCCTGCAGCAGATGGGTTTTGCCGAGGCCCACGCCCGCATGGATGTAGAGCGGATTGAACATCACGGGATCGCCGCGGCGTCCTTCCGCGACTTGCCGCGCGGCCGCATGCGCCAGCGTATTGGAGCGGCCGACGACAAAGCTCGCGAAGGTCAGGCGCGGATCGAGCGGCGAGCCGCCGAGTGCATCATGGTTGGCGGAGACCGGCGCGGACGCGGTCGAGCGCAGCTCGAGCGTCGGGCGGCCGTCGCGCGGCTCGATGCGGCGCGTTTCGAGTGGTGGGGCCTCCTTCACGGAGGTGACCGCGCGCATCGCCGTGCGCACGGTGAGATCGACCCGATGCACTTCCGGCATTTCGGCCTGCCAGCACGAGAGCACGCGCTCGGCATAATGCGCCTGGATCCAGCTCTTCAGAAAACGCGTCGGCACCGACAGATGCACGCTCTCATCCTGCACGGCTTCGAGATCCATGCGCGCAAACCAGCTGGTATAGACGTCTTCCCCAACGCTCGACCGCAAACGACCTTTGACGCGCGACCAGCGATCTTGTTCCGAATTTGTCATTGCCTTGAACTTTTCCAAATAGAAATGAGCTGTATGACGAAACGCCGTGCAAGGTTCCTGCCGCGGCGCGACCTCAGCGAGTGTTCTGTCACCAGGCATGGCTCTCCCGTCCGGCGCGAACGCCGCCGCGAGCATCAATGATGTCTGGATCAGAAAGTTTGCCCGCGAGGTCAGCGAGTACTCAGGGGAATATCGGGAGACCGGTTTGAGGGCTGCAGGCTGCCGTCGCCGAAATTGGTGTGGCTCGAAATGGCTAGTCGATCAATTATAGTGATGCATTCGTAAAACATTGCACGCCTCCCCGTCCTCACCGAAATTGCTCCCGGCAAGTTGTCCTCTCCAAGTCTGTTCCAAGGTCAGCGACGCCCGAACAACGCCGTTCAGCCGCTGCGCCGTTTGTCCAACCCGTTCACAACTACCCGCTCGGCCGGGCCGGCTTTCGCCGCTGCTGTCGGCTAACAGGTGCCTATTTCCCTAGTTCGAAGCGAATGAGACTTGCGGCCTCGCCTGAGAAATTTTGACACAGCTTTTCGTTACCCATATTGCTACAGGTCACGATCCGACAATCGCTTGGAAAGTCCCGCCAACGCGCACACCGCCGCCGATTTGCACGTCCGCCCCGTTTCTAAAACCGCGCTGGTCTCAAGATCGTGGGCGCCGCGAGTGTTTTAAGAAATACACGATGCTGAATTTCTCGCAATCGCTTTGATCGACGCCCCCGGCGAGTCTCCGTCACTGTGGCTGCGCTGCAATTGCACGATCCGAAAGCAACAGTTTGAATCACCGCATGGAATCGCGGGTGTCACAAATCTCACCGCAGTCGAAAAAATTCTTCATAAAATATTTACGTTGGGTTGGTGAACGGACGTTTTTCCAAACGCTTGACCGCACTATGTGGATAAGTAATTAGCGAGACGAAGTTTTTCGGGATTCCTTTTTGAGGGTAACCCCCGCGCTTCGAGCCGTGACAGGTCAGGCGCTATTCCATTTTGCAACGTGGCACAGGGCTTTCTTTGAACGAATGAACGGTGTTTCAGGTGCGGCAAAATTGCACCTGTAGAAATACGGGTACTGAAACATCCGCGCCGTGCAAAAAATTTCAAACGCGCAAAAATTGTACGGAGCCTATTTCAGATCGCAAGATGAGGGCGAGCAATTATGACAGAAAAAAAGCCCGGCCGAGGCCGGGCTTGATGATGCATTCGCTTCGCCAAGTCGCGAAGCGCCCATCTTCAGATCACTTGTCAGGTTACTTGGCGAGCTTCGCGATCTGGTGCGAGAGGCGGGATACTTTGCGGCTGGCATTGTTCTTGTGAACGATGTTGCGCTGCGCGGCGCGCATCAATTCCGGCTCGGCCCGCGCCATCGCCTTCACGGCTGCGTCACGGTCGCCGCGCTTGATCGCTTCCTCGACGTTGCGGACGGCGCCGCGCATCTCGGTGCGGCGCGACTTGTTGATCACGGTGCGGCGGGCAATCTTGCGCGTCGCTTTCTTGGCGGAAGTCGTATTGGCCATCTTTTCAAATCCTTCGGCGGTAACCGCTCGTATGTTCAGTCGCGGATAAGCGCGCCGGCCGCTGCTCTTTAATTGAGCGATCGTGCTCTCGCACGTGATCGACGCTGCTGGTTGTTCGGAACGTCTTTGAGCGGCGGTGGCAGGAAGCAATCGCTGCGACAGGCCGGCCATACTCAAAGAAACGCGGCGGCGGGATTGCGCCCGCCGCCATTGGCGCCCTTATAGAGGCAGGGTTTTGCAGCGTCAACGCTTTGAGCGGCGCTGGAGGGGGCCGAAACCCTGCTGTAATTGGTCCGTAAGGTACTGATGAGGTTGAATTTCCCCGGCCGGCCCGGTAAGGGCATGGGCGGGCGAGACGGAGTGGGTGGCATATGATCCGCGGTTTTTTCCGGCTGGTAGGGCTGTTGCTGCTCGCCGGCGGATTCATCTTCATGGTCTATGACGGGGCGCGCTGGGTCGCCGACCAGAGCCTGCGTTTCACCCAGTTCGGCCAGTTCTGGAACGACATGAATCAAGCGAGCCAGCAGGCGTTCCGCACCTGGGTCGAGGGTAAGTCGCCCTGGCTCTGGACCAGCGTGATCAAGGTGGTGCTCGAGCAACCGGTCTTTGCCGTGCTCGGCGTGCTCGGGATCCTGCTCATGATCCTGTTCCGGCCGCGAAAGCCGCTGATCGGCTATTCGCGGGACTGATCTTGGCCGCGTAACAGGGCTGCGCTTCGGCACGTAAAGGCCTATATAAAGGCGGCTCCCGGTTGGAAGCGCCTCTGCTCCCTGCCGGTATCCCGCCCGGAGAGAACCCATGCTGTTCATGCGCAAGACAACCGCACTGCCCAGTGCCGCCGAGGCGCTGTCCGGCCGTGCGCAAGCTATCCCGACCGCAACGACCCACTTCGTCAACGGCCATAGGCTGAAGCCGCCTTACCCCGAAGGCCTCGAGCAGGCCGTGTTCGGGCTCGGCTGTTTTTGGGGCGCGGAGCGCAAGTTCTGGGAACTCGGTGACGGTGTCTATGTCACGGCGGTCGGCTATGCCGGCGGCCATACGCCGAACCCGACCTATGAAGAGGTCTGTTCGGGCCGCACCGGCCACACCGAAGTGGTGCTGGTCGTGTTCGATCCGAAGAAGGTCTCCTACGATCGCCTGTTGAAGGCGTTCTGGGAGAACCACAACCCGACCCAGGGCATGCGCCAGGGCAATGATGTCGGCACCCAGTATCGCAGCGCGATCTACACCTTCAATGGCGCGCAGCGCAAAGCCGCCGACGCGTCGAAGGCGGCCTATCAAAAGGCGCTGTCGGCGAAGGGCCTTCCCACCATCACGACCGAGGTTGCAGCCTGCCGGCGAGTTCTACTTCGCCGAGGACTACCATCAGCAATACCTGGCCAAGAATCCGGCCGGCTATTGCGGCCTCGGCGGCACCGGCGTGTCGTGCCCAATCGGAGCCGGCGTTTCGGCCTGATTTCCTGCAACTCCTCTCTCCGCGTGCGGGGAGAGGAAGAAAACCCTTTATTAACCATAACGGGTGCAAGACTGGAGCCATCTCGTTTTGAGGAATGGCTCCAGTGCGGTTTGCGCGCGCGTTTTCCTTGCCGATCCTAGCCGCCGCGTTCGCCGTGTCGGGCTGCATGCAGACAGTTGCGCCGGTCGCGATCGCGCCTGGCGGCGATCTCGATGCGATGGCCTATGGCCAACCGCAAGGTGCGCCGGCATCCGCGGTCGCCGACAACAGCGGCGGCGGCGCGATCAGCGCGCTGCGCGACGCCATGAACGCGCCCCGAACCCTTACGATGGCGGCGCCGGTGCCCGCACCCGCTGCTGCTCCTGCCGCCTATGCTTCCTACGCCGCAGCACCGATGCCGGTCCGCTACGATGCGGGTTATCGGCTCGATGCCGGCGACAAGCTCCGCGTCGTCGTCTTCGGACAGGAAGGCCTCACCAACACCTACACCATCGACGCCGCCGGCTCGATCACCATGCCGCTGATCGGACAGGTGCCGGCGCGCGGCCGCTCGCCCGCCTCGCTCGCTTCCGAAATCACCGGACGGCTGCGCAACGGTTATATCCGCGAGCCCTCGGTCGCGGTCGAGATCGAGTCCTACCGGCCGTTCTTCATCCTCGGCGAAGTGCAGGCGCCCGGCCAATATCCCTACGTGCCCAACATGACGGTCGAAAGCGCGATCGCGATTGCCGGCGGCTTCTCGCCCCGCGCGCGGCGCGATCTGGTGACCGTCACGCACACCGATGCCAGCGGCGTGGGGCGCTATGTGGTGCCGCTCGGCACCGCGCTCGGTCCCGGCGACACCGTGCAGGTTGGCGAACGCTGGTTCTGATCACCGCTCGTCGTGCGCGGGCTTGACCCGCGCATCCTTCCAAAAAATGGATTCTCTCGAAGATGATGGATTGCCGGATCAAGCCCGGCAATGACGATCAGGTGGGAAGAGACTACTGCCACATCCAGTTGCGGCCGTAGTCTTCCTTCCAGCCGGCGAGCCTGCCGTTGCGGAATTGCAGGAACAGCCGGTCGTGGTGATTGATCAGTCCGCTGCCGCCCTGATTGCGGAGCGCGAGATAGATCTCCCCGCCCGGCGGGCCGCTGACATATTGCAGGGGTTGGCGCAGTGCTGTGGAAACTTCCGACACATCCATGCCGAACACCAGCGGGACATGGTTCGACAAGGTCGCATTGAAGGGTGGGCGCCCGTCGAGTGTGGTGCCTTGTGCTGCGGCGTGGCCGACCGCCATCACCAGCAAGAGCAAAGCGAGAGCCGCGCTCCGCGTCATCATTGCGCAAGCCTCTCGGCGCGCTTCGGCAGACCGTCGAGGAACGGCAGCACCGCCTCGATGAAGGCCTGTGGCTGGTCGATATTCACAGCGTGGCCGGCCGCGGGGATCACGACTTTCCTCGCGCCCGGAATTTTTGCCGCCATGTAGTCGGACGCCGCGAGGAACGGCGCATCGTCGGCGCCGACCACGACCAGCGACGGCACCTTGATTTCCGGCAAGACCTCGATCACTCGCGCATCGCGCTGGGTCAGCATGCCGCGCGCCGCGCGCGCGAGCCCGGTCGCGTCGCGATGGCTCACGGTCGAGCGCTCACGGCTTGCAGACTTCAGCACTTGAAGTCCCTCGCGCTCGAAGCGATCGGCGGTGTCGAGGGCGCGCTTGTTCCAGACCTCGCGGGCATCATCCTTCTTGAAGCCGGGACCGGTGTCGATGATCAGCAGCGCGGAAACCCGCTCGGGATGGGCGCGATAAAACGCCAGCGACATGTAGCCGCCGAGCGAAAGCCCGCCGACGATGGCTTTCCCTGCGCCGACGGCGTCGAGCAGCGCGGCGATGTCGCCGACCGTCAGGGCCTCGCTATAGGCCGAGGGGTCTTCCGGATAGTCAGACTGGCCGTGCCCGCGCATGTCCCACAGGATGAGCTTGTGATGCTTCGACAGCGCTTCGACCTGGCCCTTCCACATCGCCGAGGTCGAGGAATAGCCGTGGGTGAGAATGAGGGGAGGGCCGTCGCCATGGACCTCATAGTAGATTTCTGTTCCGTCGCGATCGATTTTCGGCATCACGCCTTCCCGTATGCTTCCAGCCCCAAGGCCCAGTTAAGCCATTGTAGCGCGATCTTTTCAGCTGTGTGAACTGCTCAACATCGACATGGCGCCCGACTTCCGATGCGCGCATGGCCGCCTATTCCGCACAGCGAATTTTACAGCGCCGCTATTGTCGCAACGCACAAACGCATTTCGGCAATTTTTTCACCGCAAACAATTCCAAATTGGATTGCCTCTAAACGGGAACACGATCATTCCACGCGTCAACTGGCGCTTACCCGGTGGGCGCGCAGCCACCCAAACAGTGAGATGCCGTCGTAAGCGGCTTCATACACCGGCAGGGGAAGAAGCGATGGCTAACTCTGAATATCAACGGACAAAGCAAGTCCGTCGATGCGGCGGGTGATACACCGCTGCTCTGGGCCATCCGCGAGCAATTGCAGATGACCGGCACCAAATTCGGATGCGGCGCGGGTCTGTGGGTGCCTGCACCGTCCACGTCAACGGCGAAGCCGTACGATCCTGCCAGACCATGGTGAGTGACGTCGTCGGCAAGAAGATCGTCACGATCGAAGGTCTTTCCGCCAAGGGCGACCATCCCTTGCAGAAGGCATGGATCATCGAGCAGGTGCCGCAATGCGGCTACTGCCAGTCCGGCCAGATCATGCAGGCGGCATCGCTGCTTGCGAAGAACACCAATCCCACCAAGGAAGAGGTGGTCGATCACATGGACGGCAATCTCTGCCGTTGCATGACCTATTCGCGCATTCAGAAGGCGACCATGCGCGCTGCGTCTGAAATGCGAACCGCCTCCAACGTCTCGAGCGATCGGAGGCACACATGAATACGCACGTGAAAATCACCCAATCCGAGCCTGCCGATCTGTCGCGTCGCTCATTCCTGGTCGGCACCGCGGCTGCGGGCCTTGCGCTCGGCTATGCCGCCGTTCCCGGTCTCGACTGTGCACTGGCCGCCACCGCGCCGGCAGCCACCAGCTTCGATCCCAGCGTCTGGTACTCGATCGCGCCGGACGGAATCGTCACGGTGACCTGCGGCAAGGCCGACATGGGCCAGCACATCGCTTCCACCATGGCGCAGATCGTCTGCGAGGAGTTAGGGGCGAACTGGAAGGACATGCGGGTGCAGCTCGCGTCCAACGATCCGAAGTTCAACGATCCCGTGCTCGGCGCCCAGATCACCGGCGGCAGCTGGTCGACCATGATGAATTTCGAGGCGATGAGCCGCGCCGGTGCGGCAGGACGGATCGCCCTGACGGAAGCGGCGGCCGCCGCGATGGGCGTGCCCGCGAGCGAACTCGTGGTGCGCGACGGCGTGATCTCGCATCCGAAGTCGAAGAAGCAGATGAGCTTTGCCGACGTCGTCAAGAGCGGCAAGGCAACCAAGACCTTCACGCCGGACGAGCTCAAGGCGATCAAGCTGAAGAGCCCCGATCAATACACCATGATCGGCGTCTCGGTGCCGCAGCTCGACATCCCCTCCAAGACCAACGGCACGGCGAAATACGGCATCGACGTGATGGTGCCGGGCATGGTCTATGGCAAGGTCGTGACCCCGCCGGTGCGCTTCGGCGCCACGGTGAAATCGGTCGACGATAGCGAGGCGAAGAAGGTGAAGGGCTTCATCAAGGCCGTCACCCTCGACGACAAGACCGGCACCACGACCGGCTGGGTGGTGGCGGTTGCCAACACCTATGCCAACGCCCGCAAGGCGGCGGACGCGCTGAAGATCGCCTATGACGGGGGTCCGAACGCCAGGCTGTCGAGCCAGTCGCTGTTCGATGAAGCGAAGCGCCTGCAGGCGCTCGACGATTCCGGGCAGTTCTTCGTCAAGGACGGCGACACCAAGGCCGCCTTGGACACTGCGGCCAAGGTGATGGAGGCGGAATACACCACCAACATCAACATCCACGCGCCGATGGAGCCGATGAACGCCACCGCGGAGTTCAAGGGCGACATCCTGCACATCTATTCCGGCAACCAGTTCGCGACGCGCTCCGGCGCGATCGCGGCGGGCGCCGCCGGGATCGATCCGAAATTCGTGGTGATGCACCAGATGTGGCTGGGTGGCGGCTTCGGCCGACGTCTCGATGCCGACATGATGGTGCCCGCGGTGCAGGCGGCGAAGGCCGTCGGCAAGCCGGTCAAGGTGATCTATTCCCGCGAGAACGACATGACCATGGATTTCTCGCGGCCGCTCACCTACCAGAAAGTGAAAGCGGGGCTCGATGCCGACGGAAGGCTGATCGCGCTCAACCACGACGTGGTTTCGGCCTGGCCTACCAAGCGCTGGGGAATCCCCGATTTCCTGACGCCCTCGGTCGACAAGAAGGGCGCGCTCGACGGCTTCACCGTCAACGGCGCGGACTTTTTCTACACCGTGCCGAACCACAACGTCCGCGCCATCCTCAACGAGATGGCGCACAACGCCACGCCGTCCGGCCAGCTCCGCTCGGTCGCACCGGGCTGGACCTTCTGGGCGGTGGAAAGCATGATCGATGAGCTTGCGCATGCGGTCGGAAAAGACCCGGCGCAATACCGCATCGATCTGCTCGACGGCAAAGGCGCCAATGCCGGCGGCGCGCCGCGTCTGCGCAATACGCTGCTCGCGGCGATGGGCCTGGCCGGCTACGGCACCAAGCAACTCCCGAAGGGAGAAGGCATGGGCGTGGCCTGCGTGTCGTCGCAGGAACGCGCGAGCGCGAGCTGGACGGCTTGTGTCGCTCATGTCGCGGTGGCGGACAGCGGCGAGGTCAAGGTGAAGAAGCTCACCGTGGCCACCGACGTCGGCACGCAGGTGCATCCCGACAACATCCGCGCCCAGGTCGAGGGTGCGGCGCTGTGGGGCATGTCGCTGGCGCTGTTCGAGAAGGCGACGCTGAAGGATGGTGGCATCGAGCAGACCAACTTCGACAGCTACACGCCGCTGCGGATGAGCCAGATGCCCGAAGTCGCCGTCAGTGTCATCGCCAATGGCGAGCATGCCACCGGCGTCGGCGAGCCCGCGGTGACGGTGGTCGCGCCCGCGATCGGTAACGCGGTGTTCAATGCGGTTGGCGCCCGCGTGCGCTCGCTGCCGATCACAGCGGAAGCGGTGAAGGCGGCGATGAAGGCATGATTTCTGCTGCAATGCGATAACCACGATCCGCCGGAGGAGTTGCTCCGGCGGATTTTTTCTCGTTAAAATTTTAGGGTTTGGAGTAGGTGCACATTCATAACGCCTATTAATCGAGGAAGAACACGTTGCCGGTTAGGCTTCGCTTGTCATCACCGCGAGCCTGGAAATTCCATGACCGCTACCGCCAAGAAGCCTTCGCCCCAACGCCGCCTGCTGCTGGCCTCCGACCGCAGCGACCAGAGCAGTGAACTCGCCGACATCCTCCGCTCGGTGGGCGAAGTCGATACGGTTACCACCTCGGGCATTCCGACCGCGCCATCCGGCCTTTCCGGCGTCGTGGTCGATATCAACCTGCGCTCGGCCGAGAGCGTGCAGACGGTGCGCAAGAAGCTGCAGTCCGATGCCTACAGCCAGATGCCGCGGCTGTTCGTGCTCGCCGACGCGCTGCACCACGCCTCGATGCAGGCCTGGGCGCTCGGCGCCACCGACACCATCTCGCGGCCGCTCGACGCCGGCGCCATCCTGCAGCGCGTCCGCGCCGCCTTTCCCGACAGCCAGAGTTTCGACGCAAGCGAGCGCGGCAAGACCTTGAACCGCGGCATCGCCGCCGCGCACGCGATCTTCGTCAAGATATTCCAGAAGCTTCCCGCGGGCGTGCCCCTGACCTTCGCGGAAGTGCAGCAGGCCGAGACCCAGATCATCAAGGCGATCAAGCATTCCTCGATCCGCGAATGGCTGACGACGGTCGGCTGCCATCACGCGGACTCTTATCGCCACTGCCTGTTCGTCACCGGCTTTGCCGTCGCCTTCGCGCAGCATCTGGGCATGCGCGAGGCCGACCAGCGCCGGCTGACCCGCGCCGCGCTGCTGCACGACGTCGGCAAGGCCTTCATTCCGCTCGCGATCCTGGACAAGCCGGGCCAGCTCAGCGACGAGGAGAAAGAGATCATCCGCCAGCACCCGCAGCTCGGCTACGATGCGCTGATGAAGCAGGGCGGCTTCCCGCCGGAAATGCTGGATGTCATCCTGCATCACCACGAGTTGCTCGACGGCACGGGTTACCCGCATGGCCTGTCGAACAGCCAGATCAGCGACATCGTGCGCCTCACCACCGTCGTCGACATTTATGCGGCGCTGGTGGAGAAGCGCGCCTACCGCCTGCCGTTCACGCATTCGCGCGCCTTCGGCATCATGGAAGGCATGGGCGGCAAGCTCGACCAGCAATTGCTGCAGGCGTTCCGCCCGGTCGCATTCGGCTGTTATTGACGGCTACTTTTCGCCGGCGGTTCAAGACCGGCGAAAGGCGCCGCCGCATACACCACATCGCCGCCGACCAGCGTCAGCAGCGACTTGATCCTGCCGATCTCGTTCACCGGCGCGGTCATATAGTCGGCGGAGAGCACGGCGAGATCGGCGAACTTGCCCGGTTCCAGCGTGCCGCGCTTGTCGTCGTCATTGGCCGCGTAAGCCGTGTTGCGGGTGTACATCTCCAGCGCCTGGCGGCGGCTCGGCGTCTCCGCCTCGCCGCGGGTCTGTGACGCCGCCGATGGTGGTGCCGTCGAGATACCATTGCAGCGAGACAAAGGGATTGTAGGAGGAGACACGGTGCGCGTCGGTGCCGCCGGTCACCACGAGCCCCAGCTTCATCGCGGTCACGATCCGCGGCATCTGCTTCGCCGCATCGGTGCCGACTTCTTTCTGGAAACGTTCGCCGCCGAAATAGAGCCCGTCCTGCACGCCCCAGATCAGCCCCAGCTTCTGCATCCGCTTCAGGCTGTCTTCCGAGGCGTTGTAGAGATGCAGCACGCTCCAGCGCAGGTCGCGGACGGAATAGTCCTTCGCGACGTTCGCGACCACGTCGAGCAGATCGTGGACGGTGCGGTCCGGATTCCAGTGCAGCTGGATCGAATAGCCCTTGGACGCCGCCCAGCGCAAAAGCTCGGCGAGCTTCTCCTTGCCGTCAGATGTGATGTCGCCATCGGTCCAGTCGGCCCAGATCAGGATTTCGCCGGGGCCGTTGAAATGCAGCATGGCGTCGCCAAAGCCTTGCGGCGATAGCTGCGTAAGATCCCTCAGATCACTGAGTTCGCTGCCGGGCTTCGGGGCACAGAGGTGATAGGCGACGCGCACCGTGAGCTGCTTGTCGTGCCAGAGCTTGAACACCGCCTCGTAGTTCGCCGGGTACATGCTGACGCCGCCGCCGTCGACGATGCCGGTGATGCCGAGCGAGTTCATCTCGCGGAAGAATTTCCTGGAGCCTTCGACCTGCTGCGCCAGATTTGGCTTCGGCAGCTTGTCGAAGATTTTTCCGAGCGCATTGCCGCCCGCGATGATCACGCCGGTCGGCCTGTTGTCGCCATCGCGCTCGAGCTTGCCGCCGGGCGTGACGTCGGCATCGTCGCGAATATTCAGCGCCTCCATCGCCTTGGGCGAGAGCAGCGCCCAGTCGTAGAGATGCTGGATATAGACGGGATTGTCCGGTGCGGCCTCGGCGATCTCCTTCGGTGTCGGTCGGCGCTTTTCGGCAAACTGCTCCTCGGTCCAGCCGCCGGCGACCACGATCCAGCTGCCGGCAGCCTGGTTCTTCGCGGCGTCGGCGATCTTCGCGAGCGCGTCCTTGAGCGTCGGCACGCCGATCCAGTTCACCTCGCTGCCGAACGTCAGCGCGGCGCGGATGCCGTGGATGTGGCCGTCGGTCAGGCCGGGGATCACGGTGCGGCCGCCGAGGTCGATCACGCGCGCATGGTCGCCGGCGAGCTTTTTCATTGCCGCCGAAGTGCCGGTCGCGAGCACCCGGCCACCTCCGATCGCGATCGCCTCGCGGACGGAAAAATCCTCGTCGACGGTGACGACCTTGCCGTTGAACAGCACGGTGTCGGCGGTTTGCGCCCAGGCGGCGGTGGTGAGGAGGAGACTCGTGAGGAGGGCAAAGCAGGGACGCAGCATGTTGTTTCCTTATTGTTGTGGCGTCACGCCAGCATCTTGCGCAACTCGGCCTTGGCCACCTTTTCCAGTGTCGAGCGCGGCATCTCGTCGACAAACCTGATCTCGCGCGGCACCTTGAAGTCGGCGAGCGCGCCGCGGCAGGCCGTCATGACGTTGTCGTGCAAATCCTGCGGTAGTCTATCGACGCCAGAATGCGGGATGATGAAGACGACTGGCACTTCGTCCAGCATCGGATGCTTCTTGGCGACCACGGCGGCTTCACGCACGCCGGGGACGACCGCGATCACCTGCTCGATCTCGGAGGCCGCGACATTCTCGCCGCCGACCTTCAGCATGTCCTTGGCGCGGTCGCCGAACTTGGTGTAGCCGCGCTCCATCAGCGTGACGCGGTCACCGGTCAGGAAATAGCCGTGCTCGTCAAAACTCTCGCGCGTGGCCGTTTCGTTGTGCAGATATTCCGCAAACAGCGACAGGCCCGGCACGCCCTTGATCGAGAGGTTGCCGGTGTCGCCGACTTCCGTCGGCCGTCCGTCATCGCCGGTGATGCGGATCGAATATTCGCTTGCCGCGCGGCCGATCGACATCGGCGTGTTGGGCTGGTCGACCTCGCCGACGATGCCGTGAGTGATGGTCTCGGTCATGCCCCACCAGCCGATGATCTTCACGCCGAAAACCGCAAAGGGTGGCGGATCGTTCACCGCGGTGCCCCAGAGCCGGAATTTGTGGTTCTTCGGGATTTCATGCTCGAGCAGCGCCTTCATGCAGAAGGGAATGGTCGAGGTCCAGGTGCAAGCGTGCTCCAGCGCCACGCTCCAGAGCCGGCTCGCGGAAAAGCGCGGCTGGATCACGCAAGTTCCTCCCACCCACAAGCTTGCCAGCATCGAATGGCCAGCGCATTGGTGTGAAACAGCGGCAAATAAGTCTGGTGCACGTCGCGCTCGTGCAGATCCTGATGCGCGGCATTGACCTTGGCGCCCCACAACGCATTGGCATGCGTCCACAGCACCGCCTTCGGCCGCGACGTGGTGCCGGAAGTATATTGCACGCTGCAAGGCGCGAGCGGATCGGTGGCGCGGCGCGGCCGGTCGGCGCTGTCGGCGAAGAGGACTTCAAAACTGTCGCCGCGTGAAACCGGCTTCGCCGGCGCGCCGGCGTCGTGCGAGATCACGGCGATCCAGCGCAGACCTTTGCAGTTCGCGGCGACCAATTCGGCATAAGCGGGCTGGGTGATCGCGGCGACCGCGCCGCAATGGCCGGCAAAATATTCCATCTCCGCGGCCGCCGAGCGGGTGTTGGTGGTGACCGCGATCGCGCCCAGCTCGACACAGGCGAACCAGGCCAGCATCGCTTCGATGCAATTGTCGAGATGAATGAGGACGTAGTCGCCCTGCCTGATTCCACGTTTGGCAAGGCCGGCGCAGAGCGCGCCGACACGCTCGTGAAATTCGCCGTAGGGCCACTTTCGCGCGGGGGCGTCGAATGGGGCCCAGATCAGGAACGGATGGTCGCGCCGGACTTCCGCCCGCATCTTGAGCAGCCATGGTACGTCCAACCCGGCAAACGGTCCGACGATGCCCGGCACGGCCGCGGAATTGTTCATCTTTCCTCACGTGCAGCCTTGGCGGCTGCTTTCTCGCGTCTTCTTGGCACCCTTTTGCCATTGGAAACGGCGAAGGGCAAATAGCGAGAAGGCACGAGAGCGGCTGCGGCCGTATTCTCAACTCGTCATGGTTGGGCTTGACCCGGCCATCCAGACCTCGTCATTGCGAGCGAAGCGAAGCAATGACGAATGAGGATGTGGCGACCTCAGCGCGGCTCACTCATATGACGAAATCTCGATGAGGCTCCCGTCGGGATCCCGGCAATAGACCGACAGCAGCGTCCCGCGCGCGCCCTGCTTCTTGGTCGGGCCTTCCTCGATTCTGACGCCATGCGCGTTGAGATGCGCTACCACCTGTTCCGGCCTGCTCGAGGTGAGGAAGCACAGATCGTCGCTGCCGGCGGCTTCGTGATCGGCGGTGAACCACTCGACCTTGTCGGCGTTTTTCGGCCGGACATTGATCTTCTGGTTGCCGAATATCAAAGACGTGCGTTTGGTCTTGCCTTCTCCGGGGTCAAACACCCTGATCTCCATGCCGAGGATTTTGGCGTACCACTCCGCCGAGCGCGCGACGTTGGAGACGTTGATCACGAGATGGTCCAGTGCGTCGACCTTGACCGGCATGGCTTATCCTTTCGTACAATCAGATGCGCACGTGTCGCACTTCCAGCGCCACGCCATGCTTGTTACAAGCGGCCCGCCATTGGTTCAACAACAAGCAAAAACGGGAGTATTTGCAATGATTTCACGCCGCACCGCGCTGGGCCTGATCGGTACCGGCGTCTCCACCTTCGCGATCGGCCGCGCCTCGGCGGCGCTGGAATATCCGACGCGGCCGGTGCGGTTCCTGGTCGGCTATCCGCCGGGCGGCGCCACCGACATCCTGGCCCGCCTGATCGGCCAGCGGCTGTCGGAAAAGCTCGGCCAGCAATTCGTGGTCGAGAACAAGCCGGGTGCCGGCAACAATATCAGTACGGAGGCGGCCGTGAACTCCGAGCCGGATGGCTATACCGTAATGCTGGTCAATCCGGCGAACTTCATCAACGCCACGCTTTACACCAATCTCAAATTCAATTTCGTGCGCGACATTGCGCCGGTCGCGTCCTTTAACCGTGTGCCGAACGTGATGACCGTGAACAAGGACGTGCCGGCCAAGAACGTCGCCGAGTTCATCGATTTTGTGAAAGCCAACCCCGGCAAGATCAACATGGCGTCATCGGGCAACGGCACCTCGGTGCATCTGTCCGGCGAGATGTTCATGGCGCTGACCGGCTGCAAGATGCAGCACGTGCCTTACCGCGGCGCAGCACCCGCCATCACCGACATGCTCGGCGGCCAGGTGCAGGTCATCTTCGACAACATGCCTTCGATCATCCAGCACATCCGCGGCGGCGCCCTGCGCGCGCTCGGGGTCACGACCGCCGAGCGGTCGCCGCAATTGCCGGACGTGCAGGCGATCGGCGAGACGGTGAAGGGTTATGAGGCGAGCGCGCTGTTCGGCATGGGTGCGCCTGCGAAGACGCCGAAAGAAATCATTGCCAAGCTCAACGCCGAGGTCAACGCCGTCATGGCCGATCCCGCGGTGAAGAAGCAACTGATCGAGCTCGGCGGCGAGCCGCGGATGCAGACCCCGGAAGCGTTCGGTGCCGAGATCGTCGGCGAAACCGAGAAGTGGAAGCAAGTGGTCGAATTCGCCGGCCTCAAGGTAGAGTGAACGGCTGAACCTTCTCCGCGTTGTATAGTCTAAACAATGACGAAGCGCTTTTCGGCGCGAAGGAGATGACCATGCGTAAGCTCATATTGGCCGTGATGGCCCTCACCGCGGCCGGTGCCGCCACGCTCACCACTTCTGTTCCCGCAGCGGCCTATGATTACGCCTGGTGCGTGACGGGCAGGGACATGGGCTATCCCGGCGACTGCTCCTACACGAGCTATAACCAGTGCATGGCCAGCGCCTCCGGCCGCTACGCCTATTGCAACATCAACCCGCGCGTGGCGTACGGCCAGCAGGTGCCGCCGCGCGGCCGCCGCGGCTATCAATACGACTATTATCGCTGAATGGTGCGTGCAGGCCGTCGCCGGCCTGGACGCGTGAAGCGAAGTGGTTCCAAACGCGATCGATCCGCAAGGGTCGGTCGCGTTTATCTTTGATCATCTGACAGCGCGGAGTTCCCGCGAAACTTTCCGAAGCCGCTCGCTTGACATCGTTTCGCGCGCGCCTATACTAAACCACATGGTTAAGTATGGCGATCAGGCCCTGGACCGCACCTTTGCAGCACTTGCCGATCCGACGCGGCGGGCGCTGCTGGCGCGGCTCTCGGACCGCGACACGTTCTCGGTCAGCGAGCTGGCGCAGCCTTTTGCGATGTCGCTGCCGGCGATCATGAAGCATCTCGACGTGCTGACCGACGCCGGTCTCATCGCGCGGGAAAAGACCGGCCGCGTCGTGGCGTGCCGACTGACCGCGAAACCGATGGAGCAGGCGATGGATTGGCTCAACCGCTACCAGCGCTTCTGGTCCGACAATATCGATCACCTTGCCGCCTTTGTGGAGGAAGAAACATGGCCCAATCGTCAAGCGCAGTCCAACTCGACAACCGCCCCAGCCTCACCCTCACGCGGCGGCTCCGCGCGCGGCCGGAAAAAGTCTACGCCGCGTGGAGCGAGCCGGAAAACCTGATCAAGTGGTTCGCGATGTCGCAGGCGAAGCCCGGCTCGCTGCGCGCCGATCTCGATGTTCGCGTCGGCGGGCGCTATCGCATCAGCTTCACGGACGAAAAGAGCGGCGAATATCACGAGGTGGGCGGTACCTATCGCGAGGTCGTGCCGAACGAGCGGCTGCAATTCACCTGGGCCTGGCATTCGACGCCCGAGCGCGAGTCGCTGGTGACGGTAGAGCTCAAGCCCGACGCGGTCGGCACGCTGCTCACCTTCCATCACGAGCAGTTCGCCGACGAAAAGGCCCGCGACAACCACCGGCAAGGCTGGAGCAGGTTCCTCGACTATCTGGAACAGTTCGTCGCCTGAACGTCAGCAGAGGAGTGTCCCATGCAACCGCACAAGATCGTCTCGCGAGAAGAATGGATCGAAGCCCGCAAGGCGCATATGGCCCATGAGAAAGAGCTCATCCGTGCGCGCGACCGCCTGAGCCAGGAGCGCCGCAACCTGCCCTGGGTCAAGGTCGACAAGAACTATATTTTCGACGGGCCCGGCGGCAAGGTCACGCTGGCCGATCTCTTCAAGGGCAGGCCCCAGCTTGTCGTGCAGCATGTGATGTACGCGCCGGAGTGGGAGGCCGCCTGCAAGAGCTGCTCGTTCTGGGCCGACGGTTTCGAGCGCATGGTCCCGCATCTCGCCGCGCGCGACACCACCATGATCGCGGTCTCGCTGGCGCCGGTCGCCAAGCTCGAAGCGTTCAAGAAACGGATGGGCTGGACCTTCGACTGGGTCTCATCCGGCAGCAACGACTTCAACTACGATTACGCCGTTTCGTTTACGCCCGAACAGATCAAGGCAGGTGACGCGAAATACAACTACGGCACTACGCGCCTCTACGGCCCCGAATTGCCCGGCATCAGCGTGTTCTATCGCGACGAGGCCGGAAACATCTTCCACACCTATTCCACCTACGCCCGCGGCCTCGACATGATGAATGCGGCCTACCACTATCTCGACCTCACCCCGCTCGGCCGGCACGAGCAGGAGCTGCCTTATCCGATGGACTGGGTGCGGCTGCGCGACCAGTATCAGCCCGACGCGACAAAGGCGGCGTGTTGTCATTAGTTGATTTCGTCATGGCCGGGCTTGCCCGGGCATGACGAGGGCGGCTGACTGATCAGCAGGACTACCGCTTCGCGGCTTCCGCCTGCTCGCCCGCGGTGCAGGAAATCAGCAGCGTGTAGGCGCGCGCATTGCCGGCGATGTCGGCGGTCTTGAGCTCGGTGCCGGGAGCCGCGGTCTCGTACGCGACGACGCTGTTGTCGAGGAAGTCTCTGATGGCGCCGGTCTTGATAGCGAAATTGATGTTTTCCGGGATGGTGCCGGTGTAGCGGACGAATTTCATGACGTTCAATTTCGCAGCAACCATGCCGACGATATCGCCTGAGGTATCGAGCAGCGGCCCGCCGCTGTTGCCGGGCTGAACCGCGGCGCTGATCTGCAGGAAGCGTGTATCGTTCAGCATGCCGCTCAGCGAACTCACGATGCCCGTCGTGACCGTGAAATCCGACGTCAGCAGGCCGTGATAGGGGAAGCCGATCGCGACGACGGAATCGCCTGAATGAATCGCACGGTCGCGTATTTTGGCGTGAACCTTAAACAATTCCGCGGGCCCCTGCAGCAGCGCAAGGTCGTTGGCCTGATCGCTGTTGACGACCCGGAGCGTGCTCGCGGCTTCTCCGGTGAGATTACCCTTGATGTCGCCGGCGCAGCCATCGATCACATGATGGTTGGTGATGATGTGGCCGTTCGCACTGATCACGAAACCGGTGCCGGTCTGGCTACCGGTTTTGCCCGCTTTGGGATTGTTTGGCGCGTCCGGCTTCGCTGCGACGGGCTTGGGCGCCGTGAACTCGCCGGCGCTGTTGATGCCGCCGGCCTTCACCGTGCTGACGCAATTCCCCAGCACGGCGAGCAGCGGCGCTGTCGAGGTCAGATTGAAATTGAGTGCGATGTTGCCGGAGACCGCGACCATCAGGCTCGCCTTCTGAAAGGCGCGAGCGACGTTCGGCGGCAGGATCGCGAGTGTCATGATCTCGGAGGTTGCGGTGGCAAAAAGTCTTGCCTGCGATTGTCCGTCGAACGTGAGGTCGATCGGAGTTGTGTTGCCTTTGGTCAGGTGAAAGGCCGGGTTTGCAAAACCGAGCAGCCAATTGTTGTTGGCGTTCAGGCCGACCACGAGGATGACACCGTTGCCGTAACTCGAAGTGGCGCCGCAATGCGAGAAGGCGCCCGTGTTGTCGTCGGTGAAGGCGCCGCCCTTCCAGTTGCCGACGTGGATGTTGCCGTAAGGTCCCGCGGCATTGGCGATCGACGCGATCGCGATCTGCACAATAAATGCAAGAATAAGCGTTCTACGCATGCAATTTGTCCCCACCCCGGCCGTATTCTACGTGAAGGTACTATCGGAAGGCAACCGGAAGTGGTCCGCCGCCCCACGGCGCCGCACCCCTTGCAATCACTTTACGGTCCGGTATGCTTTGCGATGCAAAGTGAACGGCCGGGGGACGAGAAGGGCGTGCGGACCGAAGAGATGCGCGATCTCGACAAGGCGCTGGCCGACATCATTGCGATCCGCAGCCAGCTTGCGGCCGGTACCGCCTTTGCCGGCTATGGCCCGGCGGCGATTGCGGCGACCGCGGGCGTCGCGCTGGTCACGGCGGCCGCGCAATATCTCTGGCTCCACGATCCCACCCATTATCCGCTGACTTTCCTGTGCGGCTGGGCGCTGGCGGCGCTGCTCTCGGGTGCGATCATCCTGACCGAGATGATCGCGCGCTCGCGCCGGCATCATTCAGGTCTTGCGGATGTGATGATCCACCAGGCCGTCGAGCAGTTCCTGCCCGCCGCCGTCGCCGGCACGCTGCTGGCGGTGGTGCTGTGGAAGTTCGCGCCGGAATCGCTTTGGCTGCTGCCGGGGCTGTGGCAGGTGCTGGTGTCGCTCGGCGTGTTCGCTTCCGTCCGCTCGCTGCCGCGCACCGTCGCGATCGCGGGCGCCTGGTATTTTGTCTCGGGCTTTATCGTGCTGCTGCTGGCAAGCCAGAGCCACGCGCTGTCGCCCTGGACCATGGGCCTGCCGTTCGTCGTCGGCCAGTCCTTGATGGCGACGATTCTGTATTTTGCTTCCGGAGAAAGAGATGCCGAAGAGTGAAAGCGCGAGTGCGCCGTTTTCGTATGACGGACTCGACCGCGTCATCCATGAGAAGGCGCGGCTGGGCGTCTTGACCTCGCTGATGGCGCATCCGAAGGGGCTCGCCTTTGCCGATCTGAAACAGCTTTGCGGCCTGACCGACGGCAATCTCAGCCGCCATCTGCAGGTGCTGCAGGAGGCGGGGCTGGTCGAACTCACCAAGGGCTATGAAGGCAACCGGCCGCACACCTCCTGCCGCCTCACCCGAACCGGCCGCCGCCGCTTCCTCGATTATCTCGCCGTGCTGGAACGCCTCGTGCGCGACGCGGCGAAGGCCGCCGGCAGGGAAGGCTCACCGCTTTCCCGCCTCGGCATCCTGTCGACCTGATCCGTTTTCCCTTTTTTGACCCGGAGCTTTGCAATGCAAAGTGGTTTCCCAACCAAACTTGCCGCCAAACTTCATGTCGGCATCATCATGGACGGCAACGGAAGATGGGCGACGCGGCGTGGCCTGTCGCGGCTGCGCGGCCATGAGGCCGGCGTCGAAGCGATCCGCCGTGTCGTCGAAGCCGCGCCCGACCAGGGCGTCGGCACGCTGACGCTCTATGCCTTCTCGACGGACAATTGGCGCCGGCCGAGGGCGGAAGTCGCGGCGCTGATGGCGCTGCTGCGCTTCTATCTCGCGAGCGAGGTCGAGGCTCTCGTCAAGAACGGCGTTCGCCTCACCGTGATCGGCCGCCGCGACCGTCTGCCCGACGGCATTGCATCGGCGATCGCGCGCGCGGAGGCGGCGACGGCGCACGGCGAGACGCTCAACCTGCGTATCGCGATCGACTATTCCGCGCGAGACGCGATCCTCAATGCCGCGGCAAAGATCGCCGGCATCAGCGCGCCAACGCGTGAGCTGTTCTCCGAGCTCGTCACCGGCGAGGCGGGCTTGCGCGACGTCGATCTCATCATCCGCACCAGCGGCGAAAAGCGGCTGTCCGATTTCCTGCTCTGGGAAGGCGCCTACGCGGAACTGTATTTCACCGAGCGTATGTGGCCCGAATTCGATGGCGACGCTCTGGCCGAGGCGCTGGCCTCGTTCCATCGCCGCGAACGCCGCTTCGGCGCCCTGCCATCGCTGCCGCTCGAGCCGGTACCGAGCCTATAGTCAACCTTCCCGGGAATCGGGGAATCATCTATCGCTGGACGCATGGCCATGCCCGTCGAGCCGCGATGAACCGTCCCCAGGACCGCGCCGCCGTCCGGCCAACTGGCGAATCCACGTCTTCTCCACGTCAGGAGACGCCCGCCGCCTGGTTCGAGGCAGGGCTTCGGCTGCTGCAGGCCGGGCAACTGGCGCAAGCCGAGCAATGCGGGCGCAGCGCGCTGGCGCTGGACCAGGGCCATGCCGACTCGCTGCACCTGATGGGCATGCTCAGCCTGGCCGCAAAGCAGTACGACCTCGCGATCGAATGGTTTGCAGTGGCGATCCGGCAGAACCCCAATGCCGCCGACTATTTTTCCAATCTCGGCATGGCGCTGCAGCGCAGGGATCGCTTCGACGAGGCGGTCAGGAGCTATGACCGCGCGCTGGTGCTCAATCCCGGTCAGGCCGACATCTGGTCCCGGATGGGCAAGGCGTTGCAGCAGCTAAAGCGCCTGGACGAAGCGATCCTGAGTTTCGATCAGGCGCTCAAGCTGGACCCGAGTTCACGCCAATGCGGCGCGCGCCGGCGCGATGCTACATTTCGACGAGGGCAGATACGAACAGGCGATTGCGAGCTTCGACCGCTTGCTGCAGGTCAGGCCGGACCTTGCCGGAGCACATAACCTCAGGGGCGTTTGCCTCCTGGAGCTGAGGCGGCTGGAGGAAGCGCTGGAGAGCTGCAGCAAGGCGCTCGAGCTTGCCCCCGACAGTGCCGATTTCCTCAGCAATGTCGGCCTTGTGTTGCACGGTCTCGGGCGTGACGACGAGGCGCTCGTCTATGCCGACAGGGCGCTCGCGCTCAACCCCGCCCTTCCCCTTGCGCTCAACAATCAGGCGCAGTCCTTGTTGGCGCTGCATCGTTTCGATGAGGCCATGGCGGCGTTGGAGGCGGCCATCGCCATCGACCCGGACTTCGACCACGCGCACTGGAACGTGGCGCTGACGCGGCTTCTGCTCGGCGATTTCGAAGGTGGCTGGGCGCTGCGCGAGCGTGGCCGCGCCTGCCGCGGCTTCTTTGTGAACCGCAACTTCACCAGCCCGCACTGGTTCGGCGATGAGCCGATCAAGGGCAGGACCATCCTGCTGCACAGCGACGAAGGCCTCGGTGATACCATCCAGTATGTGCGCTACGTGAGGTTGGTGGCACAACTCGGCGCCCGGGTGATCCTGGAGGTTCCTGCACCCGTTCACGCGTTGTTATCAGGCATCGAAGGCGTTTCGCTCTGCCTGAAGACCGGCGCGGCGCTGCCCGACTTCGACGTGCATTGTCCGCTTTCGGGCTTGCCGTTGGCCTTCAAGACGCGGATCGAGACGATCCCGTCCGATGTGCCCTATCTTCCCGCGCCGCCGGAGACGCTTCGGCAAGCCTGGGAGCGGCGGCTCGGCCCGCATGACAGGATGCGGATCGGCCTGGTCTGGTCCGGCAATCCGTCGCAGGGCAATGACCGCAACCGCTCGATGCCGCTTCGTTCGATGTGCAGGGTCCTCGATGTCGATGCACGCTTTTTCAGCCTGCAGAAAGACCCGCGAGCCGAAGACAGGGCGACGCTGAAGGAACGGCCCGACATCATCGATCTCACCGCCCATCTCACCGATTTTGTCGAGACCGCGGCCATGGTCTCCTGCCTGGACCTCGTGATCTCCGTGTGTACCAGCGTCGCACATCTTTCCGGTGCACTGGGGTGCCCGACCTGGATCCTGCTGTGCCATGCGGCAGATTATCGCTGGCTGCTCGATCGCGACGACAGTCCCTGGTATCCGACCGCGCGGCTGTTCCGGCAAAGCGCCGCCCGCGATTATGCGGAGGTGCTGGATTGCGTGCGTGCGGAGCTGAACGCTCGTATCGCGGCGTTTACGCCTCCAGCCTCCTGATCGCTGCCATACCTTTGGCCTCCAACCTTTCCGCCAATCCGGGAATCATCTATCGCTGAGTCCATGGCCACGCCAACCCAGCGCCAATGAAATCGTCAGCAGCGACGCGCCGCCGCCCGGCAGTCCAACAGTTCAACATCTCCTCCACGCAAGGAGACGTCCGCCGCCTGGTTCGAGGCGGGGCTTCGGCTGCTTCAGGCCGGGCAGCTTGCTGAAGCGGAGAGATGCGGCCGCAGCGCGCTTACCCTCGACCAGGGCCATGCCAATTCCCTGCATCTGATGGGCCTGCTCTCAATGGCTGCGAAGCAATACGATCTCGCCATCGAGTGGTTTGCGCTGGCGATCCGGCAGAATGCCGACGTCGCCGACTATTTTGTCAATCTCGGGACTGCCCTGCACCGCAAGGGCCGCTTTGATGAGGCGATCAAGAGTTTTGACCGCGCGCTGGTGCTCAATCCCGGCCAGGCGACGATCTGGTGCATGATGGGCGAACTCTTGCAGCAGCAGAAGCGCCTCGAAGAGGCGATCCTGAGCTTCGACCAGGCGCTGAACGTCGAGCCGGATTATTTCGAAGCGGCCAATTCCAGCGCGATTCTCTATTTCGAAACCGGGCGATATGATCTGGCGATCGCCCGCTATACCTGCTCGCTGGAAATCGATCCGAACCAGGCGGCCGCTTTCAACCTGCGTGGAATCTCGCGCTCCCGCCTGAAGCGGCATGAGGAAGCGCTGGCCGATTGCCAGCGCGCGGTCGCGCTCGAGCCTGACCATCCCGACTTCAACAAGAATGTCGGGCTATTGATGCAGAAGCTCGGCCGCCATGAGGAAGCGATCGCCTGGCTCGACAAGGCGCTTGCGCTCAATCCGAACCATGCCTCGGCCCTCAACGACCGTGGCACGTCGCTGTTCGAGCTGCGCCGCTCCGAAGAGGCTTTCGCCGACCTCATCCGCGCCACCGAGGTCGACCCGGAGTGCGCCGACTATCACTGGAATCTCGCGCTGATGCGGCTTCGGATCGGCGAATTTCGACGCCGGCTGGCTTGGGCGCGAGTGGGGACGGAAAGTCGCAGTGCTCGGCTTCGTCAACCGGAAATTCGCCCAGCCGCAATGGCTCGGCGGGCCGATTGCGGGCAAGACCATCCTGCTCCACAGCGATGAAGGGCTGGGCGACACCATCCAGTTCTCGCGCTATGCGACGATGGTGTCGCAACTAGGCGCGTGCGTCATCCTCGAGGTCGAGCTTCCCCTGCATGCCTTGCTGACGGGCATGGAAGGCGTCGCGCTTTGCTTGCCAAAGGTAGATGGGGTCGAGATTACCCGAGTTCGACCTGCATTGTCCGCTCTCGAGCCTGCCGCTCGCCTTCAAGACGCGGCTTGAGACCATACCGGCGCCGCGCGCCTATCTGCCGCCGCTGCCGGAAGCGCGCGTGTGGGAATGGCAGGCGCAGCTCGGCACGCATGACCGATTGCGCGTCGGCCTGGTCTGGTCCGGCAATCCCCTGCATGACAATGACCGCAACCGCTCGACGAATCTCAAGGCGATGTCGGCGCTCTTTGACTTAGGCGCGCGCTTCTACAGCCTGCAGAAAGAGCCGCGCGAGGCTGACAAGGCCATGCTTGCCGAGCGCTCTGAGATCGTCGATCTCACCGAACATCTCGGCGACTTCGTCGATACCGCGGCGCTGATCGCCTGCCTCGATCTCGTCATCACGGTCGATACCAGCGTCGCGCATCTTTCGGCAGCACAGGGACGTCCGACCTGGATCCTGCTGCCCTTTACGCCGGACTATCGCTGGCTGCTCGGCCGCGACGACAGCCCATGGTACCCCAGCGCAAGACTGTTCCGGCAGGATGAAGGCCGCGATTACACCAAGGTGCTCGCGCGCGTGCGTGAGGAGCTGCAGACGCTCGTCGCGGCGTTCGTGCCGAAGGCCTAGGGCTTTACTCCCCCCGTATATCTCAGAATATACAGGCCCTGGTTCTTGTGGGTGATGTAGATGTAGCCGCGGGTGTCGACCAGCACGTCCTCGGTCTGCGCCACCAGCTTGCCCTTGGGGAACACGCCGTAGCGATGGGTCGGGTCGGGCGGCAGGAAGTAGCCGACCTCGCGCGGCGCGGTCGGCGTCGTCGTGTCGTAGATGCGCAAGCCCGCGTTGAAATAGGTGAGATAGACGAGGTTGCCCTGCGGCGCGACGTCCGGGTTATGCAGCAGCGTGTTTTGATTGTGTGGACCAAAACGTCCGCCGCGTTCGCAGAAGCTTTTGATCGGCCAGTCCGCCGGCGGCAGCGGCAGCGGAAACAGCGCCATCAGCCGCGGTTTTGTCGGGATCTTCGATGTCGACGATCGAAGCCTGCTGCAGCGGCTCCTTGCAGTCTTCTGCGATGGCTTCCGAATTGATGAAGGCGAGCTTGCGATCCGGCACCGGGATCACCGTGTGCACGCCGATGTTGGAGGCAAAAGGCGGGCTCATCATGAGCTGGCCGATCTTCTTCGGCCGCGCGACGTTGGCAATGTCGAGGATGATCATGCCCGCGCCGCCGTAAGGCAGATAGGCGGTGTTGCCGACGATGAAGGGCGGGCCGTGCAGCATGGTGCCGGGAGGAGGCGGCGGCGTCTCGTCGTCCCGCTGGCCCGGCACCCACCAGCGGCCGGCTTCCTTGGGCTTTGCGGGATCGGAGATATCGACGATGACGTAGATGTTGCCCTTGTAGCCCGGCATGGCCGCCGACAGGTGCATGTATTTGCCGCCCTGGTAACCGTTGCGATGGGTGCCGAGCGATTTGGTCTTGAACTGGCCGAGCTTCTGCGGATTGAGCGGGTCCTTCAGATCCCAGATCAGCACGCCCTCGTCGAACGGCTTCTTCGGATCGCCGCCCCAGCCCGGCGAGATTTTCGCCAGCGCCGTGACCATCTTGCCGTCGGCGATCTCCATCTGGTCGGTCGCGGTATTGGCCGGGCCCTCGATCTCCTTGATCACCTTCGGGTCTTTGGGATCGGTGACGTCGACGATCTGCCAGCCTTCGTTCCAGAGCATGCCGAGATAAAGGTACCAGCGCTCGCCGACCTTCTGGATCGACATCTTGAAGCCGGGCTTGTCGTTGAGATTGCTGTAGCCGACCGCCTCGACATTCTGGCCGACGCCGCCAGGCGGAATCGGATCGGCACTCGCCGCAACTGCCATCAGCAAGGCGACCGCGGCGGCAAAATGCAACGGCTTCATGAGCGCTCCCCAATCGATCTTGTCGGTGGGGGCGAAAATCCTATGCTTTGCGGCCAACCGCAATTGCCGGCGGCATCATGGGAGTGATGCGAAAATAGCGTGAGCGGATCACTCAGCTCGCCCGCAGCGAGACGTTCAATTCGTGGAACCGCCGCGTCAGTTCGGCGACGCTCTTCCAGCCCGTCTTCTCGCGGGTGCGCCGGAGATGGGTATAGACCGTGGTGACACTGATGCTGCGGCTCTTCGCATAGGCGACCGCCGTCATGCCGGTGCCGAGCGCCTGGACCAGCTGTGCCTCCGCATTGGTCAGGCCGTAGAGTTCCTGCAGCATGCGCCCTGTGGCGAGGTTCTGCTGCAGCGGGTCGTGCACCAGCAGCATCGCGGCGGCCTCGGGGTGGGTTTCCTCGCCCGCGCGCTGCAGGGGCCGCACCGACACCGTGTAGGGCGGCAGGCCGTCTCCGCGCGGAACCGCGAAGTCGGTGGCAAGATATGTGGTGCGCGGGTTGCGGACGCGCTCCAGGGCGCTCAATGCCATGGCGAAGCGGCTGCGCAGATCCGGCGTCGCGAACTCGACCGCGTGGCGGTCGATGCGGAAATCGCTGTTGCCTTCGGCAAGATGACGCAGCGTCGTGTTGGCGTAGACGATGACGCCGTCGCGGCGCAGAAGCGCGATGCCGTCACTGAGCAGATCGAGCGCGTTCTCGAACAAATCTTCGCGGGTGGGGGCGGGAATTGCGAGGCGCTGTCCGGTCGCGCTCAGCGCGTCCGATATCCGACCTTCTCCGGAGCCGAGGGTATAGATCGCTTCGACGGCCTGCACATAGACATCATCGTCCGACATTGTCTCTCCAGAATTGCGCCGGCATCGGGCCGCCGATCTCCCGCCTTCGCCGTCTGTGTAACCCCGGTTGGGGGATGCAATTCCCCGCGCCGCTATTCCAGAAACCAGCTTCGGTCCATTTTGGCATGAAGTTTTCCTTTAGTTTTTCTGGAATTTTGCTCTAGGCCGCAAAGCCTTCGCTGCAAACCGCAGCATTGGCGCGTTTGTCCAAGCGCGATTTTGCCGCTCGCATTAGGTGTCCGTGAACGAGCAGGCAACCATGCGCGAGGGTTAACGTGGTGATCTTTCCGGAGCTACAGGCCCGTGCGCGACAAGCCGACCGCAGCCATCGGTCCCGGCGGTTGCGGCGTGCGGCGTTGGCCGTACTGGCGGCTTTGCACCGGTCGCGCAAGCGCATGGCGCGACGGATCGTTCGCGAGCAGCGCCAGCTGCTCGACAAGGCCTCCGGCGTCGCTGCGGATCGCGCGGAGCCGAAATGAAACTGCCATGGCCCGGGCCGCTGCTGCCCGGCGCCTCGCAGCCGGTCTGGATCCGCACCGCAAGCGAGGACGACCTCGGAAGTCTGGCGCAATATTTTGAGGGGTTGTCCCGCTCGGCGCGCTACAACCGCTTTATGGGCGCGGCCAGCAATTTTGCGACCATCGCCCGCGGCTGCCTGGTGCCGACACGGAAGGCCGATTGCTTCACCCTGTTCGTCGAAACGCGCGAGCCTCATGGCGATGCCATCATCGGCGAAGCCTGCTATGGCTTCGACCGCACAAACGGAACTGGCGAGTTCGCGATGTCGGTGGCCGACCGCTTCCGGCGCAGGGGCCTGGGCTCGGCGCTGCTCTGCGCGCTGCAGTCTCGTGCGATCAGCCTCGGCTGTCTCGATCTGTTCGGCGAAACCTTGAAGGGCAATGACGAAATGAGGAGCCTGGCGCGCAAGGCCGGCTTCAAATTCACGCGTTCGCCCGATTGGCGTGCGGTACGCTTCGACAAGAGGCTGGCGGATTAGAGCATGATCCGGAAAAGGCCTGCCCCGCACTTGATGCGGGCTGTGTAACGGTCTTCCAAAGAGATCATGCTCAATGAAACAGCTCGGCGACCGGTGGCCCGGAGCCGCTGACCGGCCCCGGGCTTTTGTCGCGATCACTCCGCGACTGCCTCTCCCGATCCGCCAAACTCTTTCGGGAAATCCTTCAGCTTCGGCAGGCCGTCGCGTATCGGCAGCACGGTTTCCGAATAATTGACATGCACGCCCGGCTGGAAATCCAGGTCGGGCAGGGTCGCGGCGAACACGTCGACCAGGCCGAGCGGGGGATGATTGGTCAGGAGATGGCCGCCGCACTTGCGGCAATATTGCCGCTGGCTGAGCTTGGTCTTCTGGAACATCGCCACATGTTCGGCGCCCGCCGTGATTCGCACGGTCTCGGGCTTCCAGAGGCTGAAGGCGTTCACGGGGCCGCCCGACCAGGAACGGCAGGACGCGCAATGGCAATAGCCCATCGCCTCCGGTGCGCCGGAGGTTTCGATTTCAACCGCACCGCAGAAACATTTTCCAGACAATTTCATCCGAGGAATCTCCGTTGGCAAAGAGCAATCCACGGATCATGCATGTGGCGACCCGTCTTGGACTGTTGCGACCAAGCCTCAGCTTGGAGCGACATTGGCAGTCAAATATTGTTTGAGTGTGAGGTAGTTCACATTGTCATCTGATCGGGGGACGCGGGAGGGACGATGATCCGCTAACAGGCTACCGCGGGCGAGAAATGCTTCAAGCGTGGGGACGCAGGATGACTCCAGCTTTCAGGCCTTACACGGATGACCGATTTTGCACCTCGTATTTTGGAATTTTCAACCGATGGCATTCCCGAACAGGACCGAATGGCAACATGGCGGGAGTATTTCGGCCATGTGATGCTTCGCGTGGATCTCGAGCCGGCGCCCGGCAAGATATTCGAGGCACGTAACCGCTGCCTCGCGCTGCCGGGCCTGCAACTGATGGAGTCGGCCTCGTCACCGGTCAAGGTCTCGCGGGGTGGCCGCTATCTCGCCGACGGCAATGACGACGTCATTCTGGCGATCATTCGCTCAGGCTCGGCCGTCGTCCAGGGCGGCGGCCGCGAGCAAAGCCTGCGTGCCGGCGAAGCCATCGCCCTGAGCGGCAGCGAAGCCTCGTCCTTCGATCGTACCTGCTCCGGCCAGACCTTCACGCTGCGGGTGCCGCGCGCGACGTTCGAATCGACCGTCGTCAGCGTCGACGATGCGCTGATGCGGCCGATCCGCCCCGATCAGGGCGCGCTCAAGCTGATGGAGAATTACGCGGGCTGGCTGTTCAACGCCGGTCCCCTCGACGCGCAGCTGCTCAATCTCTCGGTCCGGCATGTCCAGGACCTGCTCGCTCTGACGCTCGGCCCGACCGCCGATTTTGCCGATACCGCACGGACGCGCGGATTGCGCGCGGCGCGGCTGAAGCTGGCAAAGGCCTTCATCGTCTCGCACTGCCAGCGCCGCGACCTGTCGGTCAACAGCGTCGCAGCGAGCCTGAACGTGACGCCGCGCTATGTGCAGCGTCTGTTCGAGGCGGACGGCACGACGTTCTCGGAGTTCTTGACCGGACAGCGGCTGGCGCGCGCGCATCGGCTGTTGTGCGAACCGTCGTCGAGCCCGACCGCCATCTCGACCATCGCCTACGACGTCGGCTTTGGCGATTTGTCCTATTTCAACCGGCGCTTCCGACGCCAATACGGACTGACGCCACGCGAGGTACGCGGCGACAAGGTGTGATCTGGTTCATGCCGGTCCGACCTTTTGTCGTGGTAGGCCAAGACAGGTGCCGCGCCGCGCAATAGCTGCCGCTCAAATCCGAAAAGCCAAATCTTGCTGTCTGATAGCCATGGAGCTTGCGCATGGGCAAAATGCATTTTGCGACCATCGTCGCCGTGTTCGTCACCACCTCGCTCGCCACCAACCTGCTCGTGGTCGGGACGCGCGGGCCGGTCATGCCGGAATTGATCGCCCGGCTGCGTTGCCGCACGCGGCGCCTGCGCCGCTGGCTGAAGCGGGCCATCGACACCCAGGTCGCGCGCATGCTGGCGCAGCGCGAGCGGCAGGCCACAATCTATGCGGTGCGCTACCTGAACGATCGCGAGCTCAAGGATATGGGGCTTTATCGCGGCAGTCTCGGCCATGCCGCGCGCCCCGACGGAGGGCGCGGAACATCGCCCGTCCCGCCCTTCAGAGACGGGAGGTCGCCATGATCTCGAAGATGACGGCCTTGAGGATCCTCGACGGCATCTTCGCTGCAGCCACCATGCTGGTGCTGCTGGTGATCGCCGGATTCCCGACCGAGTGGCTGCTGGCACTGGCCGATCTCTCGCTGCGCGAGGTCCAGTGGTCCGCGTTTGCCATCGTCTTTGCCGCGGCCTGGCTGATCCACGCGGTCGCGAGGTCGAACCGGCTGCCGCGGTCGCGACGCCCAGTCAACCGCTCAGGTCAAAAGCAGCGCCATGCCCGGATCGCCCTTCTCCATCGCGCGCCGGTAGGCCAGGCGTGAGCTGATGCGCGCGAGATAGACTGGGATGTTGGGGCAGCGCTTCAGATCGTAGGGCTGGAAGTAGCGCATGGTGGTCAGCGGGAAGCCCATCATGATGTCGGCCGAGGTGAACTCCTTGCCGGCAAGATAATCGGCCTCGCCGGTCCGCGCATTCACCAGATCGAAGCAGCGGTCGAGGCGCGCCTTCGTTCCGACGAGGATCGGGTTGTCGGCCTCCAGCTTCAGCCGGTTCAGGATCATCAGACGTCCCATGTTCGCCTGCAGCGTGCCATTGGCGAAATGAAACCAATACAGGAAGTTCGCGAAATCCGGATGGTCTGCCTTCAGCGCCAGCCGGCCGTCGCCGTATTTGGCGATGATGTATTCGACGACCGCGCCGGATTCGGCGAGCACGAGATCGCCGTCGGTGATGACGGGCGCGGCGCCGATCAGATGCAGCGCCTTGTAGTCAGGCGGCGCCAGCATCGTCCTGGGATCGCGCGCGGTGTGCTTCAGCTCATAGGCAATGCCGAGCTCCTCGCAGAGCCAGACGATTCGTTCGGATTGCGATTTACCCAGATGATGGACGGTGAGCATCTAACCTCCCACGTTGCGCGGCCGACGCCATCCTATCGCAAATGCATGGGGAGAGGTCGAGCCCGCGCCGCTTTGGCCCGGGCCCGATCTGTCGTTATTTTTCGATCAGGATCGGTGCTGCGATATCGATCCGGTCGTTGGCGGCGAGCTCGATGCCGAGCGCCAGCGACCATTTTCCGGCCTCGGCGGCCGGCAACCGTACCCGCCATTTGTCGCCGGCGATCCGCACGGCCTTCACGGTGAGCGGAACGGCCGGCTTGTCGGGATTGGACAAGGTCACGGAGAGCGCTTGCGCCGCAAGCGGCTGCTCATTGGCGTCTTCCAGCTCGACCATGATTTCGACGGGACCTTCGCGCCCGGGCGACACCGTCACGTTCGCCATCACCCTGGTCCCGCAGATATGGGTGAAGAAATCGTCCGTGGATGGTGAGGAAATCGCGGGCGGTGCGGCCTCGGTTGACGCCACGATCATTCGCGGACCCCTGGCGCCGACGTTTCCGACGTCGAACGTCACATCGATCTTGCCGGCCTTCTCGAACATCAACACGGCTGCGATGTGCTCGCCCTCGTTGAAGGCGGCGTTGATGCCGATGAACATCAAATGATTGCCGCCGGGCGCGAGCGTCACGCTCGCGCCCGGCGGAACGGCAAGGCCGTCATCGGCCGCGCGCATCATCATGATGCCGTCGAGCATCGTCATCTCGTGGATTTCGACTTTCGCGGCCACCGTTGACGCCGCGGAAATCAATCTGTCGGGGACTGCGCCGTGGTTCTCGATCGTGAGATAACCGCCGGCGACCTGTGCGCCCTTCGGGGTGGCTCGGCTCCAGGCCTGTCTGATGCTGATGTCGTGGGCGGCTGCCGGTTGCACCGCAGACGCGAGCATCAGGATGGAGGCGGCTGCCAGGACCAGCCGGCTGAAAGATCGGACGCGCATTTTAGCAATCTCCTTGTCGGACGGGAGCGATCATGGCGCGGCCAGCGCTTGTCTTCGTTGCGATGGCGCAACCGGAAAAGAATTTTGAGAGCCGATCAGGCCGCGCGCGGCGTGCAGAGGGCGCGGCCATAGAGTGCGGCGAAGCCGAGGAAGGCAAAGGTCCAGGCGGCGCCGGCGAGTGCAAGCAGGGTCTGCATATGCGCAGGCTCGATCGAGGCGCAGACGCGCATCACGGCTGCCGCGATGACGGCTGCATAGAGGCATTGCGTGCCGATGGAGGCACGCAGCATGCGTCCGGTATGGCCGAGCGTGGCGCGCGTCATCACCGCCATGGTCATCGCGCCGATCGCGCCGCCGGTCCAGGCATGGATGCCGGCGCTCGCGGGCACGACATCGAAGGCAGCGAGGCCGGCGAGAACGTACCCGGCCGGTATGAATGCATAGGCGAGATGGAGAACAAGCACGAGGCGATCGCGCGCGGTTCGATCGCCGGCCCAGCGCGCGAGCCGAACAAGGTGGAGGCCGCCCACCGCGATCAACAGGATGCCGCCCGCTCGCGACCCGGGCGCGGCGATCCACCCCGATAGCGCGATCGTGCTGGTCGCGATGACGATGGCGTCGAAACGGCCGAACGGAACGGGCATGCGGCCGGGCCGCTGTCGCGCCAGCCAGTTTCGGGTGAAACTCGGCACGATGCGGCCACCGATCAGGGAAACGAGAGTGATTACCAGCGCGACGGCAAAGCGCGTCGAATACTCGGCCACGCCGCCGACATGCGCTTCGATGTGGAAAGCGACATTGGCGGCGCCAAACAGCGATATGATCGCCACGACGGGAAGATTGCTCCACTTCCTCCCCGCGATGATTTCGCGGGCGGCCGCCGCGGCGAGCAGCGTGAGGAACGCCGCGTCGATGGCGCAGGCGGAAGCCCATCCGATCGACGCCGACGCGAGGACGGCGAGGCGCCCGGCAACCCAGCTCGCAACCAGCGCGGCGAGCGGGGCGCCCTGCAAGGGCAGCCGCCCCGTCCAGTTCGGAACGGCCGTGAGCAGGAAGCCGCCGACGATGGCCGCGACGAAGCCAAACAGCATCTCGTGGACATGCCAGTCGCGCGGCGCAAAAGCGGTCGGAAGCTGCAGCTCACCCTCGAACACGCCAAGCCAGAGCGGGATCATCGCCCCGGCATAGATCGCGCCCAGCAGGAAGAACGGCCGGAAGCCGTAGGAGAACAGGGCAGGCCCCTGATAGTCGCGTGGCCTCGGGTTCGACATGGGGGCCTCCCTTCGTTTGAAAATGACCCGAAAGCGGTGCCGGGCCGCGGGGCCGGTCATGGCCAGGGTCACTGCAAATTAACCCCTAGCCTGGATTTCCACGGAACCGAATTCGCCTAACTTGACGCCTGTTCGACTCCATATTTTGTGGGGCCTTTTCGCCGTGCAGCGTTATGCTAAATGGTGCGCTGATAGCATTCCTGCGCGGCGTTACTTGGCCTCATGTCTTCACGTTTCGCGGGATTTCCGCGTTCTTGTTGGCGAAGTAGCACTGCGATGAGCCCTTCTCAGCGCACCAATTGGCCTAATGGCGCGGCCAGAATTCGCGAGTTCTGTGAATCCCTTAGCGACGCACATGTTAGGCGAATCTGCCTCCGTGGAAATCCAGGCTAGCGGCAAACCAGCCGGATCGATTTGAGCTGGCGCAATGTTCCCGGCGAATGCCCGTGGTCTGATGGCCGTTATGCAGCCGTCTGCGGAGAGAAAAAATGCCGGCAATTGACCGTTCGGTCGCGGCCGATATCCCGTTGTTCGCCGGGCTTGCGCCAGAGGAACTCGACGAGATCCTGCGCGAGGCTCGCGCTGTCCGAGTGCCGAAAGGCACCGAGGTGTTCGAGCAGGGGTCGAAGGCGAATTTGTTCTTCGTGCTGTTGCATGGCCATCTTCGCGTCGAGAAAACCACGGCGCAAGGCCACCAGATCGTGGTCCGCTATGTCTCGCCCGGCGAGATTTTCGGCGTCGCCCAGGCGCTGGCGATGCAGCATTATCCGGCGACCGCGGTCGCGGTCGTGGACAGCGTCGCGCTGTGCTGGCCGTCGGCGGCCTGGCCGCGGTTGACCTCGAAATTCCCTTCGCTTGCGGCGAACGCGCTGCAGACCGTCGGCCGAAGGCTGCAGGATACCCAGTCGCGCATCATGGAGATGTCGAGCGAGCAGGTCGAGCGACGTGTCGCGCATGCGCTGCTGCGCCTGGCGAAACAGGCCGGCCGCAAGACCGAAGCAGGCATCGAGATCGACTTTCCGATCAGCCGGCAGGACGTTGCCGAGATGACCGGCACGACGCTGCATACGGTGAGCCGCATCCTCAGCGCGTGGGAGAGCCAAGGGCTCGTCGAGGGCGGGCGCCAGCGCATCGTGCTGCGCAACCCTCATGCACTGTTCGGGCTCGCTGAAGGGCAGCCCCGCTCCGCGTCGAGCTGAACAGGCATCTTCGCCGACTGCGCCGCCATCTGCAGCCGCCGGAAGAATTCCGCGAGATCGACGCCGTGTTCACGGCACGCTTCCTCGACCGAGTGAAACGGCGCGATTGGGCAGCCGACGCAGTGCATGCTGAAATCGAGGAAGACGCGGATGGTCGGCGGCCATCGCCGCATGACTTCGTCGACGGCCAGTTCGGTTGTCAGGAGTGCGATCTTTGTCATGATGCCAGTCTGTCCGTCCGGCGTCATGGCTCGTTGCGCTGGCGCAAACAGGGAGACGATTTCTCTTTTGTCGATGCGTCATCGCATTTCGAACGGCTGCTTGCTGCGGATCAAACAGCGCTTGCACGACGTGATGCATTCTCGCTCCATCGAATTGAAGGAGAGATGTCATGATCACCCGAAGGACCGCATTGATGGGCGCCGCGGTCGCCGCGTTGCTGGCGACGGCTCCCGTGTTAGCCGACGATCTCAAGCTGCCGCGCCAGCATGTCGACCTGGTTGCGCCGCCGCTCGTGCATCCGCATGAACAGGCGACCAAGGAGGGGCCGAAGATTTTCGAGTTCAGACTGACGGTCCAGGAGAAGGAGACGGTGATCGACGAGGCCGGCACCAGGATGTGGGCCATGACCTATAATGGCTCGATGCCGGGACCGATGATGGTGCTGCACGAAGGCGACTATATGGAGCTGACGCTGGTCAATCCCGCGACCAACAGCATGCCGCACAACATCGACCTGCATGCCGCGACCGGCGGCCTCGGCGGCGGCGCGCTGACGAACGTCAATCCCGGTGAACAGGCCGTGCTGCGCTGGAAGGCGACGCGCCCTGGCGTGTTCGTCTATCACTGCGCGCCGGCAGGCATGATTCCCTGGCACGTGGTGTCGGGCATGCACGGCACCGTGATGGTGCTGCCGCGCGACGGTCTGAAGGACGGCGATGGCAAGCCGCTGCACTATGACAAGATCTTCTACATCGGCGAGAACGACCTCTACGTGCCGAAAGACGAGAAGGGGAAATACAAGACCTACGAGACGCTCGCCGAATCCTATTCCGATACGACCGAGGTCATGCGCAAGCTGATCCCGACCCATGTCGTGTTCGAGGGCCGGGCCGGTGCGCTGACGGGCAAGAATGCGCTGACGGCCAAGGTCGGCGAGACCGTGATGATCGTGCATTCCGAGGCCAACCGCGACACGCGTCCGCATCTGATCGGCGGCCACGGCGACTATGTCTGGGAGACCGGCAAGTTCAACAATCCGCCGCAGAAGGATCTGGAGACCTGGTTCGTCCGCGGCGGCTCGGCGGGCGCGGCGCTCTACACGTTCCGCGAGCCCGGCGTCTACGCCTATGTCAACCACAATCTGATCGAGGCGGTCGAGCTCGGCGCCACCGCGCACATCAAGGTGGAAGGCAAGTGGAATGAGGACCTGATGAAACAGGTCTCGCCCCCCGGTCCGATCCCGCCGGAGAAGCTCGGCGCGGCCGATTCCGTCTCACCGGTGATGACGCGGTGAGGTGAAGGTCCGGCTCGCGGGCGTAACCCGCGGGCCGTTCCCTTGGGGGGAGAGTGCATCATGCTGATCGCGATAAAGTTGAAGCTTGCGATTGCCGCGGGACTTCTGGCGGCGCCTGTCATGATGCACTCGCTCGCCCCGGCCAGGGTCGCAACCGATGCCGGGTTCGCGGAGATTTCGCCGGCTGATTTCAGCTATCACATGGCCGGCGATTTCTCGCGCGCCGGGCGGCCCGTCGAAGGCCCGCATTCGACCACGAGGCTTGCTGGAAAGCTCAGGATCATGAAGCGTCAGGTCACCGTGGCCGAATATCGCCGCTGTGTCGACGCCGGCGCCTGCCCCAGGGTCGCGCTCGCCGATGTGCGTCCGGACATACCGATGGTCGGCGTGAACTGGCATGATGCGCAAGCCTATGCCGCCTGGATGAGCCGGACGACGGGGCTGAACTATCGCCTGCCGACCGACCAGGAATGGACCTTCGCCGCGGCTGAAAGCGTGCGCGACGAGGTGGCGGCACTGGTCGATCCTTCCGATCCGGCACAGGCCTGGATCGCCCGCTACGAAGCCGAATCGGCCCGCGCCGCATCGGTCGTGCTGGCGCCGCAGCCGGTCGGCAGTTTCGGGCAAAACTCGAACGGGCTGCTCGATATCGGCGGCAATGTCTGGGAGTGGACCGAGAGCTGCTTTGTACGTGCGACGCTGGACGGCGAAGCCGTTCGCGTTACCAACACCAATTGCGGCGTCCGCGTCGTCCAGGGCGCGCACCGCACTTACATGACGGATTTCATCAGGGACCCGCGCACCGGCGGCTGCGCCGCCGGCGTGCCCCCGGCCAATTTGGGCTTCCGTCTGGTCGTCGAGGACCGATGGCCGGCGATGTCGGGGATTGTCGAGAATTTCGTCAGCCTGCTGCGCCGGACATGACGCTGGCGCGCGGCCGCCACCTCAACAATTCGGAAACCACGCCCACGCGAGGTCTCGCCCGCTAACTTTTTGGAAAACCGTCCCGGGCAAAGTCGCGGGCGCCAAGGGGAAAGTTCGTGGCACAGTTCGTGGCAAGGTTCGTGGGGAGAAGAACATGTTGATCAATGGGAAAGCCATCCTGGAAAACGTCCGCCGCTATCGCGCGATCGCCTCGCTGCATCGTCAGACCGCAGCGTTCCGTCCGCACCAGCGCTGGTCGCTCCTGGACCAGGCGGAGCATTGGGAGCATCTGGCCCTGGTGGAGCTCGAGGCCTATTTCGAGGCCCGCGCCGGTGCGGGCCTGCCGACCTATCATTGATCGATCGATCGGACCACGGTCGCCGCCCGGCGGCCGAAGCTGACGGGATAGTTAAGCAATCGATACAAGCCGGCGCGCGCAGCCTGGTTAAGACTTTGATCTTCGCCGTGGCGCCGCCCGTTCCCTCTTCGCTGCGACCCGGCGCGCCGCCGCCAGCGCCTCCCGTGCCCAGTTAAGGAACTCCTCCGGTTCGTCGAACAGCCGCTCCGGCACCCGCCAGAAGGCGAGGTCGATGGTGCTGCCCTTTTTCGAATAGTTGAGCGGCGGAAAAGCCGCGGCCTCCCTGAAGGTTTCGCGGTTCAACTCGTCAACCCTGAGATAGAGCGTATTCTCGGTCACCATTCCAAGCATCACGCCGTCACAGAACACGCCGCTCTTGCCGAACATCCGCCGCAGGGTAACGCGTCCCAGCGGCCCAAGCTGCTCGCGCAGGAATTCGGTAAAGGCGTCGCTGGCAACCATCCGCAATCCCCGGAGAGACCCTCGCTCAACATTCAATACGGCTCAGGCGCAGCCACAGCTCAATGGTCGGGGCCGTGCGGGGAACGGCTCTCAAGGAAAAATCCAGCCCGTCTCCAAGAAAAATCCATTTTCCGGCAAGGACTCCCGACCGCGATTCGATAGAAGCGCGCAAATGTGCGTCCCTTCATTGCCTGACCTCGAGAGATAAGCACGAAATGGTCGACATCGCGGGCCCGCATCCACAGGCTCGAAGGGAAATCACTGATGAGTTGAGCTTACTCAGGACAAGCGCCTCGCCCAGCTCAACACTCCGCTTGGCAAGGACGTTCTTGTCCTGGCAAGTTTCGTCGCCGCGGAAGGACTGAGTGAATTGTTCGAATTCAACGTCGAAGCACTGAGCGAACAGGAAAACATAGATTTCGACAAGGCGATCGGCAAGTCATGCACGATCAAGCAGATCACCTATGACAACAAGATCCGCTATTACAATGGCATCCTGACGGCGACGCGGCGGCTCGGCAATGCGCAAGACCTCTTCCACTACAATCTGGTGCTGCGCCCGTGGTTCTGGCTGCTCGGCCGCAAGGCCGATTGTCGTATTTTTCTCGACAAGGACGTCAAGGAAATCATTTCGGAGGTGTTCAAGAAGGCGGGATTTAGCGACTTTGTATTCCGCACCACCGGCGAGTTTCCAAAAATACCCTACTGCGTCCAGTATCGCGAAACCGACCTGGCGTTCTGCAGCCGCATGATGGAGCATTGGGGCATCTATTACTTTTTCGAGCACGCCGACGACAAGCACACGCTGGTGATGGCGGACTTGCGGACGTCCCACAAGTCCATCCCGGATCTGCCGAAGCTCCCGTTCATCCAGCGGGAGGCCGGCGCAGCTCATAGCCAGCAGCATGTTCATTCATGGGTTTCAGATCGCAAGTTGCGCACCGGCAAGGTTCACTTCAACGACTACGACTATTTGCAACCGGGAAAGGATTTGAAGGCCCCCAAGGAATCCCAGGAAAAATACGCTCATTCAAAGCTCGAGATGTACGACTACCATCACAAGTACGACGAGAAGGACAAGGGCGAAAATCACGCGCAGTTTCGCCTCGAGGCGGAGCAGGCCTTCGACCATCGACGCAGCATCCATGGCGATGCCGCCTCCATCCATCCGGGAGGTCTTGTCACGGTCGAACGCCACCCGACTAAATCAGAAAACCAGGAGTACCTGATCGTCGGGGCGAGGCACATGTATTCGTCCCAGCAATATCGCAGCGGGGGTGGCGGGAGCGGTGACAACTACTCCGGTTCCTACGACTTCCTCCCCAGTAGCCGGCCTTTTCGCAGCCTGCCGAGGACCCCAAAGCCGCGCATCTACGGCATCCAGACGGCAAAGGTGGTCGGCAAGAAAGGCGAGGAAGGCGAGGAGATCTCTACCGACGAGCACGGGCGCATCTGGGTCCAATTCCACTGGGACCGCGAACCCAAGAAATCCTGCCCGGTCCGCGTCGCGCAGGCCTGAGCGCGACCAACTTGACCGGGCCACAAGCCGGAATGTTGCCGGCCACCACCCCGGCCCGCCCCGGCCTCGGCCAGACCTCGCTCTCGAACGGCCCAGCCGGTGGAGCGCCGCGAGCTGCCGCAATCTTCGCGACCGCAACCGCCCTATCCGGCACGGTAATATTTTGGTAAGCGCGAGCTAGCCAGATTTGTCCGCTTTGCTCCCAGAGCGACGCTGCTGCTGCGGAGCAGCGAAATGACGCGATGGGCCATAAGCAGACAAGCCCTGAGATTAACAGCGACGAGATATGGGCCACGCCGGTCATCGGTATCTTGGGTCTTTACAGTTGTGCGCCTCGGAAAACGCAGCAGGTTCACGCTCATTCCCCCAGATTTTTTTGCCCGCCCGCCGTGGATTCTGTAAGAAATGCCGGTTCCGATCACTCAAGTAAAGATCAATCGCTGCCTTTGCGTCATCTACTGATTTAAAGTCGCTGTTGTGAATGACCGCGCGAGACATCCCGCTGAATACCGACTCAATAACGTTCAAAAATTGTGCCCTCGAAGGCAGGGGCGCAAGCTCAATAGTAGGTGCGCGATCGTAGTCGGCCCAGCCATTCAAGAAGTCTACCCGCTCTCCTAATGCCTTCGAGATATGCCACCCAGCGGCGTCCCAAGAAATATACATTCTTTTCATTGATCTATATTTACGACGCAAAACATCCACCATCTTAATCATTTCGACCGTATTTTTTGCCTCCGAATAGAAATGAGTAATTTGATTTGTTCGGAGTTCAAGCGCCCCCGTCAGTATTATTGTTCCCCGTCGCTTTTGCCATTGAGGTACCGATGGAAATTCATCTGGGGCACAAAGCTTTTTTCCCGGCATCAACCTAATGTTGAATGGGCCGTATTCGTCGATCGAGAAGAAGCGCTCATCGTCCGCCAAGCTCATAAGTATCCGCTTAATCTTGTCAACCTTAGACCTGTATTCGGGGTCATTGCTCGTAAGTACAATTTTTGCTTTCCGCCATTGATAGCTTCTTGCGCGTATGACGCGCCGAATTGTCCAAATTGACACGTGGACTCCGATGTTTTTCAACGCAGCATGTAGATCGATTTGACGCCAATTGGTCCGGTGAAAGCCGTGGAATTCGGGAGGCTCATGCAGGGTTTTGAAAACAACGCTAGTGATTATCTTGTCTTGAAACCGTTTATTTTCTCGCGATAAAGGTTTCATGAGGCCGCGGTATCCTTCTTTAAGAAAGGTGCCCTTCCATCGATACAATGATGCGCAGCTAGCAACGGGATATTTGGCTACATCTCCGAGAGGAAGGCCACAAACAACGGACAACGCCAAAAGGGCCTTATTTCGATACGCGAGAGTCCCTGACCTACAAGAGGTAAGTATCTCGTGAATCGATTCATGAACCTGAGCATGGGTAGGCAGATCAGATATCTCTAATATTCCTTGATGGGCGGAGCGTAGAAAATCGGATACGACGCGGTACGTTAAGAACCGCTGGTCGACAGAGGGGTGCCGTCGGAGCACCACGCTTGGATCGGGATCATTCTCATTCTGCCAACGCCGAACGCGTCGCTCTATCGTGCGACGGACGCCCTGGCCGATGTCCGGATAACGATTGTAAATCTGTCGTAACACGGCAACTGGACGCAGCCCGGGAGCGGCCCCGAGCATCGGCACGATCTCGCTGTCCCAAATGCTATCAATTAGACCACACGAGCGGCGCGCCCTTCTCCGAGGTACCAAATGTGGGATGGGTACTTCGTCCTTACAGAACTTCATGAGCTTGTCCCCGGGTGGCCACGGCGTGCCAAGGAAGCTATACCCGCAACTGGCCCCTTGGTACCCCGGGCGCGTCCACCCGCCCGGGGGCTGCTATGGGTCATTTTTATCGACGGGCGAAGGCGGGCAAAGCGTCGGTGATCACGTCCGATGATGGTATCGCGTCTCCGCGCTGTTCGATGCCCACGCGTGTTGCGCGACACTCTAGACGCGGCAGCAGAGACTTAGTTAGGCCGTGAACCCATAAATCCGCCGAGCTGACGGCTCGCCAGAGTCCGCTATGTCCCCGGTAGCGATCAAATTCCGCATCGCAGTGAAATGACGCGATGGGCCAGAAGCGGGAAGTCTCTATTCGATCACCTCATCGGCGCGGGCGAGCAATGCCGGCGACACGTCGAGGCCAAGCGCCTTCGCGGTCTTGAGGTTGATGATTAGCTCGAATTTGGTCGGCTGCTCGACCGGGAGATCGCCGGGCTTGGCCCCACGCAGAATCTTGTCAACATAGTCAGCGGCGCGCCGGAACAGGTCACGGTAGCTCGGGCCATAGGATATAAGACCATCGGCCTCGGCATATTCACGGGCGCTAAGAATGGTCGGTAGCCGCAAACCCAGCGCAGCGCCGTTGATGCGGCGGATATTGGCGTTTACCAGCGAGTTGATGCACACATAGAGTGCCTTGGCCTCAGGCCCGAGTGCGGCGAATGCCGGCGCGATATCTTCAGCCTGACGGATTTCAAGGGCGTCGGCCTCGATGCCGAGGGTGCGCGCGGTTGCCTGCACATTGCGCATCTCGAGCGCCGAGCCGGCGTAGCCGACATTGGCGAGGACGGCGATCCGCCGAAGACCGGGAATAACATCGCGTAGGATTTCCAATCGCTTGGCGGCGAGATCGTTGGACTCCAGCGAAAGGCCGGTCACATTGCCGCCCGGTCGGGCAAGGCTTGCGACAAGGCCGGCGCCAAGCGGGTCCGTCGCAACCGCAAACACGATCGGAATTGTCGATGTCGCCTGTTTTGCCTGGGGAACTGCGCTCCCCGCCGTGACGATGATGTCGACTTTGAGCCGAACAAACTCGGCCGCGATTTCGACGTAGCGATCGTTGCGTCCTTCCGCCCAGCGATACTCAATTACAACGGTGCGTCCCTCAATCCAGCCGAGTTCGCGCAGCCGTTGCTCAAAATCGGCAACATTACGCTCCCAACTGGAGGGCGTACTCGGGCCCAAAAAGCCAATGGTCGGAAGCTTTCCCGCCTGTTGCGCCCGCGCCGCCAACGGCCAGGTAGCCGCGCCGCCAAAAAGCGTCAACAATTCCCGCCGCCGCATACCCGACTCCAAGGATTAGGGCCAACTCTAACTGGAAATCCACCCTCGGGAAGGGCTTATCCGCGCCTCGTCCGACGTCTCAGTTGGGTCATTCGCGCCGGGTCGGGCAGCAAGTCGCGGCCATGTCCGCTATGCCCCGGTAGCGATCAAATTCCTCATCGCAGCGAAATGACGCGATGTGCCACCTTCGGACTCTATGCATCGCAGCAAGGCGAACTCTATTCGATCACCTCGTCGGCGAGTGCTAGCAACGTGGGAGGCACAGTAATGCCGAGCGTTTTGGCGGTCTTGAGATTGATAACGAGGGTAAACTTGCTCGCCTGCTCGATCGGAAGATCACCGGGCTTGGCGCCGTGCAATATTTTGCCGGCATAGATGCCCGCATGACGCACAGCGTCGAGTGGGTCGGTCGAATAGGTCATCAGAAGTCCGGCTTGTCCCCAGTACGGATAGGGTCCGACACTCGGCTTGCCGGAGGCCGTTACGGAACTCACGATGCGTGAAACGTCACTCATCAGAGGCTCGCCCGAGATGTAGAACGCGCTTACGTTATCACGAAGACCCGCTGCAACAGCACTTTCCAGATCGTCAAGGGTGTTGAGATCGTAGTGAACAACCTCAAACCCCAACTGGGCAGCCACCTTTTGCAGGGCATCTTTCTCCTGCATCGCCAACACCCCGTTGGCGGGCGCTATCACGCCGAGGCGCACTAAATTTGGGACAAGCTCCTTGAAGAACCCGATCCGCTTTTGGGTCATTGTTTCTTCGCCACCGACTGCGTTCATCACGTTTCCGGTGAGCATCCCGCCCGGGTGCGCATAGCTTGGGACTACGCCTAACGCGACAAGGTCGGCAGCAATGTTGCAAAAAACAAGCGGCAGCTCTGGAAAAGATCGACGAAACTCGTGAGCCGCTTCGCACCGACGCGCAATATTCGACGCCGTTTTTTGTCCGCCGGCCGTGCACAACACTGAGTTTACCAACCCATACAGGGAGCTTGATACGACGATCACGCGTGCATTGAGCGCGCCCAATTCCCTAGCAAGCTGAGGATAACGATCTACGTCTCCTTCGGCGGAGCGCACGGCAAGGGAATAGTTCGTCCGTTCGATGAAACCCTCCTCCTGAAGGCCTTTCCGAAGCACGGTAATTCTATCTTTAGCGACTGAGGTCTCCAGCTTTTGCACCAGCAAAAACCCGACCAACGGCATGTCCGTTTTTGTCTGGGCATAGCCCGGTCGAGGAATACTCAACGCGGTTGCGCCTATCAGTCCGAGGAAATCACGCCGCTGCATGCCCGCCTCGAAGGATCAGAGCGCAGCAGTTTAACTGTCCAATCCCGACCCTTGGAAGTCGTGCGGGTGCCCGGCCCGGTAATTATTATTGGCCGCCGATGTCTCAAGTGGGTCATTCGCGACGGGCCGGGCCAGCAGCAATGCCGGCTATGTTATGCCGCCGGAAGCGGAAGGAAATTCAGAGCATTAACAGGACCGCGAGCGGCCATTGCGGGTTGGTGGCGCTGTCCTAGACGTGATTTAAGCTCCGAAACCGGAGCCTCGAATCATGCGCAACGAATTTCAGCGACTACGAATGGACCGCCTCCGATGCTGCCGAACAAACCGCGTGGGGTTTGGCGTGTAAATGACCGGTCCATCTTGCGCTCACGCCCAGTCCACGCCCTAGTCGAAACGATTCCCGTCGCGCAATCATTAACTCGACGCGATGGAATTTCTGGAACTCAGCAAGCTTTTGCAAGCGTAATGAGGATTGCGTTGCAATCATTTTCGCCACTAATTGCGGCACAGAGAAATCTGGGATAACCCACCCCTCGAATTGAGTTTTCGGCTATTTTCCGGGTGCTTGTGCGCAACGCATGGCATCTATAAGGCCGGTTGACCGACGCCGAATTGAACCGCATCGCGCATGGTGACGGCGATAGTGCGGAGCAACGAGCACCCAAGATTTTGCTGCTTAATCCGCGATAGGCCCCGCGCCCAAACAAAAAAAGACCACCGGAGCGACCGATGGTCCCAAAAAAGTTCAGTGGCTTTTGTCTCGCATTAACTTGCCAGTTAGCTGCGGACAGACTGGCGGCAGCCGCAGGGTTGACGCTCGCTTTACACTGGCCGTTCGGACCCCGGCCTTTGGACTTTGGCCTTTTGGACATCGGTCCCGTCGGACACCTGTCACTATTGGCACTGGTCGTAATCGGCACTCGTCACTGTTGGCGCGGGATGGCGCGAGAAACCACTCGATCAACCGAACGACACAACGCTCGACGAAACCGCCGGTTCCTTCCATGAAATTCAGGGCAAGTTGGCTGTCAGACTGCACCCAGCAGTTCTGCGGCGTGGTGAGGGATTGTACTGAGGTACATGGCACCTTGGAGCAATTGAACCAACGGCGGCATTTTAGTTCAATGTGAGCGCGCAGGTCTCCACCCAAGACCCCACGCACCTCTCATGAGAGTGGCAGCCCCGGTCCCCCAACCGGGGCTGCTCGTATTGGCTGAGAGGGGCGTGGGTTGGCCTTATTGGCAACCCAAAACAACTTTTTGGCGCACTTCGACAAGCCGTTCGCTGATCCGCATGGTATGCGTGCCGCGCAACTCACTCATAGACGAACGCTAAACTAGCTCGATTGTTGTTCGCAGCGATTAGCGCACCTCTAAGCGGCGTCGCGGAACATGTCAGGGATGTTATTTTTGTCTAATCGAGAGCTAGTCTTCGTCGTGGATGATGACCCCGCGATGCTGAGGGGAGTAGCGCGAGTGCTGAAACAGCATGGGTACGACACCATCCTGTTCGCGTCTGCTGAGGCTTTCAGAGGCCACAATGATTACGGAAAGGCGGCTTGCATCATCCTCGACATCAACCTGAAAGATGGGTCAGGCATCGAGTTGAGGCGTGGTTTAAAAGCCGCTGGGATTTACGTGCCGGTTATCTACATGACCGCGAACGATAGCCCTGCCGTTCACGCCGCTGCCGTTCAATCCGGGTGCCTCGCCTATCTTACAAAACCCTTCGCGGCGAATGCACTGATCGAGCCGCTCAAGAGGGCATCGATCGGGCTTACCTAGTCAACCTTGGCGTCTATGTATTGCACCGACCATGATCGCGCCTGCTCAAAATACTGCTATTTCGCCGCCGCAGCGATTGTCCACTTCAAGCCCTCACTACCGCTCGGCAGAACGATTTCAAAAGTAGAACCCCTTGAACTTGTTTCGGTGAGCCGCAAATCGCCGCCGTGATCCTCGATGATCCTCCGAGAAATGGAAAGTCCCAATCCCATTCCGGAGGTTTTCGTCGTAAAAAACGCATCAAATATTTGGGTTTCGTTGTCGAGAGCGATGCCGGGTCCCGTATCTTGGACATAAATCGAGACGACCGATTTTCCGTCATAGGTCGTCACCAGTCGAATAGCCTTTATGGTTGCGGGACCAATTGCGATTGCGTCAATCGCGTTCCTGACCAAATTCAAGATCACTTGCTGTAGCTGGATCGGGTCAGCCTTCACCTGCGGAACGTCTTCTTGAAATTCGGTTGAAACAGATATGCCGTGACCATGCAGGTCGTGCTCAACCATTCTCAACACTTCCCGAGCAAGACGATTGATTTCAACCATCGTCCTTTGAGGAGTGGTCGCTCTAAACAGCGCGCGAATACCTGCGACGATTTCATTCGCGCGGCTGTTATCGTTCTTCACGTCCGTTAGACAGGAACGTAGTTCCTCGAGATCAAGTGGCGTTGCTTTGAGGCACTCCAACGCTGCGTCGCAGTTTAGTGACATTGAACCTAGCGGCTGCTTGATTTCATGTGCGATTGCGGCTGTCGCGGCTTCCACACTCAAGAGGCGGTTGGTGCGTTCACGCCGCTGTAGGATCATCGCGCTGGCGAGGCGTGAATAGAGAAACATTGTTTCGACGAGTAACACGCTCAGCAACATGCAACTTGCGATCAGAATGAAGCAACGAGCCGCGTACCAGCCGACAGTAAATCGTACCGAGCTGCCGATGATCGCCACCAAGAAACTCGGCATGTAGGCAAGCAAAGTCACCATCAACCATAAATCGAGGATTGTGCGTCTGCGGGCGAATAACACGGTTAGCGCGGTAGCACCCCACAGCCAAAGCGCAAGGTTGATCTGATTGCCAAATTGGGTCTGCAACCTGATGTCCGTAGCATAGAAGCTCGGGAGATATTCCGTTTTCGTCGTCACGATCCAAGTCAGTCCAGCTATCACGGCAAAGACGCAGGCAAGAGTGATGACAATCGCGCTCATTGCCGATCTGCCCTGCGGTCTGGCGGCTCCGGTCGTATTCTTGGAGAGCGCATAGACGAGGATCGCCGCCGGAAACGTAGTGTGCCAAAGCACGTACATCCAAGCAGGAGTGTTAAGTGTGTCACCGATCAAACCGGCCGGCGCGTACCCGCCCGGAAAGGCCAGCGTTTGCAAGAATGCGAACGAGCCGCTGAATATGTAACCACTTGCGACCGCGAGAAGGGCGCGCTGAGGATGGATCGAGAATTGAGCGAACAGAAGGGTTGCTGTGGTAAGATCGACAACACTCACGACGGTCTGCAAAACCGGGATGAAGGCATCAATTCGGCCAAGCTGCATGCTCGCGAACGGCGCGATAACGACCGCCGCAACGATCAAAACGATGACGGCCCCGACCGCCATCGCCCGTTGCCGGTGGGTCGCGGGCATCGTCGCGATCACTAATGGGATGTCTTCTGCTTGTTCTTGATGAACTTTCATCGCCGTCCATCCTGAGCACCGTGCTCCCCAACGCGTTTACTTTGTCATCCTACCGCAGGCTATACCCTGCCAGATTTGAACGGCGGGAAAACCAGGTAACTTCGGTCGGACTGAACCGCCGGACCAAGTGCAAACTGACGGTCGGCGCCGAAGCTCCAGGTGAGCCGATCCGGCGCCGTGGTGCGCCCCGCGCCGGTTAGGCCACAGCTTTTGAAATGGCATTCAGCAAGACATGCTGCGCGAACGGCTTGCGCAAATAGGCGATGCACCCGGCGTCCATCGCCTGATTGCGCGTGGCCGCGTTATCGTTCGCCGTCATGAAGATGACCGGGCACTTCGATCCCGATGCCGCAAGTCGGCGCTGCAGCTCGATCCCCGAAATTCCGCCGAGGTGGATGTCGAATAGCAGGCAGGTTGCCGTCTGCGCGCTGCCGCTTTCGAGCAACGCCTCCGCGGAGGCGAACGTCCGGCTTTGAATGCCGTTGTGCGCCAACAGCCGCGCTACTGCCTTCAGGAGCCCCGCATCATCATCAACCACGATCACGACTGTCGACTGCGCGGCCATATCCGTATCCCGCCCCCGATGTGGCATGTGCCCAGGGCGCTGGCCGACCCTTGATCCAGATCAAAGAGGTCTAGTCCGCAGCGAGCAGTCAGCCAAAGCGCCGAGGCGGATTGCCGACCCGCGCGTGCGATGTCGGCACTGGCAGCTTTGAGACATGTCGGCCGCAGTGAGTAATGTCCGCAGCGGTAATCCGGAAGACATTTGCTCAGACCGAGTTCTTCCGACTTTGACCCATCTGCGACATAGACTGGATTGAAATCCCGCAGTGCAGCAGTCTCCTGCCGTAGCTGAGGTGTGCTATCCTTTCGATCGGAAGCAACGGAGGCACTAGGCAATGAAGCGGCGCGACTTCATCACGAGAATGAAGGCTCTGCGCGGAAACTTTGCGTGCGCGGCCTTACTTGCATTTGTTTTGCCGGCGCAAGCTGACCCCAAGTGGCTGCTTCCGGACGGCATCAAGTCCGTCGAGGTCAACGGGTACGAAATGGCGTACCAGGAGATGGGCTCCGGCGTTCCGCTCGTGCTGGTACACGGCGCGATGAATGATTATCGCTCATGGTCTCAACTGGTGCCCGTATTCGCCAAGAAATACCACGTCTTCGCGGTGAGTTTACGGCATTATTTCCCTGAAAGGTGGGATGGCGCGGGAGACGATTTTTCGATCGAACAGCACATAGAAGACGTTCCGGAATTCATCAAGAAGATAGAATTCTGGGAAGGTTCACCTATTGGGGCATTCGCGAGGGGGAGCTGTGGCGCTTAATGTTGCCAAGCGAAACCCTGAGCTTATCAAGACGCTGATTCTTGAGGACGCCAGTGGGCTCGAGGCTCTGCTGCCTGAGTCACCTGAAAGCCAACGATTGGCCGCCGAAGCCCTTGCAAACAGAGAAGCGTTGGCGAAGGCAATCGCTGCAGGCGAGATCGATAGAGGCGTACAGGCTTGGTTCGAACTCGCTGAATGGTTCAGGGACGTGGTCGCGATTGGCGGTGGAGCGAAAGCGAATCATTCTTGACAATCTACGGACCGCATTGAAGCCGGAGGGACGGCCCGTGACCAAGTGCGAAGAAATTGCGAGGCTCGACTTTCCCGTCTTGCTGCTTAATGGCGAGCGAAGTCCCCCGAGATATCCAGCCATGTTCGCCGCCATGCGAAAATGTAAAGAGTTGGCGGCTCCAATCGTGATACCGAATGCGGCGCATGGAATGCATCGGGAAAATCCGACAGCATTTGAAACGGCCGTCATGGATTTTCTCGCGCGCAACTAGCCGGACGCGTGCAACGCGTTAGACCCCGTCGGATCGGCCGAAACAAAGCACTGGGCTAGGTCCGCAGCCGCTGCCTTGCTGCGATTGCTCACAGCCGCTAATGGCACGAACCGGACCACCAGCGATGGCCGACTTGAGTCCGCTTTCGGAGGGAGAGCGGAAGTAGGATTTCAGAGCAGTCAGGTCCGTTGATGACCCAGCCTGTGTGAAAACTCCAACGTCGAACTTGCGCGTAGAAAGTTTGTCTCGATTACGTTGAACAGGAAAAGAACAGCACTGGCAGTCGCAGTCGAAAGAGGAAAAGGGAGAAAACAATCCTGCGCATTCTCTGCTCGCGCACGTTTTCACACAGGCTGGACCCAGAGCGGACCTACGGTCCGCGGGCGTCGCGGTGGTCGTGGCTTCCTCGTCCTGGCAATCTTGCGGCAAACGATCTTGCCGTCGAGTGGGAGGGTTTTGGAGCGTGGGTATTCTGTACCTATCGACGTGCCCATCTTTCGGTATTTTGACCGCGTAAAATTAGCTGCCGATTGTTTAAACTTTGATTTTTGCCTGCGGTTCGTTTCATATGCTGCATGAAGCAAGATGGACGGAAACTGGATCACAAGACGCTGGAGGAGATCCGGCTCATGGCGGTTCAGCGCGTGTGGGAAGGCGAGCGGCCATCCGTTGTGATCGCCTCCTACGGGTTCAGTCGTCCGGTGATATATAGGTGGCTACGACAGGCGAAGGGCAAAGGGCGTGGTTTGCGCGCGCTGCGCTCGCGTAAAGGGACAGGCCGTCCTCCCAAGCTGACAACGGCGCAAGGACGGCAAATTTACCGCTGGATTAATGGCAAGAATCCGCGTCAATATGGGTTTGATTTCGATTTATGGACGCGTCAAGTCGTTGCCAAGTTGGTTGCTGACAGGTTCGGCGTTGAACTGAGCCTCACCTCGGTTGGCAAGTTGCTTGCTGCATTGGGATTGACGCTGCAAAAGCCGCTTATGCGCGCCTATGAGCGCGATCCGGCAGCGATAGAGGCATGGAACCGCGACCTCAGTCTAGAGCCTTCATCTGGCGAGTTGACGTCCACTTCAGTTCCACAGCGGGCACGCAAGAGAAACGCCTATATCGTATTTGTTGATGAGGCAGGCTTCATGCTCGCCCCGTTGCGGAGACGGACTTGGGCGCCGCGTGGCCAGACTCCGGTGATTAAGGTCTCGGATCCTCATGGTCGGATTTCTGTTATTGCGGCTATAACGATCAGTCCACGCCGCCGGCATTTTGGCTTCCATTTTCATCTTCTTGCCGGACAATTCCAATTTCCATGGGGACTCGGTTGCACGGTTTATTGAAGGTGTGCACCGCCGCATTCGCGGCGCCGCAACACTTGGATGGGATTCAATCCCAATTCACAGTGCAAAGCATGTGAGAGACTTCCTTGCTGCGCATCGGAAAATCGTTGTAGAACCATTTCCTCCGTATGCGCCAGAAATGAACCCAGTCGATAATGTATGGGGTTACGTGAAATACGACCGACTGGCCAACTACACTCCCCATAATCTTGACGAACTACGCAAGAGGATCACGGCGGAGTTCCGTCGACTGCAAAAACGCCCCGACCTTTTGGAATCCTTTTTTAATCGCACGGGGCTTGGTCTTGGGCCGTAATTAACTGATCTGCAATTTGACTTCTCATCTTTCTAGGCAGGAGATGTCGGGCCGAACCTGTGGGAAAGCGCGTGGCCGTGAAATATCTGGCATTCGATATAGAAACTGCAAAAGTGCAGCCACAACACGGCTACAACCGGAGATCGCATCGTCCCCTAGGGATCTCATGCGCCGCAACTTTCTTGAGTGGTGCGGACAAGCCGGTGCTCTGGCATGGTGGGGCGAACCGCAAACGTCCCGCAAAGCGAATGGATCGGCGGGAATTACGAAGATTGATCGTCTATTTAGAGAAGAAAGTTAAATGCGGATACAAAATCGTAACTTGGAACGGCCTGGGTTTTGATTTCGACATTTTAGCCGAGGAATTGGGAATGCTTGATGAGTGTAGGAGCTTGGCGATTGATCACGTGGACATGATGTTTCATGCGCTCTGCCGACTGGGCTATGGCATAAGCCTCAATTCTGCGGCCAAGGGGATGGACCTAGTCGGAAAAAGCGAGGGCGTTACTGGAGTCTCGGCTCCTCGACGCTGGATAGAAGGGAGACGAAAAGAAGTTCTCAGATACGTGGCCCACGATGTCGAAATTACATTGGACCTCGCGGAGATTTGTGGAACTCGCGGACTTCTCTATTGGGTAACTCGCAGCGGTAGGAGGCGTAAGTTAGCACTCCCAAACGGTTGGCTTTCTGTGCGTTTGGCAGAAAAATTGCCACGGACGGGCACATCATGGATGTGGCCTCAATGGTCTCGAGCCCGATTCACTGCCTGGTTAGATCGAGAGGCTGTTCAGGACTTGCCTATTTTTTCCGTCACTCAGTGCTGCTCGCGCGTGTCAAACCTAGCGGGCCAAGGAGTGTTGCGGCACCGCTTACAAGCCAGATGAAATCGCGCCGTCGTCTCGTCGTGGGGGTTCTCCGTCCGTCCGGTCGGCGAATACTCAGTTGGTTTGGACCGGAATTTAGCGTATTGGGCAAAGGCCGCGCGCACTTCAATCGGGCTTGCCGCTGGTGCATGGTCCGCTTGTGTGCTGGTTTTCGGGCGCCGGGATCACGGAGCCTCCACACGACGAGGTAGCCGGCGGCCGAAAAGCGCCAAGGCACGAAGTCGCGGGAAGTTGGGCACCGGATAAGCAGCGGGCGCTATGAGGATTTAATGCAGGCGCCGCTTGTGGTCATCTCGGCAGGCGCGTGAAGTGCAGCAATAGACGGCTAGTGAATTGATCGACGGGTATGCTTCGAGAGGCGGCAACCCGGCAGAACGCTTCCACCACTTCCGCGTTTCGGCATGAGTGTTGCATAAGAGTACTTTTAATGTTTGCGACACGTGTAATTCAAATGGTTGCGCGTGGCAGAAATAGCACATCCGACAACCACTGCGCGATTAACCGGTCGATCGATGTCCAGCGACATGGCGTGAATCAATTTCTTGCGAGCCGCAATATAGACGGCACATTCAAGCAAACTGGTTGGTGCTTTCGTCAAGGATTTTTTTATCATCGCGTTATCGGTGCGGCCGATGATGTGGCTGGCACGAGGATGCTGATCCGCGCGCGATCATGCGTTGCACGCCAACACTACGCTGGTTGATCGTGTCGACCTTGCCACTCCGGCTATCGCCTTCCTCTCAACTCTCAACCGGCTACCGGCCTCTCGGCTCTTGCTCCCGCGCAGCGGGCTGGAGCGCAGCGACTTTGTGCATTGGCACGTTTCGGACAGGGCGGCTCCGTAGGGGGTCCGTTCCTGGGGGTAGAGCGGACTTCCCGCAGCTAGGCATCGAGGTCCGTTGATGACTAGCGGACATTGCTAAACAGCTTACTCGATCACTTCGCGGTGACGGCCGGTTCGCCAGCCATCGCAACTCTTCGGCGGACCGTTCTTACCTGCCGCCGATGCCGACACGGCCCATGATTATGATATTATGATAATGGGCCGCGCCCCGATCGTTCCGTAGCAGGTCTCGCTCGCGAAATTGGACGCATGGCGGACGGCGGTTGCGACGGCCCGGCAACGTTTCGGCCACAGGCTCCTCGCGTGCTTCGGTCGGGTGCGTGACAATGCCGCCCCCCACCGCAAGACTAGTTGTGTCGCACTGGGCAAATTGCCACACTCGCACCTAGAAAAGCCGGCCGAGGCAGACCACGACGAACCGGGCCGCCTTCGCCAAAGGGACGGGAAATGCCACCGCGCGCCTGAACGCAGGCGCAGGCGGAAGGAGCCGAACGATGGCGATCACGACCATGATCGACAGCCCGGCCGCGGCCATCAGCGCCACGCCTCGTGCGCGGCGGCATGGCACATTTGGTGCCGACAAACTCTGGGCTTTGGCCTTTGTCACCCCCTATGTCGCGATCTTCATAGCCTTCGTCATCTACCCGATCGGCTATGGGCTGTGGCTGGGCAGCGATCCGGCCAGCTATCGCGCGCTGTTCGGCGATCCGGTCTATCCGCGCACGGTGGTGAACACCCTGCTCTATTTGCTGTTTGGCGTGAACCTGAAATTGCTGTTGGCGCTGCTGCTATCGGGCTTTTTCATGCGCAAGGGATGGTGGACGAAGGTCATGCTGGTGGTCTTCATGCTGCCCTGGGCCATGCCGGCGCTGTCCAGCTATCTGTCCATCAACTGGATGCTGAACGGGCAATGGGGGCTGATCAACAATCTGATCTGGCAGGTGGCGCACGTGGATGGGCCACCCTGGCTCGACAGTCCGGGCTTCGCTTTGGGTTCGGTCATTTATGGCCATATCTGGAAATGGCTGCCGTTCTGGACCCTGATCTTCCTCGCCGGGCGCATGGCCGTTCCGGTCGAACTATATGAAGCCGCGGATGTCGATGGCGCCAGCCGCCTCCAGAAATTCACGCATGTGACCCTGCCGCTGATGGCCGGGATGTACCTGGTCTGCACCATGCTCTCGACCATCTGGGCGCTGGGCGATTTCAACGCCGTGCGCTTCATCTCCGGCGGCGGGCCGGCGTTGTCGACGCATGTGCTCGCAACCCTGGGCATCCGCAACGCATTCGAACTGGGCGATCCCAAATTGGGGATGGCGACGGTGCTGACGGCGCTGCCCCTGCTGATCCCGCTGGCGATCTTGCTGATGCGCCAGTTGCGGCGCAGCGAGGTCACGATATGACCGCGCGACGCCGGGCTCGCGCGATCGATCGCATGGGCGTGTCGTTGCTGTCGGCCGTGCTGCTGATTTGGACGCTGCTGCCGATCTACAACATCATCCGCGTCTCCATGCAGGAAAAGGAGGAAGTGCTCAGCACCTCCGTCTACCCGATCGCGCCCAGCCCGCATGCGTTCAGCGTCGTGTTCCACCAGGCCTACTGGCTACTGGAGACATTCTGGAACCAGATGGGCAACAGTTTCTTCATCGGTATCGTTGTCGCGTTACTGACCTTGACCGTCGGGTCCCTGACCAGTTTCACCATCAGCCGGATGCGCATCCGCAGCGGCTGGATGCTGACCAATGCGGCGCTGCTGACATATGTGATCCCGTTGTCGTTCCTGGCCATCCCTTTCTACAGCATCATGGGCAAATATGGGTTGACCAACAATCCGCTCGCGGTGATCGCTGTTGAAGTGACCTTCGCCACGCCCTATGCGATCTTCATTTTCCAGCAATACGGCGCCTCGATCCCGCTCGAACTGGACGAGGCGGCGCGCATCGACGGTGCCTCGCCGCCGCAGATTTTCTTCCGCATCTATCTGCCGCTGATGGCCCCCGCCCTGGTGGCGATCGGCACCTATGCGCTGCTGCTGTCATGGAACGAATATCTGTATGCGTTCCTGCTGCTGTCGGGCGGCAAGGTCGTCACCGTGCCGGTGACACTCGGCAAATTCCTGGTGGGGGACGAGGCACCCTGGAATTATCTGATGGCGGCGGCAATCATCTACGCCATTCCGCCCTTGCTCATCTACTACGGTTTCCGGCGCAAAATGAGCGGCGGTCTGACCATGGGCGGGGTCAAGGGTTGAACGCGGCGCAACGACAGTCGGGGGAGAAAACAAGATGAAGCTCATTTCACGGCGGCAGGCATTGGGCGGCGTGGGTGCCGCGGTCGCGGCGGGCACCGGCCTGATGCCGCGCCGCGCCAGGGCGGCCGGCGAACTCACGGTCTGGTGGACCCAGGGTTTCTACAAGGCTGAAAACGATGCCGTGATTGCCTGGATGGCGGACTGGGAAAAGCGCAACAACACCAAGGTCAATTTGACCATCATGAACGCGCCGGATGTGATCACCAAATTGATCGCCGCCATGCAGGTCGGCGACGTGCCGGATGTGGTGCACACCGTCACCGGCGACCGCTTGCTGGTGCCGCGCGCAGCATGGAACGATCAGTTGGAGGATGTCTCCGACGTCGTGGAATCCCAGAAGGCCGAATACACGGAAACCGCGCTGGCCAGTGCGCGCCTCTATAACGCCAGGCAAAAGAAAAACTCGTATTACGGCGTGCCGACCAAAGCCGCCTCGCTGCTGGAAATGGTCTGGCTCCCGTTGCTGGAGGAAGTCGGCTTCGCCGCGACCGATATGCCGGACACGCAGGACAAATTCTTCGATTTTTTCCAGGTCGTGCAGGACAAGCTGCGCTCCAAGGGCAAGCGTATTTTCGGTCTCGGCTATTCGATGGCGACGAAAGAGGTGGATGCCGGCAATCTGTTCCACCAATTCCTGGTCGCCTATGGTGGCGTCGGCATCGTTACGCCGGATGGCAAACTGAATATCGACGATCCCGCCGTGCGCAAGGCGGCGACCACGTCCCTGGAGCGGCTGACGACGCCATTCAAGAAGGGCTATGTGCCGCCGGGTGCGATCAACTGGGGCGACGTCGACAACAACAACGCCTTCTTCGCCCGGCAGATCGTGATGACGCCCAACGCCACCATCTCCATTGCCGCGGCGCAAATGGACAAACCCGATCTCTACTACAAGGAGATTCTGACCCGCGGCATCCCCTTGGGCAATGACGGCAAGCCGGTGCCGAGCGTGCTGGCGATTTCCCCCACCATCATCCCCAAGGGATCGAAGAATGTGGACGCCGCCAAGGCGTTGCTGCGTGATTTCATCCAGCCAGCGAACATGAACGCCTATCTGAAGGAAACCCGCGCTCGCTATTTGCCGGTGATGGCCTCCATCGTGAAGAACGATCCGTACTGGACCGACCCGAAAGACCCACACCGCCCGGTTGCGGTGGACATGGGGCTGATCAAGCCGACGTTGCCGTGGTGGATGTCCTACAACCCCGCCTATTCGGCCGTGCTGTCCGAGCAGGTCTGGCCGCAGGCGGAAGCCAATATCACGCAAAACAACATGACCCCGGAACAGGCCACCGAGGAAGCAGCCAAACGCATCAAGCAGCTGTTCGAGCAGTATCAGAAATGATAGTCCGGCGGCGCGCGGTCGGGGTACGTCCCGTCCGCGCCGGCTGTTGGGTCCCGGTGCGGGCGATCAGGTACTACATCGCTTCTCCACCGCAATCGGATGGCCATCCAAAGGGCATTGTCACGGCCGCGAGTGTAGCGGCCCGGTGGCGGACGGGGTGCCCATGTCCGCTAGGCACATCGTGTTTTGCCAAATCGTCCCGTTTTTGGACAGGACCCGGTAGGTCCGTTCGCTATTCGATCTTGTTAGCGGATCGCTTACCTTGTCTGAGCCTGTTCGCGCGGCAATGTGGCCGAACGCGGTTAACCGGATGCGCATAAAAATAAATTCTGGGATATCTCGGTCGGGACGCGAGAAACGTGCCGATGCCAAATCAGGGGTGACGCATAGCGGGCGCGGATCGGCGCGGGCCATGTGGGCAGTGCATTAATGGTTTACAATGCAACCTCAGCCGATTTACTATAACCACAGGTTGGAGTCGAATTCGTTGGAGCGTCGAGCTATATGATTGGTCGTGTAACGCCCCGATCTACGCTGAGGGCGGTCCGACCCAGAACGGGAAGGATGACGGAGCGACAGAATTTCCAGCAAGGGAATTTCGCCACCACCAACCCGGAGCAGCCTTCGCGCTCAGGGTGGTCTAGCGGGGTCTTTGGGAGTGGTCCCGAAGGCAAATTCAAAGCTAGAGGGATTTCCTCCTATGTCCAAACTGACAAATCAAACGCCGATCATCAAGGCTGCGCTGAGCTTGGCTCGGGCTGGCTTCTTTATCTATCCGTCACCAAAGAAGGATGGTGCCGCGCGTGTCCGCTGGCGCGAAGGCTCGACGCGGGATGAAGCCACGATCACCAAATGGTGGTTGCAGTGGCCGGACGATTTGATCTGTCTGGACTGTGGCAAGTCCGAAATCGGGGTGATCGACGTTGACACTCTCGAAGGTCATGGCGTGGATGGCGAAGGCGCATTGTTCGACGCTCAGATGGAAAACGACTTTCTGCCGGATACGCTACAGGCCGAGACGCCGACGAAGGGAAAGCATATTTTCTTCCGTGACCCCGGCAGCCTCTTGAAGTCTACCGCGAGCAAGATCGGACCCGGCATCGATACACGAGGCCGTGGCGGCATGGTTGTGCTCGCTCCGTCCCTCGTCAAGGGCAAGGGCGCCTACCGTTGGCTGAATAAGTTCAACGTCCGCGATCTCCCGACAGTCCCCCAATGGATCCTCGACAAGTGCGGCGAGCCGAACAACCTCGGACCTGCGCCAGATGCAGAGTTTGAGCCGGTCTATACCGATGCAGAGTTCGCCGAGCGTTTGAATCTGCTCGACGTTAACGACTTCCGCGAGCATGACAAGTGGCTGTCGCTTTTGCTGGCCTGCACGCATTCGTCCACTGTGCTCGACGGCAAGCAAGCTTTCATGGACTGGACGACTGGCAACGGCGAAGGCGAATATGCTGGCGACTGGGACCAAATCAGCGACCGATGGGATTACAATTTCGGCCTTCACCGCAACATGGGTGGGAGGGCTGCGAAGGTCGGCACATTCAATTACTTTCTTGAGGGTGCCGGCCACGGCGACAAGGTGAAGCACGAGCCGGAGATCGACGCTCGTGATGAGTTCGCGGATGATGCAGATTTCAGCATCCCCGCGCCGACGACGCCGGAAGCCAAGGCTGACCGCGAGAAGGCGAAGAAGGCCGCCGGTGAGCGAGCCGCGCGCCGCGCCGAACGCGACAGGCTCCGCCGTATTCGCGCAATCCGTGTCGTGCGCTCGCTGCTCGACAAGACTGAAGCCAATGGCTGCACCGAGGAGGAGGAAGCCAGCGCGAGGGCGAAGGCCACTGAGATCATCGAGCAGTATAAGCTCACTGCAGAAGAGTTGACCGCCGATCTCCCGCCTAACACCGACGAGGAAGATGCAGCCGCCGAGTTCACGGATGTGCCGACAGGCGCGATCGTCAGTGACTTCTATCATCACGCGCCAACGAACACGTTCATCTATTGCAAGACTAACGATATGTGGCCGGCAGGCTCAATCAACGGGAGATTCGGCAAAGGCACGAGCACGGATATCGCCCGAAGTCACGGGGTCGAGCAAGCGACATGGGCTCCGGGCCTGCCGATGATCGTGCCGGACAAGCTGATCAGTAACGGCACCTGGATCAGCGAGCCGGGCGTCGCAGTCTACAACCTTTACAAGCCGCCGGTAGTCTCCGGGAAGGGCGACGCGAAGCTTGCCGACCCGTGGCTTAGCCATATGAAGCTGACCTATCCCGACGACTGGCAGCATCTTCTCGGATGGTTCGCATGGCGTGTGCAGCGGCCGGATGTGAAGATCAACCACTGCATCGTGCTCGGTGGTGATCCCGGTATTGGCAAGGACACCCTCATTGAGGGCGTTCGTCACGCAGTCGGCGACTGGAATATGTCCGAGTGCAACCCGGCAAACCTCTTCGAGGACTACACCGCTTCGTTTTTGCAGGCTGTGATCCTCCGCATCAACGAAGCCCGCGACATGGGCGAGGGCCGCGTCGACCGCTATCAGTTCTATGAGGGCACGAAAACGTTGATGGCCGCACCGCCGGAAACGCTCCCGGTTCAAGAGAAGTATCTCAAGCGGTACTCGATCATGAACCTTGTCGGCACGCTGATCACCACCAACAACAAAATGAACGGCCTCTACCTGCCGCACGATGACCGCCGGCACTATGTGGCATGGTCACCCCTCAAGCCTGGGGACATCTCGCCCGGCTACTTCAACAATATCTGGGCATGGTACAATGACTGCGGATTCAATCACGTCGCGGCATTCCTACGCGGCTATGATCTCGCGGCGTTCGATCCCAAGGCCACGCCACCGAAGACGCCGGCCTTCTGGGAGATCGTCGGCGCGAACCGCGCGCCAGAGGAGAGCGAGCTTGCCGCTCTGCTCGCTATCATCGGTGACCCGATCGGCCTCAATGAGGAGGGCACGGTGACGCTGCCGGAGGCGATCACGGTTGCTCGGTGATCGCAGCCGCCGCTCTCAACGATCAATTCGAAGAGCTCTTGAGCTGGCTGACTGAACGCAGCAACCGCCGACAGGTGCCAGGCCGGTTCGAGAAGGCAGGCTATGCGATGACGCGCAACCCGGCCGATCAACATGACGGGCAATGGCGCGTCGCCGGCAAGCGGCAAACGGTCTATACGCTGAAGCACCTCAGTGGCCGCGATCAGTTCAAGGCAGTGACAGCGCTGCAGAAGGAAGCCGAGCGACAAGCGGCCCGGCTCAAGGTGAACCGTGCGAAGGCCGACAACGGCAGGGGCTTGAACCCCCGGGAGGTGTTGGACTGAGGTCTCGGCGCCCGGGACGGTGAAGTCGGTGAAGTCGGTGATTTTCTATTGTCACGTGTTCTTATCCGTCCGCCTAC
>CAVUCB010000053.1:0-4706 GCA_963739755.1 uncultured Alphaproteobacteria bacterium | reverse complement strand
AACAGCCCGTTGACGAAGTCGAGCGCGGCTGATTCGATCTGAGGATCGAGAAATCGAGATTCGGATGGGTGTGCTGTAATGGCGATGACGCGCGAGGCCGAGGTTCAAGGTGATCTTGTCGTGACTTGGGCGGAGATGCCGCGTTCGCCCGGGCACGCGTTCTACGACCGGCTTCAGACGCTTTTGATCGAGGCTGGCTTCGACGGCTTCGTGGAGACCACCTGCAAGCCGTTCTACGCGCCTCGCCTGGGCGCCCCTTCACTACCGCCGGGACGCTATTTCCGGATGCACATGATCGGCTATTTCGAGGGGGTCGACAGTGAGCGTGGCATCGCCTGGCGTTGTTCGGATTCCCTGTCGCTGCGGGCGTTCCTGCGACTTGGGAGCCGCGACAAGGTTCCCGATCACTCCTGGCTGTCAAAGACGCGCAGCCGCCTGCCGCACGAGGTGCATGAGAAGGTCTTCGGCTGGGTTCTGGCTCTTGTCGGGCAACGGGGTCTGGTGAAGGGCGAGCGGATCGGTGTCGACGGCTCGACAATGGAAGCCAACGCAGCCCTGAGGTCCATCGTGCGGCGCAAGAACGGCGAGACCTATCGCCAGATGCTAACCCGTATGGCGCAGGAAAGCGGCATCACGACGCCCACGATCGACGATCTCGTCCGGTTCGATCGCGCCCGCAAGGGCAAGAAGCTATCGAATGAGGACTGGACGAGCCCGACCGATCCAGATGCGAAGATCGCGCGGATGAAGGATGGGACGACACATCTCGCCTATAAGCCCGAGCACGCGGTCGACCTCGATACCGGTGTCATCGTGGCAGCACCGATCCACCCGGTGGACCAAGGCGACACGACCACACTGCCCGTCACGTTGGCGTCGGCGGCGCGAAATCTCGACGGGATAGGGCTTGCCCCGAGCATCGACGAGCCTTGCATTCTCGTCGGTGACAAGGGTTATCATTCACGCGACGGTCTGAAGGGCCTCGACGGCGGCCTTTGGAGAACGCGGATCGCCGAGCCGAAGCCGGCCATTGGCTATCTGCGCTGGCGTGGCGACGAGGAGGCGCGCCGAGCCGTTTACGCCAACCGCACACGGTTGCAATCTGGCGTCGGGCGGGACTGATGCGCAAGCGCGGAGAGATGGTTGAGCGCAGCTTTGCGCATGTCCTGGAGCGTGGCGGCATGCGCCGCGCGTGGCTGCGTGGGCTGGAAAACCTGCACAAGCGCTATCTGGTCCATGTCGCAGGCTTCAATCTCGGCATTCTGATGCGTGCGTTGTTCGGATCCGGAACCCCACGGGAGGCAGCACGCGCCCAGAGCGCCTTCTTGTTCGTCGCTCAGACCGAACTCACGCTGGCGCTGGTATTGATTGCCACCGTCGATGGCCAAATGGCCATACTCGTCGTCGTTATCGCGCTCGAGATAGGGTGATCAGAGAGCGACTTCGTCACCGGGCTGCTAAGGCGATTAGCAATTGGGGTATCGGCAGCAAGCAGGAGCGCTTAGTCATTGCCGAAAATAAGGACCGCCGGGACGAGTTCTCGAAACTGACCAAAGAAATCATCGACTATTGCAAATTGGAATGCCGCCATCTCGCAATGCTGATGGACGGAATTTCGGGACGTTTGTGCGGCGACCGGAATTTCACCCAAAGCAGTGGAGGGGCGCAGGATGGCTGGCGGCAGCGCTGTTTGAGAAACACGGTGTACCGGAAGCGGCCCCTCTACGGCGACAGAAGCTGCCGCCCTCTCCCGCTGAAAGAAAGCCCAACAAAAACCCGAAGCCACCGGCACCCCCGCCGGCCTCAGCGTGTCCAGCAATTCGAAATGGCTGCAAGCCTGGCATTTGTTGGTGGTCGCTTTGAAGTATCGCCGGTCCCGGATCAATGGCTGGACCTCTTTTTGAATATGATTTGCGGAGCGCGCATGGGGAGCGGCGATGGTTCCATCTGCCGTGCCCGCTACATACGCGTGATGGGAACATCAGCCGCACGCAAACCACGTGCCTGAGCGTGGTGGGTTTATCTGGCAAAGATCAGTTTTCTGATCCTGGACGGTCTCTGGTGCGGTTTCCCTTTTGACAGAAAGGCAGGCTGTTCTGGCCGTTCCAGGGAACAGGCTGGTATTGGTCGCCGGAGATTGAGGCTGCGCTGCGGCATCTTCGCGCCGATGTCGTCGTCCACGATGTGACTTATGGGTGGCGCGGCGCCAATGCGCTACACTATCGTCATCACTTTGATTGGGTTCGTGATGTTTACGAAGAGCGGCGCCGGCCCGGTTCTGATACCCGCGGTTATCCACTAAAGATTTGGCGTGGCTTCCCTGGATGGCAAGCTGGCACAACGCTGCGGGCTAGGGCCCTGATCATGATGTGGTCGCGGCGGGCCTCATTACTGCCGTCACGAGGGCGCGGCTCATCGAAGCAGTAGGTCAGATTGTGGTCGTCCGCGTGATGTGTGCGACGGACGCCGTGTTCAGTACGCGACGGCTGTCCCTCGACATCGGCGGAGCTGTTGGGGCAGTGGGAAGAAAAATTTGGGTGCTATCCTTGTCCATTGCAAAACCGGGCGTCTATTGGTCACCATCCGATCTACAGACATCCGTCAAATCGCGGGGCGCTCCGCTCATCCTTTATTGGCCTGAGCCGCGCACCGGTTCCAGGAGGTCTTTAACGACTGGTTGGCAATGACCCGCCGGGCCGGTGCTGCGGAGACTGTGCTTAAAGAACGGCTGATCCCTTCCGTTCCTGTTACCGTGCGCGTCTTCTACGGATGTCGCTACGCGCTCGCACGTGGCAAGCCTTGGCTTGCAGGGAAATGGGAAGATGTTACGCGCCACGAGAAAGCTTCGATGATATGAAGCGTGACCCGATGCGAATTGACCTTTGCCGATGGACATTCCTACCACTTTCCCTATTGCACTCTCAATGCTTGCCGAAAGCGAAGGCTACAAACCGGCAGATTTCGATAGAGTGCTCAAAATCTCGACGGAGGATCGGCGTTGCGTGAGGAAATCGACGAAAAAAAGATGCTCCGCCAGAGGCCATGCCGGATTTCAGCACCGTTTCCTGCCGCGTAGTGAGCTAGCCCACCTTATTCACCAAGATAGCTCCATCGGGTCTCACGCGCCGACAGTTTCGTGTCGGTGACGCGCGTCGTCGTTGCGCCGGCGGCGCATTTTTCGGAGGGATTTTTCGGCGGCTGGAGGTTGCGGGGATGGGTTCGGCGGGGCGGTTGCCCCAGGGCTCAGGGGGCGGCGGCGCAGCGGAGCGCCAGCCGTCTGAAGGTTGCCGCCTCGGGACAGGCGCTGGGCAGGAAGATTCGAATGCGCGCGGCGCCCTCGACCACGCGGGCGGCGATCTTGATCAGGCGCAGGCGCAAGGTGCTGAACTCGGCCCGCACCATGGCCGAGCCCTTGGGCGCCGCGGCCCGGAGGCTGTGATAGAGCCAATAGGCGGCGGTGTGGAGGAAGAGGCGCATCTGATTGGCGCGCGGATCTCGGCAGGAAGTCCGATCGGAAGCGAGTTGGGACTTGTGCAGCTTGATGAAGTTCTCGGCATTGCCGCGCGCGCAATAGACGGTTTCATAGAGATCGTCAGGGGTTCCCGCGAGCGAGGTCACGACATAGCGGATATCAAGGCCGAGGGTGGTCGCCTCCAGCCGGGCCACGACCGCGCGCTGCCGCTTCCAGCTCTCGGCACCGTAGCCGAGCGCCAGACAGCGGCGCAGCTTCTCCTTCCCCGAGATCGCGCGCCGGACGCAGAGATTGTCGGCCGCCGCCCGGACCAGCGCGGCGAGCTTCTTGTTGCCGGCAAGGCCGAAGATGTAGTCCACGTCGTTGTTTTCGCACCATTCCATTGCTTCATGGCGGCCGTAATGGCTGTCGCCGCGCACCAGGATCCTGACCCTGGGCCAGTGCCCGCGGATGCGTTTGACGAGATGCTTGAGGATCGTCCGGACCTCGACCCCGCCCGGCGTCATGCCCGCGCGCAGGATCATCGCCACCGGCTTCCCGCTCAGGCCCTCGTAGATGTGGATCGGCAGGAAACAGCGTTCGTCATAATGCGCATTGAACAGCGACAGCTGCTGCTGCCCGTGCACTCGATCCAGCGTGTCATCGATGTCGAGAATGATCTGCTCCGGCGCCCGCCGATAACTGTCGCAAAACAGGTCGACCAGGGCCCCCTGCATTCGGGCCAGCTCAATCTTGCCAGGCGCGTTCTCCAACCGCGACATGGTCGGCTGCGAGCACAGCGGGGCGCCACTCTCCGGCGCATGCCCCACCGCCATCTTGAAAACAGGATCATGGCGCAGCGCGTCGCAATCGTCGGCGTCCTCGTAACCCGCCGCGATCGCGAACATCCGCAGCCGCAGCATCTCCTCCAGAGGGTGGGTGATCCGCAAGCGGTCGCGCCGGTCCGTCACGCATTCCGCCAGCCGCCGAGCCAATCCCAGCTGCCGTTCCACGCCCCGCAGCAGCAGCACTCCCGCGTCCGACGACATCTGCCCGCCGTCAAATCCCACGCTTACTTTCTTGCGCGCGACCGCTGGCAAATCGAAGGCGACGACCTTATCCTGATTCATGACGGGTGTGGCGCTCCTCGATCGCTCGCTTGACGCTGCCTCAGCAACAAAATCATGCGATAAATCAGGGCTCCGCGCCACATCCGTCGCCCATTTCACTAATTGCCGTGAATAAGACGGGCTAA
>CAVUCB010000052.1:0-58702 GCA_963739755.1 uncultured Alphaproteobacteria bacterium | reverse complement strand
ATAGAATAGAGCACAACAAAACTGTCGCCAGCGACGCCGTGACGTCCAAATGCGGCATCGAGCTGCGCCACCTCCGGCATCATGAAGCGGAGTTTTGTGTGCTGGCCGGAAAACTCGCCCTGCAAGTCGAGGAAATCAGCGCCTGGAACGTGGCCGGCTTCAAAGGTCTTGCGGCCGGGCACGACCTTGTATGGCATGTCGCTGCCGGGCGGCAGATATTCGAGCGTGGTCGTGCAATCGAACACGCGCAGGTCCGGCTGGCCGAGGATCTTTGCGAGTTCCGCGCTCGTGATCAGCTCGCTGTGTGCCGCCATGGCTTCCTCCCCATCCCTCGTTTAACGGGATGCTAGGGTGCGCTAGATCACATGAAAAGGCGGCGATTTGCCCTTTGAATTCGGAGGAATCTGGTCCAATATAGCGGGCATGCGGGCCGCCCACGGGGCGGCCTGTAGCCTGCGGGCTAAGATATTGAATTAACGATGGAAAAATTCTGTTCCGTCGAAACCGCAACGAGCTTCCACGCCCCCTTGGTGAATGTCACCAAAACCTGATATTCGGTTGCCCCATGAACAAGCCCGAAAAAATCGCTGATACCGACATCGCCGGCCCCAGCGCCCGGCATCAAACCACGCAGGTCAAGGTCGGCCGCGTCACTGTGGGCGGCGGCGCGCCGATCGTGGTGCAGTCGATGACCAACACCGACACCGCCGATATCGAGGGCACCATCGCCCAGGTGGCCGCGCTATCGCGCGCCGGCTCCGAAATGGTGCGCATCACCGTCGACCGCGAGGAGGCGGCTGCCGCCGTCCCGCATATCCGCGACGGCCTGCGCAAGCTCGGCATCGATACGCCGCTGATCGGCGATTTCCATTACATCGGCCACAAGCTGCTGGCGCAATATCCGGCCTGCGCCGAGGCGCTCGACAAATATCGCATCAATCCCGGCAATGTCGGCTTCAAGGACAAGCGTGACACGCAATTCGCCGACATCATCGAGATCGCCAACAAGAACGACAAGCCGGTCCGTATCGGCGCCAACTGGGGCTCGCTCGACCAGGAGCTGCTCACCAAACTGATGGACGAGAACACGGCCTCGCCCAATCCGCGTGACGCCCGCGCGGTGACGCGCGAAGCCATGGTGCAGTCGGCGCTGCTCTCGGCCGCGCGCGCCGAAGAGCTGGGCATGCCCAAGAACCGCATCATCCTGTCGGCAAAGGTTTCGGCCGTGCAGGATTTGATTGCGGTCTATCAGGATCTCGCCCGCCGCTCCGATTACGCCATCCATCTCGGCCTCACCGAGGCCGGCATGGGCTCGAAGGGCATCGTCGCGTCGTCCGCGGCGCTCGGCATCCTCTTGCAGCAGGGCATCGGCGACACCATCCGTATCTCGCTGACGCCGGAGCCCGGCGGCGACCGCACCCGTGAAGTGCAGGTCGGCCAGGAACTGCTGCAGACCATGGGTTTTCGAACCTTCGTGCCGCTCGTTGCGGCGTGCCCCGGCTGCGGCCGCACCACCTCGACCACATTCCAGGAACTGGCGCGCTCGATCCAGGATTTCATCCGCGACGAGATGCCGGCCTGGAAGACCAAATATCCCGGCGTCGAGGAGCTCAACGTCGCGGTCATGGGCTGCATCGTCAACGGCCCCGGCGAATCCAAGCACGCCAATATCGGCATCTCGCTGCCCGGCACCGGCGAAGCGCCGGCCGCACCGGTGTTTGTCGACGGCAAGAAGTTCCGCACGCTCCGCGGTCCGACCATTTCCGCCGACTTCCAGGCGCTGGTGATCGACTACATCGACCAGCGCTACGGCAAGGGCGCCAAGGCGCCGGAGACCGTGACCGCGGCGGAATAAGTTCAACTGTCGTCCCGGCCAAGCGAAGCGCGAGCCGGGACCCACAGTCCTGTGTTGTTAGGACTAGCTGTCGCTCCAGCGTGCCTAACCCGGATCGGCGCTCGCTCACGCTCGCTTGTCCGGGACGACATTGGAGTATGTTGCGCTTCTTCCGCGTGACGCTACCATACTCCCCAAACAACAAGCCGGGAGAAACGCCATGAGCTCGCTGTCAGGCAAGCACGGACCCCGCTATCGGCACATCGCCGATGAAGTCCGAGCCCTACGAGACCATCGCGGTCGAGAAGCTGACGCCGATCATCGGCGCGGAGATTTCCGGCGTCGATATCGGCAATCTCGTCGAAAGCGACGCGCCCTCCAATCGCCAGATGGACGAGATCCATCGCGCGCTTGCCGAAAATCTCGTGATCTTTTTCCGCGACCAGCACATCACGCCGCAGCAGCATCTCGCCTTCGGGCGCAAGTTCGGCGAGCTGCATATCCATCCCGCCGCACCCCATGACGGCGACGATCCGGCTCTGATGAGGATCTACGCCGACAGGATTCCCCGCGCGCCAATGGCGAGGGCTGGCACACCGACGTGTCCTGCGATCTCGAGCCGCCGATGGGCTCGATCCTCTACATCAGGCAATGCCCGCCGCGCGGCGGTGATACGCTGTTCGCCAACATGTATGCGGCCTATGAGGCGCTCTCCGACCGCATGAAGGTCTATCTCGACGGGCTCAACGCGCTGCACGACGGCAAGTCGATCTATCGCGGCCTCTACGCCAATTACGGCGTCGCCGACAAGCCGGCCTATCCGCGCGCCGAGCATCCCATGGTGCGCACGCATCCGGTGACGGGCAAGAAGGCGCTCTATGTCAACCGCGGCTTCACCCGCCACATCATCGGCATCCCCCGCGACGAGAGCGACGCCATGCTCGCCTATCTCTACCAGCATGCGGAAAACCCGCTGTTCCAGTGCCGCTTCCGCTGGACCGAGAACGCGATCGCTTTCTGGGACAATCGCTGCGCCCAGCACCGCGCAATGTGGGATTACTGGCCGCACACCCGCGCCGGCACGCGGGTGACGGTGAAGGGCGAGCGGCCGGTGTAAATCAGGACACGGGGGCGGGCTGGCGCCGGCACAGCTAACGCCGGATAACGGAGAGACAGCGATGCTGTTTCGTCTCGTATTTTTTCTTGTGTCGATAGCGGCGCTGCTGGTTGATCCCATCGACGCTGTGTCGCAGGACATGCTGCGCAGCGTCGACCTCCACAGTCCGGAAATGTCGATACCGGAGATGACGCGCGCCGAGGTCGAGGCGCTTCTCAAGGCGGCGCCTCAAGACGCCGCGGGCCAACGCTCTGCGGATTTGCAAGGAAAGCGGCTGTCGCACCTCGATCTCTCGGGCCTCGACTTCTCCGGCGGCAATCTTCGCCTCGTAAAGCTCAACCATGCCAGCCTGAAAGGCGCGCGCTTCGATCGGGCCATCCTGAACCAGGCCTGGCTGATCGACGCGGATTTGACGGAGGCGTCCCTCGTAAAGGCATCGCTGCTCAGCACGCAGATGCAACGCGCCAAGCTTGGCGGCGCCGATTTGAGTGGCGCCCGCATCACCGCCGATCTTTCCGGTGCCAGCCTGATCGGGGCCAGGCTCGCGGGCGCAGATTTGAGCGCCGACATGCGCAACCAATCGATGGGCCTGATGCGCGGCGTACTCAAATCCGCCGATCTCAGGAATGCGGATTTGAGCGGCGCCAATCTCTCGCGCACCGATCTCGAATTCGCGAAGCTGCAGAATGCCAATTTGGCGAATTGCAATCTCAGCCACGCTGACCTGGCGGGGGCCGACTTGTCCGACGCCAATCTCACCGGCGCCGATTTCACCGGGACCGACCTCGCGTCGGCCCTCTTGCCGAGCGCAGCCGCCCTGGCCGAGACCCGCAATCTGGACAAGGCCCGGAACTTGAACCTGGCGCGGCGCCCACGTTAGGGATCGCTTGGTGCCGGATGATGCCATCGTGACGACGGTTTGGCCGGAAACTCGCAGGCCTCCTCCAATGAAAGGGCGCGAACCACGGCGGCCTCGGGAAAAACCGCCGCTCCAGTGCCGCTGCCGCTGGACCGAGAACGCGATCGCGTTCCGGTGGAGATCGCGACTGGCCCCGTGCTAGGGGATGTTCGGGAATAGTATGATCTCGGGCACCTCTATGCAGACGTCCATCCCGCGCCCGCATATCTTGTTTATTGACGGCCTTCCGGGTTCCGGCAAAAGCACGGCCGCAGACGCAGTCGGCGGCTATCTCCCTAATAGCCGGGTTTACTTCGAAACCGCTCCAAATCATCCCTTGCTGGTGGCCACGCCCGACCAGATGGGAGCAGCGTTCGCAGACATTCACGAGAGATACTCGGTGGATTTGTTTGCCGCTGCAGCGCTCGGGCGGTTGGAATCCTTCCTGGATAGCGCCGAACGTGATGTGCTGTATGTCTTTGAGAGCCATCCCATACAGAGCACGGTTCGGGTGCTTTTTCAGTTGGACGCCCCTCAGGCGACGATATTGAAATTTTGGTCGGATTTGCAGGATCGGCTGGCTTTGGTGCAACCCCGGTTGATCTACTTCCAGGAGAGCAATCCTCTGCAAGCCTTCAAGGGAATCGCTCGAATGCGAGGGCCAACCTGGGAGTGCTACTTGATTGTAGCATTCAGGCAATCACCATGGATGCAGGCGCGCGCCCTTTCCAGCGTCGAAGGCGTGTATCAGATGCTCGTCGCGTCTGCGGACTTGATCGATCAGTTGGCAGATTTGTGGCGGTTCCCGATGTTGAAGCTCCCCGCTCGGCCGGAGAACTACGAAGCACGGACAAATACGCTGACCAAGTGGTTAATGGCGCCAGCCACCTGAGACCGTCAGTAGTAGCCGCCGCGCGGCGCCGGAGAGCCCTCGGGCTCAGCACCGCGCGATGTGGGATTACGGCCGCACACCCGCGTCGGCACCCGCGTCACGGTGAAGGGCGAGCGGTCGGTGTGAGAGGTGGTCGCTATTCCAGGGCGTGAACCCAAAAATTCAGAGTGGTCGACCGACGTCCGCTTTGGTGCGCGTTCCTGACTTAAGTCGGTCATTGCAACACTTCCGAAAACTGCCAATGCACAAAGTCGCTGCGCTCCAGCCCGCTGCGCGGGAGAAAGAGCCGAGAGGCCGGTAGCCGGTTGAGAGGAAGGCGATAGCCGGAGTGGCAAGGTCGACACGATCAACCAGCGTAGTGTTGGCGTGCAACGCATGATCGCGCGCGGATCAGCATCCTCGTGCCAGCCACATCATCGGCCGCACCGATAACGCGATGATAAAAAAATCCTTGACGAAAGCACCAACCAGTTTGCTTGAATGTGCCGTCTATATTGCGGCTCGCAAGAAATTGATTCACGCCATGTCGCTGGACATCGATCGACCGGTTAATCGCGCAGTGGTTGTCGGATGTGCTATTTCTGCCACGCGCAACCATTTGAAATTACACGTGTCGCAAACATTAAAAGTACTCTTGTGCAACACTCATGCCGAAACGCGGAAGTTGTGCAAGCGTTCTGCCGGGTTGCCGCCTCTCGAAGCATACCCGTCGATCAATTCACTAGCCGTCTATTGCTGCACTTCACGCGCCTGCCGAGATGACCACAAGCGGCGCCTGCATTAAATCCTCATAGCGCCCGCTGCTTATCCGGTGCCCAACTTCCCGCGACTTCGTGCCTTGGCGCTTTTCGGCCGCCGGCTACCTCGTCGTGTGGAGGCTCCCGTGATCCCGGCGTCCGAAAACCAGCACAGACTCGGACCTGCCACGTCGAGGGAGCCTAGTCCGGTTCCACCGCCATTTCCCGCGCCGCAGCAGGGTCTTGCGGACAGATACTGTCGGCCACCGTTCCGATCAGCTATACTGGCGAGGCCCAGCGGTGATCTCGAACGCAACGACGATGCTGCCACGATCTACAAGGGCCATCTTGGCGGTTTGAAATCGACTTGCGGCGGATTCCGAGCGGAGGCTTTTCATGCGACCAGTCGGCTTCCTCCTGATATTGAGCATTCTTGCAGTGCCGGCTCGCGCCGAGCCGCTGCAAATCCGTGGCATGACGGGCTACGCCGGTGAGTATGAGCTCAGTGGCAGCGTTTCCGAGCAGAATTTGAACGGGAAAAAGGAATACTCTGGTCCATTGACCGTGAGGCACGTTGGCCTCTGTACGCGCGATGGTCCGAAGGAGACCGTTGGCCAAATCCAGTTCGAACTCGCCAAATCGTCGTCCGGCATCACCGCGACACTGGACTTCGACGGAAGCAAATGTGCTTACAAGGGGGTTCTTTCCGAGTTCGCACCATGGCTTTATGGATTGCGGACGTGAGGGGAGCGTTCCGGTCAGACTTTGGACCAAATGATCCGAGAGCAATGCGCTCCAAAGGCCGGAACGCGATGTACGCTTTGCCCTCGTGAGCCGACATCGTTGGCTCGATCTGCTGCTTCCGGAAAGTGCCATGAGCAGAAGGTGCCGTGGCACAGCCACACCGATATCTCCGATACTTTTTACATTCTGGAAGGACACATGAGGCTGTTCTTGCAGGATCCGAAGGAGGAAGTGAATTTGAAGCCGATGAGGTCTATTTAGTTGGGGCAGCGCGACCGCATCTGGTGACCAATGGTGACACGAAGTCGCTCACGTTCCTGACTCAACAAGGTGTCGGTGAGTTCGATTATATTCCTCTCACACCGAGTTAGCTTCTCGCCGCCACACTTACCCGCGACGCGTAGCCGATCACTTGGCCGGCACATCTACTCGTTTCTTGGAAGCGGTCTCATGCAATCGAAGGTCACGAGAAACCGGCTAATATCAAGCTGACCAAGCGCAAGCTATTGTTCTGACGACAGGCGGACCATCTGCCGCCCACCATTCATCGCCTTGAGGTCGTTGACGTAGTTCTCGGGACGCTGCCAGCGATAAGGAACTTTCAGTCCCATAAAACTTGCTATGCTACCGATAAACCCGGTGCAATTGAACGTTTCGGCGTTCCAGACCGGCGAACTCGCCTGTAATTTCTTGATATAGGCGAAAACTCTTTTTGCGTCCGGTTCGTTCAAGTAAACTCGGTAACTGGCGGTCAAGTACTGCGGATCAAGATCGCCATAGCTTGCCCCGGTCTCTGAGGACACCCACATCACGTGACCAAGTACATAAGCCAAGGTGTCTCCAGCAGGGGTAAGGCCGGCGACTTCAACTTGTCGCTCGCTCGTCTTCCCATACCAAACGAAGGCGTGTCCCCAGCTCGCCGCGGTCCTGGCTCGGAAATCAACATAGTATGGGCCCCTTGCTGACTCCGACCTCGGCCTCGTAGCCGACTGTGACGCCGGTTTCGATTCGTTGGTCGCTTCACCGGAAACAAGCGCATTCGCGTCAGCGGTGCGCTTGTGGACCTTCTGGGAAATGAAGCGTTCCGATCCAGCGCGAGCCTCGATCTCGCGTGCGGAAGCTAATTGAAGATTGCACTGGAGTAGAACAGCGAGCGTAAATCCGCCAAGCAGGCATAGTCTCTTCGGTCTATTGGACACGCTTCGCCCTTCCACAAAATCAGCGAGATCTATCAGTACCGTGCTGCGACGGGCGTTTTGCCGATCGGTGTCTTCCCGATCGGCGTCTTGCCAATCGGCATCTTGCCGACAGCAGCCTGTTGATAGACGGGCTGCCGGTGCGGGAGGTCTGCAGCGCTGGCGGCAGCTACCATCGCAAGCGTTGCACCCGCTACAATCATGATTTTCATCACTATACGTCTCCATTTGGGCCAGAAGAACAAGTAGCAGCAACCTGATGAGTGTCCTCTCAGATAAGGCGTGAGCTTCAACCTTCGAATACGTCTAGAGTGCGGCAGATGCGACACGTTCGCGAAATACGTTGAGCGTGCGGCAGATACGACACATGCGGGACGGTTCCATTCCAACCACTCTAGGTCGGAAGAACGCGGTCTGAGCAAATGTCTTCCGGATTACGCAGCAAAAGCGCATCTCAACCTACGCCAGATGCTGCATCAATCTTGGACGCACAATATCATCGATGAAATCTCTTAGCGTGTCGGCATCGAATGGCTTGCGTAATATCTTTAAATTTGGGGGAACTGCTTTGGTCGCATCGCTGTAGCCGGTCGTAAGGACCACCGGCAAATTAGGATACCGCGAATGGATTTCTCGTGCGAGCCCGATCCCGTCGATGGTCCCTGGCATAACGATATCGCTGAAGACGAGATCGATCTTCGTACCCTCTTCAAGCAGGTCTAATGCCGCTTCGGCTGACTCTCGATACAAGGTCTCATAACCCAGATGCTCAAACAGTGAGGATGTCACTTCCGCCACGTCAGCGCTGTCGTCAACGACGAGGACCGTCTGACCATTCAAATGCCTGTTTTTTTGTCCAGCGGCGGAGCCATCTTTGCTGTTGACTTGCTCGTCCGCGCAGGATGGCAAATAGATTGTAATCGTTGTTCCTTGTCCGACTTTGCTGTCCGCGTTCACCGTTCCGGCTGCTTGGTGCGCAAAACCATAGACCTGCGACAAACCGAGGCCGGTTCCTTTGCCGACCTCCTTAGTCGTGAAAAATGGATCGAACATCTTGGACAGAAGATTTGGCGGGATACCTGTACCCGTGTCGCTAAACGATATCGCGACAAACGCGCGATTGTCGTCGACTTCCTGATCCATCGTCACATTGTTAACAGATAACGAGAACGTGCCGCCGTTCGGCATCGCATCGCGGGCATTAACGGCAATATTGACAATCGCGAGCTCTAATTCGGCGAGATCCACTTTAACGGGCCAAACGTCGTCACCAACATTTTCATCGTAAACAATGTTCCCGCGCAGCGAGCTTTCAATCATGGCCCGCATGTCCCTTATGGAAGCATTCAAATCGATGACTGTCGGGTTAAGAGGCTGATGCCGGGAGAATGTCAACAACTGGCGCGTGAGACTTTCTCCACGTTTGGCTGCGCTTTGTATGGCTTCGATTGCCCTTGGCAGCTTCGGATCAAGTAAACGCGAAAAGATCTGAGCACTACCTCCAATGATCATCAGCAGATTATTGAAGTCGTGCGCAATACCCCCAGTCAATTTGCCGATTGCCTCCATTTTTTGAGCCGTCGCGAGTTGCTCGCGCGCCTCGACCAGTTTCTCGTGCGCGTCGCGTCGCTCTGTCGCGTCCCGAAGTACATTGGCAAAACCGATCAGATTTCCGGTGTCATCATGTACTGAAGAGACCGACCCGGTGATAAAAACTGGCGTCCCGTTTTTTCGGATGAGCCAACCTTCAACTTCGTGCTTGCCTCTTTGGATAGCCAATTCCAATGCGCGGTTCGGTGCGCCTGCACGGCGCTCATCCGGTCGATAAAATATCCCAAAATTCGTGCCGATAATTTCTTCGGCGGTGTAGCCCATTACGTTTTGTGCGCCGCTGTTCCAACTTGAAACGTGCCCTTCTTTGTCGAGCGCGAAAATCGCATAGTCGACAACGCCCTCGATCAGCATTTGGAAGTGGCGCTTAGCGCTGTTGAGCACCAAATTGTCCCGTTCTACCCGATTGATCAATTGGTCCCGCACAGAAAGCAAGTGGGCTTCGGTGTTTTGGCGCGTCGCAATCGCCGCCGCTAAAGCGAGAGGCGTTACTGATATACTAATCGAAAGCACGAGTAACGATAACAGGGCTCCATTCGGATCTGTTTCCGGAAATAGATCGTTACTTACAGAGAAACCCCACACAGCGAATCCCGAGAAAATGAGCGCGGTCGTAGCAACGTCGCCTCGATTGCCGCGCAAACCAGCCCACATCAATGGTAATAAAACGAGAAAGCCAAGGAGGCTCCGATACGGCAGCAATGCGTTGAGGTAGTCGCTGACAAAGTCACTGCTAATGAGCGGGCTATAAGCAACGATGCCGATGATGCCCACAAGGCCAAAGAGTGCGACCGATTCCAATAGACTCCACTTGAAAACACTACGTAAAGGCATCATGGCCCAGAGCACGACGACCGGAGCAATGACTAATGTCCCCGCCAAGTCTGCAAGCCACCAGATTGCCCAGGCGACGACGGAATTGGAAATAGTTGGTTTGTTCGCGAGAATGAAAGCTGTCAGAACGATAGTTGCACTAATCATCGTTGTTGGAGCAAAGGAAATGATTGCAAACTTTGCGATGCCAGCGGGTGTATCAAACGTTCGGTGACCGTTCGACCAGCGACTAATCAGCCATGTCCCGGCAAATGCACCGAGGAGAGTACCGATCGCGACGGAGCCCAACTCCAAAGGTGATTGACCGGCTATGATGCAAGGGGAAAAAGATCCCGCCAAAATCGCGGGCCAAATCTGGTAGCCGCGCAGCAGGACCAGCGCGAGCGCGAGACCGGTTGGTGGCCATAGTGGTGTCGCGACCGGATTAATTGCGGGCAACAATAGCGCCAATTCGGCAAGGCCAACATAACTCGCGGCAATTATCGAGAGTTCGAGAAAGTACATTGCAGCACTCGAAGCGCTGCTAAAAGCGTGAATTTTATCTTTCCCAAACCCTGCCTGTTCCATCACAAGCCTTTGCGACGGGGAAACCTCACTGTGGGAACTTCAGGAAGTATAAGCAAACACAGTTATTGTGGCTAAACAAGCTGGGAACGCACGCCCCAAGGAGGCGCGTATCGGGTTGATCTCCTCGGAGGCGAACAAAGAATGCCGCATATGGGTCATTTGCGTCGATGTTGGCATGTCCGCGTCACGTCCGGTTAGGGGGGCAATTTCGGAAGTGCCGGTTGTCCGGTTCTGCTGGTTGAAGGCATCGGTTTGGACGCGATTCAAGCGATCCCTCATGTTCGCCTAAGCCGCCGCACGCAAATCTCCTGCGTAACAAATTCGATTTTGCAAACGGATTCAAAGTGATTTGAACTTTCAGCCCGCAAAATAAAAAATTCCACTTCCGGTTTTCAGAAAAACATGCCACTCTCGCCGCATCCTGATTCTATCCAAGAGGGGCGTTTGGCCAATCGCCGCGGACGTTGGAACAGGATGCGGTGGACGCGCCGGTGTCGCCAGGCGAGCGACGCAAGCGCGGACGGCAAAATCGTGTGGTCCTGATCCCCCGACGCTGGGATCAAGTTTGCAGGTGGTGACCTGCAGGCGACGGTGGCTAAAAAGCCCGGACACCGGGGAGAGTGCGTATAAGCCGTTAAAACCATTGTGCAGGGAATGTCGGAGGCGGATTTAAACGGTCGTCGCAACACCACGCTTTCACTCATGCCAGCAACTCGTCAAGCGCTTCCGCTGGTGTTTTCCAGCCGAGGGTCTTTCTCGGCCGGGCATTGAGAGCCGCTGCCACTGCGGATATCTCGTCCACGCTGTGGATGCTCAGGTCTGTGCCTTTCGGGAAGTATTGCCGCAGCAGCCCGTTGGTGTTCTCGTTTGTGCCGCGCTGCCACGGGCTTCTTGGATCGCAAAAGTAGACCTTGATACCCGCATCGATCTTGAGACGATTGTGCTGAGACATTTCGGCTCCCTGATCCCAGGTTAGCGAACGACGCAGTTTTTCGGGCAAGGTGATGATGGTACGCGTGATCGCCTCGCGCACGGCTTCGGCTCCGTGTCCGGAGAGCGCAGGTCCGCCTCTGGCGCGTGGACCGTCGCCATACCCCGCCAACCGGGGAAGGTGCAGTAGCATCGTGAAGCGCGTCGTGCGTTCGACCAGCGTGCCGATTGCCGAACTGCCGAGACCGACAATCAGGTCCCCCTCCCAATGCCCAGGCACCGCTCGATCTGCAGCTTCAGCGGGACGCTCACTGATCATGATCTCTGGCGAGACAAAGCCTTTGCCTCGCTTGCCCACGCGCGCCCTGGGCATTCGTAACGCACGTCCTGTTCGCAAGCAGGCCGTCAGCTCACGGCTCAGCGCTCCACGGCCCTGAACGAAAAGGGCTTGATAGATAGCTTCGTGGCTGATGCGCATCGTCTCGTCGTCCGGAAAGTCGATCGGCAAGCGTCGGGCAATCTGCTCGGGGCTCCAGGCTTTAGGCCATCGCCGATCCTTGCGCGGGCCCGGCCGACGGTCTTTCCACCGAACGGCGGGATTACGAACGCGAGCGCCGCTTGGGGCCGCGACGACACCGGCAAGCCGGTCTTCCACATAAGTGCGCAAGGCGATGTTGAGCGCAAGCTTGGTCGGCTTGGGGCGGCAGGCCGATCGATCTGCATGCCACTGAGCGGTCGTCGCCCGATATGCCATCCCGCCGCCGTGGGTGGCTGCATTGCGATCCAGTTCACGGGAGATTGTCGAGGCAGCCCGTCCGAGGCGCCGCCCAATCTCCCGTAGAGAATGGCCCTGCACATTGAGGAGCGCGATCTCCTCGCGCTCCGCCAACGAGAGGTACCGCCCGGAAAGCGGCTTTGCCGAAGATCTGAACATCGCTGGTGGCATGCCGCCCGCCTTCCGGAACAATTTGGTTCCGACAGCTTGTGACACTCCAGCCTTCAGCGCAGCATCTTCGCTGCTCAACCCCGTGGCGATTGCTCGCCAAAATCTATTCCGTTCATCGCGCCCCGCAACAGACGGCCGTCCCGGCGATCGCAGCGGCGCCCGGGTTGATCGCCTCTTTCGAACCTTCATCGCAACCTCCAAAGCGTGGTGTTGCGACGACCGTTTTAATCCGCCGGATCGTTTCGGCGTGCCTGTGGTGACTAACTCGTGTGTTTTCCATTTTACACACGAGGCTGCGGGTGCGGTTGAGCGCCCGGCATTCCCTGCGCCCTCTTGTGTTTCGGGGCGACACGCATGATGCATCACTCGGGCATTTCCTGCCGCGGGAACAAGGAACTGTGCTTCCATGAGTGCGACGACGCGCCGAAAGCTCGCAGCGGTCCTGATGGCGGCGGTGATCTTCGCCTGCCTCGGTCTGGTCACGACGGCCGCGGTCGGCCGGCCCGTCGAGATCGGTACCCTGAACGCGCTCCTGATCGGCGCCGGCATCGGCCTGTTCGAGGAGTTTTACGTCCAAAGCCCGCGCGGCAACTGGATGCGCGCGATGCATCCGCTGCGCTCGATCTTCATCTATATCCTTGTCGTGATCGCGTTCTATCTGGTCGCGCTTCACATCACCCATGTCGTGCTTGGTCGGCTCGACGATCTCCCGGTGGTGTACCGGCGCCTCGGTTACGGCATTGCCTTCTTCACGGCGTTCTCGATTCCCGGCATCCTGATGATCCGCGTGGCGCATTTCGTCGGCCTGCGCACGCTGCTCGATCTCCTGATCGGCACCTATCACCGCCCGGTCGAGGCGCGGAAGGTGCTGCTGTTCCTAGATATCAACGGCTCGACGGCGCTGAGCGAGCGGCTCGGCGCGCTCACCATGCGCGCCTTCGTGCGCAAATTCCTCTCCGACCTGTCGCAGCCGATCGTCGACCATGGCGGCGAGATCTATCTCTACAAGGGCGACGGCCTGATCGCGATCTGGAGCTGGGCGGATGCCGTCAAGCGTGACGCGATTCTGCGCGCGGTCGATGCGATATTTGCGGCAATCGCGCGTGAACAGGATGGCTACGAGCACGCCTTCGGCGTGGCGCCGGCCTTCCGCATCGGCATCCATGGCGGCGACGTCATCGTCAGCGAGCAAGGCGATGCCAAGCGCTCGATCGGCATCTATGGCGATGCCATCAATATTGCGGCCCGCATGGAGGAGGCCGCGCGGGCGCATCACGTGCGCTGTGTAGTCTCCGAGGCCGTCGCGAGCGCGCTGTCCGACCGCAGCCGCCTCCGTGCCCTCGGCTCGGAACAGGTCAAGGGCATCTCAACGCCGATCCCGATCTGCGAATATGCGCCCGCGTAAGCATTGACGCCTTGCATCTCCTGCGCGAAGCTTGTGCAATGCCAGCGAATCCCGGAGGTCCGCCATGCTCCGTGCCGAGGACAACAAATTCCTGACCGAAAGCGGTGCAGGGACTCCGATGGGCGAATTGTTGCGCCGGTTCTGGATTCCCGTTTTGCTGTCGGAGGAATTGCCGGAAGCCGACGGCGAGCCGAAGAAGATCGTTGTCATGGGCGAAGAGCTGCTCGCCTTCCGCGACACACGCGGCGTGGTCGGAATCATCGACCAATATTGCCCGCACCGCGGCGCCAATCTCTGGTTCGGCCGCAACGAGGAATGCGGCATCCGCTGCGTCTATCACGGCTGGAAATTCGACACCGACGGCCGCTGCGTCGACATGCCGACGTCGTATCCCGACCTCAACGCCAAGGACCTGATCCGAATCAAGTCCTATCCGGTGCGCGAATGGGGCGAGATGATCTGGGCCTATATGGGCCCGGCCGAGGCGATGCCGGAATTACCCGATCTCGAGATGGCGCTGGTGCCGTCCTCGCACCGCTACGTCTCCAAGAAATGGCAGGACTGCAACTGGGTGCAGGCCGTGGAGGGCTCGATCGACACCGCGCATTTCACCTTCGCGCATCTGTCCTTCGACAAGGACGAGAACGAGATCCTCGACATCAAGAAGCACTTTGTGAATCCGATTGCGCGCATGAATGTCGATCACATGCGCTGGATCGCCGAAGACCCGCGCCCGGTGATCAAGATCAACCCACATGAAGCCGGGCTCACCATCGCCGGCGGCAGGCTGACGGGCAGCGACAACATCTACTGGCGTATTGCGCAGTTCCTGATGCCGTTCCACTCTTACGCGCCGAGTGCGATGCCCGGCGAGAGCATTTTTGGCCAGACCTTCGTGCCTGTCACCGACACCAATTGCTGGATCTACACCTACGCCTGGAATCCGGAGCGGCCGCTGACGCAGGCAGAGCGCGACGCCTATGACAAGGGCAATGGCGTGATCTCCGAGGTCGACGAGAATTACCTGCCGCTGCGCCACAAGGGCAACAACTACCTGATCGATCGCACGCTGCAGAAGACCAGGAGCTATACCGGCATCAAGGGCGTCTCGGAGCAGGACGCGGCGGTGCAGGACAGCCAGGGCCCGATCGCCGATCGCACCCGCGAGCATCTGGGGCCCACCGATCTCGGTATCCTGCACTTCCGCAGGCTCATGATGGATGCGGCGCGCGCGCTGCAGCAGGGCACAGCACCGCCACATGTCGATCATCAGGACCGCTATGCGGTGCGCTCCGGCGCCTGCGTCACCAACAAGGCGAAGGATCTGCCGGCCGTCATGGTCGAGCGCTTCGGCGATGCCACGGGCTTTGTCGGCCGGCCGCGCATCGCGGCGGCGGAGTAGCGATCGTTGTCCCTTTCCCGCACACGCGCCGCGTCAGGTTTTGGCGTGCGGCTACGCGGCTGCACGATCGTCGCCTCGGTGGTTGCATTGGCGTTGCTGCCGATGGAAGCAAGCCATGCCGGCATTTTCGATTTTCTCAGGGGCTCGTCGAAAAAGAGTGAGAAGCCAAAGTCCACGGCTGCGCCAAAGCATGCTGCTCCCACTCCGGCAAAACACACCGCTCCACCGAAACACGCCGCTCCGCCCGAACTGGCGGCCGTGCCGAAGTCGCAGGCCATGGAGGAAGCCCGGCTATCGAAACCTGGCGTGGTCGCGGAAAAATGCGTGCCGGCAAAATTCCGCATCGTGGTGGATGTCGGCCACACCGCCAAATCGGAAGGCGCACTCAGCGCCCGCAACGTTCCCGAATTCGACTTCAACCTCAATCTGTCGAAGCGGATCGTGGAGAGACTGAAGGCCGAAGGTTTCGCCCAGGCGAAACTCCTGGTGACGGAAGGCAAGGCCAGACCAAGCCTGGCCAGACGCGTCGCCGCCGCCAACCATCTCCACGCCGACCTGTTCCTGTCGATCCATCATGATTCCGTGCCCGACAACATGATGGAGAACTGGGAGTATGAGGGCAAGAAGAGCCATTTCAGCGACCGCTTCTCCGGCTATGGCGTGTTTGTCGCCAGGACCAATCCGGATTTCGAGTCGAGCTTCAAATTCGCCAGGCTGCTCGGCAGACAGATGCGGGCACAGGGCTTCAAATTTGCCGATCAATATACGCTGCCGATCATGGGCAAAAACCGGCATGACCTGCTCGACAAGGAGGCCGGGGTCTATCGCTACGATCACCTCATCGTGCTGAAGAACACCGAAATGCCGGCCGCCCTTCTTGAGGCCGGCTCGATCAGCAACCGCGATGAAGAGCTGCAGATGGCGTCACCCGAACGCCAGGACAAGACAGTGACCGCGGTGGCCGCGGCGCTGCGGGAATATTGCGGTCTGCCTCCGGCGCCTCCCGACGCGCAGGCGAAAATGGATCACTGAGCCCCTCTGCCAAGGCTGGCTCTGCGACCTTCGGAGGTTGGCCCGGATTCTGCTTTGACAGGGAGGGTCCAAGCTGATCCAATTTCTTGACGGCTCCAGGCTTGGCGCATGGGGAGGTGACGTTGGGCATTGGTCAACACCGTGGAGCGTAACCGATGAACGAGCGGGAACTTCGAAACCTGGTCGCAGACGTCAAGGCCGGGCGCCTGTCACGGCGGAAATTTGTGCAAAGCATGGTAGCACTGGGGCTGACCGCGCCGATGGCCGGGATGATGCTGACCCAGGCCGGAGTTGCCCAGGCAGCAACCGCGTTCCCCTACAAGCCGCCGAAGGCGGGCGGTGGCGGTCCGGTGAAATTGCTGCTCTGGCAGGCGCCGACCCTGCTCAACCCGCATTTCGCCGTCGGGACGAAGGACCAGGAAGCGTGTCGCCTCTATTATGAGCCGCTGGCCGGATGGGACCAGGAGGGCAATCTGGTCCCGATCCTCGCCGCCGAGATTCCCAGCACAGACAATGACGGCCTCAAGGAAGACGGCCTTTCCGTCGTCTGGAAACTGAAACAGGGCGTCAAATGGCACGACGGCAGGCCCTTCACCGCCGACGACGTCGTCTTCAACTGGGAATACGCCAGGAATCCGGAGACCGCGGCGGTCTCGATCGGCAGCTACAAGGACGTCAAGCTGGTCGAGAAGGTCGACGACTACACGGTTCGCCTGAGCTTTGCGCAGCCGACGCCGTTCTGGGCCGACGCCTTTGTCGGCTCCTACGGCATGATCATTCCGAAACATCTGTTCGCCGATTTTGCCGGCGGCAAATCCCGCGAGGCGCCGGCCAATTTGAAACCGGTCGGCACAGGCCCCTATCTCTTTGTCGACTTCAAGCCGGGCGACACCGTGCTCGGCAAGCGCAATCCCGATTATCACGTCGAAGGCAGGCCCTATTTCGACACGATCGAGATCAAGGGCGGCGGCGACGCCGTCTCCGCGGCGCGAGCGGTGCTGCAAACCGGCGAATATGATTACGGCTGGAACATGCAGGTCGAGGACGAGATCCTGCAGAAGCTCGAGAATGGCGGACAGGGCAAGGTCTCGATCGTTCCGACCGGCAATATCGAATTCATTGCGCTCAACTTTGCCGATCCCGGTGTCGAGGTCGATGGCGAGCGCGCCAGCATCAAGACCAGGCACCCGCTGTTCTCCGATCCGGCCGTGCGCGAAGCGATCAATCTGCTGATCGATCGCGCCTCGATCCAGAAGTTCATCTATGGCCGTACCGGTTCCGCCACGGCGGCCTTCCTCAACAATCCCGAACGCTTCAGGACGAAGAACACCGCCTTCGAGTTCAACATCGAGAAGGCCAACCAGATCCTTGAGACAGCGGGCTGGAAAAAAGGCTCGGACGGCATCCGCGCCAAGGACGGCAAGCAGCTCAAATTCCAGTATCAGACCTCGATCAATTCGCCGCGGCAGAAGAACCAGGCCATCGTCAAGCAGGCCTGCCAGAAGGCCGGCATCGACGTCGAGCTCAAATCGGTCGTGGCCTCGGTGTACTTCTCGTCCGACACCGCCAATCCCGACACCTATTCGCATTTCTACTGCGACGCCGAGATGTACCAGACCACCATGACGCAGCCCGATCCCGGGTTCTTCATGAACCAGTTCGTGTCGTGGGAGGTGGCGACCAAGGCGAACAAGTGGCAGGGCCGCAATATCTCGCGCTGGCAGAACAAGGAATATGACGAGCTCTGGACCAAGGCGCAGCACGAGCTCGATGCGGTGAAGCGCGCGGCGATGTTCATCCAGCTCAACGATATCGTCTGTGCCGACCACTACATCCTGCCGGAGAACAACCGGCCGCGGGCCACCGCGCTCAAGAACGGCATGATGACGCATCAGAGCGGCTGGGACAACGACCTCTGGCAGATCGCAAACTGGTACCGGGAGAGCTGACGGCCAGCGCGACGCATCTTGCATGACCCGCCAATCGTAGGGAGGAGTGATGGGAAACTACCTTCTCAGGCGGCTCATCCTCGCTCTTCCCAGCCTGCTCGGCATCAGCCTCATCCTGTTCGTCCTGCTCGCGCTGGCGCCGGGCGACCCCTTCGGAGAGCTCGCGACCAATCCCAACATTCCGCCCGAGGTACGCGAGGCGCTCCGGATCAAATTCGGGATCGACGATCCGATCCTGGTGCGCTATCTGCGCTGGCTGGTCGCGATGCTGCACGGCGACTGGGGCTTTTCCTTCGCGAGCCGCATCGACGTCGATCGCCTGATCCTGCAGCGCATTCCGACCACGCTCTATGTCGTCGGCACCGCCCAGCTGCTGGCGCTCGCGGTCGCGCTGCCGGTCGGTACCTATGCGGCGATGCGGCCCTATTCGATCTTCGACCAGATCGCCAACACCTTTGCCTTTATCGGCTTCTCGCTGCCGACCTTCTTCACCGGGCTGCTGCTCATTCTGATCTTCAGCGTCAATCTGGGCTGGCTGCCCTTTGTCTACCGCGTCGATATCGCCGCGACAGGCTGGCACTGGTATTGGGAGAATATCAAGCAGGCGATCATGCCGATTACCGTGCTCGGCCTGTTCCAGGCCGCGTCCTATACGCGATATGTCCGCTCCGCGGTGCTCGATGTCATCCGGCTCGATTACGTCACCACCGCCCGCTCCAAGGGCCTCGACGAGAGCAAGGTCATCGTCAAGCATGTGGTGCGTAACGCGCTGATCCCCGTCGTGACGCTGGTGGCGCTGCAGATGCCGAGCGTGTTCGGCGGCGCCATCATCACCGAGCAGATTTTCCGCATTCCCGGCATCGGTTCGCTCCTGATCAGTGCCATCCTCGCCAATGATACGCCCGTCATCATGGCGGTGACGTTTGTGTTCGCCTGTCTCGTCGTCCTCTTCAACCTGTTGGCCGATATCATCTATGGTTGGCTTGATCCACGCATCTCCTACCGTTGAGGCGGCGCGCTCGCTCGCCCGCCGCGACCGGCGCTTTTCGCCCTGGCGCGAGGCCTGGCGGCGCTTCCGGCGCCATCGGCTGGCGGCGATCAGCGTGGTTGTGCTGGCGTTATTGGCGCTGTCGATTTTGCTCGGACCGCTGCTCTGGCGCGTCGCGATCAACGACATCGACTTCACCGCCCGCCTCAGCCCGCCGTCCTGGGAGCATCCGTTCGGCACCGACGATCTCGGCCAGGACCTGCTGGCCCGCATGCTCTATGGCGGTCGCATCTCGCTCGCGGTCGGCTTTGCGGCGATGGCGGTCGCGATGTCCGCCGGCACCATCATCGGCGCCATCGCCGGCATTTCTCGGGGCAGCGTCGATGCGGCGCTGATGTGGGTTACCGATCTTTTCCTTTCGTTGCCGCAATTGCCGCTGCTGCTGCTCGTGATCTATCTGTTCCGCGACATCCTCAAGGGCCTGGTCGGCCCGGAGGGCGGCGTGTTCATCCTGATCGTGCTGGTCATCGGCGGCTTTCGCTGGATGCCGGTGGCGCGGCTGGTGCGGGCGCAATTCCTGTCGTTGCGCGAGAAAGAATTCGTCGAGGCTGCCCGCGCGCTCGGCGCGTCCAATTGGCGGCTTGTGGTCCGGCATATCCTGCCGAACGCGCTCGGGCCGGTCATCGTCGCCGGCACCATCGATGTCGCGGCCGCGATCATCGCGGAATCGACGCTGTCGTTCCTCGGCCTCGGCTTTCCGCCTGATATCCCGACCTGGGGCCGGCTGCTGTTCGACGCCAAGGACTATCTCGACATCGCGCCGCACTGGGCGCTGTTCGCCGGCGGCGCCATCTTCCTCACCGTCATCGCCATCAACTTCATCGGCGACGGCCTACGCGATGCGCTCGACCCGCGGAAGGTGATGTGATGGATCAGGCGCAGGCCGTGTCGAACGGCGCACTCCTCCACATCAAGGGCTTGAGGACCTATTTCGACACCGACGAGGGCATGGTGCAGGCGGTCGACGGTGTCGATCTCGCCATCGGTCACGGCGAGACCGTGTGCGTGGTCGGCGAATCCGGCTGCGGCAAGACGGTGACCGCGCTTTCGGTGTTGAAGCTGATCGCGATGCCGCCCGGGCGAATCGCAGGTGGCCAAATTCTCTGGCAGGGCAGGGACCTCGTTCCCCTCGGTGCCGATGAGATCAATCGCATCCGCGCCAGCGAGATCGCGTTCGTGTTCCAGGAGCCGATGACCTCGCTCAATCCGGTCTACACCGTCGGCGACCAGATTTCCGAGGTGATCCAGCTCCATCAGAAGCTTTCCCGCCGGGCGGCACTGGAGCGAGCGATCGAGTTGCTGGCGCTGGTCCAGATTCCCAATCCATCCCGCCGCGTCCATGACTATCCCCATCACTTCTCCGGCGGCATGCGGCAGCGGGTGATGATTGCCATGGCGCTGTCCTGCAATCCAAAACTCCTGATCGCGGACGAGCCGACGACGGCGCTCGACGTCACCATCCAGGCGCAGATCCTCGATCTCCTGCTGGACATGAAATCCCGCTTCGGCATGTCGATCATGCTGATCACACACGCCATGGGCGTCGTCGCCGAAGTCGCGCAGCGTGTCGCGGTCATGTATGCGGGCAAGGTGGTGGAGGAGGCGAGCGTTGATCGCCTGTTCGCAAGCCCGCGCCATCCCTACACCCAGGGCCTGATCCGCTCGATCCCGCGGATCGATCTTGCCGCCGCCCGCAAGCAGCGGCTCGAGACCATCGCCGGCACGGTGCCAAAACTGATCGATCCACCTGTCGGCTGCCGCTTTGCCGCGCGCTGCCGCCTTGCCGTCGACGAATGCCGCCGCGCCCAGCCGGAACTGCGCGAGATCGAGGCCGGGCATCGCGTCGCCTGTATCCGTGCCGAGGAGACCGCCGCCCAATGAGCGAGCCGCTTCTCAGCGTGCGCAACCTGACCAAAGCCTTCCCGATCCGCGGCGGGCTGCTGCAGCGTCAGACCGGAAGCGTCCATGCGGTCGATGGCGTGGATTTTCACGTCGAGGCGGGTGAAACTCTCGGGCTGGTCGGCGAATCCGGTTGCGGCAAGTCGACCACCGGCCGTTGCGTGATCCGTCTGATCGAGCCGAGTTCGGGTGACGTCCGCTTCGAAGGCAAGGACGTGCGCGCGCTGGATGGCGAGGAGCTTCGCGCGCTCCGCCGCGACATCCAGATCATTTTCCAGGACCCCTATGCCTCGCTCAATCCGCGCATGAGCGTCGGCGCCATCATCGGCGAAGCCCTGATCATCCATCAGCTCGCGAAAAGCCGCCGCCAGTTCGAGGAGCGTATCGTCGAACTGCTTGAGACCGTCGGCCTGCAGGCGGATCACGCGAGCCGCTATCCCCACGAATTCTCCGGCGGCCAGCGCCAGCGCATCGGGATTGCGCGTGCGCTCGCAGTCGAGCCGAAGCTGATCATCTGCGACGAGCCGGTGTCGGCGCTCGATGTGTCGATCCAGGCCCAGGTGATCAATCTGCTGGAAGATTTGCAGCAGAAATTCGGCCTCGCCTTTCTGTTCATCGCTCATGATTTGTCGGTCGTCGAGCATATCAGCCGACGCGTCGCCGTGATGTATCTGGGCCGCATTGTCGAGATGGCCGAAAGCCGCGAGCTCTATGCCTCGCCCAGACACCCCTATACCGAAGCGTTGCTGTCGGCGGTCCCGATTCCGGACCCCACGGTGAAGCGCCAGCGCATCCGGCTCGGCGGTGAGGTGCCGAGCCCGATTCATCCGCCGTCAGGCTGTCACTTCCACACACGTTGCCCGATCGCGCAGCCGCTTTGCAGCCGCGAAGTGCCGAAGCTCAAGCAGAGCGCCGACGGCCATTGGGTCGCCTGCCATCTGCGCTGACGAGGCTGGAGCCCATCAACTCACGGCCTCTTCGGGACGCAGCGAGTTGATTTTCACGGATTGCGGTGGGCGCGCTCCGCTTGTTCGCGTCTGTGACAGCAGGCCGGGTAGCAGCGCTTCCGCCGCCTCCGCGCCGGAAATCAGCACGGCCTCGACGCCTGCGCCGGCGTTGCCTCCGCCGGCGATCACGAGGTTGCGGATCGGCGACTTCGATCCGTTTAGCCGGCCCTGCTTCGATATGCCGTAGATGGCGCCGTAGCTGGTCCAGTCATAGCGGGCATAGGTCACCGGGCTCGCATCGGCGCGATAGACGATGTGCTGCCGGAGATTGGGAATCACGGTCTCCGCCGCTTCGATCATCCGGTCGCCCAGTTCCAGCTTGCGCGATTCGTATTCCTCCGAATGCCGCCATTTGTTCCAGTCCTCGCCGCCTTCGGGCGGAAACCAGTTTCGCGCCGTGGCGTAAGGCACGATCGAGATCAGCATCAGCGTCGAATGGCCCGGAGGTGCCGCGCTCGCGTCGAGCTTGGACATCGAGGCAAGGCCGACGCCCATCGGCGCCGAAATATGCGTGGCAGGACGGATATCCGGATCGAAGTCGAGCCCGAGATGGACGCTGAAGGCGGAATTCGCGGGCTCTGCCGCCGCGATCCGGTCGCGGAACCTCGCCGGCAGATGCTTCGCCTCGACGAGTTCGAGGAAAGTCCGCCTGATGTCTGCGTTGGAGACGACGGCAGTGGCGCGGACGATGCGGCCGTCGCCGAGCGTGACGCCCACGGCACGGCCATCTTCGATCAGGATACGGTCGACCTTTGATTTCAGCTGCACCTCGCCGCCGCGCTCCTTGATCGCGTCCACCAGCACATCGGCGAAGCCGCCGGAGCCGCCGATCGGATAATGCCCACCCTTGAAGTAGTAACCGTAGATCGGAACCATCTGCGCGCAGGTGAGGCGCTCGCCGCCGTCGCCAAGATAGCCGGAAAGCGCGTTCAGCAGCCGGATCAGGTCGGGGTCGCTGACATAGGCTGCGACCAACTTGTCGAACGGCTCGTTCATCCACTTGTACGCGGCGGGGTGCTCCTTCGGGAACGCCAGCATGGCCTCGACCGTCTCCGGCATGCCCGGAATTCCCGTCCTGCCACGGCCGGTGGAGAACATGTCCTCGAAAATCGCATGGATGGTCTCGAACAGGCCGCGGATGCCGTCGGCGCCGCCTGGGAATTGCTCGCACAACAGCTTCACATAGTCCCGCCAATCCTCGGGCACATCGATCCGCCGTCCCGCCACATGGTAGCTGTGCGTGATCCGCTTCCATTGCACCCGCCCGGCAACGCCAAGGCGTTCGAGTACGCCAGTGATTGCGCCGCCATGCCAGACGCCGGAAAAATCGTGCGGGCCGGCATCGAAACGATAGATCACCGGCTTGTTGTCGTGATGGGTCTTACGCACGTAGTTGTGGCAGAAGCCGCCGGGAAGCAGATGATGGTCGAATACCTTCACCTTCAGGCCGGAGTCTGCGAGCAAGGCGGCCGCCGTCAATCCGCCGATGCCGGCGCCGACGATCGCGACATCGCAGTCGCTGCCGCTATCCTTTGCGAAAATCGGTGCCGGCCAGTGGAAGCTTTCCCTCGAAGCGCGCAACCGTTTCAGCGCATAGGCGATCGCGAGCCTGGGGCCGAAGATCGAGACCAGCGCGCCCGCAGCCGCAATCGGACCCGTGACCCATTCGGACAGGCCGGCCCAGCGGCAAAGGCCGATCGCAAGGAACAGCACGCCCCACAACAGCGTCATCGCGGCGTTGATCATGCGAAACTGCGGCGAGGTCGCGTTATCCGGATAGGCCGCGCGCGCATAGTCTGCGGTCCACGGGCGGCCGAGCAGCGTGCTGACCAGGCTGATGAGGCCAAGGCCGGCAAAGGACAGCCATAGCGCGCTCGCCCCGGCCCATGTCGGCGATATCAGCTCGGCTACGGCGAGCAGCGCGAATAAGAGAAATCCTCCCGCCTCCAGCACCATCCATTCGCGGTGCCAGATGCGCCAGAAATTGCCGGCAAGCGAGAGAGCGAAACCCGACCAGATCGCCCAGTCGGCGTGACGAGCGCCGAGCAGCGCCCAGAAGATGACAAAGGGAAGAAGCGCGAGTTTGACGGAGAGAAAAATCTTCATGCTTGCCCCCGCGTGGTGCGACAATGGTCCGCTCGCCTTCGCGAGTGGCTTCGATCTTCTCCTTTTCAAGCTAAACGCGAGCGCGTCGCGCGGCGTTGCGATAGGTCAAATGCCGAGCGTCACAATATCGTCGCATAACGCTCGTGCCATGGCGGATGTTCCGGAATTGGACCTCACCAAGTCGCAGATTTGGCAACCTCACAATGGCGTTTCGCGATATTCGCGATTGGCGAGGCTTGCTTCCTCGAGATCGAGGTCGCGCTCGATGTGCCGGCGCGCCTCGTCGGTGATCTTGCCGTCGCGCAGCATCATGTGGATGAACTTGCGCTCGGCTGCGATCAGCTCGCGCGTCAGCTCGGTTCCGGCCGCCGAGACGTCGTGCTTCTCGGGATCGAGTGAGTTCGGCAGCTGATTGGTGCGGATCTCATGCCGCGCCCGCAACAGGCCCACGACCTCGTCCGACAGCTCGCACTTCTCGATCAGGGCGTCGAGCGAGCGCAGCGCCGCATCCAGCGCCTCGCGCCGTGCGGCGATTTCCGATTGATGCTCCGCGACAACCTCGCTGCGGCCGGCATTCGACACGCCGAGCCAGCGCACCACCATCGGCAGGCTCGAGCCCAAGCCCACCAGCGTCACGAAGATGACGCCGAAGGCGATGAACAGCACGAGGTCGCGATAGGGAAAGGGATCGCCATTGGCGAGCGCGAGCGGCAGGGCCAGCGCGGCGGCGAGCGAAACCGCGCCGCGCACGCCGGCGAATGAGAGGATGAACACGTGTTGCCAGGGTGGCGAAGGGTCGCGTTGGCGTAAACTACTGCTCATCACCCGCGGCAGATAGGTCGCGGGATAGACCCAGACGAAGCGGGCGACGACGACGACGGCCGCGACCAGGGCGATCGCGATCAGGATGTTGTCGAGCGGAAACGCCTTCGATTTCTCGTACAGCGACCGCATCTGGAAACCCGTCAGCAGGAACAACAGGCCTTCGATCAGGTAGATCACCAAATTCCAGAAGAAGATGCCCTGCAGGCGCGTCGCGGACGAAATCCATAACGGCCCGTTCCAGCTTATATAGAGCCCGCAGGCGACGGTTGCGATCACGCCGGAGCCGCCGAGATGTTCGGGCACCCAATAGGCGAGATAGGGCGTGATCAGCGACAGCGTGATCTCGATCTGCGGGTCGCGCGCGTAGTGGCGAGTACGCAGCGAAAGCCAGCCGATGGCGATGCCGAACAGCACTTCGCCGGCAACGACTGCGAAGAACATGCCGCCTGCTTTCGACAGCGAGAAGCTGCCGGTCGTGATCGCCACCACCGCGAAACGGTAGAGGATCAGCGCGGTAGCGTCGTTGGCGAGCCCCTCGCCTTCGAGCACCACCATGACGCGGCGGGGAATGCAGAGCCTGCGCGCGATCGCCAGCGGCGCGACCGCGTCGGGCGGCGAGACAATCGCCCCCAGCAGGAATCCGACATTCCAGGGCAGCCCGATCAGATAATGCGCGGCGGTCGCGACCATGGCAGCGGTGAAGATCACGGCGCCGACCGCGAGCAGGGTGATCGGGCGCAGGTTGTGCTTGAACTCGCGCCAGCTCATCGCGACGCTCGCCGAATAGATCAGGGGCGGCAGCACGAGCAGCAGCACCAGCTCCGGCGGCAGTTCCAGCATGGGCATGCCGGGGATGAAGGCCAGCACGATACCGGCGAGCAGCAGCAGGATCGCCGGCGCGATGTCGACGCGGCGCGCGAACAGCGCGGTGCCCGCGAGTACCGCAAGCAGGAACAGAAAAATCTGAAACGTGGCTTCCATCCCGCCTCTGATGCACGAGACGGGTGGGAGGCGTCAATCTCGCAGATCGTAGCGATAGGACTTCGAGACGATTTGCCAGCCGTCCTTCAGCTTCATCGCCACCAGATAGTCGGTGAAGTAGCGCGGCGGCAATTGGCAGCGCACCTTGATGAAGGCGGTGTTGTCATCCGAGCGGTCGATGGTGACGATGAAGTCCTCGCGCGGCTTGCCTTCGGCCTTGGCCGAGGCCCGCTTTCTGATCAGGCCCAGCCAATCGGGTACGGTCAGCACCTTCAATTCACCTTTCTCGACCCAGCGCAGGTCGGCGGAAGGATGAAAGATCGTGCCCATCTTGTCGGCATCGCCTTCGTAAAGCGCATCGAAATAGTGGTTGACCACGGCTTCGACGGACGAACGGTCATGACTCACGATTGCTCTCCCTTTGATCGTCTATTGGGTTGGCGTGCCCTGCGCCGGTGGGCTCGGCTCCGCTCCCAGCCTGAAGGCAAGCACGACGGTCTCGGGCGTCTGCTGGAACTCCTTGACCACGGCCGCGCGTGTCATGTCAGCCAGTTCGCGCAATGGCTTGGCATCAGAGAGCTGCGGAAACGTCACGGTGACCGAAACCAGACGGCCATTGTGCCAGTTGAAGCCGACAGCCGGCTTGATTCCGGTCGTCTCCTTGAGGTCGGCTTCAACCGCCTGCGCCTGCTTGAAGCCGTTGACGAGCGTTTCGACGACGCCGCAACCGGTCAGGCACGCTGCAACGAAAGCTATTGCGATCAGTTTGCGCATCACTCTGGAACTCACATCAAGAACACGCCCTTGCCGTCGACCTGCTTGTCGAACAGCTGGTAGGCCTCCTCGGCCTGGTCGAGCTTCCAGCGATGGGTGAACAGCTGGTCGACATCGATGCCGCGCTCGACCGAGAAACGCGCGCATTCGGCCTGGATGATATTCGAGAATGTCCAGGACGCGACCAGGGTCAATTGCCGGCGCAAGAGATGCGGGCTGACATCGATATGCACATTGCCGCCTTCGCCGACAAAGCACATCGTGCCCCACACCTTGGTGGCGCGGATCGCGTTCAGCCGCGCGTCGGGATTGCTCGATGTATCCAGCGTCAAATCTGCATAGCGGCCATGGGTGAGGTCCTTGATCGCTGCCACCGGATCGTTCGAGCCGGGATTGACGGTCGTATCGGCGCCGAACGCCTTGGCGCGGTCGAGCCGTTGCTCGCTGATGTCGAGCGCGATCACCCGCGCGCCCATCGCTTTCGCATATTGCGTGGCGGCCAGTCCCACCGGGCCCTGGCCGAAGATCGCGATGGTGTCGTTGCCGGAGAGATTCATGCGGCGCAGCGCGCTATAGGCGGTGCCCGATCCGCACGCGATCGCGGCTCCCGCCGAAAACGATAGTTCGTCCGGCAGGGCCACGAGCGTATTCGCCGGCACCTTCAGGTAATTCGCGTGCCCGCCATGGGCGTTGTTGCCATAGACCTTGACCGGCACTTCCTGGCAAAGCTGCTGCCAGCCGGCGCGGCAATGGTTGCACTGGGTGCAGCCCTGATAATGGTGCACCATCACGCGCTGGCCGACGCGGGCTTCCTGGGGCCCGACCGCTGAGCCGATTGCAACCACCACGCCGCAAGGCTCATGGCCTGCAATCACCGGTCCGTCCCGCATCGGGATGCCGCTGGCCTGGCCCCCACCCCTGGCGCGGCGATATTGATGCAGATCGCTGCCGCACATGCCGGATGCCTTCATCTCAATGACGACATCGTGTGCGTCGGGGCTTGGATCGAGGAACTGCATCAGTTCCAGTTCGCGTTCGCCGTGAAACACCACCCCGTGCATCGCTCCCTCCGGAATTTTCTTTATTCTCGCCAATCTTGGACGGAAAATGCGACTTCGCAAAGGGCGAACTGGGCGCCGAACCAAACCGACCCCCGGTTAGACTTAAGACAAGGGAGCCCCGGGAAAATCGTTGGTTCCACCGTGGTTTACTTCGTGATCTGGCTCACAACGCGCTGGCGCGAAGCTCTGCTAGGTCATCCTTGGGCGGGAGGCCGTCGTTTTCGGAGGCGCCATCATGAGTGTGCGTGGATTATTTGGATCGCTGAAAGTCTGTCTCGCCGCCGCGCTCCTCCTGATCTGCCAGCCGGCCCTTGCCGACAAGCGCGTGGCGCTGGTGCTCGGCAATTCGGCCTACCAGAATGTGCCGCCGCTCGCGAACCCCGTCAACGACGCGGCGCTGATGGCGCAGACGCTGAAGGAGTCCGGCTTCGATGTGGTCGATTTCCGGCAAAATCTTTCTGCGCTGGAGACGCGCCGGGTGCTGCGCGAGTTCGCCGACAAGGCGAGCGGTGCCGACATCGCCGTGATCTATTATGCCGGCCATGGCATCGAGGTCGACGGCGGCAACTATCTGATCCCGGTGGACGCCAAGCTCGAACGCGACAACGACGTCTATGACGAAGCCTTTTCGCTGGACCGGGTGCTGGTGTCGGTCGAATTGGCCAAGAAGCTTCGGCTCGTGATTCTCGATGCTTGCCGCGACAATCCGTTTGCCCAGACCATGAAGAAGACGCTGGCCACGCGTGCGATCGGTCGGGGACTAGCCAAGATCGAGCCTGCCAGCCCGAACACCCTGATTGCCTATTCCGCCAAGGCCGGTTCGACGGCGCAGGACGGCAACGGCAAGAACAGTCCGTTCACCACGGCGCTGTCGCGGCATTTGACCACGCCGGGGCTCGATGTGCGCCGTGCCTTCGGCTTCGTGCGCGACGATGTGTTGAAGAGTACCAATAACCGGCAGGAGCCTTATGTTTATGGCTCGCTCGGCGGCGACGATGTGCCGCTGGTGCCGGGCGCGGCAGCGCCGTCGGCCCCCGTGGCCGCGGCACCCGTTGCCGCGCCGAATCCGCAGGCCGATATCCGCCGCGACTATGAGCTTGCGCTGCAGCTGGGCAGCCGCGCCGCGTTCGACGCTTTCCTGGCGCAGCATCCCGACGGCTTTTATGCGAGCCTTGCCAGGCTTCAGCTCGAGAAGATCGCGGCCGACGAAACCCATGCCGCGGCGGTCGAGAAGGCGAAGCAGGCCGAGCAGGAACGCGCGCGTCTCGCTGCCGCCGGCGCGCAGAAGGAAACGCAAGCCGCGGCGGAAGCCGATGCCAGGGCCGCCGAGCAGGCGCGCCTTGATGCGGAAAAGGCCAAGCAGGCCGCCCAGCAGCAGGCCGCCGACGCCGAGCGCAACCGGGCCGACAAGACGGTCGCGGCAGTCAATGCGTCGGCTCCGCAGGCGGAGACCGCAACGCGCGCGGCGGACAAGAAGGTGAATCTGGCCTCGCTCAATCCCGCGCCGTCGCAGACCGAGATTACCAAGTCGGTTCAGTCCGAGCTGCGCCGAGTTCGGCTGCTACACCGGCAACGCCGACGGCGATTGGGATGCATCCTCGCAGCGCTCGCTGTCGCAGTTCAACCGCAGCGCAGGCATGAAGCTCGACGTCAAGACGGTGAACGCGGACACGCTCGATGCGATCAAGCAAAAATCGTCGCGTGTCTGCCCCCTGGTCTGCGATCACGGATTCAAGGCCGACGGCGACCATTGTACGAAGATCGCCTGCGCTGAGGGCTCGTTTCTCAACGACGACAATGAGTGCGAGAAGCGCCGCGGCAAGACGCCGGTGGTTAAGCGCGACGAGGATGATCATGCAAGCCGCCGATCCCGCCAGGGCCGTCAGGACAATGCTGTGCGCAGCGTTACGCCGGGAGGCGGGGCTGGTTATGGTTATGATGCCGGCGTTGGCGCGCTGCCGCCGCGGTTCGGGCGTTCTCACGCGCCGAGTTCAGGGCAGACGGCTACGAGCCGGCCGCTGACCGGTACTGAACGTGCGTTGGGTTGCAACTCGAACGAGGCCATCATGTCGGGAAGGTGCCCATAACCACGAAACAATGACGATCAGCTCGAAATCGCACTCGCCGCGATATTGACCATCAGCGCCACAAGAGCGGTGTTGTAGATGAACGAGATGATGCCGTGCACGGTCGCGGTGCGGCGGATGGTCTTGTCGGTGATGCCGACGTCGGAGACCTGCGCAGTCATGCCGATCACAAACGAGAAATAGACGAAATCCCAGTAATCGGCGTGATCCTGCTTCTCGCCGCTTGGAAACTGCAGGCCGCCCGGCTTGGCGCCGCGATAATAGTCATGGGCGTAATGCAGCGCGAAGGCGGTGTGCACCACGGCCCAGGACAGCGCGATGGTGCCGGTCGCGGTCGCAAGCTGCGGCACGGCGTGATGCGTGCCGCCGAGCTCGAACACGATCGCGGCGATGCTGGCAAAGGCGCCGAGCGCGGTCACCAGCAGGATCAAAAAGCGGCCGTCGTCCTGCAGCACGGCATTGCGCTTGATGCTGCGGCGTTCGCTCCGCCACATCATGAGATAGACCAGCACGAGATAGAGGATGGCGAAGACGTCCCATCCGATCAGCAGCCGCGTCACCAGCCGCAGCGAAGCCGGCAACAGCAGATAAGCGATGACGCCCAGCACGATCGACACGAAGGTGCGCGGCCGCGCGTAAACCACCCGAACCGGCTTCGGCAGCTTGCGGAATTGAAGAAGGGTCTCTTCGAGCTCGTTGCCGGGCATCGGCGTCTTGCGTTCTCCGCTCAGTTCTTCCGCTCCGCGACAAAGCGCGAGGTGGCGCGCAGCACGTCACCCCTCGCGCCGAAAATCGAGAGCGCGGAATCGCCTCGTGCGAGCAGGTCGCGCACGCGCTGTTTGGCGCCCTCGATGCCGAGCTGGGTGACAAAGGTGGTCTTGCCCAGAGCCGCGTCCTGGCCGGACGGTTTTCCCAGCGCCGCCGCGTCGCCCTCGACGTCGAGCAGATCGTCGGCGATCTGGAAGGCTTCGCCGAGCGCCTTGCCGTAATCGTCGAGCGCCTGATACTCCTTCGGCGAGGCTTGGCCGAGCAGCGCGCCGGCGATGCAGCCGAAGCGCAACAGCGCACCGGTCTTCATCTGCTGCAGCCGCGCGACATCGACCGGCTCGCGGTCGCCAAAGCGCCCTTCGCCGGCAAGATCGAGTATCTGCCCGCCGACCATGCCGCCGATGCCCGCGGCGCGCGCCAGCGCCCGCGTCAGCAGGAGGCGGACATTGGCGTCGCGGTGGATCTCGTCGCGGGTGACGATGTCGAAGGCGAGCGTCAACAGGCCGTCGCCGGCGAGGATCGCGGTGGCGTCGTCGGTCTTCTTGTGCAGCGTCGGACGGCCTCGGCGCAGGTCGCTATTGTCCATCGACGGCAGGTCATCATGGATCAGCGAGTAGCAGTGGATGCATTCGAGCGCGGCACCGGCGAGCAGCGCGGCTTCGCGGGGAACGCCGAACACGGCGGCGCTCTCGACCACCAGGAACGGCCGCAGACGCTTGCCCCCGGCAAGGCTGGAGTAGCGCATGGCGTCCATCAGCCGTTTCGGCCGCGCGATCTCGTCCGTCTCCAGCGTGTCCGAGAGCAGTTTGGCAAGCAGGGTTTCGGTGTCCTCCGCGGTCTGGTCCAGTCGTTTCGCGAAATCGTGGGCAGTGCCGGTCATTCAATCGGGCTCCAAGGCAAAGTCGGCAAGGCAAGCTCCAAGGCAAGCTCCAAGGTCAAATTGGGCGGACAATCCTTTATGCGGCCGGCTTCGTCAATCGCAGTGCTGCGCCGGCCGCGTCATAAAACCGCTTGAAAAAGCCCGGAACTGTGAGCGGGATAACAGCGCTTTATCCCCGTATCCCAAGGCTTTCCCCCGCGAAGCAGAAAACACCGATTTGCGCGCTCTCAAAATCCTGGCCTTGATCGTGCTGGTGGCGTTGTTCGTGCCCTATGTCCTGACGCCGTTCTACCGCACCGGCCACCCGGTCTCGACGCTGATGGTCTGGCGCAACCTCACGGGCGCGCCGATGTCGCGGCAATGGATCGATCTCCACGCCATGTCGCCCTCACTGCCGCGCGCGGTGGTCGGCGCGGAGGATGCGCATTTCTGCAAGCATCACGGCATCGACTTTGGTGCGCTGCGCGAGGCGATCAATGACGCCCAGGAAGGGGAAGGGATGCGCGGCGCCTCCACCATCACCCAGCAGGTGGCGAAAAACCTGTTCCTGTGGCAGGGCGCGAGCTTCGTCCGCAAGGCGCTGGAGTTTCCGCTGGCGCTCTGGATCGACGCCGTGCTGCCGAAGCAGCGGATCCTCGAGATCTATTTGAACATCGCCGAGCTCGGCCCCTCCGGCCAGTTCGGCGCCGAAGCGGGATCGAACTTCGCCTTCGGCCATTCGGCCGCAACCCTGTCGCCGCGGGAAGCGGCACTGCTGGCGTCGATCCTGCCCAATCCGCATATTCGCAGCGCGCGGACGCCGGGGCCGGGCCTGCGGCGGCTCGCCGGGACCTATACGGCGCGGGCGCAGGCGGTGACCTCGTGCTGGGGCGAGAGCCGGGCGTTCTGACGGCCGCGCGCCATGCGCCCGAGCCCGGTGCTATTTCTCGCCTGGCGTGGCCGTGCTTTTCTTCCCGCTGAACGCGTCGCTATCGAATTTCTCCGGATCGACCACGGCATAGCGCGACCACGCCATGGTGGGGTCGGCCCCGTAGAGTTGCGTCCATTTCGGCGTTTGATCCATTGCGACGCTGTCGACCGGACGAATCTCGAAATGGAAGCGGCCCTGGCTTCCGACTTCCCCGATCTTGTCTTTGGCCTTGACCTGCTGGCCGACCGTAATCGGCTTGCCGTCGTTGCCCACGAGACGGCCAAGTTGGGCATAGCGCGTATAGGCGACATGTCCGTTCGGAAAGCTGTGTTTGATCACGACATAGCGCCCGCATTTGCCCGCGGTTGGGACATCTACATCGGCTGCTTCATCCGGTTCGATCCTGGCGATGACGCCGTCATCGGCGACCGGCACGGGCGTTCCTTCCGGCGCGCTGTAATCGAGGCCGGAATGAAGATCCTTGCCGCAGCCGCAGTCCGGCGTGTGGCTGGCGGCGAACTCGTCGATGATGATTCCCGGTCCCTCCTGGCCGAAATACACCAGCCCCGCATAGACTGTCATCTTGGCGCCTTGCGGCACCTCCCGGGTCAGGCTGTCGGTCAGCACATCCTGGACGAACATCGAGAGCAGCCTGCCCTTCGCCGACTTGACCTGGACGCAATGTGAGATCGGTACCTTGTCGATGAACTCCCTGGATATGCCCGACGTCAGCATCGCCCATTTGGGGAAATTGTTCGCGCAGGGCGCGGCCGGCGCTACCAGCGTGACGTCAAAACGGAGGCTTTTAACGGGGAAGACATCGACCCCATTTCCGGCCGGCGGCTTTCGGGCGGCAATGGCATCGAGATCGGCCGGCTCATAGCGGGCGTAGTCGAAGGCCCCGGCGGCGGTGACCCCAAACAGGATCAGGAATATCGCAAGTCCCGTTAACCGGACCAAAGCCCGAACCACGTCAAACACGCCGCACACGGACCTGCCCCACATTTCAATCCCCGATTGCGTGGGACCCATAGCAGATGATCACGTTCTGTTCTAGAAGAATTTGCCAGCCTGAACCACGGCTGGCGGGGGAAGGCGCAGCCCGGAACGGCCGCGATTTTCAGGCCCAACTGCCCTAGCTTTACGCCACTCCATCCTCTATAAGCGCGGCCTTGTCGGCATCGCAGCTCGCTTTTCAAGCGCGTCCCGCATTTCAGGCGATGCCCCCCGCAACACCCCTAGAGGACCCGTTATGGCTGTTCCGAGAAGAAAAACCTCGCCGTCGCGGCGTGGCATGCGCCGCTCGGCGGACGCGCTGAAGAAGCCCACTTATGTCGAGGACAAGGACTCCGGCGAACTGCGCCGGCCGCACCATCTCGACCTGAAGACCGGCATGTACAAGGGCCGGCAGGTGCTGAAGCCCAAGAAAGAAGCCTGATCAGCGAGCCTGATCGCGGCGGGCGGGAGGCTTTCATCTTCCTGCCCGAATTTGGCCAACGAGTGAGATAAGAGGAATTTCCGCGGCGGAGCGAAGGCGCTTCGCCGGCGTTGTTGCGGAATGCGCTCAATCTCCCCCTTGTGAAGAAGGCCTCGCCGATGATCGGTTTTCCGCTGCTTCTGATTCCGCTCGCGATCTACAACATCGTCGCCTGGCTGATGCCAACCGTGTCGATGGCTGATCCCCTGATCAAGGTGACGCTGGCTTCGGGCACGGAATGGGCGGTCAACCTGAGCGACATACTGCTGGCGCTTGGCCTGTTGTTGCTGCTGCTCGAGATCGTCAAGGGCGCGCGTCCGGGCTCGAAATATCTCACCGATCATCTGCTGTCGCTGATCGTATTCGGTGCCGCTGCGGCCGAATTCGTGATGTGGCCGAAATTCGGCACCTCGACCTTCTTCCTGCTGACGCTGATGGCGATGGTGGATTTCTTCGGCGGCATCGCGTTGCACGCGCGTCGCACGGCTGTGCCCGCTGCCGTATTGCGAAGGCCTTCAAGAGAGGTTGAAGCATCGCCTGCGCCGGAACCGCGGATCGAACCCGTGCCCGCGGCACCGACGGCGGCCTCCACTCCGACGGCATCAGCGCCGTCAGCGGCCTCGGTCGCCGAGTCCGTGCTGCTCGATCATCCGAAGCCGGTTCAGCCTGCAGCCGAGCCGTCGCCGACCATCCCGTCTCCGGAATTGCAGCCCGGTGCCGGCTCCGCGGCCTCGCCCGAGGCACCGCGGGAGTAACGCCGTTCTAGATGGTCTGCCGCGTGCGCAGGCCGGCGTCCCCAACCTTGTGCATGTGCGCGGAATAGGCGGAGAGCGCATCAGCCGGCGCCGCGCGTCGGAGCTCGCAGGTTTGCGGCACGTGTTCGGCTGTGGCAATCAGTTGCGTGACAAAGTTGGCGTTGGGCCGCGTCACCGCCAATTTAGGGGCGCGATAAGCGGTCAGTGTGACAGGCACCAGCGCGGCGCAGGGGGGATCAACGTCCTCGAAGACGCCGTCTTCTATTTCCACTTCGTAAACGCTTGACACTGCAAACCGTCACATTCTGGGACATCTGGCCCCGCTACGGTTTGACTTCCGCAATTAGTATGCCGCAGCCTTGCGTTTCGTTCCGGCTCTTCGGAAAAGGTGGTTTCCAGAACATTAATGAACTTCGGTTAGGGATTCGGGAGAAACAGGCCCTATCCTGCGAACAGGGAATCACCGCCTGTGTCCCGAAACGAGGCGACCGTGACAGCCGCACCTCCGCAGACCTCGACCATTCTCGCCTCGCTCGGCCAGGCCGCCTTTGTGTGGGACATCGCCAGCGACGCGATCAGCTGGAGCGATCACCTCAGTGCGGTCTTTGCAGATATTCCGCCGGAGGCCCTTTCGAGCGGGCGGGATTTGCAAAACTGATCGAGCCGCAGGGCTCGATCCGCACCGACGCGCTGGGTCTCTCGCCGGCGGTCCATGGCGCCGGCGGCACGCCCTACCGGATCGAATATGGCGTACGCGTCTCGACCTCGGCGCCACTCACCTGGATCGAGGAGACTGGTTGCTGGTTCGCCGGCCCCGACGGCAGACCGGCGCGCGCAGAGGGCATCGTCGGCATCAACAACGAGCGCCACGCCCGCGACGAGCAGCTGCTAAAGCTGTCGCGCCACGATCCACTGACCGGCGAGCTCAACCGTACCCATCTGATTGCCGCACTCGCGGAGGCGATCGAGGAAACCCAGCGCTTCCGCTCCACCAGCGCCTTCCTCCTGATCGGCATCGATCACCTGGCGCGGGTCAATGACGCCTTCGGCTTCGATGTCGCGGACGCCGTGATCTCGGAAATCGCCAACCGAATCCGCGCGCGCCTGCGCGGCGGCGACGTGCTTGGCCGCTTCTCCGGCAACAAGTTCGGGCTGATCCTCAAGAACTGCACCATCGACGACATGAATGTTGCCGCCGAACGCTTTCTCGCGGTGGTGCGCGATGAGGTGGTGCCGACGCGCTCGGGGCCGGTTTCGGTGACCGCCTCGATCGGCGGCGTCGCCGTGCCCCGCTATGCTCGCTCGGCGGATGAAGCGATCAACCGTGCGCAGGAGACGCTCGATGGTTGCAAGCGCCGCCGCGCCGGCTCGTTCATGGCCTGGCGTCCGAACGTCGAGCGCGACGCGCAGCGCCGTGTCAACATCCGCGTCACCGACGAGATCGTCACCGCGCTCAACGAGCGGCGCATCGTGATGGCCTATGAGCCGGTGGTCGCGGCAAGCTCGCGCGAAAACGCCTTCTATGAATGCCTGGTGCGGATGGAGCAGGATGACGGCCGGGTGCTGCTCGCGCCCGATATCGTGCCGGTCGCCGAGCGGCTCGGGCTGATCCGCCTGGTGGATCACCGCGTGCTCGAGCTCGTGGTCGCCGAGCTCGCCCAGTCGCCGAGCGTCGAGCTCAGCCTCAACATCTCGCCCGAGACCACCATGGATCCCGACTGGTGGGCGTCGATCGAAGTCGTTGATGCGCGCGCATCCCGGCGTCGCCGAGCGGCTGATTGTCGAGATCACCGAGACGGTCGCGATCCAGGACATCAACGATGTCCGCGGCTTCGTTATGCGGCTGAAGAATTTCGGCAGCCGCATCGCGATCGACGATTTCGGCGCCGGCTACACCTCGTTCCGCAACCTGCGCAAGCTCGGCGTTGATATCGTCAAGATCGACGGCGCCTTCGTGCAGAACATTTCGCGCTCCGCCGATGATCGCGCCTTCGTGCAGACGCTGATCGATCTCGCGCGACGGCTGAATATCAAGACGGTCGCCGAATGGGTGCAGGACGAACACGCTGCCTTGATGCTGCGCGACTGGGGCTGCGATTACATCCAGGGCCGGCTGATCGGGCTTGCGATCGCGGAGCGGCCGTGGGCGGCGGATACGAAGACGCTGCCGGCAGCGGGTTAAGCCATTTCCACGTCGTCCCGGATTGCGCTCGTGCTGCTCGCTTGTCAGGGACGACAGCGGAGAGAGTACGGCTATTCTTCCTTCTTCGGCTCCTTCGACATGCGCTCGAGCCGCTCCTGCATTTCCTTCATCTGCTTGCGCAGATCGTCGATATTGGTTTCCTCCGGCACCGGTTCGGCAGCTTTCTCGGTGTCACCAGGGGCGCGCGGCGCGAATGGCTTGAACATCGAGAAGGTCTGCTGGAACAATTCCATGTTGCGGCGGACATGCTCTTCCAGCGGGGCAAACGGTGTCCCGCTGAAGGTGTTGGCGAGCTGCTTGCGGAATTTCTCCTGCTCGCGCGTCAGGGTGTCGATCGACTGTTCGAGATATTTCGGCACCACCATCTGCATGCTGTCGCCATAGAAGCGGATCAGCTGCCGCAGGAAGGTGGTCGGCAGCAGATTCTGTCCCGCCTTGTTTTCCTGTTCGAAGATGATCTGCGCGAGCACCGAGCGGGTGATGTCGTCGCCGGTCTTGGCGTCATAGACGAGAAAATCCTCGCCTTCCTTCACCATCGCCGCCAGATCCTCCAGCGTCACATAGGTGCTCGTGCCGGTATTATAGAGCCGCCGGTTCGCGTATTTCTTGATGGTGGTAGGCTGGTCCGATTTCGCCATGGGGCTCTCACGTGCAACCGAGGAGAGGGGAACCCGGCGGCGTTGCCGCAGGGCAATGCGCTGCGCATCTGCAACAAACTAAGCATTTTCAAAGGGGTTCGGCTACCGTTTTGTGCACCACGGTTAATTTAGGGGCACTTTTTATTGCGCAGCATTCTTGCGAAGCAGCTGCGAAGAGCGCTTTTGCGCAGCCGGACGGACAGGGGCTAATCGCGAAGCTTCGCGTCCCGGCTAAGCGCCGGACGCATCGATTTAATGGCTCCTAGACAAATCTACGGCGGCGCCGTTGACATGCCTCAACTCCGTTCACAGGATAACAGTGAGACTGGCCCCGCCCAATCCGGCGCCCGCCTGCCTGTTCAAAAGAACTCAAGCCCCAGGAGATGCCTATGTCAGACGATGTCGTCATCGTCGCCGCCGCCCGCACCCCGGTCGGAAGTTTCAACGGTGCGTTTGCCACCATGCCCGCCCATGATCTCGGCGCCGTCGCCATCAAGGCCGCGCTAGAGCGCGCCGGCGTCGATCCGGCGCGCGTGTCCGAAGTCATCCTGGGCCAGATCCTGACCGCGGCCCAGGGCCAGAACCCGGCCCGCCAGGCCTCGATCTCCGCCGGCATCCCGGTGGAGAGCCCGGCCTGGGGCGTCAACCAGCTCTGCGGCTCGGGCCTGCGCTCGGTCGCGCTCGGCTACCAGGCGCTGCTCAACGGCGATTCCGAAATCGTCGTGGCCGGCGGCCAGGAATCCATGAGCATGGCGCCGCACGCCCAGTACCTGCGCGGCGGCGTGAAGATGGGTTCGGTCGATTTCGTCGACACCATGATCAAGGACGGGTTGTGGGACGCCTTCAACGGCTACCACATGGGCAACACTGCGGAGAACGTTGCCAAGCAGTATCAAATTACGCGCGCGCAGCAGGACGAATTTGCGGTGGCCTCGCAGCAGAAGGCCGAGGCCGCGCAGAAGGCCGGCAGGTTCAAGGACGAGATCATCCCGGTCACGATCAAGACCCGCAAGGGCGACATCGTCGTCGCCGACGACGAATATCCGCGCCATGGTGCGACGCTGGATGCGATGGCGAAGCTGAAGCCCGCCTTCGAGAAGGACGGCACGGTGACCGCCGGCAGCGCATCGGGCATCAATGACGGCGCGGCCGCCGTGGTGCTGATGACCGCCAAGCAGGCGGCCAAGGAAGGCAAGAAGCCGCTCGCGCGCATCGTCTCCTGGAGCCAGGCCGGCGTCGATCCGAAGATCATGGGCACGGGCCCGATTCCCGCCTCGCGTGCAGCGCTGAAGAAGGCCGGCTGGAGCGTCGGCGATCTCGACCTGATCGAGGCCAACGAAGCCTTTGCGGCGCAGGCCTGCGCGGTCAACAAGGATCTGGGCTGGGATACCTCCAAGGTCAATGTCAATGGCGGCGCGATCGCGATCGGTCATCCGATCGGCGCTTCCGGCGCGCGCGTCCTTGTGACGCTGCTGCATGAAATGCAGAAGCGCGATTCCAAGAAGGGCCTTGCCACGCTCTGCATCGGCGGCGGCATGGGCATCGCGATGTGCATTGCACGCGACTAAAATACAGGCGTGTTGCGAAAAGAAATTCTCTTCGCAACTGCACAGCATTCACCTAAGAGAAAACGCCCGGAAGCGACTTCCGGGCGTTTTATTCTTGATGTTGTTCAAACCGCTCGCATAATCCGCAGTTATAAGAAGAAACATTTTGAGTTCGAAACGCCAAGGAAGGACACGACATGGCACGCGTTGCATTGGTGACGGGCGGTACAAGAGGCATCGGCGCGGCGATCAGCAAGGCGCTGAAAGCCGCAGGCTACAACGTCGCGGCCAGCTATGCCGGCAATGATGCGGCGGCGGAGAAGTTCAAGGCCGAGACCGGCATTCCCGTCTACAAATGGGACGTGGCCTCGTTCGATGCCTGCGCTGCCGGTGTGAAGAAGGTCGAGGCGGATATCGGGCCGGTCGACGTGCTCGTCAACAATGCTGGCATCACCAAGGATACCGCCTTCCACAAGATGACGCTCGAGCAGTGGAACGCCGTCATCAACACCAATCTCGGCTCGCTGTTCAACATGACGCGCCAGGTGATCGAAGGCATGCGCGCGCGCAAGTTCGGCCGGGTCATCTCGATCTCCTCGATCAACGGCCAGAAGGGTCAGTTCGGCCAGGTGAATTATTCTGCGGCAAAAGCCGGCGACATCGGTTTCACCAAGGCGCTGGCGCTGGAGAACGCCAAGGGCGGCATCACCGTCAACGTAATTTGTCCCGGCTATATCAACACCGAGATGGTGCAAGCGGTGCCAAAGGACGTGCTGGAGAAGAGCGTGATCCCGCAGATCCCGGTCAATCGTCTCGGCGAGCCGGAAGAGATCGCGCGCGCGGTGGTGTTCCTCGCCGCCGACGATGCCGGCTTCATCACGGGATCGACGCTCACGGTAAATGGCGGGCAATATCACGCGTGATATCTTCCGTCGTTGCGAGGAGCGTTAGCGACGAAGCAATCCAGGCCTTGCATCCCTGACGCTGGATTGCTTCGCTTCGCTCGCAATGACGAACTCGATGACCCCCCAAGCCGCGACCCTGATTGGCCTCACCGCGATCCTGATGTGGTCGCTGCTCGCGGTCATGACGGTCGCGACCGGGAAGATCCCGGCGTTCCAGCTTGCCGCGATGACCTTCGCCATCGGCGCACTCACCTGGATCGGGCGCACTGGTGGGCGCCGCGTTCTACGCCTGGGACATCGGCATGAAGCGCGGCGATATCCGCGTGCTCGGCGCCGCGTCCTATGCGACACCGCTGCTCTCGACCGTTCCTGATTCTTGCGGGCTTCGCCAAGGCCAGCGCCAACATCGTGCTCGCCGCGATCCTGATCGCCGGCGGCGGTTTGATCGCCGCCAGGGACATGTTCCTGGCGCGCCGGTCCTAGAGCATGATCCGGAAAAGTGTGTAGCGGTTTTCCGAAAAGATCATGCTCAAACAAAAAGATAGAGCGCAATGACAATTCGAAGCAAAGTCATCACGCTCTAGCCTAACTCGCCGGCTCGAAATCCGACCTCGCCATTTCGAATCCGGCGAACTGAAATCCCGGCGCGACGGTACAGCCGACCAGCGTCCAGTCGCCGGTGGTCTCTGCTGCTTGCCATGCGCCCGCCGGCACGAATTCCCTGCGGCCGCTGGCCGGCCGCGAGATCGGGACCCAGCGTCACCAGATGCGGCGAGCAGCCGTCATGGGCGATCTGCAGGACCAGCGGGCTGCCGGCATAATAGTGCCAGACCTCGACCGCGTCGACGCGGTGCCAGTGCGAGCGGTCGCCGCGCGCGAGCAGGAAATAGATCGCGGTGGAATGCGCGCGCCCGTTGTCGTCGACGCGCTTGTCACGAAACGTCTCGCGATAATATCCACCTTCGGGATGCGGGCGCAGTTCGAGCCGCGCGATGATGTCGGCAGCAGAGAGCGTCATCAGGATTTGTTCTTGCGTTCGCGGAGTTCACCGAACACGTCGGCGGGGCTCGCGCCCTTCATGTGCAGCTTGACGGCGACAATCGGATCGTCGGCGCGGAGGAAGACGTTGGATTTCTTCTCCTCGCCGAGCAGCACCGGGATCGTCGGCTTGTTGTCGGCGCGCAGCTTTGTGACTTCCTCGGCGCGCGCCTGCAGCGCGGGATTGTCGGGCTCGACGGTGAGCGCGAACTTCACATTCGAGGCCGTGTATTCATGGCCGCAATAGAGCTTGAAGTCGTCGGGCAGCGCCCGCAGTTTCAACAGCAACTCCCACATCATGGGGTGGGTGCCCTCGAACACGCGCCCGCATCCGATCGAGAACAGCGTGTCAGCGGCGAACAGCGCCTTCTCGCCGTCGAAGACATAGGAGATGTGGTCGAGCGTGTGGCCGGGCGTCTCCACGACGCGGCCGAGCAAATCGCCGACCTTCACCACATCGGCATTGGCGACGCGCAGATCGACATTGGCGATCTGCGCCTTCTTGTCATGCGGGGCCACCACGCGGCAGCCATATTTCTGCTTGAGCTCGGCGACGCCGCCGACATGGTCATGATGATGATGGGTGATCAGGATGTCGGTGAGTTTCCAGCCCTCGCGCTCCAGCGCCTTGATGATGGGGCCTGCTTCCGGCGCATCGATCGAGGCTGTCGCCTGGGTTGCCGTGTCATGGATCAGATAGCCGAAATTGTCCGACAGGCAGGTGAAGGTTCTGATTTCGGCAACCATGACATCTCCATTTTTAATCAACGGTCGGCGTTCCCTGTTCAAGAGAGATATGGCGTTAATGCTGAACGGGCAATGCAATATTCAGCCGCGGCGCGCCCCCGCCTGGCATGTTAGATTGGTGTCATGGGCATCGACGTCATCGATCTCCGCGACTTCTATTCGCAGCGCCTCGGCATCGTGGCGCGGCAATTGATCAATCGCGCCGTCAGGGAGCGCTGGCCGAGCGCGGAAGGCCAGCGCGTGCTCGGCATCGGCTATCCGACGCCTTATCTCGGGCTTTTTCGTGAAGATGCGGAACGCTGCATCGCCTTCATGCCGGCGGCGCAGGGGGTCCTGAAATGGCCTACCGCGCGCCCGACGCTGGCGGCCCTGGTCGATGAGTTCGACATGCCGCTGCCGGAGGCCGCGGTCGACCGTGTGCTTCTGGTACATGCGCTGGAAATGTCCGACGATCCGGAGGCGCTGCTGCGCGAGGTCTGGCGGGTGCTGGCGCCATCGGGGCGGATGATGGCGGTGATCCCGAACCGGCGTGGGGTGTGGACCCGTACCGACAAGACGCCGTTCGGCCATGGCCGGCCCTATTCGCGATCGCAGATCACGCAATTGTTGCGGCAGACCTGGTTCACGCCGACGGCCTGGGGTGAGGCGCTGTTCGTGCCGCCGGTTACCAGCGGCTGGTTCCTGCGCTCCGCGCTGGCGTGGGAGCGCGTCGGGGCCGCGGTGTCGCTGCCGGTGGCCGGGGTGCACATCGTCGAGGCGACCAAGCAGGTCTATCGGGCCATCCCTGCCAAGCGCGAGCGTACGCGGTTGATTCCGGCGCTCAAGCCGGTGCTGGTGCCGACGCCGACACGGGGATGATGAAACGCAGTGGGCAAAGGCGCTCAGCGCCGTGCCCACCATCTACAGGGAAATTGCAAAAGAAAAGGTGGGCACGCTTTCGCTTTGCCCACCCAATTCGTAAAAGGCGCTTGGCGCCTTACTCATTCCCCGGGTTGAAGTCCTCGCCCGGAGCGGCCGCGGCCGGCTGCGCCACGCCTTCGGGGCGCGGGCCGCCATGCGGCCGGCGCCGACGGCGCGGGAAGCGCTCACCGGCGCCACCGCCATTGCCTTCGTAGGCGGCGCCGCCATTGATCTGCGGCTGCGGGCCGGTGATGAAGGACGGCAGGCGATCGACGCCGCCAGTGTCAGACAACACCGGCTGCGGTTGCGGCTGCGGCACATATTGCGGCTGCGGACGGTGCTCGCGCTCGCCGCGATGCTCGCGCGGCGGCTGCTGGTCGCGCTGATAGGGCGGCTGGTTGTCGCGCTGATTGTTGTCGCGCATATAGGGCTGCGGCAGGTTCTGCTGCGGCACGAAGCCGGGCTCCTGGCCGAAGCTCGAATAGTTCTCGCCATCGTCCTCGCCGTCCTCGCTGACGATCTCGTCGGTGCGCGGTTGCTGCTGCGGCTGGTTCTGGCGGAACTGCTCCTGCGCGGTGGCGATCAGACGGAAGTAATGCTCGGCGTGCTGGTAGTAGTTCTCGGCCGCGACCGGATCGCCGGAGGAGCGCGCATCGCGCGCGAGCTGCAGATATTTCTCGGCGATGTGAGAGGCCGTGCCCCGGATCTTGATGTCGGGTCCGTTCGATTCGAACACCCGGGTCATCGGATTCTGGCCGCGCCGGTTGTTGTTATTATTATTATTATTGTTGTTGTTCCGGTTGCGCATCCGCTTGTTGTTTTGACCGTTTCTCATGTCCTGCCTTTATTCCAGCCCTGGGTAAAACGTTGGATTGCCATTAGCCGCGATCGATCAGAGGCGCGTTGATAACGCACCTCACCGCGATGCAGCTCCAGTTCGTGTCGATGGCGTCGACCGTCGCGTTCAGCAAAGACGCGTTCCCCACCCACCGGCGCTCATCACCGGCGAACCCTTCATTTAGCCTGCCAAAACAAGCCCAGTTCTCTTGCGTAAGTCGTCAAGCGCAAATCAGGCTTTCGTTCGCTCTGCGGTCGCTAGTGGCGCGGCGCTTCCAAGGCTTCGCGCTCGACTGGACCTGCGTTTTGGAACCTTTACCCGGCGCGGCTCTCGCTTTGAGAATTAAGGCTTTCACCCGTAGGGTCTACGGGGCCTGCGCCGATGTGTTGGGCGGAACGTAGTCGTTCCCGGACGATATTCCAAGAGGTTTTTTTGCGTTTCAATCGGACTTTATCGGGGCATTTTTTGCCCCGTAATGGCCCGGGGAATGCCCGCCAGGTCGGTTTTCGCGCCCTCGTGAGTGATTAACCCTGCCTGCGTCATCAAAACTTCAATCGGGCCGCTCTGGCCCTGTCCGGCCTCCACGATCAGCGCGCCGCCGGGGCGAAGCGAATCGGCCGCCTGCGGGATCAGCGCGCGGTAGGCGGAAAGGCCATCGGCGCCGCCGTCGAGCGCCGCATACGGATCGTGATCGCGCACCTCGACCGCAAGACCTGCGATATCGGCGGAGCGGATATAAGGCGGATTCGACACGATCAGATCGAAGCCACCGGACAGCGCCGAGGCATAACTGCAAGCCACGAAAGCGGCGCGCGGCGTGAGCCCGAGATCGGCGGCATTTTCTCGTGCGGTCCGCAGCGCCGCGAGGCTGATGTCGGTGCCGACGCCAAACGCGTCGGGCAATTCATCCAGCAGCGCGAGCAGAATCGCGCCCGTGCCGGTGCCGAGGTCGGCGATGCGCAAGCCGTGGTCGCGAGAGCCGCGCACGATTTCCAGCGCGCGCTCGACCACCGTCTCGGTGTCCGGTCGCGGCACCAGCGTCGCGGCGGAAAGCTTGAATGGCAGCCCCCAGAATTCCTTATGGCCGAGAATGCGCGCGACCGGCTCGCCGTTCAGGCGACGCGTGGCGAAGGCTTCGAGGCAATTCGATTCATCCGGTGAAAGCGTACGGTTCGCGGCAGTGATGAGTTCCGGTGAGATCGAGTCCCAGCGCAGTACCGACCAGCAATCGCGCGTCGAGTTCGGCTGAATTCGATACCGGCGGCCTTGAAGCGAGCGGCGAGTGCGCGCCGTGCAGTTTCGACGGTTTGTCCGGCCAGCGTTTTGCTGGCGCTCACGCCGCGGCACCCTGGGCAGCGAGTTGCGCCGCCTGATGCTCGGTGGTCAGCGCGTCGATCAGTTCGCCCAGTGCTTCGCCGGAAATCACCTGCGGCAGTTTGTAGAGGGTCAGGTTAATGCGGTGGTCGGTGACCCGGCCTTGCGGAAAATTATAGGTGCGGATGCGCTCGCTTCGGTCGCCGGAGCCGACCTTCTCCTTGCGGTCGGCCGAGCGCGCCGCATCCACCCGCTGGCGTTCGGCATCGTAGATGCGGGAGCGCAGGATGTTCATGGCCGAGGCGCGGTTTTTGTGCTGCGAGCGGCTGTCCTGCATCATCACCACGATGCCGGTCGGGATATGGGTGATGCGAATCGCCGATTCCGTCTTGTTGACGTGCTGGCCGCCCGCGCCCTGCGCACGCATGGTCTCGATGCGAAGGTCATCGTTCTTGATGTCGACGTCGACATCCTCGACCTCGGGCAGCACGGCCACCGTCGCAGCCGAGGTGTGGATGCGTCCCTGTGTCTCCGTGTTCGGCACGCGCTGCACTCGGTGCACGCCGGATTCGAATTTCAGCTTCGAGAACGCGCCGCGGCCCTGCACCTCCGCGATGATTTCCTTGTAGCCGCCGACGGTGCCTTCGCTGGCCGAGATCACCTCGACCTTCCAGCCCTGCAAGGCCGCAAAGCGCTCATACATGCGGAACAGGTCGCCCGCGAACAGCGAGGCCTCGTCGCCGCCAGTGCCGGCGCGGATTTCGAGCACGACGTTGCGGTCGTCCATGGCGTCCTTGGGCAGCAGCGCGACGCGAATTTCCTGCTCGAGCTCGCCGCGCTTTGCCTGCAGGGTTTCCAGCTCTGCTTCCGCCATGCTGCGCATGTCGGCATCGGTTGCAGGATCGGCGATCAGTGCTTCGGTGTCGGCCAGCTCCTTCACCGTGGCGCGATAATTCTTCACTGCGTCAATCAGCGGGTTGAGCTCGGCGAGCTCGCGGCTGATCTGCACATACTTGTCTGATGACAACTGGCCGAGGATCTGCGCTTCGAGGGAAGCGTGATGGGCGAGGAGTACATCCAGTTTGGCTTCGGGTAGCATCGACATCGCAAAAATCTCGAAAAGGCGGAAATGGGAGCAGCGCGGGGTTGGACAACCCAGCTACAACGCCAGCCCCTCGGTTTCGGCGAATTCGGTCAGCTTCTGCCGAATTGATACGCTGCCGGCCGGCGCGTCCAGCAGCGGATTGATCATCGCCTCGGCCTTTTTGGCGTCGAGGTCGAGGATCATCGCCTTGACCGGCCCATGTCCGGTCGCCGACAGTGACAGCGAGCGATAGCCGAGCGCGATCAGCGCCAGTGCCCCGATCGGCTTTGACGCCATCTCGCCGCACAGCGATGCCGACTTCTTCGCCGTATTGGCCTTGCGCACGATGTCGCGCAGCGCGCGCAGGATCGGTGTCGACAGCGTGTCGAACCGCTCGGAGACTTTTGCGTTGCCGCGGTCGACCGCGAACAGGAACTGGAACAGGTCGTTGGAGCCGACCGAGATGAAGTCGACCCGCTTCAACAGCTCTTCCATCTGGTAGAGCAGCGCCGGCACTTCGACCATAGTGCCGACATCGATGCGTTCCGGCAGCGCGTGGCCGTGCTGGCGCAGGTAGGTCAGCTCGCGCTCGACAATGGCTTTCGCCGCATCGAACTCGGCGACGTCAGAGATCATAGGGAACATGATGCGCAGCGCGCGGCCGCCGCCGGCGCGCAGCAGCGCGCGGATCTGGCCGCGCAACAGGCCCGGCCGGTCGAGGCCGAGCCGGATCGCGCGCCAGCCGAGCGCCGGATTTTCCTCGATCACCGTCTCCATGTAGGGCAGCGCCTTGTCGCCGCCGATATCGAGGGTGCGGAAGGTGACGGGCTTGGCGCCCGCGGCATCCAGCACGGTGCGATAGAGCGCGAGCTGATCGCTCGAGCGCGGCAGGCTCGGCGACACCATGAATTGCAGCTCGGTGCGGAACAACCCGATGCCGGCGCTGCCGGTGTCCTCGATATGCGGCAGGTCGATGGTCAGCCCCGCATTGATCAGGAGCTCGACCTTCTGGCCGTCCTTGGTCACGCAGGGTTTCTCGCGCAACGCCAGATATTGCGCCTGCCGCCGTGCGCGAAACCGCACCCGCTCGGCATAGGCGGATTCAATCTCGGCCGACGGGCGGACATAAATCTCGCCCGAAGTGCCATCGACGATGATGGCGTCGCCGGGATCGGCGATGCCGGGCGCGTTCGGCACTTCTCCGACCGCGGGAATGCCCAGCGCGCGCGCCACGATCGAGACGTGGGAGTTGGCGGTGCCTTCCTCCAGCACCAGCCCGCGCAATCGCTTGCGGTCATAGTCGAGCAGCGCGGCGGGTCCCATCGCGCGCGCGATCAGGATGGCGTTGTCGGGGAGACTGTCGCGGGCAGGGGCATGATCCTGCCCGACCAGTTGCCGCATCAGGCGGAAGCCGAGGTCCTCGAGGTCGTGCAGGCGGTCGCGCAAGTATGGATCGGTAGAGCGCAGCATGCGCGCGCGGGTGTCGGACTGCACGCGCTCGACCGCGGCTTCGGCGGTAAGGCCGGTGGCGACCGCCTCGTGCAGCTTGTGCGACCAGCCCTGGTCGTTGGCGAACATGCGGTAGGCTTCCAGCACATCGCGATGCTCGCCGCCATCGGCAACGTCGCCGCGCTCCAGCAGGCGGTCGAGATCGGAACGCAGCTTGGCAAGTGCCGCGTCCAGCCGCTTCAATTCCTTCGGCAGGTCCTCGGCGATGTAGTCCTTGATGACGACGCGCGGCTCGTGCAGCACGACATGGCCGAGCGCGATGCCGTCGGACAGGACCGCGCCGATCTTGTGCATCGCGTGCCGCGCCGCGGGCTCGGCGCCAGGTTGCGCCAGTGAGGCCAGTTCGCCCGAGGCGATCATCTCGGCGAGCACCATCGCGGTGGTCTGCAGCGCCTCGACCTCTTCCTCGACATAGGTGCGCTTGGCGCGATTCTGCACGACCAGCACGCCGAGCGTGTTGCCGGCGCGCAGGATCGGCACGCCGAGGAAGGAGTGATAGATCTCTTCGCCGGTTTCCGGGCGGAACGAGAAGGCCGGATGGCTCTGCGCGTCGCTCAAATTGAGCGGCGTCGCCTCGCTGGCGACCAGGCCGACCAGGCCCTCATGCGCGCTGAGCACGGTACGGTGCACGGCGTCGCGGTTGAGGCCTTCGGTGGCGTAGAGCTCGAGCGTATTGTCGACGCGCAGCACATAGGTCGAGCAGACCTCGGCCACCATATTGGCCGCGATCAGCACCACGATCTTGTCCAGCCGCTCCTGGGCCGAAACTTGCTCCGCCATGGTTTCGCGAAGCCGTCTCAACAGGACGCGGGGGCCTCCCGACGCGCTTCGCATGACCTAAAGTCCCCTCCCCAAGGCCGGCACCACAGGTTGCGCTCCAACAAACATTAAACTTTATCCATCCTGCACCCCCGCAATATCGCCATGCAGACCGAATCAGGCGAGCCAATCCTGCAATTTGCTGCGGCCCATCCAGCCCGCCGTATAGCGAATTGGGGCTTGTTTTGCCAAGCAAAACGCCTGCCAGCAGCGCGTGTTGCCACCAGCAAAATTGCTGCGACAGCTAAGAAGAAATTTCTACGCCTGGTCGAGGCCGTAGAGCGTATGCAGCGTGCGTACCGCCAATTCCGTATACGCCGCGTCAATCAGCACCGAGAATTTGATCTCGGATGTCGTAATCGCGCGGATATTGATGTTGCGCGCGGCGAGCGCCGAGAAGGCTTTCGCGGCGACGCCGGCATGGCTGCGCATGCCGCTGCCGATCACAGACACTTTCGCGACGTCGGTTGCGGTATCAAGCCGCGCGAAACCGATCTTCGCCCTGGCGGACGAGATGGTCTCCTTGGCGCGGCCGAAGTCGGCCGCCGGCACCGTGAAGGTGAGGTCGGTGAACTTGCCGTCCTCCGAGACGTTCTGCACGATCATGTCGACATTGATGTTGGCATCCGCCAGCGGTCCGAAGATCGAGGCGGCGACTCCCGGCTTGTCCTCGATCTGGCGCACGGAAATCTGAGCCTCGTCCTTGGAGAAGGCGATGCCGGTGACGACGTGGCTTTCCATGATTTCCTCCTCGCTGCAGATCAGCGTGCCCGGCGGCTGGTTGGCGTGCGGGTCGATATCTTCCGGCTTGTCGAAGCTGGAGCGCACGAAGATCGGCATGTTGTGCACCATGCCGAGTTCCACCGAGCGCACCTGCAGCACCTTGGCGCCCTGCGAGGCCAGTTCCAGCATGTCCTCGAAGGCGATCTTGTCGAGCCGCCGCGCCTTCGGCACCACGCGCGGGTCTGTCGTATAGACGCCATCGACATCGGTATAGATGTCGCAGCGGTCGGCCTTGACCGCGGCCGCGATTGCGACCGCCGAGGTGTCGGAACCGCCGCGTCCGAGCGTGGTGATGCGGCCCGTTTGCGGATTGATGCCCTGGAAACCGGCGATGACGGCGACTTCCTTGCGGTCCTTGAAACGGCTGATGATAACGCTGCCGTCGATCTCGAGGATGCGCGCCGATGCATGCGCATCCGAAGTCCTGATCGGAATCTGCGAGCCCTGCCAGGAGCGCGCCTGGATGCCCATGCCCTGCAGCACGATGGCAAGCAGCCCGGCAGTCACCTGTTCGCCTGAGGCGACGACGGCGTCATATTCGCGCGCATCATGCATCGGCGAAGCCTCGGTGCACCAAGCCACCAGTTCATTGGTCTTGCCGGCCATCGCCGACACTACCACGGCGACCTCATGGCCGGCATCGACCTCGCGCTTCACATGGCGCGCGACGTTGCGGATTCGGTCGATATTGGCGACGGATGTGCCGCCGAATTTCATCACGAGGCGGCCCATGACGACGCGCGAGTTCTCCAAAAGAGGATAAGTTTTCTGGCCCGCGCGAAAGCTGAGGCGCCCGGGCCGAAAGGCGCGTATACATAGCGAAGCGGCCGGGGGCAAGCGGGTTCCGCGCGGGTTATGCGTTTGTTTGGTAGGGGTTAGGGTAATGGCGCGTTATATCGACGATATCCTGCAGCCCGGCGAAAAGGTGCTGTATTCCACCAACGCGCACTGGATGTTCTATCTGCCAGCGATAGGGGCATGGGCGGTGGCGGTGATCCTGCTCGTCCTGTCATGGGTGGCCGCCGCGATGCCGGGCATCGTGCTCACCTGTCTCGCTGCGGCAACGGTGGTGGCGCTCGTGGCCCTCTATCTGAGCTTCAAGGGCTGGTTCCATCGCTGGACCACCGAGACCGACGTCACCAATATGCGGGTCGTGCACAAGACCGGCTTCATCAAGCGGCGCACCTTCGAGATGGCGCTGGACAAGATCGAGAGCGTCGACGTCAACCAGAGCATTCTGGGGCGCCTCCTCAATTATGGCGACGTGACCGTCAACGGCGTCGGCGAGGGCAGGGAGACGATCCGCACCATCGCCTCGCCGCTGGCGTTCCGCAGCTCCATCACCACGAAGTAAAGCGGGGCGTCAGAGATGGCGATGCAGCCGAATCCAAGCGCGAGCGCTTCGACGGTCGATCCGGCCGAGGTGGCGAAGTTTTCCAGACTGTCGGCGGAGTGGTGGGATCCCAAGGGCAAGATGGCCCCGCTGCACAAGATCAATCCGCTGCGGCTCGGCTATATCCGCGACGCCGCCGCCCGCAAGTTCGAGCGCAATGTCAAAAGCCTGAATTGCCTCTCGGGCCTGCGCATCCTCGATATCGGCTGCGGCGCGGGGCTTTTGTGCGAGCCGCTGACCCGGCTCGGCGCCCAGGTGATCGGCGTCGATCCGTCCGCTTCCAATATCGCGGCCGCCAAGCTGCATGCCGACAAGGGCCATCTGTCGATCGACTACCGCTGCACCACGATCGAGGAAATGGATGTGCGCGAGCGTTTCGACATCGTGCTCGCGATGGAAGTGGTCGAGCATGTCAGCGATGTCGGCGCGTTTTTGAGCCGTTGTGCGGCGATGCTGAAGCCGGGCGGGCTGATGGTGGTCTCGACATTGAACCGCAACTGGAAGAGCTTTGCGCTCGCCATCGTCGGCGCGGAATACATCCTGCGCTGGCTGCCGCGCGGCACCCATCAATGGGAAAAATTCGTCACCCCCGACGAGCTCGCCAAATACCTGCTCGACAACCGCCTTGTCATCACCGAGCAGACCGGCGTGGTCTACAGCCCCTTCGCCGACAAATGGAGCCTCTCCTCCGACACCGACGTGAACTACATGGTGATCGCCGAGGAGATGGTGTGAGCGATATCGAGGCAGGTTCTGCAATCCCTGCTCCAGTCAAATTATCTCTGGCAGGGTATACCGCGCTGCTCTGCACCATCTTTGTCTGCTGCGCAGCGGCGATTTTTAGCTATTTCGCCGCATATCCTCTGTTGCGAAGTGCGGCGATAGGCGCCGTGAATGCCGGCTTCTGGCTCTTCACGATCACGGCGCCGATTGTTTTCGGAGCGGCATTTCTGCTTCCGAAGCGGGACCTGATCGCGTCGGCAAAAGTGCACGCCTCACTGTATGTCACCTACGTGCTCATACTCGCGCAGAAGCTGGGTCCCACTGCTACAGATTTCATCTCATTTCTGTTCTTTATCTTGTTCATCGAACTGGTCTTGCTTGTCGTGTTGTTGCAACGCGCGCCAAAGGAGGACCGCGAACTCAGCGGCGCACCATGGCTTTTCTCTGCGCTGACGGTTGCGCTTTTGGCGGGCTCCGCTTGCGGTGCCTTGATCTGGTACGCGGCGGTTCGCGCCGAGATCGCGGACAAAATCTACCCGGCGGAGGAGCGCTTGCTGCGCCGTTCCAGTGATGTTGGCCCGTGCAATCCTGTCATGCATCATCCCAGTTGACCGCGCCTGCCGCGCCCGCCACCGTACCCCTCTCTCCACCGGTGCCCCATGTTCTCCGCCGCCACGCTCTGGATTCCCTTCACCATTGTCGCCGCCTTGGGGCAGGTCGCGCGGAATGCGATGCAGCGCTCGCTGACGGGGCCGCTCGGCACCTGGGGCGCGACCAATATCCGCTTCCTGTTCGGCTTCCCGTTCTCGATTCTGTTTTTTGCGGCGGTACTGATCTTCTCGGGCGATCACGTGCCGTGGCCGACCGCGGCGTTCTGGCCATGGCTGCTGCTCGGCGCGCTCAGCCAGATCATCGCCACCGGCATGATGCTGCTCGCCATGAACGACCGTTCCTTCGTGGTGACGACGGCCTATCTGAAGACTGAAGCGATCCAGACCGCGATCTTTGGATTCGTCTTTCTCGGCGATCACTTAACCGCGCTGAAAGTCATTGCGATCCTGATCGCGACCATCGGCGTCGTCATCACGGCGCTGCGGCCCGGCGGCGAAAAGAGTTTTGCCGAGCTCAAGCCGACGGTGATCGGGCTCGTCGCCGCGGCCGCCTTCGCGCTGTCGGCGATCGGTTATCGCGGCGCCATCATCACGGTATCCGGCGTCACCTTCGTCACCGCGGCGTCCTACACGCTGGTGTGGGGCCTGTTCGTGCAGACCGTGGTGCTATCGATCTATCTGTTCTGGCGCGCGCCCGACATCCTCGCAAAAATCCTCGGCCTGTGGCGGCCCTCGATGCTCGCAGGCTTCATGGGCGCCTTCGCCTCGCAATTCTGGTTCCTGGCGTTTGCGCTGACGGCAGCCGCGAATGTGCGCACGCTGGCGCTGGTGGAGGTCCTGTTCGCGCAGGCGGTCGCTTATTACTCGTTCAAGCAGCCGATCTCGCCGCGCGAGCTTTCCGGCATCGTGCTGATCGTGATTGGCGTGGCCCTGTTGGTGGCCGCCTAACTTCTTGTCTGACGCGTTTTCTTCATGCGAACCGGTGCCCACTTCGCTTGAAAACGCTAGCCCTTGATAGCAATGAGCACCGCGCCGGCCGAGATCAGTGCGATCCCGAGCCAGCCGTTCCACGACGGCCGCTCGCCCAGGAAGGTGACGCCGAACAGCGCGACCAGCACCACGCTCAGCTTGTCGATCGGCGCGACCAGCGTGGCGGGACCGAGTTTCAGCGCGCGGAAATAGCAGAGCCAGGATGCGCCGGTGCCGAGGCCCGACAGCAGCAGGAACAGCCAGCTCTTGGCGGGGATCGGGCCGGGATGGCTGAATTGTCCGGTCGCGAACAGGATCAGCGCAAGCGTGATCAGCACGATCACGGTGCGGATCAGGGTCGCCAGATCGGAGTTGATGCCCTCGACGCCGACCTTGGCGAAGATCGCGGTTAGCGCTGCGAAGATGGCCGAGAGCAGCGCCCAGAGCTGCCAGGACGAGGTCAATTCCGGTCTTCCGGCAGCACCGGCAGCGGCGACACTTCGACGCCTTCCTCGATCAGCGACTTGGCTTCCTCGGGCGAGGCCTCGCCATAGATCGGGCGATGCTCGATCTCGCCGTAATGCATCTTGCGGGCTTCGTTAGGGAATTTTTCGCCGACATTGTCGGCGTTCTTGACGATATGGTCGCGCAGCTCTTTCAACTTGGCGCGCAGCTCGCGTTCCTGCGCCATCACCAGCGGCGTCGGCCCCGCGGCGGTGGCTGGTGTCTCGGGAGCAGCCGGAACAGGGGCGGGTGCCGCGACCGGCTCGGCGCGCTCGCGGCCCTTCTTGCTCACGATCCGCGGCGCCATGATCGCCTTCTCGACCTTGACCGAATTGCAGACCGGGCAGCTCACCAGCTTGCGTTTGACCTGCTGATCGTAGGCGGAAAAGTCCTGGAACCAGCTCTCGAACGTGTGGTCGCGTTCGCAGCGGAGCGCGTATCGGATCATGCCGATCCCCGCACCAGATGCAGATGTTCGGGACCGGATTTGGGATCGGCGATGCCGAAGCGCCGGCCGTGCTGCAGCGACGGAACGGTTTTGCGCGCGGTTTCCACCCTGGACGGATCGATCCTGGCGAGGAACACGCCGGGCTCGACGCCGCCTTCGGCGAGGATCTCGCCCCAGGGCGCAACGATCAGCGAGTGACCGTAGGTCTCGCGCTTGTTCTCATGCAGTCCGGCCTGGGCGGCTGCGAATATGAAGCATCCGGTTTCGATCGCGCGTGCGCGCAGCAGCACATGCCAATGCGCCTCGCCGGTTTTGCGGGTGAAGGCGGACGGCACGGTCAGGAACGACGCGCCGCTCTCGGCCAGCGCGCGATAGAGCGCCGGGAAACGAACGTCGTAGCAGATGGTCAGCCCGATCCGGCCCCAGGGCAGGTCGGAGATGACCGCGGTCTCGCCCGGCTGATAGTTCGCGGATTCGCGGTAGCTCTCGCCGCCGGGCAGATCGATATCGAACATATGGATCTTGTCGTAGCAGGCGAGGATCATGCCGTCGGGCCCGATCAGGAACGAGCGGTTGACCGCCTTCTCCGGCGAGAAGCGCAGCGCCAGCGAGCCGATATGCAGATGGATGTTCAGTTCCTTCGCGAGCTCACGATAGGCCTTCAGCGACGGATCGTCCTCTTCGCTCTTGAGATGCTCGAACAGCGCCTTGCGGTTCACCTGCATCATGTTGCTGACTTCGGGCGTCTGCACGTAGTCGGCACCTTGCGCCACCGCCTCGCGGATCAGCCTGATGCCCTGCTCGAGGCTCGGCTCCGGCAAGAGCGAGGTGCGCATCTGCACCATCGCGGCAGTGAAAATGTTGTCAGCGCTCATGAAGAGGCTTTCTCGCCCGCCAGCATGCCGTCGAGCCTGCCTTCGCGATCCAATGCATAAAGCTCATCGCAGCCGCCGACATGCGTTTCGCCAATAAAGATCTGCGGAAAGGTCGTACCCGCGCCAGCACGGTCGTACATCTTCTGGCGCACCGTCGGATCCTTGGCAGAATCGTACTCGGTGAACGTGGCTTTCTTGCGATTCAGAAGCGATTTGGCCGCGCTGCAATAGCCGCAGCCCGGTCGGGTGTAGATTTCGATGGCAGCGGTCATGTCGCGCTCGGTCTTGGGAAAACAACCCTGATTATATGGGAGCTTTGGGGGTATCGACAACCCGCGCGAACACCAGCACGTCGACCTGCGCCGCCTTGGCGCGCAGCAAGGCGCGTGCGCAGCCATCCGTGGTGGCGCCGGAAGTGAGCACGTCGTCGATTAAAACCAGCCTCCGACCGGCAATTTCGGACTGCCGGTCCGCGGATACCTTGAATGCGCCCTGCACATGCTGGCCCGCTGTGGACGCGACAGTCCGACCTGCTGCTCGGTCGCGCGCACCCTCTGCAGGATGTCGCCCCGGAGTGCGACGCCGCTTTGCCGCTCGATCACGCGGCCCAACGCGCCGGACTGGTTGTAGCGGCGGTGCCAGGCCCGGCGCCAGTGCAGCGGCACCGGAATGAGCATATCGGCGCCGTCGAGCAGCTCGCGTCCGGCGCGTGCCATCCAGCGGCCCATGGCGGGTGCGAGATCGGTGCGGTCCTGGTATTTCAGGGCATGCACCAGCGTGCGCGCCACCTCGTCATAACGCACTGCGGCGCGGGCGCGCTGGTAGGCCGGTGGACTGGCGATCGCCTCCATCGACAGCATGTCGGGGCCGGGATCGTAGACAAAGGGGATGCCGAGCCGCGGGCAATAGGGTGGTTCAATGAACGACAGTTTTGCCCAGCATTCGGCACAGACGCCCTCGCCATCGACCGGCTCGCGGCAGGCAACACAGAGCGTCGGCAGCGCGATATCGAGCGCGAACTTCGCCGCATGCGCCCAAACCCCGCGACAGGCGGCAAGCGCGCTGCGCAGATGGCCCGTCAGAGCGCGAGATGGGGCGATTTCGGCTTCCATCCGTTGAGGTTATCGCGGCGATGGCTCGATTGCCAGATACCGCGCCTCACCGTATCAACCGCCATGGCCCAAAGCCCGACCGCGCCCGTTCTGTTCGACCGCGCTCTTCTGCGGCAGCGGCAGGAGCGCGCGCGGAAATTGGGGCCGGTCACCTTCCTGCTCGACCGCGTCGCGGAGGATTTTTCCGACCGCCTGCAGGCGGTGACGCGGGATTTTGCCGATGCCGCCGACATCTGGACGCCCGGCGGATTGCTGTGCGGGCCGCTCGCCGAACGATTCAAATCGGTCACGCGCGTCGATCTTGTCTCCGACGAAACGCTGCCGCTTCAGCCGGCATCGCTCGACCTCGCCGTTTCCGCGCTGGCGCTGCAGTTCGTCAACGACCTGCCCGGCGTGCTCGCGCAAATCCGCCGCGCGCTTCGGCCCGACGGGCTGTTGCTCGCGGCGTTGATCGGCGGCGACACGCTGACCGAGCTGCGGCAATCCTTTGCCGCGGCGGAAGCCGAATCCGAAGGCGGCGTCTCGCCGCGCGTCGCGCCGTTCGCCGATCTCCGCGACATCGGCGGCCTGTTGCAGCGCGCGGGGCTGGCGCTGCCGGTCACCGATGTCGATCGTGTCGTGGTGCGCTACGACGGCGCCTTTGCGCTGATGCATGATCTCAGGCGCATGGGCGCGACCAACATCCTGCTCGAGCGGCGGCGCGGGCTTACGCGGCGATCGACCATGCTGCGGATGGCGCAGATCTATGCCGAACGCTTTGCCGATCCCGACGGCCGCATCCGCGCCACCTTCGACATCATCTGGCTGTCCGGCTGGGCCCCGCATGAGAGCCAGCCGAAGCCGCTCAAGCCGGGATCGGCGACCGCGAGCCTGGAAGAGGCGGTGAAGAAAGGAGCACCCTCCAGGGGAGGGTGAAGGTCACAGCAACAAATCCTCCAGATGCGGGATCAGCGGAATGTCCGCGGGCGGCATCGGGTAGTCGCGCAATTTGTTGGGGCGCACCCAGGCGAAATTCTGTCCCTCGCGCGCGACGACAAGACCCTCCCAGCGCCGGCAGACATAGAGCGGCATCAACAGATGAAAGCTCTCATAGGCGTGGCTGGCAAAGGTGAGCGGGGCCAGGCACGGCTCGCTCACGGTAATGCCGATCTCCTCGTGCAATTCGCGGATCAGCGTCGTTTCGAGCCGCTCGCCAGGCTCGACCTTGCCGCCGGGAAACTCCCACAGGCCGGCCATCGATTTGCCTTCCGGCCGCTGCGCCAGGAGGATGCGCTTGTCGGCATCGATCAGCGCGCAGGCAACGACCAGGGTCAATTTGAGTTCGGCCATGCTCTGCAGGCTTTTCCAGCGGGGAGGGAAGGTTTCATTAACCGCAATCAGCCCCGGATTCTACGGTCGCGATAAGTCATATTTAATCGGCGCCGCCTAATGTTGGCTGGTCCAAACCGGCACAGGCATCACCCCATGCACTCGCTTATCAGCTTGATCCGCCGTTTTTCCCGCGACCAGCGCGGCAACATCGCGCTTACCTTCGGCGCCTCACTGGTCCTGCTGTTGATGGCGATCGGATCCGGCATCGACTATTCGATGGCGACAAGAATGAAGGCGAAGCTGCAATCGGCGGCGGATTCCGCTGCGGTTGCTGCAATCTCGGTTAATTCTCCGGGGTATCTGCAGGCATCGCTGACGGGCACGGACGGCTCGGTGCCGAACGGCGTGAGCGACGCCGACAAGATCTTCAAAGGCGTCGTCGACAACTTGCAGAACAGCATTCAGGGGGGCTTCACAGGTCTTAACGAGAGCTCCACCGTCACCAAGACCGGCCCGACGCTCACATCGCTCGTGACCTTCAGTGCCAAGGTGCCGACGACGTTCATGGGTCTCTTCGGATATGCGAACATGACCGTCAGCGGCTCGTCATCGGCCACCGGCTCGCTGCCGCCCTATCTGGATATCTATGTGATGCTGGACGTTTCGGGATCGATGGGCCTGCCATCGACGGATGCCGAACAGAAACGTCTCGGCTTGGTCAACCCGGATGACTATGTGGATTATGTCAGCGGCAACCCACCGGTTGGATGCACCTTGGCCTGCCATTTTACGGCGAAAAACAACGGATGCAACGATCCGACAATCCCCTCACAGAAGTTGAAGAGCCAGAGCGGATACCCGGTGAACAACCACTGCCTCGGCTATGTCATCTCCCGCGTGAGCCAGGCCGGGTATGCAAGTCTCCTCACGACAAACAACAATTACCCCAAGAAGCAGCAACTGCCGTCCGCGATCGTTGCCGGCCTGCCCAACTCGCTCTACGCCCCAAGGGTCCCCGTCGTCCCCCCCGGGACGGTGCCGAACCTGACCGGGGGTGGCCTTACCGCGGTTTCAAACTGTCCGACCGCCGGTGACGACTCCTGCATCCAATTGCGCGTCGACGCGGTCGGCTACGCCCTGACCCAATTGTTCAACGAAGCCAACGCTGACGAGAAGGTCACCAACCAGTTCCGGATCGGGCTCTTTCCGTTCATTACCGACGTCTATACCTATTTTGATCTGACCACTACCATCAACGGCTCTACGACCACTTAGGGACCATCAACTATGCAGCCGCAAACCTGGCAACGCTGCTTGATGACAATACGAATGCAAATCTTGGCTCCGGCGGCACGCATATCGAAAATCGCTTTCAGAGATGAATAACAAGATCACGACTGTCGGCACCGGGACCTCCCGTCCAACAGGCAGCCCTATGTCTTTCTCGTCACCGACGGCGGACAAGATCCGCAAACGAAGGCGCTCAACCAGTCGGGCGGCTGGTCCGGCAGCAACCATGCAACAGTGATTGCCTCACGCAGTTCATCAAGCTGCAAGAAAATGAAAGACCGCAACATCGTCGTTTTCGTGCTGTATATCCCCTAAGACGATTGCCAGTCGAAATCCCCGCCTTTGCTGACGATGAAGACGACTATGCCAACTGGAACATCCCGAATATTCCGGCCAGTCTTCAGAACTGCGCGTCGCCCGGTTTCTTCTACACGGCCAACACGCCTCAGGACATCAACGATGCGATGGT
>CAVUCB010000051.1:0-21678 GCA_963739755.1 uncultured Alphaproteobacteria bacterium | reverse complement strand
CTCGGGTTGGAGGGGGAACACGGTGTAGCCGTCGTCCTCAAGCTCGCGATGCACGCGCTCCCACACTGGTGCATGGGCGTTGCGACCGTGCAAATAGATGACCTGGCCCTCTGCCGCGGTCAAGCGCACGCGCTCAGCCTCGCGCCCGCGGCGATGGTCCAGCTCATGCTTCAACTCCAGGAGACGCACACGCATGCGACCGACGAATTCCAGCAACGCATCGCGGAATGGGCCAGTGGTCTTCTCGTCGACAGTCGGCCAGGAGTAGGGCTGCGGGCGGACGTCGGCCTTGCTCGCGTCGAAGAAAGTATGCCCCACATATTGGTGACCGTTGGGATCGACGAGATCTTCCGGCCAGATCGCGGCTCCAGTCGGCCAAACGCGCGCGACCGCGATGCGCCTATGGTGCGGGAGACCCAAGGTCGCGCTGCGCCTCGACCCACCACTTCCGCTCCTCCCTGCACCAATGCGAGCCGATATATTGAGGCGTCATGAGCACCGCCAAGATGGCGGACGCAGAAACGTCCGCCTTGAGGCCCTCGGTCAGAGGAGCCATGGGATCGACGCCCTGACCTGGGCGCTGGCTCTGATCGAGGAATATCTTGATCTGAGCCCCGAGATCGGGAAATGCCTGCAATTCAAGCTCCAGCTCGCGCACGAAGCCCTGTGACCACTGCTTGAGCAGCGCCCGCCCATCGCCCTGGACGTCGCCGCGGCTGTAGGACACGAAGACATCGTGCCTAAATGGACTACCGACGAATGCCATTATCAACCATGTCAATGAACGGCATACAAACTGCCGCGGAACCTAGGTCGCCGATTTAGTGTTAGAACACGGCTCACCGGTCGCCGCCCCCTTTGGAACCTTAATCCTCTGTGCCCGCCAATCAAGCGGTACAAGCAGCTGATGGCGAAAGTGTCGACTGCTTCAACTGGCAGGTGCGGCATCCCCCGCTCCTCCGAGGGCTGTGGGCGGATCCGCGCTGCGGCTTCGAAAGGCCATTGACGAGACTTCTTAGCCATGCCCCGATCGAATTGGGCGGCGACAACGCGTCAAATTATCAATCTCTTGGGTCTCGGGAGTCGCGTCTCGTCGGAGGGGAAAACACCTGAGACCCGCATGCGACGGAATCCTCCCGCACTTCCAATAATGCTCGTGCAACCGCTGACGAGTGGACGCTATTTCGTGTCTTTTGGCGCTTTCGGCTGGAAAATGAGTGTCGCGTTGATGGCGGTAGCCTCCAGCACATCCCTAGTCGGTCCATACGCAACCCTGGCAATCGTTGCTATGTCCCAACGCCTTAGGATCTCGTCGAAGCCGCCGGAATACAGATGGCTGCCCGAGGGATCAAATCCCAAGACAGTCGTGCCACCGCGATTAGCTGATAGGCGTGTCAATTGTTGCATCGAGAATCCATCGAATAACTCAATCTCGCCCGCCAGGCTTCCGACGGCAAGAAGCTTTCCGTCTCCCGTCACGCCCAGCGGTGTCGACAAAGACGTGCGCCTTGCCCCAAGAGCGGATCTGATGGTTAAACGCAATGCCCAGGACGTAGCCCTAGCCGGCCTTCCGCAGCATGGCTTCGATGTCGCCCGTTCCATACACGCTATCCGCTGCAACGAAGGAGAATGGCACCTTGGCTACGATCGCCCGCGCGATCATCTTCCGTGCAAGCTGCGGCTTCGTCGCGAAGCACATGTCCTTGGGAACGCGCGCCGCCTTCATCCGAGCGGGAGGGTCCATCCACTCCTTCGGCAAGTAAAGCGGCGATCGATGAAGGCGTGGCCGTGACGCGACGCATAGCAGGCAAACACGCCAATCTGACAATTGGTGATCTTGCCTGCCGAGCCGGTGTACTGTCGCGCAACCCCGCACGATGCTTTGCCTTGCTTCAGAAACCCGGTCTCGTCGATCACCAGAACCACGTCATCGTCCCCCAGAGTTTCCAGCGCATAGTCCCGCACCAGTTCACAAAAGGCGTCAGCATCCCAGCTCCCGCGGCCCAGAAAATCGCCTGTTGACGCCAAGGGCCAGGATCCCCCGCTGCTTCCGCCCGCATCCAACCAGTCTTGCGCGGTTCATTGCCCAGCAATCCGTCGAGAAATTGCCCTGCCGACGCCGCCACCCGATCCTGACTAAACAGCGGGCGCATCCGCTGCTTCACATCCCGTAATGACGATGCCCACAGTTCAAGCGTCGTCTCAATCGATGCTCCAGCCATCCATGATCTCCCAAAATCATGGTTGCCCATCAATTCAGAAGTCACTCAAAAATGCAACTGTAGTGCTAGTTTCGAGATTTCCTTGCTTATCGCCAATCACAGCTGTCGCATCTCCCGTAAATGCAACAGCGGCAAGCTTATGGTCATTGTTCGTATTGCTGGGCGCAAAGTCCACAGTAACCTTAGGCACGATAGGAAGGTCTGTTACTTGCGCCAGCTGAGATCGCACCACACTCGTGTCACTCACCTAGAGCGATTCTCCAAACGCGTTTCTGGCGCCTCAATACTCGCGCTGAGCGCCAAAGTGCGGGCTTGAAGATTTTCGCTGTCAACAAAGGCGCGAATGCTTGCAATTGCAAATTCACTGCGTTTCACGTGGCGATCAAAGGATTCAAGGAAATCTCGGATCCGTTTTGCAACTCTGTAATCCGGATTGGTTACAAAGCTCATGAATGCATCAGCTGCGCTATCAACCTGACCCTCTGGCGCGTTGCCTTCCATCTTCGGCCCCTGAATGCTGACAAGGCGCGAGTGCACTTGCTTGCTTCATAAATACTCGGTAAGGTTGTTCAATGCTGCGTGCAACAAGGTTTCGAGGGCTATTCAAACGCTTGTGTGTTCTTGGAGGCTGATTGGGGGACAATGACGAGCATATTCACGATGTATCAATCTTAAGGGGTTGATTCTGTTGTTATTTGGATGATGCGTAGCCAAGCCAACACGAATACCAACAGGTTGGCGCCGAGCAGGACCAGTTATATATCCGCGCCAGTGCCCCGCGCGCTATTCGCTCGCTGGCCGCGCTGATTGAAAATCCCAACTCGAAAGATCACGCGCGAGGAATCGCGCTCGTGCTAGATCGCGTACATCCGGTGGAAACTGTCCAACGAGTGACTGTCGAGCATCAAGCCTCATCGTCGATGAAGGCCACAGCAGAAGTATTCGCACGCATCATGGAGCTCGCCGCGCGCGCCGGCGTTCCCCCCATGATCGACGTCACGCCGGAGAAAGCTGCGTCATGATCAGGCTTCAGGAACCGGAGCTTATGCCGACCGCGGACCATTCGGCCTGGCAAGCGACGTGGAACGACGATGAACGGTTGCTCGCGGATACCCCGTCCGGCTATTGGCATAGCCTCGTCGTCGTCTCACAGGTGAAACGTGTTTTGCTCGGCGAGCTGCCGCCCGACCTGCGGCTTCGCTTTCTTGAAATCCTTCACAAGCAGGTTCACGATCATCTCACGGTCGAAGCAATGCAGCGCGTCGAGCCCGCCTGCGACACGGCGATGAAGATGCTCGAGGAAATGCATCCGCTGAGCATCGACGATAAGTCCAGGCTCATGATGCGTTGGAACGTCATCGCCGCTTTCATCAACTTGAACCCTTCGATCCTCGAAGCGATCAAACTGTTCGGATATAACAGAGCGAGGTTTGCGTAACTGAGTGCAGCGTAAACGGCCCCCTGAAAAGGATACGGCCGGTTTTCTGAGTAGTGTATGCGCCCCCGCGAAAGCGGACACGGCGAGTTACCACCCGCGCGCCCTTCGGGATACCGCGCATCTGAGAAGTACGGCGGCCCCCGTCATTGGATACGGCCGATGAGTTTGGACCAGTGTTTCGCCAACACGGTCGACGTCGGGATTCCGATGCCGAATGGGCGGGCCATTGCGAGAGCCCGCCGGCGGCCGCCAAGGCGACGTGGTGCCGCCGACAGCTTGATGGACAAAAAGAACGGTTCCCCAACTCGCTGAACAGCGGTACGATATAGCCGGTCCGTGCGTTGACAGAGTCTATTGAAAATGCAATCTGCAGCCATGGCTCGTTCCTCAACTCGAAAGGCCCGCTCGGCGCCCGGTCTGCCCCGCTACCGCCCGCCCGAGGAGACCCTCACTATTCCGTTGAGTGATGCACTTCAGCGCTCCGGGCGGGCAAGCCTCGATGAGCGGCAGTTGGACATGCTCCGACACGGCGCGCCAGATGGGCGGGTCATGCTTCACTACGCAGGCGATATCGGCCTTCTCGAGCTGCCAGCCGTGTCTATCGTTGGAACGCGGGAAGTCAGCGATGGGGGGCGGCGACGAGCAATGCAGCTCGCGCGAGATTTAGCCGATGCAGGCATTCTCGTCGTGAGCGGCCTTGCCCGCGGCGTGGATGCAGCTGCGCACACCGGTGCCATTCAACATGGAGGGTCTACCGCTGCCATCATTGGCACTCCACTGTCTAAAGCCTACCCGGCAGAAAATGCTGCCCTCCAAGAGGAAATCTATTCGCGTCACCTGCTCGTGTCGCCTTTTGCGGAAGGCTCTCAGGTCTTCAAAGGGAATTTCCCGGCCCGAAATCGCGTGATGGCCGCCCTCAGTGATGCTACCGTAATCGTCGAGGCTTCGGATACTTCGGGAACGCTTCATCAGGCAGCCGAATGCCAGCGTCTGGGCCGCTGGCTCTTTATCATGAAGAGCGTGGCAGATGATCCCTCGTTAAGTTGGCCCGCCCGCTTTCTGGGGAAGCCATTTGTCGAGGTTCTGCATCGAACCGAAGATCTGATCGCGCGTCTCCGATGATCGTGCACTTTATGGCCGCCTATATTCGCAGTGGGCGCATGAAAACTTGGCGCCGCGCTCTCAGGACCAGTGGTACTCCTACAAATTTTGCCGGGCTGTAAAGGACAAACACCTCAACGGCTCGCTCGTGTTTCCCTGGAAAGTCGGCCCGGAGGTTATCAACGAGAGCTCAGTTGGGCGCGCGCGAACGATTTTCGGCATCTTCATCGGCCATGCAATCACTGACCTTGGACTCACAAATCCGGTGCTTGTGCCCGTCCCCTCAAAGGATGGTTTGATTGGAGCAGCGACGTTCCGCTCGCTGGATATGCTGCGCGAGGCTCTCGTTGGAAATACAGCCTGGACCGTCGCACCAGCGCTGCGCTTCACGCAGCAACTTGAGCCCGCTCATGCAGGCGGCCTTCGAGGACGCGAGGCACTTGCCCCATATCTTCAGGTCGTGCCTCCGCTTCCGCCTGGACCTGTCGTTCTGGTAGACGACATCATCACTACGGGAGGCAGCCTGCTAGCATCGTACGACGCGCTTGTAGCTGCAGGCCGCACTCCGGCGGCCGCGATCGTGTGCGGGCATACTGTATCGGACTCGCTGCTGTCCGCGTTCGGGCATCATCAAAAGACCATCGATACCGCTCCCCAGAGCATCGACTTTTGAGAGTCGCTACGCGGGAAAGCAATAGGACCACGCGCGAAAGCCGCCCGTGAGAGCTAGTCGATTGTAGGATACTCGAACGCCACGCCCTCCGGATCGCGCTTACCCGAGGCGGCGTCAGGGTGATGTGGAGGCGGCCTCTTTGCGTCGCACTATTGCGCTTGGTTCGAAGCACATCTGAGACGGACCAGGATCGAAGTCATTTATCCTAAGAATTGAGTTAGTCGCGTATCGGGTGCCATCGGGTCCTTCAAAAACCCTAGCATATATGCTGCACTCGGAGGCGCTGGCATGCTTTCCTCGCCGATAGAAGCCATAGCCAGCGAAGGCGAAGACAAGCGCGGAAATCAGAAAGGTAGTCATGATGACTGGCGCCCCCGAAAGCAGCATGCTCACAGCGTTCGAGGCTTAGCTCAATCGATATCTATTCGAAAGCTTGGCGCTATCCACAACCGTGTACGGGGACTATCCCCTGGGGCGCGGAACGGCGGCGAGCTACTGCGCGTCGTGGGTGTGGAAAGGCCACCAACTTTGTGGTTGTGCCTGGTGCATATTATTCAGACGGTCGCCGGTGCAGCCGGCCAGCAGCAGCGTGAGAGCGATGATTGCTAAAACGCGCATTGGCTGCCCTTCTCATCCACAGGACGAAAAGCTTACGCCTCGATGCTGACGGGGACCTTACGGGAGAGCGAAATCCACGACTGAAGCTTTGGCAGCCAGTTACTTCTTCCCCTTCAGCCCGAGCTCGACCAGGGCGCGCCGTCGGCGGAGCCGGTCGCGTAACGGGAGGCGACGGCGGCGCTGTCTCATGGCATGGATCCGCTGGCGCAATCTCACTGCTATTTCCCCTTCGCCTTCAGCCCGCTAGGACAGCAGCGACATAGCGCGCTGTCAAAACAGCCAGAACACCGAAAAGACCGATCCCAATCCCTAAGAGCAAGCTGCAATTCCGCATCATTTCGCCTTCGCCTTCAGCCCGAGCTCGACCAGCTTTCTGAAGGCGTCTGATCGCGTTGTCTCGTTAGCGGCTGCCCAAGCCTCGACCTCGGCAATCAGCGCGGGCGGCATCCGCGCTGCGATATGGGGGTCGCGCCCGCCCTTTGAAGGTCGGCCTCTTTTCGGTGCAACCGTTCTTGACTTCTTCATAATTTCGGTTGTACCGTAAGTTCGCTTGAACATCAAGCGGCTCGCCGCAGCGTCATCACCGCCGCGACGAGCCTGGCCCAAATCATGAGGTAAGTCATGGCTCAGGTTGATTCTGAGAATACCCCCGTCCGCTCTGCGTTTCCACCACCGCGGCCTCTTACGCGGCAGCAGAGGGCCGACGCGATGCTGATATTATATCGAATGCAGCGCGCCGCCGGCATTCCCGCTGACCAGCGGCTCGATCCGAAAGACGTGTTGGCCGACCTTTTCGAGGAATTGCTTGTTCAAAACCCGGACGAGATGGCCTCGATGGTGATCCTGCGGCTGATCGATGCCGGTTTCCGCATCGTGCCGGCGTCGTCGGAGGATCAGGCATGAAGTGGCTGAGGCTCTACAACGACGTCGTCTCTGATCCGAAGGTGCAGCGGTTGTCTGGCGACAAGTTCAAGTCGTGGATCAACGTCTTGTGCATTGCCAGCACCCACGACGGCATATTGCCGCCGGTGACGGATTTGGCATTCATCCTTCGAATCACCGAGGACAAGGCCGCTGTGCTGCTCGATGATCTGGTCGAGAAAGGGCTGCTCGATGTAACGACAGACGAACGTTACACCCCTCACAATTGGGCGTCGCGCCAATACAAAAGCGACGTTTCAAATGACCGGGTGCAACGTCACAGGCAACGCAAGCGTAACGTTACAGTAACGCCCCCAGATACAGACCAGAACAGAACAAACTCAGAGGCCGTAACGGCCCTCATCGAAGTGAGCGATGAGGCCGCCCTGGCCGCATGGGACGCATACGGCCGAGAGACGACCGGCAAGCCGTACCCGCGCAACAAACGCGGCGGCTGGTGCCACCCGTCAAAATGGCCGCCGGGGCACGAGGCCGAGATCAGAGCTTTCGGCGGGAGGGCGCAGCAATGACCATCGAACATTTGATGTGCCCGCCGCGTCGGCGCCTCACCTCGGAAATGCTCAACGAGGTCGACCAGCGCCTGAGAGAGCTTAGGCATATGGCCGCCTTCGCAGGTGAGCTCACCCAAGACCTGAGTGTCGAGGACGACGGCGCCAATTTCACCATTGCCTGCGACCAGGGCAACCGACTTGCCTTCTGCGTCCTCAACGTGGAGAGCCGCATCGATGACCTGCTTGAATTTATCAAGGAGGTGATGTCGTGAGCGAGATCAGCCAGGAAGCCAAAACCGCGCTTGCCCTCAATCGCCTCCAAAAAGCGCGTGAACGTCTGCGCCGTGATGGCGCCGAATCCCTGCCCGCCATGCAGCGCCGCGTGCTAGCGCTCGCCGAGGAAAGGAAGTGGCAACCGGCCGAATATCGGAGGCTGATGTTCAAGCGCGTCAGCACCAGGGATGTCATGCTGTTCGGCAAGCGGCACAAAGTCTCTTTCGATTGGCTGCTCTGCGGCGATCTAAAGGGGTTGCAGCAGATGAAGCAGGGCGCGAGGGGCGAACCGCCAGCCCGCCTGCCCACGGCAGACTTTGTGGCGTTGTACGGCTCGCTACCGATCGAGCAGAAGGCGATAATCACCGCCTTCCTGAAGGAGCTCGTCGCAAGGCAATGCAGGGAGCCCGAACCGGCATGAGCAGGATCGAAGACCTACATCGCGAGATCGCGCGCCTCCGCGACGTCAACCGCAGGGCTCTCGCACTTGCCGACGAGCGGGCGAAGGAAGCCAATGAGCTACGGGCCGAGAATGAGCGGCTTCGGGCCCAGCTCGTGGAGTGCAAGTCATGAAGCGCCGGCGGCGATTCCGGAAGCGCAACCGGCAGCGGCTGGCCTCACACGCGAGGCGGCTGAGGCGTTAACCGGAAAGCGCGGCGGAGGGCTTAAACATCAGCGATCTCGCCGCGCTTCGTCATGATCAAGATGCCATAGTGTGCCGCATCCTGATGACTTAACACCGAATGACATACCTCGCATTTGATGTCAGCCGCCTCGTGGCGCCGCCAGCTCTCAACGCCGACTACCTTAAGATCATATTCGGTTTCGCACTTAGGGCAGATCAAGTGTTGCATACGCCTACTATGCGCCAAATTTCCTAATTTTCCAGTGAGTGGACATCAGGGCGCGGGGCTTCGGTCCCGCGCTCAAACCTGTGAATATCGATCCCAAGGGACTGCCCTTCACCAATGCGGGACGCGTACCTTCTAAAACTCTGGGGATACTTAAAATGAAACCACTATTTGCACTGGCGGCCCTACTATCGCTGGCCGGCTGCCAAACCACGGAAGAATCGGATTGGGCACGCGCTCAAAGTATGTGCCAGCGCTCGGCACCAAATGAATACAAACAGTGCGTGCAAGAAAACTACCGCAATTACCAGATTCTGAGCCACTACAACCCGCCCGTCGCTCCGGCGCCAGCGACGGTTTACTACCCACAGGCTAGCGCTGCCCCCGTCTCGGATGCCCCGCCGGCGCCAAACATCATTCCGCCGACCGTCCGATGTCAGTCAGTGAATGCCGGGCTGGGGACCGTCCAGACCATCTGCCGATAACACGTTCCAGCCGCGCCGCTGGCCGCCTCGCTTCGTGCCGGGCGGCCCGATTCGTTTTCAGGACCGGCCGCGCCATCCCCATTAGCTTCCCGATTGCACATAATGGGAAGCACATGCACCACAATACGTTGAAATAACTGCAAAAAATTTCTGATTGACACATCTCGGGCTATCACATGGCAGTCGTTGCCGGCGTCGTGTTCTTCGCGGTCCGCGCACTGCTTGCGCTCATACCGGGGCTCGCCGTCAGCGGGCCGATCAAGAAGTGGTCGGCCGCGGCCGCGCTGGTCGCCGCGGCGTTCTATCTGTTGCTGTCGGGCGCGGAGGTCGCGACCCAGCGCTCGTTCTTCATGACGGCGGTGGTGCTGATCGCGGTGATGGTCGATCGCCGTGCCATCACCTTCCGCACCCTCGCAGTCGCCGCCATGATCGTGCTGGTAATGGCGCCGGAAGCGCTGGTGCATCCGAGTTTCCAGATGTCGTTTGCGGCGACGCTTGGGCTGGTCGCGCTGGTGCAGATCGGCATGCCGCGGCTGTTCGCGACCCCCGATCATTCGGCAACCGCCCGCGTCGCACTGTGGGGCGGGCGCGAACTCGTGACGCTGCTGCTGGCCTCGCTGGTGGCGGGACTTGCGACCACGCCCTATGCCGCCTTCCATTTCCACCGCGTGACGCCCTATGGCGTGCTCGCCAATCTCGCGGCAATGCCGGTGGTGTCGGCGCTGGTGATGCCGGCGGGCCTGCTCGGGCTCGCCGCGATGCCCTTCGGCCTGGATGGCTTCTTCTGGTGGCTGATGGGGATCGGCATCGACTGGATGATCGTGGTGACGGAATGGGTCGCGAACCTGCCGGGCGCGATCGGCCGCATGGCCGCCTTCGGCACTGGGCCGCTGATCGCGGCGAGCTGCGGCATCATCCTGATGGGGCTCTTGCGCACGCCGCTGCGCTGGTCGGGCGCGCTGGTGCTGGCCGCCTCGATCGTCTGGGCGCTGGCGGTGCGGCAGCCGGACATCCTGATCTCAGGCGATGGCCACACCATCGCCGTACGCGGCAAGGACGCAAAACTGCATCTGGTGCATTCCACCAAGGATGCGTTCGTGCAAAAGGAGTGGCTTGCGGCGGATGCCGATGCACGGGCCACGGGCGACGCTTCGCTTGCCGACGGCGTCTCCTGCGATGATGCCGGCTGCGTGGTGGAGATGGCGGCAGGCGGCCTTGTGGCGCAGTCGCTCCGCAGCGACGCGCTGGCCGATGACTGCGAGCGCGCCGAACTGGTCGTGACGTCGCGGCAACCCCCGAAGGATTGCGCCGCCGCTGTGATCGATCCGGCGCGGCTGCAGCGTCAGGGTGCGCTGGCGCTGTGGCGGAAGGCAGACGGGTTTGCGGTAGATGCGGCGCGGCCCAAAGGCCTTGACCGGCCGTGGTCGCCGGCGGTGGCAGGCGACGGCGATGCCGATACCGCCGTTATCTCGCGGCCGGCGCCGCCGCGCGGACGCGACGCCACGCCGTCGGAGGCCGATCTGCAGGCGGAGGAGTGAGGCGACAAAAAGCCCCGGCGCGAACCGGGGCTCTTTTGTCGGGAAGCGCTTGCGTCAGCGGCCGGCAGGAGCCGACCAGCCACCCGAATAAATCTCGGGGTACACCTGCGGGGCGCTCGGCTGAACCACGACAACGGCATTGTTGGCGTTGCGGAAATGCTCGACCTTGCGGGCGTGATGGTGCTCGGCGGCCGAAGCGGCCTGGACTGTCGAAACCGCGATCAATGCGGCGCCAATGGCGGTCAGAATGGTTTTGCGCATGGTTGTCTCCTCTTTTTCTTGGCGCTTGTCGCGAAGCGGTTGGCCTCGTCGGCCGGCGTGCGCGAGGACATAGGTCTGCGCAGACAGTTTGATAATTCCGGAAACACCCGAAGGACCATCAACTCATGGTGTATAATCGGGGCTTGCGGCGGTGCAGGCGCCACCTAGTGTCCTGCTTTTTCGAAAAGATCATGCGCCGACAAAAAGCCAAAGCGCGATGGTGATCCAACGATCGCGCTTTAGTGGTCGAGCCTGTCAGAAGGAGACGCGGGCAGCTCGAAGGTGCCGAGATGGAATTCCTCGGTATGAACTTTCTCCGGCTGTTCGCCGGCTTCCGCGTGGACCGGTCGTTCGACCAGCGTGAAGGAGGCGTCCGGAAACTGGCTCCAGATCTTGAGATCGTCCGACGTCACCGTCAGCCAACCAAACGTAAACATATAACGGCCGGGCTCGGTCACGCCGCCGGCTCTTTGCCAGGTAATCTTGTTGACCACCCTCGTGTCCCCATTGCGCTGGTTGCATCGCGCGAAGGCACCGCCGGGAGCGCGACCGGCGGGACCATCCGCGGGCTAGACTTCAGTCGACCGGAAGCGTCCTCGGCGCCGCCGGCGCGCTGGTTTCGGTGTGCACGGCCGGCTTCACGGGAGCAGTCACCGGCAATTGCAGTACGGACACCCGTTGCCCTTCGCACAGCTGCGTCACCAGCACGTAGTTTCCATCGGGAAATTCGATGGCATCATGATGGCGATCCGGCACATGCGGGTCCATCTTGCCGAACTTACCCACACGGGAATTGATCGAGCGCGTCCAGATCCAGCGGTTGTCGTACTTCACGTCGTCGTCGAAGGCGAGTTCGGTTCCGGGCAACATGCACACCGCAACGCCCGGATCCTTTTCTGATGCGAAGCCGCGGGTCGAGGTGCCGCGGAAAGTCGTCGTAACCAGCGTCTCTCCGACCACGGCGGGGCGCGAGGTCACAGCATGCAGACTATAGTCACACATCGGATTTGCTCCTCATTCGAGATAGCCAACCCGCGCACTCTCTTGTCGTTTGAGCGTGATCTTTTCTGGGTCACGCTCGAGAGGCGTGGGCCTCTATCAGAGTGAACACCAAGCTGCGAGCGTCTGCCCGGTTATGGGCAAATGTGCGGCTCACAGTGGCGAATATGATCACAAATCCGTTGAAGGCCTCCGGTTCCTGGATTCCGGCGTGGCAGACGCAAAAGAAAAATCCGCCGGTGAGGTCCGGCGGATTTTAAGGAAACGCAGGGAAAGGCGAGGGCGCCTCAGTATTTTCGATAGAGCCCGATCAGCTTGCCCTGAATTTTTACCCGGTTCGGCGGCAGGATGCGCACTTCATAGGCAGTATTGGCCGGTTCCAGCGCGATCGAGGCGCCGCGGCGGCGGAAGCGCTTGAGCGTGGCCTCCTCGTCATCGATCAACGCCACCACGATGTCGCCGGTATCGGCGGTCTCGTTGCGCTGGATCAGCGCCATGTCGCCGTCGAGGATACCGGCATCGACCATGGAATCGCCGCGTACTTCGAGCGCGTAATGCTCGCCGGAACCGAGCAGATCCGGCGGTACGCTGATGGTGTGGCTGCGGGTCTGCAGCGCCTCGATCGGGGTACCGGCCGCGATTCGACCCATGACCGGCACGGCGACCGGACGCTCGGCGTCATCGGCGCTGGCGCCACTACCGCGCACCTTGCCCAGATTGCCTTCGATGACGCTCGGCGTGAAGCCGCGCCGGTTGCCGCCGCCAGCACCGGGCGAGAGCTCCGGCAGCTTGATCACCTCAATCGCACGCGCACGGTTGGGCAGCCGCCGGATGAAGCCGCGCTCCTCGAGTGCGGTGATGAGACGGTGGATGCCGGACTTCGAGCGCAGATCGAGCGCATCCTTCATCTCGTCGAAGGACGGCGGTACGCCAGCTTCTTTCAGCCGTTCGTTGATGAAACGCAGAAGTTCGTACTGTTTGCGCGTAAGCATCTCGAGCAAGTCCCCCGGTTGGTGGTGTCGTTCGATTCCGAGAATTAGATACTAGAACTCGAAACAAATCATGAACGAACACTATATGTTCGATATGTGTTCCGCAACCACTTAATTTTGGGTGAAGGCGAGAAAGTTCGGGTCAGCGACGCTGGCGCAAGCGCTAATTCGGCAGTCGTAGAATCTCACAAGACGCCCCCGCTTTCGCCGCCGGCGCAAACGGCGCACGTATCACAAGTGCCTGCGCCGCAGCGAGATTCGCAAGCAGCGAAGAGTCCTGGTGATTGACGGGCGTGACGATCACGGTGCCGTCGCTGCGCTCCTCGAGCCGCGCGCGCAGATAGTCTTCGCGGACATCATTGGCGCCGAGATCGCGGCCGAGCAGGGCGCTCTCGCGCGTGTGGTGAATCACCTTGCGACCCGACAGTGCCCGAATCAACGGCACCACGAACAGCCATGTACAGACATAGGACGAAACGGGATTGCCCGGCACGCCCACGACGCGCATCGCACCGAGCCGGCCGTGCATCATCGGCTTGCCCGGCCGCATCGCGATCTTCCAGAACGCGATGGCGACCTTCTCGGCTTCCAGCAATTCCTTGACGAGGTCGTGGTCGCCGACCGATGCGCCACCTGTCGTCACCAGGATGTCGGCGCCGAGGTCGCGGGCGCGGCGGATGCCCGCGGTCGTGGCCTCCATGGTGTCGGCGGCGACCCCGAGGTCGATCGTATCGGCGCCTTCGGCGCGCGCCAGCGCCCGCAGCGCATAGCCGTTGGAATAGACGATCTGGCCGGGGCCGGGCGTCGAGCCCGGCATCACCAGTTCGTCGCCGGTCGCAAGCAGGGCGACCTTGGGCCTTCGGCGCACCGGCAACTCCGGATAGTTCATGCTGGCGGCGAGCGAGAGGTCGCGCTCGGTAAGCCGGCTTCCCCCCGACAGGAGCACGTCGCCTTCCCTGAAGTCGACGCCGGCGGGGCGGATGTGCCGGCCGGTCACCGCGGCTTCGTTGATCGTGATGCAGTTGCCGTCGGCGACCGTGTCTTCCTGGATCACGACGGCGTCGGCGCCATCAGGGATCACGCCCCCGGTAAAGATGCGCGCCGCTTCGCCGGCTTGAAGCGCACGATCGAAGGGACGGCCCGCGGCGACTTCGCCGATCACCTTGAGCTTCGCACGCACGTGTCCGGCATCGGCGGCGCGCACGGCATAGCCATCCATCGCCGACATCGCCTGCGGCGGCTGCGTGCGTCGCGCGGCGACGTCGCGCGCGAGCACGCGGTGATGGGCCTCTTCCAGCGCCACCATCTCTTCGCCCATTGGCTCGGCGCCTGAAAGGATCGCGGCGAGGGCATCGGCAACCGGCATCAGCGCCACGGCAACACTCCACATTTACGACGGACTAGCCTTCTAACCGAGAGCGGCAGCGGAGGCAAAATGCGGAAATGCGTCTGTCACCCCCGAAGGCCGGCATTTTCGGCTGTCCTTTGGGTTCTGGCTCTGGCCTGACCGTCGTTGGCTCCGGCAGGAGATAACGCCAACCCGGTTTTGAACGGACTGCGCGCGCGCGTCAGGAGCAAGGCACCGGCCGCCCGGGCGGCACCTTTACCAGAGGCGTGTCAGCCGATCGCCGAGAATCGGTGTCGCGCCTCAAGCGAGGAGACTTGCGGATTGGTGGCTTTGCGCGATGGCTCCAGCACAGCACCGTCGAGCGAGCGACGCACTTCGATCGTGCCCGGCGACATGCGAAGACCTCGCGGGGGCGCAAATTCGAAACCGTGCCGCCCGCTGCCGACGCCGGCTTGTTCAAGGTCCTCTCGGTAAGCACTTGCCAGCACCTGGCCGATCAATCGGCCATCGGCATAGATGTCGAGACAGACCGGCGCTTCCGGATAATCGGGGTTCTGTGCCCAGCCGGCAATGCGCCGGGTGGTCACGGCATCAACATAGCCGCGCAGCCGGCGAGGATTCTCTTGAGAGAGCCGCAGCCCGGCGCGCTTATCGATTTCTGCCCGCACAGCTTCAACTTCATATCCTTCGCTGCACCGTGGTGCGCAGTATTGTGCGGGGCAGACCGCCAATCGGGATAGAGCACGCGGGAATTCGTGCGCATTGTGGAACATGCCGCGGCTGTCGTCGTCGACAAAGGTCTCCGATAGCGCGCCCTCGGCGACAATCACGTCATGCGTCTCGAGTTCGACGTGGAAGTATTCGACGAACTCGGTGTGCTCGGGCTGAACGATGGAGATGCCGTTGACGAGGTCCTTGGCCTCGATCAGAACGCCACTCTGCCCTTCATTCTCGAAATACATCGCATGAAGCGGCGAGATCCAGAGATCGCGCCTCGGCATCGTGTCCCCGAGCGATCCCGCCTTGAAGCAGATCGGCAGGATGTCCTTGCGCCCCATGATGAAGCGGCCGCCGTAACTGCGTGTGCCGATCCATTTGATCGGCCTGGCCTGTCCCGAAACCGTCACCACGGTATCGCCGATCGCGAGGTCCTCGACCGCGACCTCGCCCTTGTCGGTGAGGATATGGGTTCCCCGGCAGTAGCACGCGATGTCGCTGAGGTAGATATCGGTACCGGAGGCGCTAGCCGTCGTAGTCACAAACCAGTTCGATGAACTGATGTCGGTCAAGTGCAGCACGCCGCCGTCGGAAAGGGTAACCGTGCCGTCGGTGGTGCCCTGGCCGCTGACCGAGCTGATCGTGACGGCCCCCGAGGTGTGAATGAAATCGGTTTTCGCGCCGCCTGTCCCGACCTTGAGTCCGGAAATCGTGTCGCCAAAGCCCTGGTCGTCGAGGAGCACGAGTTCGGCGTTTGCACCGGGGGCGAAGTCCACGGTCCCACCGCTTGCCGGCGAACCGAGAGAGCGTGGCGCCTGACTTCAGGGTAATCGACCCGGCTCCGCTCAGCCCTTGCGAATGTCCTTCAATCGTGAGTTGACCCTGAGAAATGCTGATCGAACCTGAGTTGTTGATGGTGTTCGCAACGAGCAGGCCGCCGGAAATGCTGATCGAGCCTGGGTTGCTGAGGGTGTTCGCAACGAGCTGGCCGCCGCCCGAAATATCGATCGAGCCTGCGTTCGCGAGAACGTTCACACTGAGCTCGCCTCCAGGACCATTAATCTGCACGGTGGCTGGGCCGTTGACCTCAAGCAGCAGGAACTCCCCGGCGCTGACGGGCGTCGTGAGAATTACGGTGCCCGTCTGGATTTCGCCGGAGCCTGTCGGCGAACTCCCGGAACTCCAGTTCTCAGGATCCCCCAGCCAATTGCCCGTTCCGTTCCAAATATCCAATCCTGGCGGCATTGCGTACTCCGGTAATTACTCAAGCAACTTCGGGCGATTGGGGAGAAATCTGATCGGACAGCGAAGGTCGACCCAAGTCTAGCTCAGCTCCAGTGCAAGTTTAGTTGGTGAAGATCTTTCATGCCGTCACCGCCCGCGATGGACCATTCTATGCAGGGCTGCCCGGCCTGTCATCTGCTTTAGGCGTTGGCCGTCCCTGTCACGACCTGCCGGACCTATGTTCTCCGCACCAGCAGTTTTGCTGCCGGTTGACGGGGCAGTCGAGTACTGCCTGTGGTAGGCTCGCCATCGCCCTTCAGTTCGGCCACATCCCCAGCAATCAAAGAGCCAATGAACCCGCTGCATGAGATCAGGCAGATCGACTACACCGTCATCTTCGCGCGCGACATGGCGGCGATGCGCCAATTCTATGAGACCGTGATGGAATTTCCGCTCCAGCGCACGCTGTCCGACAAGTGGATCGAATACCGCGTCGGCTCCAACACGCTGGCGCTCGCCGCCTATGGCGGGCTTTTCAACGATGCGCCGCCGCCAGAGGGCGCGCTGTCGCTGCAACTGGCATTCCGTGTCGCGCCGGACCTGGTGGCCAAATGCGCGTCTCATCTGGAAGCGAAGGGCGTCAAGCTGACGCATCCGCTGACCGATCACGCCTTCGGCCATCGCACCATCTTCTTCCGCGATCCTGACGGAAATGTAGTCGAAATTTATGCGGAGATATGACCGGCGAAGCGCCCGGTTGAGAGTTCGACCTGAATCCCCAGCGCGTCGAGCGCTTCCGCGACATCGCGGCTCGAGGTGACATGAACCGCCTTCAGCCCGCACACGCGCGCCGCTTCGACATTGTCGGCGAGGTCGTCGAAGAAGACGATGCGCGAGGCAGGCTTGCCGATCGCACCCACGACATGGTCGAACCCCGCTGCGTCCGGCTTCCGGTGGCCGATCGTGGAGGAGTAATAGAGCTCACGGACGGTTTCAGCGTGTGCGCGTGGACCTGCGTGAAGTGGGCGATATGCGGCCGGTTGGTGTTGGAATAGACGTAGAGCGGAAAGTGTTTCGCGGCGCGCTCGAGCTGCGGCGCGATGCCTTCCATCTCGCCGGCGAAGATCGCGTTCCAGCCCTCGAGGAATTGTTCGTCGGTGATGGCGATACCGAGCGAGCGACGCAGATTGTCGAAAAAGGCCTCGTCGCTGATCGTGCCTCGCTCGTGATGATGGTAAGATTCGTCGACCACGAAGCGCGTGGCGATATCGGCTGGCTCGCATCCGGCATGGCCTGCCCAGCAGGCCAGCGCCCGGGGGAAATCGATGTTGAGGACGACGCGGCCGAGATCGAACAGAAGCGCGTCGGCGTCTCCGGGGGAAAGGCGGGGAGGGGTCATGGCGATCAAATACATACTGCCGAATGACGTGACAATGATGACACGCCATCCGCTTCGCCAGAATCCTCAGTAGCGATAGGGCTCGATGTCGAGCAGCGGATAGGCCGAGAACACGCTCGGCACGTTGGTCGGCGTCGCCGGATGCAGATACGATTTTTCCAGCTGGCCGAAAGATGTGACCCCAAGCAGCCCGAGGCTGCGGATCACTTCATCTTCGAGCAGCTCCAGCATCCGGAACACGCCGGTCTCGCCGGCCGCCGCCAGCGCCCAGCATTGCAGGCGGCCGATGCCGACGATGTCGGCGCCCGACGCAATCGCCTTCACCACGTCCGAGCCGCGGCAGAAGCCGCCATCGACCATGATTTTCGCGCGCCCCTTCACTGCATCGACGATCTCCGGCAGCACATGCATGGCGCCGCGGCCGTGATCGAGCTGGCGGCCACCATGGTTGGAGACGTAGATCCATTCCACGCCATGATCGAGCGCGATGAGGGCGTCCTCCGCGGTCGCGATGCCCTTGATGATCAGTGGAATCTTGTACTTGTCCTTGATCAGCTTGACCGTGCGCCACTCCAGCCCCTTCTGGTAGTCGCCGCCGGTCGAGCGCGCGCGGCTTTCGCGCACATAGCGCTTGGTGATGTCGCGCTCGCGCCGGCTGTAATGGGCGGTGTCGACGGTGAGACAGAAGGCGGTGTATTTGGCGGCAATGGCGCGGGCGACATGGTCCTCGACGAAGGCGTCATCGCCGCGCACATAAAGCTGGAACAGCCGCATCGCGTCGGGGGCGGCCTCGGCGGTCTTCTCGAGCCCGGCTCGGACACCGAGCTCAGCATATGGGCGGCACCGAACTTGCCGACGCCGCGCACTACAGCAGCGGCGCCCGCGGGATCGAAGATTTCCAGCGCGCCGACAGGGGCCAGCATGACAGGCAGCCGCATCTTGCGGCCGAAGCGTTCGACTGTCGCGTCGACCTTGGCGACATTGCGCAGCACGCGCGGCCGGAACGCGATCTCGTCCAGCGCCATGCGGTTGCGCCGCATCGTGGTCTCGGTCTCGGCGGCGCCGACGATGTAATCCCAGGCATTCCGGTTGAGGTTGGCGCGGGCCTTGCGCACGAACTCATGCAGGTTCTGGAACGGCTCGGTGCTCGCCCCAAGCTCGACATTGCGCGTTGGCCGGATCGCTTCGTTCATGGTTTCTCCCCCGATCGTCGTTGGCTGTTGTTGCTCACTCGCCTATCGCTTCCCGGGGCTTCACGCCATCCCAAATTTGCATGGCTTGCGGGCGATGCTCGCTTGCTGCGCGCGGATTTCCGGCTTTGCGGCTCAGGCCGCGCCCGATATTGTCGGCGAACCATATGCGCGAGGGAGTGGTTCATGTCGGGGTTGATGCTGTTTTCGCCATTCTCGATCCGGGACATCAAGCTGCGCAACCGCATCGTGGTGCCGCCGATGCACCAATATTCGGCGGTGAAGGGCTTTCCGACCGACTGGCACCTGATGAATGCCGGCGAGTTCGCGGCCGGCGGCGCGGGCCTGGTCGTGGTCGAATTCGACCAAGGTCGAGCGGCGCGGCTGTGGCACCGTTGGCGACCTCGGCATCTGGGATGACGCCTTCATCGAGCCGCTCGGCCGGCTGGTCAAATTCATCCGGGAGCAGGGCGCGGTCGCCGGCATCCAGCTCGGCCATTCCGGGCGCAAGGCGCGCGCCAATCGGCCCTGGGAAGGCGACGGGCCGCTGAAGCGCACACCCGAGATCGACGATTGGGATGCCGGAGCCCGGTGGCGCCGAGCGCGATCGCCCACAGCGAGAAATGGCCGGTGCCGCGGGCGCTGGAACGCCAGGAGGTGAAAGACCTGGTGCAGGCCTGGGCCAACGGCGCGCGCCGGGCGCATGAAGCGGGCTTCGAGGTCTGGAGCTGCACGGCGCCCATGGCTATCTCGTGCACGATTCCTGTCGGAGCGCTCCAACCAGCGCAGCGACGAATACGGCGGTTCGAAGCGAACCGGATGCGCTTCCTCATCGAGGTCGCGGAGGAGGTGCGGACCCATTGGCCCCTTCACAAGCCGTTGTTTGTGCGGCTCTCGGTCGAGGACAATGCCGGCTGGGGACCGGAACAAAGCGCGCGGCTTGCCAAGATACTGAAAACCAGGGGTGTCGACGTAATCGACTGCTCGTCCGGGGGAATCACCGACCAAGCGCCGATCCTCGGCAAGGAGATCAAATACAGCTACCAGGTGCCGTTGTCGGAATATGTCCGGCGCCACGCCGATATCATGACCATGGCGGTCGGTTTGATCATCCATGGCGACCAAGCTGAACAGATTTTAAGGGACGGTCAGGCGGATTTGATCGCGATCGGCCGCGAAATCCTTAATAATCCGAACTGGCCGATGGATGCTGCCCTGAAATTAGGCGTCGATGGTCCGTTCCGTAACGTGCCGCCGCAGTTCGGCTGGTGGCTCGGTACACGGGCCAAACGCGGGTTCGGGACATAGCCGTCGACGCTGGCCAGGTTCGGGTTGCGATCCGGCCATGAAGAAACCCGAAAGGTATTGTGAGTTTTTGGTTTCGACCCCATTTTGGCACTAAATCCAGCGCGGAAGGCGGCGGACATATGCGGAAGAATTTCCTATTTCTCTTGGGTTCTGTGACGGGTGTGTGCCTGACGCTGCTGGTCACGGGGCCGGGCGAAAATATCATCGCCAGGGCGAAAGCCGCCGCGAACGCCGGCGACACCTATTCCCAGCTCAATCTGTTCGGCGAGGTTTTCGAGCGCGTCCGCTCCGACTATGTCGAGAAGCCCGACGACACCAGCCTGATCGAAGGCGCCATCAACGGCATGGTGACCGCGCTCGATCCGCATTCGCGATACATGAACGCCAAGGCCTGCGCGAGACGCAGGAGACCACCTCCGGCGAGTTCGGCGGGCTTGGCATCGAAGTCACCATGGAAGAGGGCCTCGTCAAGGTCGTGTCATCGATCGACGATACGCCGGCGGCCAAGGCCGGCATCCTCTCGGGCGATCTGATCAGCCAGATCGACGATGAAAATGTGCAGGGGCTCACGCTCGAACAGGCCGTCAACAAGATGAAGGGCGCTGTCAACACCAAGATGCACCTGAAGATCCTGCGCAAGGGCAAGGACGGGCCGCTCGACATTACGCTGACGCGCGAGATCATCCGCGTCAAGCCCGGTGCGCTATCACACCGATAGACGGCGACATCGGCTATATCCGCGTCACCTCGTTCAACGAGCAGACCACCGAGGTCTGCGCAAGGCGATAGCGGACATCCAGAGGAGATTCCGCCGACAGCTCGCCGGCTACGTCGTCGATCTCCGCAACAATCCGGGCGGCCTGCTCGACCAGGCGGTGTCGGTATCGAGCACGTTCCTGCAGCGCGGCGAGGTCGTCTCGACCCGCGGCCGCAATCCGGAAGAGACCCAGCGCTTCACCGCCCGCGGCGGCGACCTCATCAAGGGCAAGCCGCTGGTGGTCCTGATCGATGGCCGATCGGCCTCGGCTTCCGAAATCGTGGCGGGCGCGCTGCATGACCACAAGCGCGCGACGCTGATCGGCACGCGCTCGTTCGGCAAGGGCTCGGTGCAGACCATCATTCCGCTCGGCACCGGCAATGGCGCGCTGGCGCTGACCACCGCGCGCTACTACACGCCGTCGGGCCATTCGATCCAGGCGCTCGGCATCAAGCCGGATATCGAAGTGCTGCAGGATGTGCCGGACGAGCTGAAAGGCCGTGTCGACATCAAGGGCGAGGCCTCGATGCGCGGGCACCTTTCCGCTGAAGCCGGCGAGCAAAGCGGCTCGCAATCCTACGTGCCGCCGGAGGAGAAGGACGACAAGGCGTTGGCCGCGGCCTACAATCTCTTGCGCGGCGTCCAGGTCAACGCCGATGTGCGGCCGCAGCCCAAGGCGACGGTACCGAACTGAGGCAGGGCTGACGCAGACATACGTGCTTTGGGCGGCTCGCGGCCGCCCTGATGCGTTCTGGAAATAGATTATTGGAATTGCCTAAGCCGTTTTCGGCCGCCGCTTGCGGCTTTCTTTCGACGGGCAGCGCCTTCGTGATACGTGGCGAACAGCTCCC
>CAVUCB010000050.1:0-18859 GCA_963739755.1 uncultured Alphaproteobacteria bacterium | reverse complement strand
ACGGCTTATACGTGATCTCCCCGGTGTCCGGGCTTGTTAGCCACCGTCGCTTTGCGGATCATCACCGCAAAGCTTGATCCCAGCGTCGGGAGATCGGGACCACACGATTTTGCCGTCCGCTTCGGCTCACTCGTCCGGTGAAGCCCAAGCGTCCATCGCATCCCGCGCCACGTTTCGTGACGATCTAGAAGCGCCCCTCTGCAGGTGCGGGATGGCCACAGAACATACACTTGACCGCCTCTTCTGAAAAACGGAATATTTTTCCGGAAGGGACTTGACACGAATCGGAAAATGACCCAACACGGGCAAATCAGTGGAGCGCGTCAAGCGATATGTTACAAAAGTTCAAGGCCAGCTGAACCTACAAACTCAGACTGGCCGGCGACGTCCGCTTTGCTGCGCATTACGGACTCAAGTCGGACATCGCGGCACTGTCCGAAAAGTGCCAAAGCACAAAGTCGCTGCGCTCCAGCCCGCTGCGCGGGAGCAAGAGCCGAGGGGCCGGTAGCCGGTTGAGAGGATAGTGGTAGCAGTGGAGAGCCCCGTCCTGAGAATGGAGGTGTTGTCAACCTCAATCAGGAAGGAGCTCTCCATGAGCGAGACTAACGCCGTCAGTCCGCTGCGTCAGCGTATGATCGAAGACATGGCTGCGCGCAAGCTCAACCCGCACACTCAGCGTGGCCACATTTCCAGTTGCAAGCGGTTCGCCGCCTGGCTCAAACGCTCGCCCGATACGGCAACCCCCGATGAGGTGCGCGGATTTCAGCTGTATTTGATCGAGAGCGGGACGAGCATCTGCAACCGCAATCGGATCATGACCGGGGTGCGGTTCTTGTTCCGCGTCACGCTACGTCGCCACGATCTGGCGGCCGAGGTCTGGCACATCAAGGAGCCCGAGAGGCTGCCGCCGGTGCTGAGCCCTGAGGAGGTTAAGCGTGTCCTGACCATGGGGACGAGCCTGAGGGCGCGAGCTATGCTAACGCTGGCCTATGGTTGCGGGCTGCGGGCCGGCGAGGTGGTGCGGCTGCGGGCGGGTGACATCGACAGCGAGCAGAAGATCATCCGCATTGTGCAGTCGAAGGGCCGCAAGGACCGGCACGTGATGCTGCCGCCGGAGGTCCTGAAGCTGTTGCGGCAATGGTGGAAGGCGGGGCTGACCGCGCACAACAACGGCGTCGCGCCCGAACACCGCTGGCTGTTTCCAGGCCGCAGTCAACGTCAGCCACTGACCACGCGTCAGTTCAGCCGGTTGTTCAAGGAGGCCGCCAAAGCCGCGGGGCTGCGCAAGACAGTCCCGCTGCATTCGCTTCGCCATAGCTTTGCGACCCACCTGCTCGAGCGCGGCAGGGACCTTCGCGTGATCCAAGCGTTGCTCGGACATTCCAAGCCTGAGACGACGGCCCGCTACTGTCGCGTGGCGATCGGACTGATTGCCAAGATCGAGAGCCCCCTGGAGGGTCTGAACGCACCGCGCCGCAGGCGCGCGAAGCGAGAAAGTGAGAAGCCGCCGGCGCCCTAGCGCCGCCGGCCATGGTTCGACCAGCTCTGGAGGTCGCGGACATCCTCCGCGATCACGGCCCTGCGTGGCGTGAAGCCAATCAGGGGCATGTGAGCCTCGAGCAATTGAAGGTGATGCGCGCGATCGAGCGATGTCGCACGGCGGCGCTCGGCGGGCATGTCGCACGCTGCGAGAACACGGCGTGCGGCCATACCGAGATCTCGTACAACTCCTGCGGCAACCGGCATTGCCCAAAGTGTCAGGGCGCGGCGTCGCGGCGATGGCTCGCCGACCGCGAAGCGGAGCTGTTGCCCGTTCCGTATTTTCACGTTGTCTACACGCTGCCGAGCGAGCTGCGTGCCATCGCCTACCAGAACAAGCGTGTGGTCTACAATCTGCTGATGAAGGCGGCGGCCGAGACAACGCTCGCCCTCGCACGCGATCCCAAGCGCCTCGGCGCGCGGATCGGTGTCACCGCTGTTCTGCACACCTGGGGCTCGGCGCTCACCCATCATCCGCACGTGCATATGATCGTGCCGGGCGGAGGGCTCTCGCTCGACGGCGCCCGATGGGTCGCCTCCCGCTCCAACTTCCTCGTCCATGTCGACGTCCTGGCGCGCCTGTTCCAGGGCAAGATGCTCGCGATGCTCATGCATGCGCACACCGCCGGCGAGTTGAAGTTCTTCAACACCCATGCCGGGCTCGCCGACAAGCGAACGTTCAAGTGCTTCATCGCCCCGCTGCGGCGCATCCAGTGGGTGGTCTATTGCAAGGCGCCGTTCGCGGGCCCTGAGCAGGTGCTGCGCTATCTCTCCCGTTACACCCATCGTGTCGCCATCTCCAACCGCCGTCTCGTTGCGGCCGACAACGAGGCGATTGCGTTCCGCTGGAAGGACTATCGCGTCAACGGCCCCGACCGCTGGAAGACGATGCGGCTTCACCCGCACGAGTTCATCAGGCGCTTCCTGCGGCACGTGTTACCCAAGGGCTTCCATCGCATCCGCCACTACGGGCTCTTTGCCTCAACCAACCGCGCCGAGGGCATCGCAAGGGCCCGCGCACTCCTCAACGTCGCCCCGCCTGCAGCCGATCCCCAACAAGAGCCCGATGTTGCCCCGGACACGCTGCGTGTGTTGCCCTGGCCATGCCCGTGCTGTGGCGCGCGCATGATCGTCATCGAGACCTTCGCGCCCGGCTGCGAGCCGAAGTGGCGGCCGACACCGAACAGGATCGACACGTCATGAGCCAGACGCCCTGCAAGCGATGCCGCTTGCCGCTTCCGATACGCTGGCCCCGCGCCGGCGGCGATCTCGCTCAACCCAATGGCATCCATCAGTGCGCGGATCACGCGTTGATGCGCTCCGAACACTCGGCGAACGGCCTTCCACACCCCGCTGACCTTCCATCTGCGAAACACAGTTCGAATCCCGTCAGCATCACGTGTATCATCGAGCTCAGCGCCCGCATCAAATCTTCATAGCGCTCGCTGCTTGGCCCGTGCCCAACTTCCCGCGACTTCGTGCCTTGGCGCTTTTCGGCCGCCGGCTACCTCATCGTGTGGAGGCTCCCGTGATCCCGGCGTCCGAAAACCAGCACAATTGCGGCCAATGGGTGAGGGCGTTAGCGGTGGGCCAAGTATCCGCATATCGCTGATGAGCACCGGGCCGTCGAAGCGCGGCAAGCCATCGCTCCATACACCAAAAAACCGAAACGATGACTTTCAATTATTTCTGTTTCGCTGGTCGAGCCAGCAACCACATCATCGCCGCACAGACAAGGAGTGCTCCGATGAACCAGCATGCCAGCAAGACCAGCGTTCCGCCATCGGTGGTATTGAGTGGTATCGCGACGCTGCTCAACCGCAATCTTCCGGAAGTATTCGGTGAAGTTGATCCGGCTCGCCGAAGGAGCGCAATTCAGGAACTTTATACCGAGGACTGTGTGCTGTACGTGCCGCCCGGCACTTTCGTCGGTCACGATGCACTGGACAAGTTCGCCGGCGATCTCCGAGCGACGCATCCCCATTTTGTTTATACGCCGCATGGCGCGCCCCAGGTTCTGCACAATTCGGGACGCCTGGCGTGGGGCTCGGGGCCGAAAGGCGAAACGCCGGCGTACACCGGCGTGGATTTCATCATCGCACGGGACGGCAAGATCGCGGCTCTTTATGTTTACCTCGACTCGCCGCCCACATAATGCGCAAGCGGAACCTTGCATAGGTCTGCCAAGGGTCCAATCGCGTCAGTTCGACGCTCCCCCGGCCACTTCCAGTCTACCCCAATCAACGGACATCGTGAGACCGGCCGGGCGCGCCGTTTTGTGCCACAGAAACGGAAGTCGCGTTCACAGCCCAAACCAGGCGTGACGTGATTGGGCGGATTGCAGGCTCGCGAGCAACGCTGATTGCGAATTGCCCTTCTTCTGGTGGTGAGGAGCCGCTCGCGGCACAGAAAGACAAACCTCCCTTGGGGCGATAGCCGTCCGCGCTCAGCCGGCCCGCCGGACGAAATTCGGATTGAGCTCGGCAAGGGAGCGCACGCCGCATTGCTGCATGGCGGCGCGCGTCTCCGTCGCGCATGATCTCGAGCACGCGCGCCACGCCCTCCTCGCCGAACGCGCCGAGCCCCCAGAGATAGGGCCGGCCGATGCCGACGGCTTTCGCGCCCATCGCCAACGCCTTGACCGCATCCGTGCCGCGGCGAAAACCACCGTCGATGAATACGGGCATCTGCCCCTTCACGGCGGCGAGGATTTCCGGCAGCGCATCGATGGTGGAGCGGCCATTGTCCTCGCCGCGCCCGCCATGGTTGGAGAGCAGGATGCCGTCCATGCCGTTCTGCACGGCAAGCTCGGCATCCTCCGACGTGACGATGCCCTTGAGCACGATCTTCATCCGCGTGATGTCGCGCATGCGCTTCACCGTGTCCCAGGTGAGATTGGAGGACTCGCCGCTACCGGTGACGCCGGAGAGATCGATGCCATCGTAATTGTGCCGGCGTACCGAGCGCGCCGCAAAGCTGGAGCGGTCGTGACAGCCCGAGCAATCGCGGGTGTCGCTCTTCATCAACCGGAACAGCGTCTCCTGGTTTCGTCCGCCGACGCGATCGGTGGTGACCATCAGCACCGGACAGCCGGCGGCGTCGGCCTTCTTGATCAGCGCCTGTGCGACTTCCCAGCGCGGCGAGGCATAGAGCTGGAACCAGATCGGCGCGCCCCGCGCCTTGGTCACATCCTCGACGGAAAAATTCGACGAGGTCGAGAGCACCTGCAGATGATTGCCCGATCGCGCGGCTCTCGCGACCGCCTCCTCCCCGTCGGGATGGAAGAACTGGTTGCCACCGGTGGGGGAGATGAAAATCGGCGAGTCGTATTTGGTGCCGAAAATCTCCACGCTCACGTCGACCCTGGAAACATCGTTGAGACGGCGCGGCCGGAGCTGGAATTTCAAGAACCCCTCGCGGTTGGCGCGCAGCGTCACCTCATCGTCGAGGCCGGAGGCCATGTAGCCGAAATGCGCCGGCGGCACGTTTTTGAAGGCGGCGGGCTCGAAATCGAACACATTGATCGCTTCCTTCGGGCTCTTGATCGGCTCGGTGCCCGGCCCTGTCCAGATCATCGGATCCGGCCATTTCGAAGGGGCTTCGTTGGCGAACGCCCGCAAGCTGCCTGAAGCGAACAACGGACTTGCCGCGAGGTATTGCAGGAAACGGCGGCGGCTCGTGGCGCTGATGACATCGCGCGTCATGCGATTTCTCCCCATTTGATTTTGTTCTTGGGGAGAGAGCGTAGCATTTCCGGAGCGCGAGATGTCCGGAAATGCGTTCTGCATCGCAGCGAGCGCGTATCGCGGCAGCTACGCAGCGAATACGGACATCAAGGGTTGGCTTTGCCGTCCTTCGCATTCAGGGCCACCGAAGCCTCCGTCGTCAGCAGCAGGAACGTAAACGTCTCCTGCAGATAGAGTCTCACCTTCTTCTCGTCGTGGCTCAGATAGCCGATCGACACGTCCTCGCCGAGATGCAGGGCGAAATCGCCGCCGCGTGTCGTCATCACGAACGCGCCTGTGATCGCGGGCGCCCAGATGACCTCGCCGTCGACGAGCTCCTTGATGTGGCGCATCACGGGATAGCCGTGGTCGCTGCTCTCGCTCAGCTTGGTGTAGGCATCCGCGCCCAGTAACACCGAATAGGGACCATTGACGCCCTCCATTCGCAACTGGCTGAGCGCCTGGGCGATAACGTCGGGATAGGCGCGCACATCGGCCGGCAGCGTCAGGATCGGATTGCTGGTACCCTCGCGGATGCCGCCGATGCCGGCCGCGGCATAGCCGTCGAAGATCGCCCGGTCCTCGGCAAAAGCCAGGATCTTCGCGGCGTCTTTCGCGGGCTGCCAATCGGAGTCGTCGGCGCCGCGTTCGACGTCATCGATCTGCTGGCGATCGAGCTCGAAGGGAACGCGCAGCTCGACCAGCGGCTTGACCTCGCGCTGCCGCGCCATGATGCCATCTCCCGGCGCCTTGAGATTCTGCAAATGGCCGGTGCCGACAGCGGAAAGCGCCACTCCGCCCGGCCCTTCCACGTCGACGACGCGCCGCCCGGCCAGACAGCGCTTGAGGGTGCGCGAGGTTTCTTCCTCGATCTCTGCCCATGCCTCATCCGATATCGGGGCAAGCTCGCGGTGAAGATTGTTCATGAGGCGGGGTCTCCTTTAAGCGAACCAATGTCGAGCGAACCTTTGCGTTTTGGCACCGGCGTCGGCGCGGGCGCTGAAACGGCGGGCTCGTCCGCAACTGCCGCGGCCGGCTCGTCGTCGGCGACGTTGTCCAGAAACGTCGCAGACGGCACGAAGAACAGATTGCCGGTCTTGGCGACGCTGAAATCGAGCAGGCGATCGTAATTGCCGGGCGGCTTGCCGACGAACATGTTTTCCAGCATCTGCTCGATCGTTCGCGGCGAACGCGCATAGCCGATGAAATAGGTGCCGAACTCGCCCTCGGCGACGCGGCCGAACGGCATGTTGTCGCGGACGATCTTGATCTCCTTGCCGCCCTCCTCGATGATGGTGAGCGCGTTGTGCGCGTAAGAGGGTTTGATGGCGTCGTCGAGCTCGATGTCGGAAAGCTTGCTGCGGCCGATGATGCGCTCCTGGGTTTCCGTCGACAGCGCATTCCAGCCGGCCATGTCGTGCAGATATTTCTGCACGATCACGTAGCTGCCGCCGGCGAAGGCCATGTCCTCGTCCCCGACATAGGCGGCGTCGACCGCGGCCTGCGCGGTCGGGTTCTCGGTGCCGTCGACGAAGCCGAGCAGGTCGCGGTCGTCGAAATAACGAAAGCCATGCACCTCATCGACCGCCGTGACGGCGCCACCGAGCTTCGCCATGATCTGGGACGCGAGCTCGAAGCAGAGATCCATGCGCCTGGCGCGAATGTGGAACATGAGATCGCCCGGCGTCGCCACGGCATGGCGCGGGCCGGCCTTGATCTCGCGAAAAGGATGCAGCTCCGCCGGCCGCGGCCCGCCAAACAGCCGGTCCCACGCGTCGGACCCGATCCCCATCACGCAGGAAAGGTTTCCCTCGATATCGCGGAAGCCGACGGCGCGTAACAATCCCGGGAGGTCGCCGCAAAACGACCGGACTGCCACGCGGCTCGCGCTGCCGGGGTTGACGGTCACGACCAGGAAGATCGCGGCGCGGGTCAAGGCCCCGACCACCGACTGCGGCTCGGGAGGCTGGCCGGATGGCAAGGGCGGCGCATTCATCGGATCGCCCCTGCCCGTCCGTGCCCTGTCGATAGAAGCCATTGATGATGCGCCCAATTTCTGCGAACTGCCCTACACTGTAGCGGCGGTCCGTCTTTCGTCTACGCACTAATTCGTGGAAGTGGGTCCCGGAAACAGCTCGTCGGTCCGCCCCGTCAGCCGATAGGCGACCAACCCCAGCCATTCCCGAACCGCGAGATTGGTGTGCTGCAGGCCATCCTCGGATTGGGAGGGAAAGGCGTGAGGTCTTTTCTCCCGGCAAGGCGCCAGTCGACCGGACAGGCCTCGACCGCAAATCCGACCTTGCGGAACATCCCGATCGAGCGCGGCATATGAAAGGCAGAAGTCAGGAGCAGCCAGTGCTCACCGGGTTTCGGATTGACCAGCTTCTGCGAGAATTCCGCGTTCTCGAAGGTGTTGCGCGACCCCCGCTCGATGATCAGCCGCTACTTGGGGATGCCGAGGCTTTCGAACACCTTCACTGCATAGTCGGCTTCCTTGGCGGATGTCGTTGAGATAAATTGGCGCTGCCGCCGGAATAGAGGATGCGCGCATTCGGAAATTGATGCGCCAGCTGAGCCGCCGCGATGACGCGGCCGGCCGAACTGGAGAACGCCGCCTCGCCATGGGCGGCGGCCAGATCCGGGTCGATGCCGCCGCCGAGCACGACAATGCCGTCGGGCGCGCCGCGCGAGGCGTCCCAGGGCGGAAAGCGTCGACTCCAGCGGATACATCAGCAGACTTCCGAGCGGCGAAAATCCGCAAAGCGCAAGAAGCACGTGGACGCGACCAAAAGCCTGCGGCCGAACTTCGCCCATCGTGTCAGCAACAGGAACACGCCGAGCAGCCCGAGCTCGATCAGAAAATTCATCGGCAGCAGCATGATGCCGAGCGTCTTGGAGAATGCGAAAAACAAGGAAGGCCTCTTGGGATATCTGGCGGTGCGTCATACGCTGTCCTTCCACGGCGCCCAAGTGCTTCAGTCCAAGTGTTCCAGTCCAAGTTTTCCGGAAAGTCCCTGCCATGGCCCATCATCATCTGCATTCGAGCCCTGAAACCTGCCATTGGGGCTTTTTTGAAGCGAAGCTGAAGCCGGCCCTGACCATCGACAGCGGCGATGAGGTGACCGTCGATACCATCTCCGGCGGCCCCGACCAGGTGCCGGACAAGAGCAAATTTCACGTCCCGCCCGAGCTCTTCGAAGTGCATGCCAAAAACGAGCGGATGGTGCCCGGTCACATCCTGACCGGACCGGTTGCGGTGAACGGCGCCGAACCCGGCGACGTGCTGGAGGTCGATATCATCGATGTGAAGCTCCGGCAGGACTGGGGCTACAACCTGATCCGCCCGCTCGCGGGCACCCTGCCCGACGACTTCCACGAGTCGCGGCTGCTCAATATCCCGCTCGATCCAAAGCGCATGGTCGGCCACCTGCCTTGGGGGCTGGAGCTGCCGCTCGCACCGTTCTTCGGCGTGATGGGGGTGGCACCCCCGCCGGCCTGGGGCCGCATCACCTCGCTGATCCCGCGCGCGATGGGCGGTAATCTCGACAACAAGGAATTGGGCGCCGGCGCCAAACTCTACCTGCCAGTGTTTGTCCCGGGCGCGCTGTTTTCCTGCGGCGACGGCCACGGCGTGCAGGGCGATGGCGAGGTCTGCGTCACCGCAATCGAGACCGCGCTGCAGGGCCGCTTCAGGCTGACGCTGCGGAAAGACATCAAGCTCGATTATCCCCGCGCGGAGACGCAGACCCATTATATGACCATGGCGATGGACCCCGACCTCGACCAATGCGTGGTGAGGGCGCTGCGCGACATGATCGTGCTGCTCGGTGAAAAGCGGAATTTGTCGCGCGAGGACGCCTACACGCTTTGCAGCCTCGCCGCCGATTTGCGGGTGACGCAAACCGTGAACGGCTCCAAAGGCATTCACTGCATGATCGCCAAGAACATCGTCCACGGTTAACGGCGCAACCGTATTTTGCTGGAATCCCAGACGCTTCGCCCCTGCGGCAATCCGCCATGGCAATACTGTCATCTGACTGTCATGAATCCATTTCAATCCGGCTCTAATGGTTGGAGGGGCCGGCGACATTTTTTTGGCAATCAGCACAAAGGGGCATTAGCGATGTCTACAAGCCACAATGGTCACGATCCCTCGCATGCCGAGCACGTCGATGAGGCTGCTTCCGCCCCGCACGACGACCAGGAAAATGGCGGACTGAACAAGACGGTCGCGACCGTGGTCGTCGTGGCCGCGGGTGCCGCCCTGTTCGAGGCCGCCCTGCTCCCGGGCATCGCCCTCGGCGTCGCCGCGATGGCGGCTCCGAAATACCTGCCGAAGCTCGCCGGCGCGCTGAACCCGCTGTTCAAGTCGACGGTTCGCGGCACCTACAAGTTCGCGCAGAAGTCCCGCGAGATGTTCGCCGAAGCCCATGAACAAGTGCACGACATCGTGGCCGAGGTGAAGGCCGAAGCCGAGACCGCCAAGGACGCCGCGACCGAACAGCGGCCGGCGGCCTGAGCACGATGAAGCTCATCGCGCTGAAATCTGAATACAGGCGGCTGGCCGGCGCATGCGCCGGCCGGTGCTTTTGAGAAGCCCGCGTACTTCTCAACCAGCGCCGGCCACTGCCATGGATACCAAAGATTTTCGATGACCAAGATGAAATTGCAGATCGCGCACCAGGTGCCCGGTCGCATCCGAATGAAAGTGCCCTCGGCCAAGGACAATCCGGAGCTGCTCGAGCAGATCAAGCAGACTTTCAGCGTGATCCCGGGCATCGAGCAGGTCACGGTCAATCCGACCACCGGCAGCGTGGTGCTGCATTACGACACCGACAAGCACGACGAATTTCACGGCCATCTGCATCACCACACCGGCGGCCATTACAAGCCGCCGACCAACGAGATCGACTCGCTCGCCAGCAAGATCGAGCAGGAAGCCGAATATCTCGCGGAGCACTCGCACACCGCCAAGGTCGTGGTCGATTTCTTCAAGGATGTCGACAAGCAGATCAAGGTGGCGACCGGCAACGTCGTCGACCTCAAGATCGTGCTCGCGGCCGGCATCGCCGGCTTCACGATCTTCGAGGTCGGCGCCAGCGCCGCGACCCCGGTCTGGGTCACGCTCTCGATCTTTGCGCTCAATCACATGATCCAGGCCAACATGCCCGGCGAAGAAAAGGAAGACGAAGGAGAGGAAGCGCTCGCGACGGCCTGAGGCGGCAAACGCTGGACCGGCGGAGAACTGACCTAGATGGAATATTCCTTCAGACATTCGATGCCGGGACGCGATCAGGCTCAACGTCCCCGCGCTTTGCCGCAACCGCGGCGTCTCCGAGAACTTCTTGGCCTGGCTCAAAGCCCAGGCCGGCGTCCGCTCCGCGCGGATCAATTACGACTGCGCGAGCCTCGTGCTGGAATATGACCCGGCGCAGGAGCCGATGCTTCGGCTGCTGCTCGAGCGGGTCAAGGGCGCAAGCCTCGCCGACGTCAAGGCGCTCTGCGCTGCGTCTCCGGCGAAGCGGCGCCGGCCAAGCAGGAGCATCCGTGCTGTCGGCGCGCTCGCCGCTGGCGCTGCCGACGCTGTCGCTGCTGATGGCCTTCAGCGCCAATCCGGTCGTGGTGGCCGTCAACATGCCGCTGATGCTCTGGAACGCGATCCCGATTGCGAAGCGCGCCTGGAAGGTCTGGTCCAACGAGAGCCGGCTCAATATCGACGTGCTCGACACGCTCGCCATTACCGCCTCGATGCTGCAGGGCAATCCGCTGGCCGGCTGCATCGTCACCTGGCTGATCAAGCTCGGCGACTGGATCCGCGACCTCACCGCCGCGGGCCAGAAGCGCGCCATCAGCGAGCTCCTGGAATTCCAGACCAAGACCGCCTGGGTGCTGCGCGACGGCGATGTGGTGCAGATTCCGGCCACCGAATTGGCCGTAGGCGATCTCGTCGTCGTCTATCCCGGCGAGATGATCCCGGTCGACGGCGAGATCATCGAGGGCCAGGCGACCATCGACCAGAAGACCATCACCGGCGAAGGCCTGCCGGTGAACCGCGGCGTCAGGCGAGGCCGCCTTTGCGGCGACCGTGATCCGCGAAGGCCAGATCACCGTCCGGGCGCTGCGCGTCGGCACCGCCACCACCGCCGGCCAGATCGTGCATCTCGTCGAATCCGCGCCGATCGGCGACACCCGCATGCAGAACCATGCCGAGCGCTTTGCCGACCGCCTGGTGGCGCCGACGCTGGCGCTCGCCGCCGGCACCGCGGCGGTGACCGGCGACTTCAACCGCTTCCTGTCGCTCGTGATCGTCGATTACGGCACCGGCATCCGCGTCGCCGCGCCAACTTCCGTGCTCTCCTCGATGACGCATGCCGCCCGCGCCGGCATGATCATCAAGAGCGGCGGCCATATGGAAAAGCTCGCCGACATCGACACCGTCGTGTTCGACAAGACCGGCACGCTGACCCACGGCACGCCGGCCGTGATCGACGTCCTGTCCTACCAGAACTCGATCACGCCGAACCATCTGCTGGGGCTTGCGGCCGCCGCCGAAACCAAGCTGCAGCATCCGGTCGCCGAAGCGCTGCGCACCAAGGCGCGCCAGCTGCAGGTCAACGTCCCCGCCTGCAACGAGACGCACCTACCGGCTCGGGCTCGGCGTCGAGGGCCAGGTCAACGGCTACTACATCCATGTCGGCAATGAGCGCTTCATGCGCCAGTGCAACATCGCGCATCGGCAAGGCCGCGTCCGACCGCGCCGCGCTCGACGAACGCGGCTATTCCAGCCTCTACATCGCCGTCGACGGCGACTCTTGCGGGCCTTGTCCCCTATTCCGACGAGATCCGCGACGAGAGCCGGCCGGTGATCCAGCGCCTGCATGAGATGGGGATCGCCAATTCCATCATGCTGACCGGCGACAACGGCGTGGTCGCGCGCGCGGTCTGCCGCAACATCGGGCTGACGCGAGCATTTCGCCGACATGCTGCCGGCCGACAAGGCGAGCGTGATCCAGGATTTGCAGCGCTCCGGCCGCCGCGTCGCGATGGTCGGCGATGGCATCAACGACTCGCCTGCGCTGAGTTTTGCCGATGTCGGCATCGCCATGAAGCACGGCGCCGAAGTGACGCATGAATCCGCCGACGTCATCCTGATGGAGGATTCGCTGTGGAAGCTCGTCAAGGCGGTCGAGATTTCGCAAGGCGCGGTGCGCCTGATCAGGCAGAACTATGCGATCGTCGCAGGCTGAACACGCTCGCGCTGGGTCTGGCGCTGCCCGGCGGCCTGATCACGCCGGAAGTTACCGCGCTGATCTCCAACGGTTCGGCGATCCTCGCCAGCATGAACGGAATCCGGCCGATCCTGCGCTATCAATGAACGAGCAACTCGCCCCGCTCGTCCTCACCCCGGCCGATCACGCCGCGTTGACGAGCGCGGTCAGGCATCTCGAAAGCCCGAACTTCGCCGCGAGGCTCGCCGACTATGCCGGCGCGCCCGATCCACCGCATCATGAGCATGCTGCCGCAAGACCCTGAACCGGCAGATCAGCGGCATGGTCCGCGACGCCGTGATGAAGGGGCTCGATGTCGCCGTCGACACGCTGGAGGAGAAGCCGCCGCCCTCGCCGGCGACGAAGTTCTCCTCGTTCCTCGCCGGCGTCGCCGGCGGCCTCAGCGGGCTGTTCGGCTTCGGCGCGCTCGCGATCGAGCTGCCGCTGACCACGACCGTGATGCTGCGCTCGATTGCGGAGATCGCCCGCCACGAGGGCGAGGATCTGTCGACGCTGGAAGCCCGCCTCGCCTGCCTCGAAGTCTTTGCCTACGGCGCCAAGCGCGACGGATCGAGAATCTCGACGTCGGCTATTACGCCGCCCGCACGCTGATCAGCAAATATACCAGCGACGTCGCCGCGCTGTTTCTCGAACGCGGCGCGATCGATGCGTCCGCGCCGGTGGTCTCCAACCTCGTCACCGAGATCGTCTCGCGCTTCGGCGTCGTGGTCTCCGACAAGGTCGCCGCCGGCGCGGTGCCGATCATCGGCGCGCTCTCGGGCGCCACCGTCAATGTCATCTTCATGGATCATTTCCAGAAGATCGCGAAGGGCCATTTTACCCTGCGCCGGCTGGAACGAACCTATGGCAGCGCCCATATTCGCCAGCATTATGCAACACTGGCGACAAGATTGCCCAAGATTGCCGGTTGAGATGACCTCTTTCCGCGCGTGCCGAAAGATACGGCCGTGAGCGAGGTCGCCGATACGCGGCTGCGCGACTTGCGGCGGATGCGCTTTCTCGCGACCGCGCTGCTGGTGCTGATGTTTTTGATCTTCGTCGCAACCTCGCTACGCGGAGCAGCAATGGCCGTGGCTCGCCTACCCCCGCGCCTTTGCGGAGGCCGGCATGATCGGCGCCTGCGCCGACTGGTTCGCGGTGGTCGCCCTGTTCCGCCATCCGCTGGGCATGCCGATCCCGCACACCGCGATCGTGCCGCGCAGCAAGGAACGCATCGGGATCGCGATCGGCCGCTTCACCGCCAACAACTTCCTCTCGCCCCGCGTGCTCGCCGAACGCATCCGGGAGGTCGATATCGCGGGCTGGATCGCGCGCTGGCTGAAAAAGCCCGGCAACGCCCGCAGCGTCGCCCAGCGCGCGGCCTCCGTGCTGCACGAGGTGCTGCGCGCGCTGCCGCGCGAGGATGTCAACGCGTTCCTCACCCGCGCGGCGCGCTTCGGCATCGAGACCATGCCGGCCGCCCCGCTCGCCTCGAGACTGCTGGCGCTGGTCTGGGCCCATGGCGAGATGCAGACGCTGATCGAGCACGGCATCTCCTCAGCCAGCGCGGCGCTCAAGCGAAACCGCGAGACCATCAAGCAGAAGGTCTCGCAACGCTCCTCCCGCCTGATCCCGAGATGGATCGACGGCATTCTGGCCGACAGGATCGTCGCGGGGCTGACGCAAACGCTGGAAGAGATGCGCGAGCCCAGTCATCCCTGGCGCATCGAGCTTTCGACCGCGGTCGAAAAGCTGATCGCCGACCTCGCCGAAAACCCCGACATGCTGGCGCGCGGCGAGGAATTGAAGGCGCGCATTCTGGAGAATCCGGTTGTCGCCCGGCAGATCGACGCGATGTGGGGCGAGATCGAGGACAAGCTCGATTCGATCACTTCTTCCAACCGCCTGTCCGAGATGATCGAGCAGGCGCTGCTCACGCTCGGCGACCGCCTCGCCAATGACGAGCGCATCGGCGAAGGCATCAACCGCTGGCTCCGCGTTGCCGTGCTGCGCACGGTCGCGCCGCGCCGGGCCGAGATCGCGGCCTTCATCCGCAAGGTGGTCGAGAACTGGGACGCCGAGACGCTGGTGAAACGGATCGAGCTGCAGGTCGGCCGCGACCTGCAATATATCCGCATCAACGGCACGCTGGTCGGCGGTCTGGTCGGCCTTATCATCTTTGCGGCGACGCAGCTGTTTTGACAGGCGCGCGTTCCACGCATTGAGGCCTAAAGCGCGATGAGATTAGGTTAAATCGTCATCGCGCCTTAGGCTTTTGATTGAGCATGATCTCCGCGCAAACGCTTCGCGTTTGTCGCGAGGGAAAACCGCTACACACTTTTCCGGATCATGCTCTGGCCGACTGCCGCGAGGTCAGATCTCCGCCTTCAATTTCTCAAACGCATCCCGGATGTGCCTGGCCAGCGGACGCTTGCCGTCCTGCTGGAGCCAGATGTCGACCGCAAGCCGCATGGTGCCAACCGACGCCATTGCGACGAGCCGGAGGATATCGCGGCGTTGCTTCGCAGGCCACAGCTCGCATAAGGCTTCGTAGATAGCGTCCTCGAGCAGCGCATGGTTGAGCTGCCTGCGAGCGCCAAGCGCATCGCAGTTTCGCATCAACCGGGCGGTAGCGATCATCTTGGATGGCTCGTAGTGGGTGGAAAGCTCCATCAGGGCGTCCCGCACAATATCGATCGGTGCTCCGCCACTTGAGTTCTCCCGCACCGATATTTTGAGCGCCTCCGCGTAGGCGCCAACGTAGGCCAGAAGAAGATCGTCCTTGCTCTTGAAATAATAAAAGAACGTCCTGCGCGAGATGCCGGCGGCGGCGGCGATCTCGTCAAGGGTCGTCGCCTCGTAGCCCTTGGCGACGAATAATTCCATGCCGACCTCGGAGATTCGCTGCAGCGTCTGCCGCCAATTCCGCTCGCGGAGGCCTTCGGTCCTTGGCAAGGCTTCAGGCATCTGCCGCTCCAGGCGACATCCGCTCAACGAGGCCACCGCTCGATCCGATCGGCGTCACCGGAGCACCATCCAAACGAAGGCGCAGCCGACCACGATCGGTAGCGAGGGAGATAGGATCGCGATCCAGAAGCCCGGCTGCAGCAATATCCGGTCATCGCGCGAACGGTCATCCCTGCCGTCGCGCGCATTCAGTCGTTCACGCTTTTGGGATGAATCCTCGGACCTTGACGCTTGCATTCCGGCCGCCGCCTCCTCATCGGTGATCCCGGCAACCATTTCCGGTCCCGGATCGCGGGGACACGCCATAAAGCGGCCCCAATATAATTCTTACACCATAGTGCAATATATGTGCAACGGTGTAATTATTCACGGCATGCGTCAACGAAGCGCTCGCGCATCAACCGTCCGCACCATGTTTGCCGTCTTGCGCCGCTTGTTCGGTGCGGCATTTCCGGTAGCGGTGGCTCTTGCGGCCTTCCTGGTCGCGGGTTGCGCAGCCGTCACGCCGCGAAATGCACTCCCCGAAGCGGCCGGAATCCATGTCGAGCCGGCAGGATTCCGCAACATCCGGCATTGGGGCGATGAGACCGCTTCGGACATTGCGATATCCGACCAGGAGTCGAAAGGCGCCTCCAAATCCTTGAAGCGAAGCAAATCCGGGCGGTCCCTCAGCTTCCTTGCGATATCCGGTGGCGCCGAGAATGGCGCGTTCGCAGCCGGCGTCCTGACCGGCTGGGGCGACGCCGGCAATCGGCCGGAATTTGATCTCGTCACCGGCGTGAGTTCGGGAGCGCTGATCGCTCCATTTGTCTTTCTTGGTCGGGAACGCGACCCGCAGCTGAGAGAGCTTTTCACGAAGTATGGAAGGAAGGATATCTTTACGTCGAACATATCAGGCCTTCTGCAAGGCGCGGCGTTGGTGGACAATTCGCCACTGGCCCGCCTCATTGAGAAATACGTCGACCGGGAATTCATTCGCGAGATAGCGAAAGAACGAAGCAAGGGAAGAGTGCTCCTGGTCGGCACGACCAATCTCGATGCGCAAAGACCTGTGTTGTGGGACATGGGTCGGATCGCGGCGAGCGATAGTCCCGAAGCTGTCGATCTGTTCCGCAAGGTGCTGCTTGCGTCCACGACGCTGCCCGGCGCGTTCGCCCCGGTTCGGATCAAGGTGCGCGTAGGCGGCCAGGACTACGACGAGCTTCATGTCGATGGAGGGGTGACGAGGCAGGTCTTCGTCGACGCTTCGACATTGCGCCTGGTTTCCGGCAGACCGGTTCGGCGCGCGATCAGCGGCGCTCGATTGTTTATCATCAGGAACGGCCGTATCGATCCGCAATGGGAGCCGGTGAATACCGATGTGCTGTCCGTGACCCAGCGCTCGCTTTCGACGCTGATCAAGAATTCAGAGCATCGGGGATCTGTACAGGATCTACTCGATCGCGAGGCTGAACGGCCTTGATTTCAATCTCGCCAGCATACCGGCCGACTTCGACGTGCAAACCGATGAGCCGTTCGACCAGAAGTACATGAAAGCATTGTTCGATCGCGGGTACGAGATGGGCAATCGCGGTTATCCCTGGGTCAAGAGTCCGCCTGGACTGCAGACCGCCGATGGCCAACCGCGTTCAAAGCTTTAGACCTGGATCGTGCGACGCCTTGGCGAGCGGTGCCCGGCTCCCCGCCCACGCTGACCGACCTGCTCGCCGGCCAGGTGCAGCCGATGTTCGGCCCGCTGTCCTCTTCGATCGAGTTCGTCAAGGCCGGCAGGCTTCGCGGGTCTCGGAGGGCATTCGCCGACAATCATCAACTTCTAGTGCACCATCGCGATTTCACCCGACAATTGCTCGCGCCTTGCATCGATCCGTAAAATCACGACAACGATCGCGCCCACCAGCGCGCAACCCGCCAGCAACAGAAGGCCCGCGGTAAAGTTGCCGGTCAAATCCTTTAGATAGCCCATCGCGTACGGACCGGCGAAACCGGAAAGATTTCCGAGCGAGTTGATCGCGGCAATGCCAGCGGCGGCCGATGCTCCCGTCAGGAAACTTGACGGCAGCGGCCAAAACATCGGGGGTACCGCGGAGACGCCGATCTGTGCAAAGCAAAGCAACGCCATGACAATGACGGAGTTGGAAACGAGACCTGCCAATCCGATCCCAACCGCAGCCATTAATAGCGCCACCGCGACGTGACCTTTTCGTTCCATCGTCCGATCGGAATGACGACCGAGCAGCACCATGCCCACGGCCCCGAAAACAAAAGGCAGCGCCGCGAGCAATCCGGTCTGGGTATCGCTGACGCCAAAACCCTTGATGATGGTCGGCAGGAAGAACGCCACGCCGTAACTTGCAGCATTCAGGCAGAAATACACCAGGGCGCAGAGGAAAATGCGGGGATCCGTGAGCGCCTGTACCAAGGACAGATGTTCGACCTTCTCCTTGTTTTGCTTCTCGGTGGCCTGCACGTTCTCCAGCCACGCAATCTCATCTTGTTGCAGCCAGCGGGCCTGGCGCGGGAAATCTGTCAGGTAGATCAGGACGCCGATGCCCACCACAACCGACGGCAACGCCTCGAGAATGAACAGCCACTGCCAGCCTTCCAGCCCCCATCCGGTCACGCCCAGCAGCATCCCGGAGATGGGCGATCCGATGATGGACGAAATCGGGATCGCCAGCATGAACAGGCTGATGACCCGGGCGCGGTAAACCGCCGGAAACCACAGGGTCAGATAGAAGATGATGCCCGGAAAGAAGCCCGCCTCGCAGGCGCCGAGCAGCAAACGGAGAGAATAGAAGAGGCCCGTCGTCGGAATTCCGGTCGACGCCGATATCGATGGGATGAAAGCGAAAGCCGCCGAAACGATCCCCCACGTAATCATGATGCGGGCGATCCAAACGCGCGCGCCGACTTTTTCCAGAAAAATGTTGGAGGGTACTTCAAACAGAAAATATCCGACGAAGAACAAGCCGGCGCCCAGCCCAAAGGCTGCTTCACTCAAACCAAGCGCCTGGTTCATGTGAAGCTTGGCAAAGCCGACATTGACGCGATCGAGATAGGCCACGAAATAGCAGACGATCAGGAACGGAATAAGCCGCCACATAACCTTGCCGATGACACGTTTCTCTACGTCTTGCACGGCGCGGCCTCCCGCTTCGTAATTAAAGGCCCGTTCAAAATCCGGGCAGAGGTTTGTGAAACTATGACGGTCGGGCACGATGAGTGCAAATGGCATTTTTTTTGATGTTCATGTCAACAGCACCATGGTGCATTGCGGCCGATAGCGAAAATAGTGACAGCTATTCTGTCATGCACTGAAGCTTGACCGGGACTGCGCGCACGACACGTTCTCTAATCTGG
>CAVUCB010000049.1:0-45915 GCA_963739755.1 uncultured Alphaproteobacteria bacterium | reverse complement strand
GCGATAGCGCTCGCCGGCTTTTCACGTCTGGCTCCCGGCCTCAGCAGGCCGAGGGAGATAGACAGGCGCAACCTATAGGAGCGCGGAACGGCGAGGCTGCTGCGCGTCGTGGGTTGTGGAGAGGCCTGAAGCAGGCTGCGGCAGACCAGCACGGCGCACTATGCAATCGAGATCGCAAAGATGACCCCCTAAGCTGACAGGGGCCTTACGTTCGCGTCGCGTTCGCGCGCCCGAAAGTATTTCTTTTGATCCAGATCAAGGGTTTGGACATTCGGCGAAACGGTACACAGCTCGGGCGAAAGCCGCCTGTGAGGGCCCCGGCAAACGGCCAGACCTATTTCAGCGAGTTTCAATTTCCTCATAGGCGCGCAGCCTAACTGAAACCAGCGCTCGGCAGCATCCTTCGCCGGCAAAGACCTTGAGGGGATCCTTGTCGCCAACTTGCTTGCGCGCTATCGACATAGAACCAGACCGGTCATTTGAACTTGACGATTTCCGTGGGTGTTGCCGCCAGACCGAGCTCTTTGCGCACAGCCGTAAGAGAACTACCGACCTTGCCGATTATCTTCATCAGTTCGCCGTGGCTGACACCAAGCTCGTGGGTCCAGTAGTCGGCCTCCCATGCGCCGACCAGACTGACGTGGCTAGGATTAGGCGACATGGTCTGTTTGAAATGGCGAGGCTCCGACATGCGCTGCTCCCTCGTTTAGTTGGGCGGGAAGCGCAATCGGCGTTCTCCATCACCGATAAAAGCCTCGGGCCGAGCGGTGATAGTGTCTAACGGTTCACCCGAGCGCTCTGTTCCAATATGTTCCTGGCGGCCGTTATGGCGCCTGCTCTGGATGAAGCGCAGCCTTTTCGGCTGTCATCTGCTTAACTCGCTTCTTGATCCGCTCGATCGTAAGCTGGTCCGTTATGGAACCTGCGATCCGATTGTAATGCTCGATCTTGGCGTCGAGCTGCACACACCGCTCACACATGGCGCTGATCGCGCGTTGGCAGACAAAATAGACTGCTGCTTACTAAGACGGTTGAGTGGAAGATTTGTTCATCGCGAATGGGAATTTAGTCGGGGCCCCGCATCAGGACAATTCGTTGCGGACTTTTCTTGCGAACGCCTTCGCCTGATCGAGGGCCTCTTCACCGGTGAGCTATTCCGGCCTGAGCCGCCGGCCCGGATTGTCCTCCCAATGGAAATACCGGCTAGGTTAAAAATCAATTTGATTGGCGAGCTGTGCCGCTGGCCGGACAATGCCACCGTTTGACCTTCCAATGTCCGCTTCAACAGCAACAGCTCCAATTCCATCGCAGGATGCAAATATAGAGGGATGAAATAGGAGGGGAAGGGCGGGGGTGTCGAAGTCGGCGGCCGTGCCGTAGCGAGCCGCAGGGACCAACCCCATTGGTCGACGTCGACGGGACGACCAGCGCGGTCGGCCGTCCGAAAGCCGACTTGAACGCCCCCGCAATACGGCACAGCCTCGTGCTTGATCATTTTGATCGGCATGCCCCTTGTATTCGCCAATCGGGGCTGGAGTGAAGCCGCTACGGGTTGGGGGCGTACCTCGTCCGACCTACTGCGCGTCGGGCCGTTGGGCGTCCCGATATCTCGAAGGCGACGATTGATCGCTGCTCGCGCGCGGTAAATAGCAATGCCCCTGAGATTGTTTTTGCTCTTCCTTCGATCGTTTTCTTTCCAAGCTGATATCGGAAGAGGTAGAGGCCCGACACGTAGGCAGGCTCGACCGCAAAAATGATCCCCTTGTGAATTAGGTGTTCCTTGGCACGGCCAAAAATAACGAGATTCAGAAACGGAAGGGCGACATGCGGTTCGCAAACGAGCCACGGTGTTCCGAAAACGAGACACTTGGAACGGCATGGTCGCGCAAATTATCAATCCCTTGGGGCGCGGAACGGCGGGGAGCTATTGCGCGTCGCGGGTGCGACCGGGGGGCCCGTTAGACCAGTTTAGCGCGAAGACGGCCGTACTCGGCATCGGTTATTGATCCGGACTTTTTTAGCTGATCAAGTTTAGTAATCTCGTCTGCGACGCTAAAGCCGACGATGTGTCGCAATTCATCGCGAGCCTGTTGAGCTTGCTGAGCGTTACGCTCGGCCATGCCCCTCCCTTGGGTGATTAGGTAGGCAAGGATGCCGAAGTAGGAGGTTAGAACCAGCGCCAAGACCCATAGCGCTTTACCCCATCCGCTGATGTCGTGACGCCTGAACAGGTCGCCATAGATTACAACAAGCAGCCAGAACCATACGACAAATCCGAACACAGCAAGAATATCCATCAGGAAATTTCGATACGTGAAGCCTTCTTGAAAGAAAAACATCGCGTTCCTCCTGTGTGTTAGTTGCCGTTCAACTCTTTTCCGTAACTCGTTTGCCGCCCTGAAAATTCGTTACCCAAGTATTCTACAGCCGGTGCATGATTTCCCAGCCCATGATGGCGCGCAAGAGAAAAGCCGCCCGTGGGGTTTGACCGTAGTCGCAGAAAAAGGCCCGCCCTTCGACGGGCCAAGTTTAGGGAGTAGCCGTGCGGGACGGCGATCACAACCTACAGTGATTTGCTCGCTGGAGGTGTATCGCCACTTACACAATGACGCGAAAATCGCCCGTGCTCGGGTGGATCGGTTACAGCGCGTCGTGGGCGGGAAAAGTGACCGCCAACTGAGGCGCCTCTACTGCTTGCTTTTAAATTCCGCGATCTTTTTATCTCGGTGCCATAGTTCTATGTCGTGACCGTCCACGTACTGCTCGGCATGATCTTTGGCTTTTTCGTCGTCTTCAGCCCAAAACTCGTGGCGATCTTTGACGTGACCGTCCGATCCTATGATGTACGCCCGATAGTCCCGCGTTATACGGTGACGCTCCATAGCGCTTCCCTCCCGACGCTTTAAGGAACGAAACAATTCAACGACAGGTTTTGGTTTTCTGTCTGTACGGTAGCGGGCACAATTCGAATTAGCGCACTGCAAAAATTTAACTTCGCTTTCGCAATACAATCCGGAGAATGTAGGCGCGCGTTTGAAACCTCAAGCCGTTGGACGGGTGCGATTTAATATGCCCGAAATCGCGGCACTTGTTTCGAATAGATCGAGCACTCGGAGGCATGCAAATGTACTATGTCGCGGGTGCTTTAGCGGTCGCAGCCGGCGTATTCTCCCCTATAGGGCTTCACGAGTTAGGGCGTTTCTGGTGCCGATCTCTGCATATATGGAAGCACGTTCTGCGACAAACCTGTCTACTTGCTCGTCGCGGCTGGCTTGGCCGCCGCATGGGGCGCCTTTGTGAGCGTGCGATAAACCTCTAGGCTCATTAATTCGAGCGAAAGATGTCCATGGCATGGGCCACAAGAATGCCAATGCTAAGAACGATGAGAGCACCTACTACCGCCGAAAGCATGTTCATTTCCCAGCCCCGATCTGAGGTTAAATGGCGGGCGCGATGCACAGTCAAAGCAATTCGCGAGCAAGCGAAGGGGTTCATCTCGGTTGATGAGTTTGGGCCACACCCCGCCGGTTGGTCGAGATCGGGCTGAAAACAAAAAGTGAGCAGGAGTCAGGATGGTCGGCGAAACAATAGCCTTCGTGCTGCGGAATCTTCCCGCCATCCTGTTTGCGATGGCGCTCGTGCTTTCCGCCTCGACGAACGGTCACGGCACTCTCGTCGAAAGGCTTCTTGCGTGGGTACTCCTCCTGCCGATCGGGATTACCGGTCTGTGGGCTGGCATTTCCCACGTCTTCTTTCCAGCAACGGCGGCAGCTCATATTGGATGGCAGGTAAGTCCGTTCCAATTCGAGGTGGGGATGGCGGATTTAGCCATCGGCGTAACAGCCTGCGTCTCATTTTGGCGCGACCTTTCATTCAAGGCTGCGGCGGTTTGCGCGGCATCCATATTCCTGCTGGGCGATGCTATCGGACACATCCGAGATATGGCAGTCGCAGGCAATTTTGCACCGGGAACGCCGGCTTACCATTTTACATGGACGTCATCTGTCCCGCGCTCGCTATAACACTGCTTATTATGCCAATACGCGAACGTAGCGCCGCATGGTCGAGACTTGAGGCACTGAAGGCGAAGGCAAGATGAAAGAAGAGTCTGAGTCCCATCTGCCGCGCTTCGTCGTTCGGAAAAGGAAGGGTGGCGGACTCGTGGATGGTTTGGGACCGGAGGACTAGCGTCCCGCTAAAATGCAGCAAGGCGTAGCAGCGAGATTAACTAAGGAAAGAGCGCGTCGAATCAGTGACCAGCTAATGCGCGCTTATGACGGGTTGAAGCCGCTCAAATAGATTGGCCATTTGCCGCCGCAAGGCGATGACGAAGGCGGCGATCACCAAGATCGAGAAGCAGGCGCTCGATCTGCACACCCAGGTGGTCGGCATGGGCCTGCTGTCGGCCGACGCCAAGATGTTCCTGGAGAGCCTCGCGCCCATCGAGGAATCGATGCGGGCCCTCGACTTCGGCGAGATCGAGCGCAGCTGGAGCGCGAGCAGCAAGCGCGCCTGGCGGATCGGCGGCGGCTCTATGGCGGCGAGTGATCGGATTATCCGGTTCAGCCCGGTTCATCCCGGTATTTTGGCTTACCGCGTCCCGCAAATTTCCTAATTAGGTCCTGGCCAAACCCGCCAGGGCCTTCTTTTTTTCTAAGCGTTTGGGGATAATGCGTTTTTCAATTTCTGGAAAGGCTGGACACAAGGACCACACGATTTCGCCGTCCGCATCAGCGCGCTTCGTCTGCCGCGCTCACGCGTCCATCGCATCCCGCACCCAACGTTCGTGACGATCGCGAAGCGCCCCTCCTTGTGGGGCGGGATGCGCGGATACAATCACATACTTCTGAAAAACGGAAGTATAATTTTCCGCGGGAACGGACCAACCCAGCCAAACCGGTTGAATTGGCTCGCAAAATGAGTTTTTCGGCGTACCGATTTTTCGAGCCGTGAGCGAGGCTACGCTGAAGAACATTCGAACTGATTTGCCTCGTCGGGCAAATCAGTTCGCGGCTTGCGCAACCGGCGTTACCGCCGACGATGGCGGTCAGTGGCCGACCCGTTGGACACCACCGGCATACGCCAGTGCACCGTAGGCGTTGGGGTTCGTCACGCAATACCCCAACCCGCCCGAGGCGGAAGCACGGCATTCCTGGAAGCTGGAGAAGTCACAGCGCAACGAGTTTTCATCGCCGCCGGTAAGGCACACCGGATACGGCCCGGCGCTTGCCTTGGTCGCGCCACCAAGGGTGGCTGCCGCGGCTGCAAGAAGGAATGTAAAGGCTAAGGTGGCTCGACGCATTTTGTTTCTCCAGTTTTCTCGGGCGCAGCTCGTGCACTCACGGCATAGACGGAAGTCGCCCACGCGATCCGAAGAAGTCGCGACCGCTCGGGGCGCCGATCTGCGTCCAATTTAGGTCTGTGGCGGATTCACTTCTTCCCGAATCGCCTGCCCGTTTTCGCTTCGCACGTCCGGATTTTCTGCCCGGCGGGACTGGAGAAAGCGTCCGCCTTTACCGCAGGCCGGGAGCGAGACGGTCCTGAACCGGGATAACTCGCTGTTCGCAATTGTATGAGTGATTGTCGCGATAAGCCAAAAGCCCGCGATTGCAATCGACACAAGCAGGCCACAATATTTTTCCGAGCGATCAGCGAAAAGCAGGGCTTAGGTCCGATCGCACCTGGAAGCGCACTTGGAAACTTCAGGCGAATTCCGGCTATCTGGCGCCATGACGTGTGGTGAACGCCATGGTTGTTTTGGACGTTTCGTCATGAATTGTCTTTGCAAGGTTTTTCTTTTGGCCGTGCTCCTGCTGGCTTGTCAACCGGCGTCGGCCGAGAAGCGCGTCGCCCTTGTGATCGGCAATTCCAATTATAAGAGCGCGGCACCGCTTCCGAACCCGGCGAATGACGCCGCCGCCCTGGCCGCGACCCTGAAAGGCGCGGGCTTCGACATCGTCGAATCAAAACTCGACCTTCAGGCGGCGGACATGCGCCGGGCGCTGCGGGATTTCGCCGATCAAGCGCGCGACGCCGACATAGCCCTTATCTATTACGCGGGTCACGGCATCGAGATGGACGGTACGAATTACCTGCTCCCGACCGACGCTAAGCTGGAGCGTGATACGGACATCTATGACGAGGGATTTTCGCTTGATCGCATCCTGCTGGCGATAGAGCCGGCGAGACTTCTGCGACTGGTGATCGTCGATGCGTGCCGCAACAATCCTTTCGCCGACGCGATGAAGCGGACGGTCAGCTCAAGGTCTGTCGGCCGTGGCCTCGCCAGGGTCGAGCCGACGACGACCAACACGCTGGTCGCCTTTGCCGCCAAGGCCGGCTTCACGGCGCTCGACGGCACAGCCAGGAACAGCCCGTATGCCACCGCACTGGTGAAGTATATTGCGCGGCCGGGGCTGGATCTGCGCAAGGCCTTTGGATTCATTCGTGACGATGTCATGGAAGCCACCGGCAGCCGGCAGGAGCCCTACGTTTATGGCTCGCTCGGCGGTGCCGATGTCGCGCTGGTAGCTGCCAGGCCCGTTGCATCGACGCCAGCAGACGCGCCGCAGTCGGAGGTTCGCCGGGATCTCGAGCTGGCATTGCAGCTTGGCAACAAGGACGCATTGAATGCCTTCCTCGCCCAGCATCCTGACGGCTATTACGCCAATCTCGCCAGGCTTCAGCTCGGCAAAATTGCGGAGCCGCCCCCCGTTGCGGCGACCGGGAAGGCCGGGCTCGCCGTCGAAGACTCCAAATCGGCTGTGCCGGCGCAAGTCGTTGAGCCAGAACGGAGACAGTTCGCAACCGATACGCCCGCGGACGGTTCCCTCCCCGCCCCGTCGACAGCCGCGAGCACACAAGGACCGCGCCTCGCAGCGCTGACCGACGGACCGTCGCCGGCCGACCTCGTGAAATCGGTCCAGACCGAGCTGCGTCGCGTCGGCTGTCTGGCCGCAGCCGCTGACGGCGAATGGGACAAGGCATCGCAGCGTTCGCTGGTGCTGTTCAACAGGCACGCCGGCACGAACCTGAACGTCAAGCTTGCAAGTTCCGATGCGCTCGATGCCATCAAGCTCAGGTCGGCGCGGGTCTGTCCGCTGACCTGCGAGCACGGCTTCAAATCCGACGGCGACCAGTGCAGCAGGATCGTCTGCGCCGAAGGCTCCTTCAACAACGAAGGCAATGAATGCGAGAAGCGCCGTGCGAAGGCGAAAGACACCGTCAGGCGCGATGACGACAACCGTCGTGACCATCGCGGGCGCTTGGCACATCAGGATCGCGAAGACCGCTTCGACCGCGCGCCGTTCGAGGCGCCACCCTACCGCATTCCGGGCTACGACACCGGCTTCGCGGTTCCCCCGCATCTGCCGATCGCCCCGAGGCGCTCGCAGGCCCAGGGATCAGGCCAGATCTTTTGCGACGATCATATCTGCCGTCCGGTTACGCGCGGCTGCCATATCGAGAGCCTCGGCATCAATGCACCCCGGGCGAGCAGTGGTCTCGGCGAGGTCTGTCGTTGATCCGCGCGTGATCGGCTGAAGATTGCTTTGGCGGGGGTCGGAGAATATCGGCCAGCCGTTGCTTTGGTTTGTTGAATATTGAGGCGAACATGTATCGTCAGAAGTGGCTGCTTCGGACCATCATGCTGGGATGGGCTGCCGCGTTCGCAGGGACGGCCGCGGCGTCGGAAACCGTGGTGCGACAGTTCTCCGCAGGTACCGCCTCAACGACGGTCGGCATCGCCCCCGCCGGCCAGGACGTCGAACTGACCGGTCCGCAGGCGCTCACGTCCGACGCGCAGGGCAACCTGTTCGTGCTCGATCAGATCAACGGCCGCATTCTCCGGTTCGATCCGAAGCAACCTGCCGGCGATCCGAGCATCTTGAAGATGCCATCGGATGTCCAGCCAACCGATCTCGTCGTCCGCAAAAGCGATATCCTGGTCTGGGATGGCTCGATCCGCACGCTCAAGGCGCCTGACGACCAATCGACCCGCGGCATCGACGACGGCGAGGTTCAGCTCGAGGAAGTGCACACGCGGGGCGCCGACGATCAATTCGCCATCTCGGCTTTCGCGCAGATGGGCTCGCAGCCATCCGGAAGCGCAAGTGATCTGCTCGATCAAAACACCCGCGCCGCGACCATCAAACAAGGCCGGCAACCCGACCGGCAATATATCGCGTCCCGCGGCAAGGGATCGGTCATTGCAGACGTGATCCCGACCAAGAGCGACAACAACGTTCGCATCGAGGTCGAGACCATGGACAACAACGAGACGATCGCCCAGCTCAGCCTGCGCGTGCCGAACAGGCTGGGGACCGTCGAATTTCTCGAAATCGACAACAGCGATCGCTTCTATGTCCTGGGCGAGAATATTCCGGATTCGGGACGGCGAGCCTCGACCTTCGTGGCGCGCTACGCCTCGAACGGCAAGCTCGAAGGAATGTATGAGCTGCCTCTGGAAAATACCCCGCTGACCCGGCGCTTCGTGACCATCTCCGGCGATGGTGACGTTTATTTCTTGCGCACCAGAGCGGACGCTATCGACGTTGTGGGCGTCGGCTTCCGTCCGCTCGTCAATGCCTCGGTGATCGATCCGCGCCAGCCCCGCGCGACGCCCAAGAATCTGTACGAGCCGGAGACTGACCCCAAACTGGACACCACGATCAACGCCGTCGCGGCAGTGCGGCCCTCCAATCGACAGCAGGCCATCGAAACCGCGTTCGCTTTCGAAGGGATACAATGGATGCTGACGCCGGCAAATTATGGCCCCGATCCGGACATGGCCTGCTCCGGCTACAGCCGGATTCGCCGCCCCTGGTATCTGCAGGGCAAGGTCAATCAGGAGGTCCGCGGTGTGCCCTATTGCTGGGGTTGCCACGGCTCGCTTGCCAATTTCCGCCAGCGCATCGAAGCCGGAACCAAGGCCGGGAACGTCTGCACGCGCAACGAACCACGAAGCGACGTCGCAGGCGTGGACTGTTCGGCATTTGTGAGCGCCGCGTGGGGTCTGTCGGTTCACTACACCACATCGGCGATTCCGGCGATCGCGAAAAGGGTGGAGAATCCCTGGGATCTGAAGCCCGGCGACGCGCTGAACAAGCCGGGGTCGCACGTCATGCTGTTCCTGCGCTTCACCCCGGATCGCAAGGCCGAAGTGATGAAGTCGTCGACCGGCGGCTGCAACGGTCGCGTCTGCCGCAATGTCTATCCGCTCGGCTCGCTGCTGGAACGCGGTTATGTGCCGGTGCGATTCCGCGGCCTGGCTGACGACCAGACGACGGTTTCGGAGAGCGCCTATCTGGAAACGAAATCACCGACCGCGTTCGCGAAAAAGCAGGGTACGGCAAAGCGGTGAGGCTGGTAAGGGACATGTTTGCATGAGAATGCCGCGCTGTAAGATTATATTCGCCTTCGCCCTGATTTCCGCATCGAGCGTTGATTTCGACAGCGCTCGCGCAGCAAGCGCGCTGCAGCTTCGCAATCCCGACGGCGGCGAAGTTCGCGCGCTGGTGATCGGCATTGATGACTATCAGCATTTCAGAAAACTGAAGGGCGCCACAGCGGACGCCCGCGACATCGATACAAGCCTGCGGACGATGGGTGTTCGGGACGTGACAGCCCTGATCGACGCACAGGCCGACCGCTCGAGCGTGCTGCGCGAGATCAGCGCGCTGGTCGAGCGTACCAGGCCCAACGATACCGTGATCATGTCGATCGCCGGGCACGGATCGCAAGAGCCCGAACGCATCAAGGGATCGCAGCCCGATGGCATGGAGGACGTCTTCCTGCTGCCCGACTTCGAGCCGACGCCAGCGGGCTCGCAGCAACGCATCCTCGGCAGCGAATTCAATCACTTCATCAGGCAATTCGAGTTACGCGGAGCCAAGGTCATTTTCGTCGCGGATACATGTCACGGCGGCGGCATGGTGCGCGACATCGATCCGCGTGCGGCCGAAATGAGCTTCCGGCAAATTCCACGCTACACCCTGTCGGTTGACGAATTGAAACCGGTTTCGGACCAGGGCGACCCGCGCTCGGAGCTCGATCTCGATCGCACCGCGTTTCTCGCCGCAGTCGATCGCAGTACCAAAGCCCCGGAGGTCCGTATTCCCGGCATCGACGGATTGCGAGGTGCGCTGAGCTACGCCTTCGCTCGGGCCGTCGAAGGCAATGCCGATACCGATCACGATGGCAAGGTGACGCTCAAGGAGCTGTTCGCCAATATCAGGCAAGTCGTGTATCAGTTGTCCGATCAGCGGCAGAACGTCGTCACCATGTCCTCGCCGAACCGGTCGCCCGACATCGACGTCGCATTCGACCTGACGCGCGGCGTGACGCTGATCCAGGGGCCGATCGAAGGCCGTCCGCCAACGCCGGCCGCGTCAGCGGCGCCCCTACCGCCGGCGTCTCCGAGCCTGGCGGCCGGCGGCATCGCACCGATCCTGTCGCCAGGCCCGAATCCGCCGATCGCCGAACGGACCGCCGCACCAATCCGGCTGGCGGCGCTCGACGGCAAGACCAACTACTTCCCCGGCCTGAAACTCGGCAATTCGACGTTTCGCGCCGTGCAGCCAACGGACAATCCGGATTTGATCTGGGACCCGGTGTCGCATGACGTCATCGCCTGGGGCGACATCATCGCCTATCGCGTCGACCTCTCCGATCTTCCCACCGTCATCGACAGGACCGCGGCGATCCGCGCGCTCAAAAGCATGGCCACGCAGTCGCCCCAGGTCATGCGTGTATCGCCGGATGATCGGCTGCACCGCAACGATCAGACGGTCGATATCGATCTGTCGGAGGTGGCGGGCCGGGCGGTGGTGCTGTTCAACGTTTCCGGCGATGGCACGATTCAGATGCTGTATCCGGTCGGCTCTGATGCGCCGGCGGCCAGATCGGCCGACCTGCGGCTTCCGCTGCGCGTGCGCGAACCGTTTGGCGCCGAACAGATCGTCGCCGTGACATCGCAGCAGCGCATGGTCGACCTGGAGAAGGTGCTTCAGCAGCTCAACCGCCGGCGCGCCTCCGGAGAGGTCGTCAAGAGCCTGGCACGATATATGCCGCCCGATGCGCGCATCGGCTCGGTCGGATTTTTCACCTCACCCTGACGCTTCCTCTGGCGAGAGGCCTTGATGTTGTCGAACAGATTGATCACAGGCTGGTGTCTCGGCGTGCTGCTGGTGCAGGCTGGAGGTTCTGCGGCAGTCGCCCAAAACGCGTCCGACCGGACCAATGCCCTGGCCAATATCCCGAATACGGCGAACGTGTCGCTGCACATGAGCCCTGATCGGTCCGTCAGCGTCGGCACCAAGATTTCGTTTCGGGTAACGACGAAAAAGCCGGGCTATCTGCTGCTGGTCGATATCGACGCCGGCGGAAAAATGTCCCAAATTTTTCCAAGTCCCGAAATGATCGTTCAATCCGAACAAGCTGCGGCGAACTTCCTGCGGCCTGGCGAGCCGCTGGTGATACCGAACCCGGCGGCCCAGAAGCGCGGCTTCGAATACGTCATAACGCCCCCGACCGGAGAGGCGGCGGTTGTCGCCATTCTCAGCGACCGCAGGGTCGAGCTTCTCGACCTGCCCGACGACGCGCAAAAGCCACGAACAGAAACAGAGATCATCAGCTATCTCGCGGGATGGACGAGCGGATTGCGTGTGCCGGATAGCGGATCCGGCAAACTGCAGCCGAGCAATTGGTCGTTCGATATCAAGCCATATTCGATCCAGCCATGAGCGGGATGTAGAGGGAGCGGTCATGGACTGGCTGAAATCATATTCCATCGCCATTGTTGGCGGCGTCATGCTGGCGGCCACCTGTCCGGCGCGTTGCAACGATTCCGCCGCGGAGCTTTCGATTGGCGGACTGCAATTCGTGCGTACCAACGACATCGCAATGGAGAGCGAGGATTTGCGGATATCGCTCGACCGCGTTACCGTGCGCTATCAGTTCGCCAATCCCTTGCGAAAACCCGTCACGCTGACGGTTGCCTTTCCGCTGCCTGACATCGACCTCTCGGAGGCGGAGAACATCGCGCTTCCCTCGAGCGATCCGGTCAATTTCGTCGATTTTGAAACCAGGATCGACGGCGTGCCGGCGGAGTTCAAGATCGACCAGCGCGCGACGGTTGGCGAGAAGGATGTCACCGCCCTGCTCGCTCAATTGAAGCTGCCGCTGCTGCCGATCGGAAGCCGCGAAATTCGAATAGCCGATCTGCCCGAAGCGACGCGCACCAAACTCGTGGACCAGGGTCTGTTGATGCCTGCGGCGACCGACGAGCGAGGCCGGCAGCGTTATAGTGTCGCCTGGGTCGCGAAGACATCCGCTGTCCGCCAGCAGACGTTTCCCCCGGAGCGGAAGGTCATGATCGAGCACCAGTACCGCCCCTTCGTCGGCACCAGCCCCGATACGATCCTGCGCTGGATCTTCCGCTACAACAGATCGCTCTCGTCCGAAATGGAACGATATCGAAAGGAATATTGCATCTCCGACGCATTCCTGGAGGCACTCGACAAGCGTGCGGGCAAGGACGCGGCCAACACGTCCATGATTGCGGAGCGGCGGATCAACTACGTGCTCAAGACCGGCGCCAACTGGGCCGGACCGATCCGCTCGTTCAAGCTGACCATCGATCCCGGCGCCCGCGATCGCCTGGTCAGCTTTTGCCCCGGCGCTCTGAAGCCAACCGCGCCGAATGCGCTGGAATTTACCGCCGATGACTTCAAGCCCGACAGCGATTTGAAGATCCTGATCGTCGGCCGCTTTTGAGGTCAGTTCTTGAGACGAAAATAACGCGCTGCCGTCGCGATCGTCATATTGGTGCGCTGAGCCTCGCTGATCGCCTGCAGGAAGAAGGTGTCGGCGGCCATGGGGTTGGGCTGCCGGAGCAAATCCAGAACCTGCGGCGTCGTCACGGCCATGACCAGTTGCGGCCCCTCGCCTCCGCGGCTGCGCCGGATCCCCAGCGAGAACGACAGGGAATCGGTGCCCGGCTTCAGCAAATAGGACAGGTTTTGCACCTCTCCGCCATCGGACACCAGCAGCAATTCGACAACACGATTGGCGAAATTCTCGATGGTGCCGCTCAGCGTCTCTCCATTCCTGACCTCGACGGAGCCGAGGTTGATGCGCGGCGCCCGCGCCTGGTTGCCGCCGAGCTGGCCGAGAAACTTGATCGCCGGACACTGCGCCTGTGTCACCAGCCGGACGCCGATCGAGGCTTCAAACCCCAAATCGCGCCTGAATGCCTTGTCGAGCGCGTCAAACGGCGCCGTCGATGCGCCAAAGCCCTCGATGACCGCGGCGTTCGAACTGAGCGCAACGGGAAGCATGAAGAAACAGTCGCCTCCGTTATACTGCTCGACATATCGACGAACGCGATCGGCGCGGGCTGCCGCATCGCCTGCAGACGGCGGAGCTGCTGTCGGCCGCGCTGCCGGCAAAGCCGGGCGATGCTTTCGGCGGAGGCAAGCGCGGCCTGGGATTTCTGGCCGAATTCCGGCAGCGGCGGCGGCTTGACGACACCGGGTACCGACCAGACCAAAGCGTAGAACGCATAGCCCCCCTCCTCCGACCAGCGCCGCCGAGAATAACGGCGGCGACGACCAGCCAGACAGAGCGGCCGTTTGGCTTCGCGCGATCACGTTGCGGCATGCCAGGTTTCGGCGGGAGCGGAGAGCTCGACGCGCTGCAGTGGATCGAAGCCCCGCGGGGGCGACGACGCGATCCGCCAGTTCGCGATCTCCGCCATTGTCGCATGGCCGGTTCGCCGGATCGGGCTGCAGCATCTGTTCGAGCAACGGACGGATCCGCATGTCGACGCCGCCGAGATCGGGCACGCGCCGGCGCTTCTCGACCAGTTGAAACTGGCTGCCGCCCATGTCGAGCTTCTGTCCGGTCAAGGCGTAGAACAGCAACAGGCCGAGACTGTAGATATCGGATTTCGCCGTAACCTCGCCGCCGTAAAGGCCGACCTGCTCCGGCGAGACATAGTTGTCCTTGCCGGCGAAGCCCGAGCCGATGATGGTTTTGTCGCCGATCTGGGTCGAACGGGCGATGCCGAAATCGATGATCTTGGCCCGTGTCACATCGCTCAGCGGAACGATGATGTTGTCGGGAGACACGTCGCGATGAATGATTCCGCGCTCATGGGCCGCCTGCAGGCCCGAGGCGATGCGCCGCATCAACTTCACCAGCGCCTCGAAGGTCAGCGGACCGTCTCCGCCAGCATATCCGACAGCGACCGGCCGTCGACGAATTCCATGGCCAGGTATGGCCGCTGCAGAGCCGGCTCGACCGTAGAAAACGAAATAGCGGACGATGGCATCGTGCGGCAAATGATGAAGCGCCGCCGCTTCCCGGCGGAACAACGCCAACGCGGCCTCGTTTTCCGCCATGTCGGGCAGAAGCATCTTGATCGCCACGGCGGCGCCGGTCTGAATCTCGTGACATTTGTAGACTTCGCCCATGCCGCCGGCGCCGATCATCTGATCGATTTCGTAGATGCCGTTGAGGCGCGTACCGGGTGGCACGCCGCGATAGGACGGACGGAACGGATCTTCGGGATTCACGACCGCCACTCTCCGACTACCGTCCGTGACGGGCGATTTTGTCGGCTCCGACGAACGCGGCCGCCGACAACAAGCGGACGACGACGACCGTTACGTTGTCGAAGCCCGCCGCGCTCCAGCGCCAAATTCGAGCATCACCTCGCAAGCCGCCTGGGCATTGCGACCGGCGGCGTATTCGAGAATCTCGTCGTCACGCAGGTGCTTGGTCAGGCCATCGCTGCAGATCACAAAGATATCGCCGGCGTCGGCCGGCCCGGTGACGATCTCGAGCTCGAGTTCCTCGGCGACGCCGACCGCCCGCGTGATCACATTGCTGGGCCAGTTCTCGGCGTCCTCGCGGGACAGCGTCCCGGCCGCGACCAGTTCCTCGACTTCCGTGTGGTCTCGCGAGAGCTGCCTGATCGTACCGCCGCTTGATCAAATAGATCCGGCTGTCGCCGGCCCAGACGCAGGCATAATGCTCGTCGCGGACAAGCAGAACCGCGGCCGTGGTGCCGATAGTTGCGCCATTGCGCGCGCGGCTCAAGTCCATGATCCGCTGGTTGGCGCGAAAAATCTGGGCCTCGCATTGCTCCAGCAGATCGAGCGCCGCTTCGGGCCGCTCAATTGCGTTGAGCGATTCCACCAAAATCCGGCTCGCCAGATCGCCCGCCTCGTGGCCGCCCATGCCGTCGGCTACCGCCCAGAAGCCGGCGTCGGTGCGCACCAGGCATGAATCCTCGTTGCGCTCGCGCACCTTGCCGGGGTGTGTCACGCTGCTGACGTCAAAACTTAACGGCGACACATCCATCTGCCTGCATCAAACTCACCAGACGACTCTGACTTCGCGCAGACCTCATCCCGCATGGACGTTCCTCCAGATCTCCGGTAAGCAAGGTGGAATAGCGATACGGGTCCGGCAAGCCGCGGCAACTCACCGCCAACGGAGCGAAAATCGCCACCGCCTGCCGTCCACCAGAAGCTTGCGGCGGCGTAAACCTCGGGGCCCGCGACACGAAGCGCCGACAGCGCACGTCGCGAAATCCGTTCCAGTCCGTCACCATTCCGGCCATGCCGTCACCGAGCGGACACGATTGCCCGTATCGGCCGCGGCGCGGGATCGGGTTCGTGGAACCGCAAGCCCATCCAGCCGCGAGGAGATTTCGTCGAAAGTGATATCGCGCGCGAGCGTCGAGAGCAGAAAATCCTCCGCCATGCCGAACCACTCATCCTGAGTATCGACGTCAGGCGGCAGAATTGGAGCATCGGCGTCCGCGATCGCGTGCAGCGCGAGTGGATAGTAGCGCCCCACGCCGTCCAGCGACGGCATGACCGCACCCATGACCGTGGTTCCGCAAATCTCGGCACCAAGCCAGAACCGCCAGACCGGCGCGGTCAGAAACGCCTGTTGCCATCCCTCACCCAGATGGTGACGGCTCGCCGACAGGCAGGCTTGCATCCACGGCTCCCAGGCTTCGAGAAAACTTCGCGGCGTCGCCAGCGCGATGAAGTCGCGCTTGGCACCCAGCTTCCCAAACAGACCGCATCGCATGATGGTGTTCAAATTCCACTGGGGCAGCGGAACTCCCTGAGCGTCGCCAGATTGAGCGGATTGCGAACCGACCCGGTCGAGATCTGATAATTCAGTTCGTTGGCCGGCGACGATAAAGGTGGCGCTCGCGGTTTCGCCTTTTGCGCTCAGCGACCCGGCCTCGAGCATCCGGAACAGCGACCAGGGCCCGGTCCGCTCGAGTACCGAGGGCGGGCCGGTTTCACTGCTGACGGAGATGGCGGTGCGCGCCGACGGTCCCGGCCACTGCACCGTCGACGGCGCCGCGCTCGAAGGCGGCGGCGGCGATGCACCGAAGGCCGATGCTCCGCCAGGAACGCCCGGGCTTGCAATGACGGTGCCGCCGATTTCGGTTTTGATGTCGACGCCCGGGCCAGCGGCGCGCGGCGGCTTGATGGCCAGCGATACCAGCGGCATGCTGCCGCCGGTCTGGAAAAACGCATCGCGGATAAAGGCGGCATTTTGAAACTGCTTCAGCGTATCCGGCGACAGCGACCGGCCGACTGGACTTTCCTTCCGCCACGTCCAGTCCGGTCGCGAAGTATCGGCATACGGGCGCAAGGAACTGGGTGAAGAACCTGTCGATGATGCCGTTCGGGCTGAACAGCTTGGCGAAATCTCCGAGCGGAACTTCCTGATTGCTTCCGCGCACGAAAGGATACCGATTGGTGATCGTCTGCTGGCAAACCGGCGTAACCTGATCACGCAACGATTGCAGCAATTGTCCGGCCGTCGAGGCGGCTATGCTGCCTTCGAACTCGGCCGCCGCGCCGCGCAGCATGTCGGAGAACGGCGGCGGCATGCGCGAGGCGTTGTTGCGCAGCGCCGCGACCTGCGTCTGCAGCGAAGTGGTCGCCTGCGCGGTCATCTGCGGGTTCTCGACGATCAGCGTCAGGTTCTGCGCGATGTCGTTCAGGTTGGCGATGACGGAATCGATCGGCCGGCGGGTGCTGTCTCCCTCCAGCACCGAATGAAAGGATTTGAACTGCGCTTCGATCGCCGGCGCCGGGCGAACCGTCCTGCGTGTTGAACAGCGCCGGCGACGGCCGCGCGCAGCGCGTCCGCCGGCGCGGCCGCATTGGCGGGCTTTGGCCGCTCCTTGGTCAGCGCGGTTTCGTCGCGGATCGATTCCAGAATCTGCCGCAGCGGCGATGTCGGCGCCGACAGCGCGCGCAACGCATCGTATTTCGGCTTGTCCGCCAGCAGCTTTTTCAAGCGAAGGTTTCCCAGCGCCGTGCGCCAGGTGGTGACAAAATCATTGGAATAGATGTTCAGGAGATCGCCGGCCAGCGCGTCATATTGCTGGCCGATCGCCGCCTGCTGCCCGGCATCGCCGAGCACCCAGCGGTCGCGGTTCATCCGTTCCGACAGTCCACCCAGCTTCGCAATGAACATCTGCTGGAAGCCGTTATAGGTGAAGAAGGCCGGGAACGCGGACGTTGTCGAGCGACTGCCCCGCCGCGCTCTCGAAAACGACCGACACGTCCGGTCCGCCTTTGCGCGTCACGAGCCAGTCGCCCGTGCGTGGCGGCGCGCGCCTCCGATTTCAGGAATTCGTAGGCGCGCTGCGCCACGCTGAGACGCGCAAGCGAATTCTGCGCCTCCCGGATCAGACGGCCGTCGAGTTCGACCAGCGGCGGCTGCTCGGTTTCCAGATCGAACATCGCGGTGAGATGCTCTTCGAGCAGGCGGCGGCCTTCCGCGTTGGTCGCGCCCGGATAGAGATTGTCGGCCCAGTCGCGCTGCATCCAGGATTTGATCAGTCCCTGGTCCGGCGGATGCTGGCCGCCGAGCATGAGATAGACCTTCAGCGCTTCATAGACGAAGGCCGGCTCGCTGATCCTGGCGTTGAGTTGCTCCTCCAGCCGGTACAGCAGACGCGGACGGAACATGCGTTCGAGCGCGGTATGATAGGCGGCATCCGATGCCGACAGCAGCCGCGGGTGCTGGCTGAGCCCGTAACGCTCGGACAGCGGCACCTGCCGCGTCGCGCGTGGCATAACCGGCCGGCGCATTGCGCAGGCGATGCAGCAGCGGCAGGACCTTATCGAGATCGTGGTCGGCGATCATCGTCTGCTTGATCAGCGGCGCCGCCGGCCGATGCATATTCGCCGTCGAGCCTGCACGGTCTGCTCGATCAGGTCGGAATTCTTCTTGTAGCTGGTGAGCCAGGCCACGCTCAGTCCGACGGCGCACAGGCCGATCAGCGACAGCGCCGCGGTCTTGATGATCAGTGCGCGCCGCACGGCGCCGCGATCCGTCGAAACCCAGTCGGCCTCGCCGATGATGACCTTCGTGATCAGGTTGGTGAGAAAGAAGCTCTTGCCGGAGCCGTGATAGGCGCCGGCCGAGACTTCTTCGGCGCCGAAGGTTCGCGCCAGCGATCCGATCAACTGATCGATCGGCGTGCCCTGCTGGGTTCCCGAGGTGAAATAGAACCCGCGCAGGCTGGCGTTGACGTGATAGCGGGTGGGCTCGAAGATCTGGTTGAGAAAATTGTGGATCTGCGGCTTCAGCCGCGCCATTTGCGCCGCGAAGCCGAACAACTGGACGCGATGCTGCGGAGCGGGTTCGTCCTGCAGCCGGTCGAGGGTTTCCTCGCTGAGGCGCTCCAGCAGCAGATCGAATTCGTTGGGAATGTCGCCGACCAGATTCTTGTTCTTGTCGGCGGTCTGGAACGTCGCGCCCCAGACCTGGCGCCGGCCGGCCTCGTTGAGATAGCTGAAATACTCGGTAAAGCCCGCGACCAGATCGGTCTTGGTGAACAGCGCATAGACCGGAAAACTGACCTTGAGCCGCTGGTGCAGTTCGAGCAGCCGCATGCGGATCGCTTCCGCATGCGCGGCCAGCTCCTGCCGCGACAACGTCAGAATATCCTCGACGCTGATGGCGACGAGGACGCCGTTGATCGGCTGCCGCGGCCGGTTCTTCTTCAACAGATCGAGGAAGGAGAACCAGCTTTCCTTGTCGCTCTTGGCGTCGGAATCCTGCGTCGTGTAGCGCCCTGCCGTATCGATCAGAACGGCCTCTTCCGTGAACCACCAATCGCAGTAGCGCGTGCCGCCGACGCCCGCGACCGCCGCGGGCGTCGCGCCCCGCGCCAGCGGAAATTTCAGGCCGGAATTCACCAGCGCCGTGGTCTTGCCCGCGCCGGGCGGGCCGATGATGACGTACCAGGGCAGATCATAGAGATAGCCGGACTTGTTGCCGCTGGCGGTCTTCAGCGTCGCGAGCGCATCCTTCATTCGCTCCTTGAGCACGGGCTCGTCATTGACCGTCTGTTCGGCACCGCTGATGCCATCGGCGATCTGCTTGGCGCCCTTGCGACGCTGGAAGACACCGAAGCCGCCGAACGCTGGCGGCGCCGGCGACCAGAAGAAGAATGATAATGTTGCGAACGATCATATTTTCAAGCGGATGCCAGTTGCCGAAGGCGATGAACGGGCCGGCGAAATAGACGACGGCCGCGAGCGAGCCGAGCCCGACGCCGTATAAGACGATTCTGGATAATCTGCTTTGGAAGCATGTTGCCTGTTCCGTCTCGGCTATTCGCTGCGTTCGATGAAGATTTCGACGCGCCGGTTCTTGGCGCGCCCTTCCGGCGTCGCGTTGCTGCCGATCGGCACGTCCGGCCCCTTGCCCTCGATGTCGACCCGGCCCGGATCGGTGAGGCCCGGCTTGAGCACGGCTGGCGACCGCCTTCGCGCGCTCGACCGAGAGTTCGAAATTGGAAGGAAAACGCACGGTGCTGATCGGCGAATTGTCGGTATGACCCACGATCTTGATGTGCCCCGGCTCCTTGTCCAGCGTCGCGGCGACGCGGGCCGCGACCGGCTTGAAAGCGTCCAGCACAGTGGCCTCTCCGGACTCGAACAGGACGAGATCGCAGACCCGGATGACGATGAAGCTCGCGGTCTGATCCGCGGTCATGGCGCAGGCGAGTCTTTTCCGCCGCCAGCGCGTTGCGAATCCGCTGCAGCTGGGTGATGCGATCGGGCGGTGGCGGCGGCGGAGGCGGCGGAGGCGGCGCGATGATGCGGCGCTTCAATTCGATGGCGTCGCCGGGATGCAGCGCAAGCGCCACCTCGGCGGCGTTTTCGGCCCGCGCTGACAGCAGCGCCCGCAGCGTGAAATAGCCCGCCGTCAGCAGCGCCGCGACGACCGCTGCGACCATCCACACCGGCACGCGCGCGCGCTGCCGCCGATTGGCCAGCTCCTGACCGCGCCAGTGCGGCGACAGATCGGCGTTCGGATTTCGGACGAACCCGGCGCAACGTTTCGTAAAGGTTGCGCTGAATCAGCTGCAGGCGTGGCGACGCCGTTTGCCGAGGCGCGGTGCATGCCCTGGAAGCCAAGTGCCAGGCACGCGTGCTGCAGTTCGAGAACCGGATAGTTGACCAGCGGGTCTGACCTTGAGATGGTCGAGAATTTCGAAAAACCGCACGCCGCCGACGCGTTCGCCGAAGAAACGGCTCAGCATCGAATATTGCGTCCAGACGTGACGCTCTTCGGTCGGAATATGCTGCACGATGTCGTCGGCCGTCGCGCACAGAATGTATTTGGCGGTGTTGGCCTGATGTTCGGAGATCCCCGCCGACCGGATATCGGTCTCGAAGAATTTCACCGCGTCGGCGACCTGCTCCATCAGGCTCGCGAACGACGCGCGCATCAGGGCGACGCGCAGGCGGCCGAGCAATTGCAGCAGCGGCCCGGCGGCGCGCATGATCGGATTGGCATTGGGCGCGACCAGTTCGTCGACGCGCAGCATCGGCGCGGCCGGCGCCGCGGACGGCGGCTGCAGCGGAGCTGTCGGTGTCGAGACCCACTCCTCCTGCGGCGTGGGTGGTGGGCGCGGGCGCATAGCCGGCCGCCTGTGGTGAATAGGCAGACGACGGGCTTGTCGAGGCAGGCGTCGGCGAAAATGGCGCGCGCGGCGCCGCGGCGCGCTGCGTCGGCGGACGGCGGATAGGGATCGGGAGCCGTGCGGCAGCCTTCCACCGGGATTGGGACGGATGATCGTCCGCTCCACCCGACCGAAAGGATTTGCCGGCTTGTCCTTGTCGTTCATTGGCGGTCTTCCAGAATCGCCCACAGATGCAGTTCAAGTTCCGGCCAGTCGCCCGAGAAGTGCATCCCGATCGATGCCGCCGTTGCTGAACTCGGGCCAAAGCGGCGATTTGCGATCCAGGTAGAAGTACACGTGATCGGTGATGGCGCGAATATGCGGCGGCGGCGTCGGCAGGTGCACCAGCGGCACGCCCGGCAGGTTGGCGTGCACGATCTCGTTCATCTTGGTGTTGGGCCCGACCTTGAACAGGTGCGGAAAGTCGTTCTGGATTTCGACCAGCGGACGGCGCGCCGCGACTTCGAGGACCAGCGTCGCATTGCGGAACAGCGAGCGGTCGCGGATCGGCGACGAAAACGCGTTGGGCCGCAACTGGATGATTTCGAGCCGGATCGCGCGTCGGCCAAGCTGCGCACTCAGGAAATCCTGCAGGTCGCGCATCACGGGCGCGAAAACGTTTTCCAGATCGTCCTGATCGTACTGCGGATAGTTGCGCGCCCGCCGCTCGGCGGTTGCGAAAGTGGCGAGCTCGCCGACCAGTCCTCAGGAATTCCTCGAACAGGCGCTCGGGATGGACATAGCTGGAGTTCCGGAAATGCCTGAGCACCGCGATGTGCCGATTCAGCAATTGCAGCACCAGATACTCGACGCTCTGCAGTCCGCCGCCCGCGGTCGGATCCGCCGCATAGCGCGCAAGCTCCTCCAGCTTGTTGTCGATCCAGCCGATCGCCCGATCGATCCATCCCTCGACGACAGGATGGGCGTGACACACGCAGCACCGGAGGAACGTATTTTTCATCGAAAACGATGGTCTTGTCCCGCACTTCGATGATTCTGGCGATGCCGAGGCCGATGTAGCCGGGCTTGGCGGTCTTGCGCAGCTCGAAGCCGAGGCGCGGAAAGGCAAGATCGATTTCCTCCTCGACGCGCAACTCCGAAGATGAATTGATGAAGGTTTCGGCGCCGTTGATATAGCGTGCCGCGCTTTCCGCCTCGCGGTCATCCGTCTCGCGCGTATTGGCGGCGGCGATCGGCATCGAGAGCCAAACGATCTGGCCGGCCGCCGCCTCCGGCACGGCAATCGCCGGGAGGCAGCGGACTGTCGGCCGGAATGCTGAAAGGCGTACCGTCCGGCATGATGCCGGCGGCGCGGCGCAAGCGCGAATTTGCTCTGCTGCGCCAGATCCCGATCGATCTCGAGCTCGGAAAAGCCCCACGGATACGGCGTCGAGAGTCGCACCCGGGATTCGAGCAGGTGCTCGTGATAGCGATCATTCTGCTGCAGATGATGCGGCCGCAGGAACAGACCTTCCGACCAGGCTACCTTGGTGTACCAGGACATTGATGCGATCTCTCGAATGGCCGACCTGCGCGCCGACCTTTCGCGTGTTTATCCGGATGATTTCAAATTTACAGTTGTCTTCAGAAAACCTAGCTCATCTTCATTCGCCTTCGTAACATCGCGCGAAGTAATCCATGAACGTGTCGAGCATTCCGTTGTCATGCCGCTTCGCCTGCGCCTGCCAGCGAGCCACGTAGACGTCCCATAGCTGCGCCTTGCGCGAACCGATCATTGACCGCAAGACCGCGATCGGACTGGGAAGCGGCTTCGATCGCCGTGGGGTCAACGTCCTCCATCAGCAGCGTGACGGCCCGCTGCATCGCCGTATAGGTCTTGATCTGATGTCTCTTCAGATCATTGAAGGCCTGGGCGAACGCTGCCTCGACGTCGAGATAGCTCCGGCCCTGGGCGCCGAACATGATGCGAAGGGCGTCTTCCGCGGTTGGCGTCAATTTGAGCGGATTATTGTCGACGGCCTGGACCGTCGTCTGGTTGGGGCTGCGCGCCAAACGCTTGGCTTGCTGACGGGCCTCGAGCAGTTGCCTCACATTGTCGGTGGCAAGCTTCAAGAGCCGGCCAAGCTGCTCGGCCAGTTCGCCCGGGTCGCGGCCGGCGAAAGCATCTTGCGGCAGACCGGCGCCGCGCGCGACAAGCTGGGCAAATTTCGCCGTTGCGTCGCCGTCCGCGACGAGCTTCGCCGAAACCGGAGAACTGGCCGGCGGATCGATTTCCGCGACCACGCGAGGCCGTCTCGCTTCACCGGCATCCGAACGCCGCGGCATCGGCATCGGAATGATCTCTGGCTGCGGCGCAGGCGGCGGCGGTGGACCGTCGGCCCAACTGTCCCGCTGGACATTGAGGACGGCGGGCTCACTTCTCGCCGACCGCCGCGGTGCCGTCGGCGACGCGGCAGGTTTCGCAATCGGTACCGGCACATCGGCCGCCCAATCGAGAAAATCCGGCCGCACCGGGGCCGCTCTCGCGGGCCTTTCAACTGTCGCGGATCGATGGATCGGCCGCAGCGGGCGCTGCATCCCACAGGTTCTCGTCGGCAGGCGCCGCGTAAGACGGCGCGACGGCCTCACTCGGCTCGGCGATTTCCTCCTCGATCGTCGCCGCGATGATGTATTGGCCGATGATAAATCGGTCGCCGTTGCGCAATCGATGCGGCGCCTTGAGGCGGCCGTCGGCACCGTTCATGAACGTGCCGTTGGTCGAGATGTCGTGGAGCCAGTAGGCGCCTCGTGCCAGCGCACTTCGCAGTGCCGCCCGGAGATGAAGCGGCTTGGGTCCGGCAGCGTCCAGTCAAGGTAGGGATCGCGTCCGATGTCAAGGCCGCGCCTGCCCTGGATCGAAACGCTCAACGGCCCGCCGTCCGGCAGGCTCGCCTCATTCTCGATTTGCAGCGTCAGGGTCGAGGGCCCGGCCTCCGCAAGCTGGATCCCTGAGCGAGGCAGGACTGCAGCAGCTTCGGGCGTTCTTCGACGTTCAGGATGCGCATGCTGATCAGCAACGCGATTCGGACCGCGCGCGAGGTCATGAAGGGAGGATACGGAAACGGAGTCCCTGGGAAATTGCCGCTGCTCCATCCCACCGCCCACGCGAGCCAGGTCAGCGGTTCGTTGACTCGGTCGCCCTGTCGCCGATATCAAGCGCCCTCTGCCGGTTCTCCTCGCTCGGCTCCTGCACCCAGGCTTCGGCTGCTGCTAGCCCAGTAGTGTCACTTGGCAATCTGCCGCCAAGCAATTGGCGCACGCTCGCGCAGCCCCACCACACGGCCTCGCGGCGCGGCAGCAAATAGGCGAAAACCTCGAGCGCCTCATCCGATTTTCCCTGGGCCACGAGCCTGTTGACAAACGCGATCGGCGGCTCGTCGGTCGGCTCGACCCGGATGTTTTCCAGCGCCTCCGGGAAGCTCTCGAACAGCGACTGAACGGTGGCAAAGCGAATGCGGTTCATATTTTATACGGGCCTACCTCCAACGAAGGCCGCCCCCGCCACAACCAGATTGCCTGTGATCTGCACATTGCCTGTGATGCGGATGATGGCCGCAGTGAGTTCGATGGCGCTGGGCGCTTTCAAGTTGATTTCGGACGTATACAACCGGACGGACGTAACGGCCTTGACGCCGTCTCCCACCCCTAAGGATACCTCCGCGTAAGAGTAATTTCTTACTGCATCGTCCCCAAACGTTTGGGAAACCTGCTTGACATGAATGTCTCGCACGCCCTCGTGAACGACCAGTCTGTCGTGGCCCTTCATCAGGTGCGTCAAGCGATCTCCTTCGCGGATGACCTCTTTTCTCTGTATCCAGCACCTCCACCTGATAATCCTTCTCGGCGTGCAAGAAGATCGTCTCGTCGCCTTTCGTGTCGTCGAACACGATCAGGTTGTAGCCGTGATGTCCCTTGGTCGAGTTGGACTTCACGCCGGATGAGTTCTTCTTACCGGGAAGATCAAACGGATTTTTGTTGTCGCCGTTATACACGCATCCGGTCACGAGCGGCCGATCGGGATCGCCTTCCAGGAATTCGACGACGACCTCCATCCCGATCCGCGGAATGAATTGGTGACCCCACTTTTGCCGGCCCATGGACTGGGAAACCCGGATCGGGCAGGACTTCTTCGGCTCGCGATCCCAATAGAACTGGACCCAGATGTGGCCGTGTTCGTCCGTCGATATCTCCTCTTTCTCCTCGCCTTTCTTGGCGACCACTTTCGCGGTCTGGATGCCATGGATGCGCGGCTTTGGCGTCAACGGCAGCTCCGGAACGGCCGGTCGCTCGGCAGGAGTTGATAACCGCCGCTGTAGCCGGCTCCGCGGTCGCCCCCACCGAGCCATAGGACTGAGTCCCGAACTGGTGGCTGGCGCGAACCACCAGATACTCCTTGTTTTCGGCCGAGGTCGGATGCTTTTGCACCGTGACCAGCCCCCCGGCGAACAATGACGGGGCGTCGCCTCCGGCGTTGCGCCGCCGATCCAGCGCCTGCTCGGCCTCGAGCCGGAATCTGAGCGAACTGCTTGCCCTTGTCCTGCTCGTCATACTTGCCAGGATAGTCGTAGACCTCCAATAGCGACCGTGCGTAACGCTCGGATGTCTTCCTTCGACGCACGCAATTTCTTGGGCGGCTTCAGGTAGTCGTAATCATTGAATTCGATCTTGCCGGTGCGGAAGCGCCGATCCGAAACCCAGGAACTGATGTGCTGTTCGAGCCGGTTATAGGCCCCAGGTCTGGAAGTTGAAATTGACCTGCGGGAAGGTCCGCGACGGCGCTGTGCGATGCACGCGAATCGGCAAGCACCATCGTGTGCTGCGCGTCCCCGTGCTCGAAATAGTAGTAGATCCCGTACTGCTCCATCAACCGCGAGACGAAGGCGAAATCGCTCTCGCGATACTGAACGCAGTATTTGATCGTGTCATATTTCGCCGTGGTGCGGAACTTGAAATCCGTCCCGCTGGAAAATCCGAGATCGGCGAACACCTTCTGGATGATTTCCTTCACGGTCTTGTCGAGAAAGATCCGGCAATTGGCACTGTGATTGAGCAGCCAGAACCACGGGCGCAGCACGAGGCGGTACTGAGAATAGTCCTTGTCGCCGCCGACCTCGCTACCGACCCATTGCGCGTTCACAAGGATGCCGGTGAAGAAGCGCTGCTTCTGCTCGTAGGTCTTGAGCTTGATCGTACAGGCCTGGCCAAGCACCTTGTCGAAATTGATGTTCTCCTGTTCGCTCAAGGCATCGATTTCGAACTCGAACGGCTCGCCCAATCCCTCGCTGCCCGAGAAGCTCTTGAGCACCAGAACATTGGGGCCAAGCGACGTTTTGAGCGCCCCGGCCAGAGTGGCTTGATCGAGCTTTCCCATCCGACGCCTGTGCGATGTTTGTGGAATGCCAATTCGCCCGCAGACTGCAACCCCCTGTGGTCGCGTCGCGGTTCAATCCAAGAACGACAGAAAAATCAGAGCTGCACCTTGTTCAGAATGCCGCCGGGAAAGCTCGGATTAAGGCGACAATAAAGCGGCCTCGAACGACAAAGTCGCCCGACGGCATTACGCGGTGCCCGCCTTCGGATTGCAGGACCAGGGCATGCCAGGCTTCTGCGCCGTTCCGACCCGACGCAAAGCGAGTTCGGCCGAATGGATGATTGAGCACACGCCCAATCGAGTTGCCGCGTCCGATGCTTCGAAATGTGTGTACGGAATGCCAATTCATCCGCAGCTTCTTGCTGGCCAGGGCGCGTCGCCGCTCAATTTCAAAACGACATCCACAATGACGACGATCCATGTGATGCGACGAGCGAAAGCCGGATCGAGGCGACAAAAACTCGGCTTCGGGCGACAAAGTCATGCGAACGCGCCGCGCGGCGTTGACGAGATCGGCTCGTTCGGAATATCGACCGGGCATTGCGGAGTTTTCGAATGTTCATTTGCTGCCCGCTCTTGCTCGCTGTGAGCTGTCCGTCGGCCATGCCATCGAAGCTCTCGTCCCGTGACGACGGATTCGCCGGGCCGGTGCTCTCTGTGGCTGCAACAGATCGGTTATCGTGAATTTAAGGACGTGCGGTGGCGGAAGTCGCATTCTCAACTGCTCTTGAAGATGACGGTACGATAGCGATGCCGGCTTCCGCAGCAGCACAGATCGCGTCTCCCCCGATTTCGGCAGAGGCGCAGATGGACACGGTCGCGCAACCCCCGGGTATCGTTGACGCGCTCTGCGTTCCGCTGTCGGACGCCGATCCCTGCGGCCCGGATCTCGATCTTGCGGGCGACGCCGATTACCTGAACTTCTTCGCCCAGGCGGAAGGCGTTCTTCCGGGCTCGTTCTTTTCCAGCGAAGATGGGAAACCGTTTGATCGATCGAGCGTCGATTTACCCGGCCACGTGGAAGCGATGCTTTCGCTCTGGGAACGCACCCGCGACTTGCGCCTGCTCGTCATGCGGGCGCAGCTCCTGATCCTGAATCGAGACCTCGGCGGCTTCGCAGTCGCGATTGCGGCCATTGCGCACTGGCTCGACAAGTTCTGGGACGATGTCCATCCGCGTGTAGCCGACGGCGATTTCGGCGCGCGTGCCGCCGCTCTTGGCGCGCTCGATCTCCCCACCGTCGTGTTCCCGCTCCAGTATGCGCCGTTATGCGAGGGACGCCGAATTGGAGCGGTCACCTATCGGGCCTGGATGATCGCGTCCGGCGAAGTGAAACCGCGTGCCGGCGAGCAGAGCCATCCGACGACGGCGCTCATCGAGGCGATAGCGGATGCTCCGCTCGATGTACTGGCGGCAACGCGCGCGCATGTCGCGATACTCAAGACCTCCCTTGGCCGCATCCGCGAGGCCTTCTGCAATGCAGGGCAGTTCGCCCGGTCTGGAGAACTCTGCCGGCGCTTGTCGACAAGATCAGTGGCTTGTCGATCCGCGCGCGGCGCTTGAAGAAAAGACGGCAGCCTCCACAGCGAAAGCGGACGAGGGCGCGCAAGACTCGGGCGCCGCAGTAGCGCGGTCCGCGCCCCGACCTCGCTTGCGCAGGCCCAGGAGGCGCCTGGCGGCGATCGCCGGCTATTACAGCCGTTCGGAGCCATCCAGCCCGACCCTGCCGCTGGTGCGGCAGGCGCATCAGCTGATCGGCAAATCCTTCTTCGAGGTCATGAGCATCCTGGTGCCGACGCAAATGGAGAAGGCGGCGTTTCAGATCGGCGCCGACCAGTTCTTCGAACTGCCGGTCGGCAAGCTTTCGAAGCTGCCGGAGGCGCGCCGCCGCCGATGGCCGGCGGCAACGCCGCGGCTCCAGCGCGGGCGATCTTCTCCGATACAGCGTCGAGTCGCGCGCGCAGGCCATCGCGCTGCTCGAGCAGGTTCAGCGATTTTTCCGACACTCCGAGCCCTCCAGCCCGGTGCCGATGCTGTGCGATCGCGCGCGTGCTCTTGCCGAGCGGGACTTCATGGGCGTGCTGAGAGATGTGCTTCCGAAGGCAGCGCTGAAGAATGTCGGCGCCGACAAGTGAGATCGTCATTCGATCATGGCCAGGTCTGAAATCGGGATTGCAATGTTGGCGCGTTCGGCCACGCGACAAGCGCTTCAGGATACCAATCTGCAATTGACGCGAGCGAATCGTCTAGGTCCGTCTCGAATCGTCAACACAGACTGAGGGGCGAACACATGGCAAAGGAAAGCGGTCAGAAATTCATTCGGCGAAATCGTCCGCCGCGGGTTCATATCACCTACGAAAATCCGGCCAACGCCGAGGAAAAGGTCGAGATCCCGTTCGTGATGGGCGTCATGGCCGATCTCTCCGGCAATACGCCCGGCGTCGAGAAGGCCGAAATCGCCCAGCGCAAGTTCCTCGACTTCGACATGGACAATCTCGATGCCCGCATGGCGGCCATCCAGCCCGGCGTCAGCTTCCGGGTCGACAACAAGCTCTCCGAAAATTCCGGACGAGAAGATGGGCGTCAATCTGCGCTTCAACAAGATGGCGGATTTCGAGCCGGCCGCCGTCGCCAAGCAGGTGCCGGCGGTCGCCAAGCTGCTCGAGGCGCGACAGCAGCTCGCCAATCTGCATGCGCTACATGGACGGCAAGGTCGCGGCCGAAGGATCGCTGCGCAAGCTGCTGGCCGATCCGCAGCTCATGCAGGCGTTGAAGAACCGCACCGTCGAGCAAGGCGGCGACGAGCGAAGCAATAGTCTGAATGCAATCATCATATATTGGAGAGAGTCGTCATGGCGACCGAAACAGCCCGCTCCCAGCAGCAGGAAGCGCAAGTCGAAACCCGAGATGCCGACGAGTTTTCGGCGCTGCTGAAGCAAAGCTTCAAGCCGCGCACCGAGCGCGCGGCCACCGAAGTCGAGAATGCGGTCAAGACGCTGGTCGAGCAGGCGCTCGCCGATACCAGCCTCATCAAGATCCGACGTGCTCGACACGATCGAGGAGATGATCGCGCAGCTGGACAAGAAGCTTTCGGCGCAGATGAACGAAATCATGCATGCGCCGGAATTTCAGCAGATCGAGAGCGCCTGGCGCGGCCTGAAATATCTGGTCTTCCAGTCCGAGACCGACGCGATGCTCAAGATTCGCGTGATGAACGTCTCGAAGAACGAGCTGTACCGGCATCTGCGGCAATATCCGAACGCCGCCTGGGACCAGAGCCCGCTGTTCAAGAAGGTCTACGAAGAGGAATTCGGCCAGCTCGGCGGACAGCCCTATGGCTGCCTGATCGGCGACTACTGCTTCAGCCATCTGCCGACCGACGTGCAGCTGCTGCGCGACCTCAGCAAGATCGCCGGCGCGGCGCACGCGCCGTTCTTTGCCGCCGCGGATTCCACCCTGATGGGGATGGATTCGTGGAACGAGCTGATGAATCCGCGCGACCTCAGCAAGCTGTTCGATACGCCGGAATATGCCGCCTGGAAGTCGCTGCGCGATTCCGACGATGCGCGCTATGTCGGCCTCTGCATGCCGCGCGTGCTGGCCCGCCTGCCCTACGGCGCCAAGACCGAGCCGGTCGACGAGTTCGCCTTCGAAGAGGATACCGACGGCCACAAGGGCGAGAAATACGCCTGGATGAATGCGGCCTATGCGATGGCCGCCAACATCAACCGCGCCTTCAAGGAATATGGCTGGTGCGCGCGCATCCGCGGCGTGCAGTCCGGCGGCGAGGTCGAGGATCTGCCGACGCATACGTTCCCGACCGACGACGGCGGCGTCGATCTCAAATGCCCGACCGAAATCGCCATCAGCGACCGCCGCGAGGCCGAACTGGCGAAGTCGGGTCTGATTCCGCTGATCCATCGCAAGAACACCGACCGCGCCGCCTTCATCGGCGCGCAGTCGCTGTTCAAGCCGAAGGCCTATCAGAACAATCCGGAAGCGACGGCGTCGAGCAATCTGTCGTCGCGTCTGCCCTACATGTTCGCGTGCTGCCGGTTCGCGCATTATCTCAAGGTGATGGTGCGCGACAAGGTCGGGTCCTACTACGAGAAGGAGCAGCTGCAGCGGTGGCTGAACAACTGGATCAGCGAGTACGTCGATGGCGATCCGAAGAACTCCTCCGAAGCGACCAAGTGCCGCCGGCCGCTCGCCGGCGCGAAGATCTCGATCATGGAGAACGAGGAAAACCCCGGATATTACTCGGCGACGTTCGAGCTTCGGCCGCACTTCCAGCTTGAGGGCATGGACATCGGCTTGCGGCTCGTCTCGCGATTGCCCGTCGCAAAAAATTAGCTCAGTTTGAACCCCGTTTGAGAGCCGGCAACCAACAGGCACAGCTCGCTGAAATAGAGATTAAACCGGAACTCAACCAACTTGGACTTCTGGAGACACTCAAATGGCGCAGACATCTTTGCGTTTCTCGAACTCGAAGGAATAGAGGGGGAAGCCCAGGACTCCGAATACCAGAGCAAGATCGAGCTCCAGTCCTTCTCATGGGGCGCCAGCAACAACAGCTCCTTCGCGGCACGGCACCGGCGGCAGCGTCGGCAAGGGTCAGATCCACGACATCTCGATCAGCAAGTACACGTGCAAGGCCTCGCTGAGGCTGATGGAAAGGGTCGTGACCGGCGCTGCACATCACAAGGGAAAGCTTTCGCTGCTCAAGCTGACCGGCGACAAGAAAATTCGCCTATTTCGAACATCGATCTGGAGCACGTGGTCTCACGTCGTTCCAGATCTCGGCCAGCGGCGGCGGACAGCTTCCGATGGAGTCGGCCACGCTTCACTTCGTGAAGGTGAAGACGAACTACACGCCGCAAGGCAACGAGGGCGACGCGCCGGAAACGTCGACTTCGGCTGGGACCTGCAGAAGAACGATGCTGCTGACGTAGAGTTCGGCAATCGCGTCGTCGCAAAGAGACGAGTGGATGGATGGATCCATCCACTCGTCTGGGCTTGGACACACTCTCATCGGAAGACGGTGCTTCACTGTTCTCAGGCGATTAGCCGGCAGGGTTCGCCGCCCTCGAGACTGAGGTTGTACATGGCCAATTCGAACAGGCAATCGCGTCTCAGCCCGCCCCTGATGCATGTTTTCCGCAGCTGCCCATGAGGCAAAGGACGCCAAGCGGATCATCGATCAGCGCAACGAGGCCGGCGAACGCGTTATTGCCAGCCGCCGATTGCGCGCGCGACAGATCATCACCGAGAGCATGCTCCGCCGCGAGGTTTCGCGCGACCTCGATGCCCTGCTGAACACCGTCGCGCTGGACGCGACCGTCGATATGGACAACGCGCCCCATGTCCGCAAATCGATTCTGAACTTCGGGCTTCCCGACATCGCCATCCGCACCATCGACGAAAACGGGCTGGACGAAATTCCCGACGAGATCCGGACCGCGATCGTCAACTACGAACCGAGAATCGCGCCCGATACGCTGCGTATCGAACGCGACAAGGAGCTCGATCCCGTCGAGCTCAAGATACGCTTTGTCATCCGCGGCGAACTGGTGTGCCATCCGGTGCACGTTCCCGTGGAGTTCGTCGCCGATATCGTCGAAGCCGGAAAAATTGTCGTCAATCGATTGTGAGCGCGCATGAATCGGGAATTTCTCGATCTCTACAATACGGAACTTCAGCTGCTCAACGAGCAGGCGCGCCAATTCGCCGAAGAATATCCGGGGATTGCGGAGCGCCTCGGCGGCATTCTGGATGATCGCATCGACCCGCTTGATCGGCGGCCTGCTGGAGGGAGCCGCTTTCCTTGCAGCGCGGGTGCAGCTCAAGCTCAAGCACGAATTTCCCGAATTCACCGACAACCTGCTGGAGCAACTCGTTCCCGCATTATCTCGCGCCGACGCCTTCGATGATGCTCGTCAAGGCGAACCCGGTCGTTTGGCGACCCGGCACTGCGCGAGGGCCGCGCGATCGCGCGCGGCTCCTATCTCGACGCCAGTTTCCGCCAGCTCGACCGGCAGATCGCATGCCGCTACCGCCTGTGCGGCGACATCACGGTATGGCCGTTCGAACTCACCGCCGCGGAATATTACTCCTCGCCGGCGCCGATGCAGGCGCTCGGCGTTTCGGTCGGCGGCGAGGTGCTGGCGGGCATGCGGCTGACCCTGACACACCGCTCGACGGCGCGATCTGAAGACGAGCCTTCCGAGGCCGACGCGCAGAAGAAGCCGGAGCTGCTGATTGCCGGCTGCCGAACCTCGCAACTGCCGCTCTATTTCGTCGGCGCGGAGGCCGACTCGGTTGCGCTGTACGAGCAGCTGTTTGCCCATTGCCGGGGAATCTATTTCCGCCATCTCGATCAGTTTCGGCGATCCGGTCGTCTTCCAGGCCCCGCCGGAATGCCTGCAGCAGATCGGATTCGATCGCGGACGATGCGCTGTTTCCCAGCGATCACCGGGTGTTCGAGGGCTTCGACCTGCTGCGCGAATATTTCGCCTTTCCGCGCAAGTTTCTCGGTTGCCGGCTCACCGGCATCGATGAATTCCTGTCTCGCATCAAGGCGAGGACGGTCGACATCGTGTTTGCCTTTGACGAACTGAATGCGCGGCTCGCAGCCGCCGTTCGGCCGCGATCGTTCGCGCATCTATGCGGCGCCGGCCATCAATCTGTTCGAGAAAACCGACCGATCGCATTCAACTGAAATCAAGTCAGCACGAATATCACGTCGTCCCTGACCGCAGCCACTATCTGGACTACGAGCCGCATCGGGTGCTCGAGGTTTATGCCCATTACCCCGGCGGACGGGAAAAGGTGCCGGTCCGGCCGCTCTATTCGGCATCGCTGGACGACACGCAAGCTGCGTCCCAGACCTGTTTTTCGGTCCGCCGCCTGCCGCGACGGCGCACGGTCGAGGAGAAGCGCACCGGCATATCGTCGGATTACACCGGCACGGACATGTTCCTTTCGCTGAGCGAGCTCGGCGGCATCGACGACCAGGACGCGATTGCCGAACTGAGCGTGCGCGCGCTGTGCTCCAATCGGCATCTCACCGAGCATCTGCCGATCGGGGTTGGCGGAGCCGATTTCCGGCTGGTCGACGATTTCACCCTGGATCTCGTCTGCGTCGCCGGCCCGACGCCCCCGCGCGAGCCGGTCATCAGGCAATTGCGCAGCCGCAGCGAAACGGCGCATACCGGCACGGTCACCTGGAGGCTCGTGAACCTGCTCTCGACCAATCATCTCGGTCTGGTCGAGCGCGGCGCCGGCCGCAATGCCGAAGCGGTGCGGGAAACGCTGTCGATTTTTGCGGAGATGGCCGACAGCGCCACCGAGCGCCGCATCCGTGGCGTTCGTCACGTCGACAGCCGGCCGATCGTGCGGCGTATCCGCCAGCGCAGCGGCGTCGGGGTCGGCGCGCGGAATCGAGATCACCGTCACGATCGACGAGAAGGCGTTCGAAGGCACCGGCGCGTTCCTGCTCGGCGCCGTGCTCGATCGCTTCTTTGCCGAATATTCCGGCTTCAATCATTTCACCCAAACCGTGATCCGCTCCGTCGATCGGGGCGAGATCATGCGATGGCCGCCCCGCATGGGAATGCGCAGGCCGCTATGAGCAGGACCGTCGCAAATGGACGCGAAGCTGTTGCGCGAGCTGGAAGCGGAGCCGTGGCGGTTCGACTATTTCACCGTGCTGCGGCATCTCGAACGCGTCCACGAAGACCAGCCTCGCATCGGCGACAGCGCGACGCTGCGCGACGAGTTCGTCCTGCTCGGGCAGGACCCGTTCATGGAGTTTCCGGCGTCAAACCTGGCCCGCGTCGAGCAGGCCGACGACGAAGACAAGCCGCTCAAGATCTTCGTCAAGTATATGGGAATGCTCGGACCGCAAGGCGCGCTGCCGCTGGCGACGACCGAGGAGGCCTATCATTACGTCCTCGCCAACGACGATGCTTTCCCGCGCTTCCTCGACATCTTCAATCATCGCTTTCTTCAGCTGTTCTTCCGCGCATGGGCGAATTCGCGCCCGATCGCCCAGCACGACCGCCCGACAGCAGACCGGTTTTTCGCCTATATCGGCTCGGCGATCGGCATCGGCTCCGAACCTTACAGAAATCTCGACAGCGTTCCGGATGCCGCCAAGCTCGGCTTTGCCGGCCTGCTGGGCAGCGCAGGCGAAATCCGCCTCGCGCCTGGCCAGCGCGCATCTGCGGCCTGTTCGAAGTGAAAGCGGAAGTCGACGAGTTCGTCGGAACGCGGCTGATGCTCGACGCCGCGGAATGCACCATCCTGGGCAAGCGCCACAACGTGCTTGGCGAGGACGCGATGCTCGGCCGAGGCGTCTACAGCGTGCAGGACAAGATCAGGATCCGCATCTACACCCGAAGACCTCGCTCAATATATTCGATTTCTGCCCAGCGGAGACCTGTGCGAGCCGCTCGCGGATCTCGTGTTCTTCTACAACGGAGCCCAGCTCGATTGGGACGCCGAGCTGGCCATTCCATCGGGCGCCGTCGAGCCCATGCGGCTCGGCCATTTCGGCCAACTCGGCTGGACGACCTGGATGGCGCCCGACTGGACGACGACAGAAGCATACCGGCGCGACGCCAGATTCCATCCTGCAGAGCGCATGGAGCGGAAGAGACGAATGCGGCAAGCCGGCAGACGAGGGAGGCGCCGATGGCCGACATTAACCTTGAAGCAGTGGCAGGCAAGCTCAACCGCATCGGCTACGAAGCCTTGTTCAAGGCGTTGCGCCAGGCCAAGGGCGCCGGCAATCGCAATGTCGAACTCGCGCACTGGCTGGTCCATATCCTGCAGGGCGAGCGCACCGACATCGCGCTGACGGCCGATCATTTCAAGCTCGATCGCAACAAGCTCCTCATCGGACATCAACGCCGCCATCGCCGGATTTCGCAAGAACGAAACCGAAATGCCGACCGTCTCCAACACGGTGATGGACCTGCTCGACCGCGGCTGGCACTACGCCACGCTCTTCTTCGGCGAAACGCAGATCCGAACCGGCCACGTTCTGGTCGGCGCGCTGCAATCGCGCGAACTCGACCGCGCGCTCAAGAACATCTCGTCCGAGTTCGCCAAGATGTCGATCGACGTCCTGACCAGCGAATACCGCAAGATCTGGGCGGGCTCCGAGGAAGAAACGCTGCGTCCGATGGATGGTTCGGGGTTGGGGCCGCGGCGCGGCCGGCACGAACAGACCGGTGGCGCCAAAGGCACCACGCCGCTCGACCGGTTTTCGCAGGACCTTACCGCCAAGGCCAAGTCCGGCGAGATGGATCCGATCCTCGGCCGCGACGACGAAATCCGCCAATTGATCGACGTCCTGATGCGCCGGCGGCAGAACAACCCGATCCTCACCGGCGAGGCGGGCGTCGGCAAGACCGCGGTGGTCGAAGGCTTTGCCCAGCGCATCGCCGCGGGCGACGTTCCGCCGCCGCTGAAGAACGTTCGGCTCTGCGCGCTCGACATCGGCCTGATGCAGGCCGGCGCGTCGATGAAGGGCGAATTCGAGCAGCGGCTGCGCTCGGTGATCGACGAGGTGCAGAGCTCGCCGACCCCGATCATCCTCTTCATCGACGAGGCCCACACCCTGATCGGCGCCGGCGGCTCCGCCGGCACCGGCGATGCCGCCAACCTGCTCAAGCCTCCCCTCGCCCGCGGCACGCTGCGCACCATCGCCGCGACCACCTGGGCCGAATACCGCCAGTATATCGAGAAGGATCCGGCGCTGACGCGGCGCTTTCAGCCGATCCAGGTCGACGAGCCCGACGTCGAGACCTGCTGCATCATGCTGCGCGGCCTGCTCGGACCGATGGAAAAGCATCACGGCGTGCGGATTTCCGATGCCGCGATCGTGGCGGCCGTGAACCTGTCGCACCGCTATATCCCGGCGCGGCAATTGCCGGACAAGGCGGTCAGCCTGCTGGACACCGCCGCGGCGCGGGTGGCGATCAGCCAGAGCGCGACGCCGGCCCTGATCGAGGACGCGCGCGTCGCCATTGCCGCGCGCGAGGCGGAGAAGGCCGCGCTCGTCAGCGACAGCGATCTGGGAGTCGACGACGCCGAGCGCATGACGAGCCTCGATGCGGATATCGCCGCACTCAAGGACAAGCTCGCCGGCCTGGAAGCCGAATGGGCCAGCGAGCAGGCGCTGGTCAACGACATCCGAAGCATCCGAGAGATACTGGCGGAGCCGAAGCAGGGCGACGATCGCGACCGCAAAACGCGCCGAATTGCGCGGCAAGTTCGATGCGCTGGAGGGCATCACACCCGGAAAAGCGGATGATCTATGCCCATGTCGACGAGCAATCGGTCGCTTCGGTGGTGTCGGACTGGACCGGCATTCCGGTCGGCCGCATGGTGCGCGACGAGATCGAAACCGTGCTGAAGCTGCCGGAAATCCTCAACCGCCGCGTCGTCGGCCAGTCCCACGGGCTGGCGATGATCGCCAAGCGGATCGAGACCAGCCGCGCCAAGCTCGACAACCCGTCGAAGCCGATCGGCGTCTTCATGCTGGCCGGCCCCTCCGGCGTCGGCAAGACCGAGACCGCGCTGGCGCTGGCCGAGGCGCTCTATGGCGGCGAGCAGAACATGATCACCATCAACATGTCGGAGTTCCAGGAGGCGCACACGGTCTCCTCGCTGAAGGGCGCGCCTCCCGGCTATGTCGGCTATGGCGAAGGCGGCCGGCTGACCGAAGCGGTGCGGCGCAAGCCCTACAGCGTGATCCTGCTCGACGAGGTCGAGAAGGCCCATCCCGACGTGCACGAGATCTTCTTCCAGGTGTTCGACAAGGGCATCATGGAGGACGGCAACGGCCGGCGGATCGATTTCAAGAACACCCTGATCATCCTGACCACCAATGTCGGCACCGACCTGATCATGGAGCTGTCGCGCGACCCGAAATATCGCGACGATCCGGAAGAGCTTGCGTCGAAGCTGCGGCCGGAACTGCTCAAGGTATTTCCGCCGGCGCTGCTCGGGCGCATCGTGTCCATTCCCTATTTCCCGCTGTCGACTTCCATGCTCGACGGCATCGTCCGGCTGCAGCTCGACCGCATCGACCAGCGCATTCGCGACAATCACGGCGCCTCATTCGTCTACGACCGACGCGGTCGTCGATCACATCGTCTCAATGTGCAACGATCCGGATTCCGGCGGCCGCATGATCGACAACATCATCACCAACACGCTGCTGCCGGCGCTGTCGCGCGAATTCCTCAAGCGCTCGCTGGCCAAGGAAGAGATCACGCAGGCGCAAGTTACGATCGAGAACGGCGATTTCGCCTATGCGTGGAGCTGAGCGATATGACTTGAACAACTCCGCGAACTCCCGTGGAAGGCAGCATTACTTTCAAGAGATCGATGGAGAGGACCTTCCAAATTGAAGAGGAGCGCATGCCCGGACTCGTTTTCAGAAATGTAGATCGCTACTGGCAGGGCAACGACTATTAAGATACAGCGGCAGTGCCCGCAAAGGACGGCAAGCCCGCCAAACCTGCGGAGCGCCATCACGTATCGATGACAAGCGTGGCGATGGGAACGCAGGAGCCGCCGTTTGCGCTGATTTACATGACGCACATGAACATCGACTTTGACGGCGCCGGAAATTGCTATGGCCCAGACAATTTGGATCCGCTCGATCACATGGTTAACGCCGGGAAGAAGATGCACTATTTCGGCGTGATGTCTGTGAAGCCCACCCCCGAGAATCCAGTGGACAGGAACGGCATGATCAGGGCGCCAGATGGAACGCGGGTAAAGGTCGACCCGAACCAGCCGGACAGCCAGGGATTTCTTCCTGTGGTCCAGCAAACGGGGCCATTCGCGGGATACTATGTGTCGACCACGTCGAAGAGGAACCGAGATCCAGACGCCAGCAGATCTCAATATGAGCAGTCGCACTACCTCGACTCTGCGTCGGTTGCCTATTGCGCCCTATCCTCCGGGATCCAGCGTGAGGGCGTCTACGGCGGGAATTTTGGAGTTGCGATCCGCCTCGACACCTTCAGGAGCGCTTCATTCAACTTTCTCGAAGGCGAGGGCTCCAATTCGAATGCCGTAGGGGTAGCAAACGAGCGCACCAGCCAGCCCGCCAATTATGACGCGATCTTCTCCGCGTTGACGAAATACGTACCGTCCATATTTTAGCGGGTTGCGTCGATGTTGCGTACGCATGGACTTGAGCGGATCGCCATAGCGCCCTCGCCGCACCGCCGTACGCGTGGCCCGGCATGATGAACCGGAGCAACCTGCATGCCCTGTGAACTGGAACAGAAGGATAGCGCCTTTCCAGGTGAGACGTATCAAACCAAGCTGCCCACGACGTGCATGCAGCCTACGGCCATCTATTTTCCGCGGAAACGCCCGGCCCCCGGCGACGCGATCAACGTAGTGCTCTGGCTACACGGATTTCTGGTCCAAAGCCTTGATTATCTGTTTCACGGCGATGACGCGCGAATACGCGACCAGGTGCGCAATTGCGGCAAGGACGCGGCACTCATCGCGCCGTTTTTAGGCTACGAGCATAAGGATGAGAAGGAAAAGGATCCAAAGAAGCGCAAGTGGGTGGGAAACTATGATGTCACGCAACTAGCAACGAAAAATTGGGGCGAACGCTATTTGAGCGAGGTGCTTGACGCCGTCCGGGATTTCGGCGCTACCGGCAAGGATCCCCGGCCGCCCATTGAAATCAACAACCTCTATGTTGCCTGCCATTCAGCAGGCGGCAGAGCAATGCGCGCCATTATCGGAAACCTTGGCAAAAACGAGTTGAAGCTGAAGGGATGCTGGGGACTCGACTGTCTGTACCACGAGCGCGACCCCAAAATTAAGGGCGATATCGAAGACGCCCAGTTCTGGTACGGCTGGGCTTCGAATCATCCAGACAAGACACTGGACATCGTCCTGGGTGAGTCGACGATCCACCAATCCGTGAAGCTGGACCTGATGGCACGCGGGATCGCGACGCCAGAAGGCAACAAGCTCGAGACGCCCGGAGCCTCGCTCAAGAATCTCAAGGTCACCATCGGCCACTACGACATGCTTAAGTTGACTGGTGAGACCGTCAGGGACCTCGCTCCGCCCTTCGTCGATCAATTCACGCTGCCGCAGGAGGCCGAAATCGCTCGAATGAACAGGCTCGGAATGAACAGGCACGGCGAGTTTCTCGATAAGGTGATCGCCAACGTGCGCAAGGCCTTTCCCTTCGCGGATGACATTCACTTCATGATCGCACGCGGCGCCCTCCTGGACCGACTGAAAACGCTCTGAGCTAATCACGAGCTTTTCATCGCATTGTTACCGCTGCCGGGCTTCCAAGCCGGCACGAAGGTCCCCACGTCAATATGCGATGACGATCGTCATCTTATCGTAGATTCGTTGTGTAAGCTTGGAGCGAACATGGGCGAAATTATCCGATTTATACCAAAGTCTGAACGGGAGCGAACGCGTCTAATTCGACAAGCCCGTGCGATATACGACAGCATTTTCCCGCCCGCTGTTCTCGTCGGCGAGCAGCGGGACAAGGCAGCGACAAGTCATACAGTCAGCGCCGCCAATGCCGCGGCACGCGCGACGGGTTTCATCCCCGAACCCAAAGGAAATCGCCATGTCAATACGTGACATACTTTTCGCCGCCGCATTCGCCCTGGCGTCTTTGGAGGCCGCGCACGCCGATGGCCTGCGCCCGATTGAGGCCAGGAGCATCGACCTCGGCGAGGTGTCCGGTGTCGCCTACTACACCGTCGAGCGCGATGGGTTTCATGTCATCACGACCCTTGCGCAGGGCGAGGCGGGAACGCCGGTCCGTGTGGTGTCTGTTCTTGCGCCGGGCCAGAGTGTCGTTCTCTCGACACCGAACCGGGCAGGCGCGATCGAGATCAGCCGGAAAGGCGATAGCGTACTCGTTCGCAAAGCGACAGCAGTCGTGAACTGAGGTCCGACGTCAAGCGCTGGCGAAATGATCGAAAGCCCGCGTTCAAGTCGATCGCGATTTGACGGCACTTCGCTATCCCGGTCGCGTCGCTATCCCGGTCGCGCGCGCACGAGCTCGCGGTAGAGCTCGGCGTAGCGGCTGGCGCGGTTGCGCCAGGAGACGTCGGTCGACATCCCGCTTAGCTAAATCTTCCGCCACACAGATTTATCGCCAAAGGCGGCATGGGCCCTCCCCACGGCGCCGGCGAGATGGTCCGTCGTCACGGGTGCAAACTTGAAGCCGGAGGCGACGCCGCCCGCCATCGCGGCGGCATCGGCATCGACCACCGTGTCCTCAAGTCCGCCGACGCGGGACACGACAGGCACCGCCCCGTATCTCAGCGCGCAGAGCTGCGTCAGACCGCACGGCTCAAACCGCGATGGCACGACGAGAGCATCGCTACCTGCCTGGATCAAATGCGCCAATGCTTCATCGTAGCCGATGACGGCGCCGATCCGGCCTGCATGCGCCTGCGCGGCGGCGCGGTAGCGCTGCTGAAGATCGGCGTCCCCGCTGCCGAGCACGGCCAATTGAATGCCTTCGCCAATAGCCGTCGGAAGGCTTTCCAGCAGAAGATCGAGTCCCTTTTGCCAGGACAGACGACTGATCACGCCAAGCAGAAACGCGTCGGGCCGCTGCTCGAGGCCAAACCGTTGCTGCAACGCGGATTTGTTGGCCGCGCGGCGGTCGAGATCGTTGCCATCGAAACGGCTGGCGATGACAGGGTCTGTTGCGGGATTCCAGACATCCGTATCGATGCCGTTGAGGATACCGCGAAGATCGCCGGCGCGTTCGCGCAGCAAGCCACCAAGACCCATCCCCGCCTCGTCGCTCTGGATTTCGGCGGCATAAGTCGGCGAAACCGTCGTGATTTGATCGGCGAATTGCAGTCCGGCCTTCAGAAAACCGATGTCGCCATAATACTCGACACCGTGCACGTTGAAGGATTCCGGCGGCAGCCCGATCTCTTCGAGAATGTCACGCGGAAATCGTCCCTGGAACGCCAGATTGTGCACGGTGATCACCGTGCGCGGGCGCGGCCGGCCGCTGTAATGCAAATAAGCGGGCGCCAGTGCTGCCTGCCAGTCATGTGCATGGACGATTTCGGGCACGAAATCGGGAACGGCTCCGAGACCGATATTATCGGCCATGCGGGCCAGTGCCGCAAAGCGCAGACCGTTGTCCGGCCAGTCCACCCCCTCGGGCGACAGATAAGGATTTCCGGGACGCGCAAACAGATGCGGCGCATCGAGCACGAACAACTGGAGTTCGCCGCACGATCCCCGGATTAGACGCGTCGCGCCGCCAAAGAACAGCGGCCATTCGAAAATCTCCCGCGCATCCCCAAGCGCGTTCATGACGTCGGGATATCCCGGCACGAGGGTAAGCGTCTCGATGCCTTCCGCCTGCAGCGCGATCGGCAGCGCGCCGGCCACGTCGGCGAGGCCTCCAGTCTTGATGATCGGATAGATTTCAGAGGCGACCGACAGGACGCGAACAGGCTTCATGCATTCAGCCCGTCGATCATCTGCTGCGTGATCAGGCAAACTCCATTCGCCGAGATCCGGAATCGCTTGCCGTCGAGCTCGGGGTCTTCGCCGACCACCAGGCCTTCCGGAATCCGCACGCCGCGGTCGATGACGACATTGCTCAGGCGCGCATGCCGGCCGACATCCACATAGGGCAGGATGACCGCGCCCTCGACCCTGGCATGCGAATGCAGGTGCACACCGGTGAAAAGCAGCGAACGCCGCAACGAGGCGCCCGATACGATGCACCCTCCTGATACGAGCGAGGTGACGGCCTCGCCGCGGCGGCCCTCCTCGTCGTGGACGAATTTCGCCGGCGGCGTGATTTCGCCATAGGTCCAGATCGGCCACGAGCGGTCGTAAAGATCAAGCTCGGGCAGCACGTCGGTGAGATCGATATTGGCCGACCAATAGGCATCGACCGTTCCGACGTCACGCCAGTAACTCGGCTGATCGCTGCCGGCGCGCACGCAGGAGCGGCTGAATTGGTGGGCCACCGCGCGGCCATTCTTGACGATGTAGGGGATGATGTCCTTGCCGAAATCATGGTTCGAATTCGTATCCGCCGCATCGCGCTTCAGCTCGTCGAGCAGGAATTGCGTGTCAAACACATAGATGCCCATGCTGGCGAGCGATTTGTCCGGCTTGCCGGGCATCGGCGGCGGGTCCGCCGGCTTTTCCAGGAACGACTGGATCAGGTCGTTCTCGTCGATGTGCATGATCCCGAAACCGCTCGACTCTTCCCTCGGCATTTCGAGGCAACCGACCGTAACATCGGCGTGCTGGTCGACATGCTGCTGCAGCATCAGCTCGTAGTCCATCTTGTAGATGTGGTCGCCTGCCAGCACCACGGTGAACCGTGCCCCATAGCTCTCGATGATATCGATGTTCTGATAGACGGCGTCCGCGGTCCCCACGTACCACATGGTTTCCGAGACGCGCTGGCTGGCCGGAAGGATGTCGAAACTTTCGTTGCGCTCGGGCCGGAAGAAATTCCAGCCCATCTGGAGATGCCGAATGAGGCTATGTGCCTTGTATTGGGTGGCGACCGCGATACGGCGAATGCCTGAAATTCAGGGCATTCGACAACGCAAAATCGATGATGCGCGACTTGCCGCCGAAATAGACCGCCGGTTTGGCACGCCTGTCGGTCAGCTCCAGGAGCCGGCTACCGCGGCCGCCTGCGAGAACGAAGGCCAAGGCATGCCGCGACAGCGGCTCGTTTGCAACCGCACGCATTTCTTCCTCCCATTACGCGACGTCAACCCGCAATTCGGGGGAGTCGTTCCCGGCCGCCGGTCGAGCCGCCGATAGAATGTATCGTAATAGCTCGAACGACCAGCCGAAAATTACCGGCCCGCAGAGGTTTGCGCGCGGAGCTGCCACAGCTCGGCCACCTCACTCCGGCGGGGCGGATCGGCGCCGGCGCGGGTGCAGGTGATGGCGGCGCACTGGCAGGCAAAGGACAGCGCCCGCCGCAGCTCCGCCGCGCCCGCGGCCTGCAGTCCGGCCCTTTCGATGCATCCCTGCTCGCGCAGCGCAAACAGCAGCGCGGCATGAAAGCTGTCGCCCGCCCCGATGGTGTCGACCACATCGACCGAGGGCGCCTCCACCTCGATGGCGCCGGACCGGCGATGCCAGGCCAGCGCGCCCTTGGTGCCGCGGGTGATGACGATCAGGCTGACGCCGCTTGCGATCAGCGCTTCGGCCCTGGCCGCATAGACTTCGTCGCCATGGAGATAATCGAAATCGACATCCGACATCCGCACGATGTCCGCGCTCTCGGCAAAGGCGTTCATCCGCGTCCGATAGGTCTGCAAATCCCTGACCAGGTTCGGCCTGCAATTCGGATCGAACGAAATCGTCGCGGTTGGCCGTGCGTCCTTGATCAGGACGCCGGCCTCGTCGGCGCCGCGGTCGTGCACCAGCGTGGTGGACCCGATATGCACAGCCTCGATGCCGTCGAACGGGATCGAGCCGGGGCGATAGGTCCAGTTGGCGGAGGCGGTCCCGAAATCATAGAAGGCGTATTGCAACTCGCCTGCAATGATCCGCACAAAGGCGAGCGTGGTCTGGTCGCCGCTGCGCGTCGCGTGACTGATGTCGACAGCGGACGCCAAGGCGTGATCGGCGATCATGCGGCCGAACAGGTCCGTCGAGATGCCGCCGACGAAACCGGTGGCAACGCCCAACCGCGCCAGGCCGACTGCGATGTTGAGACAGGACCCGCCGACCGCCGGCCGCGCGGCTTCGCGTCCATCCACGGCCCTTACCGGTACGAAGTCAATCAGTGCATCACCACAACTCAGTATCATTGCTTTTCTTCTTCAATGGCCCTTTGCCCCGAACCGACGCATGACGTCGCGGCTCTCGCGATCCAATGCACTCAGCATGGTGTGAACGCTTCGCTTGGTTCGATGAAATTCCGCCATGCGAGGTGCGGTCGGCTCACTGAGCCGGCCGAGCGCCGACATCGACGCCATGGTTTCGCCGATCGACCTGTAGGCGCCGCCAGCGACTGCACCCAGCATGGCCGCGCCGAGCAGAACCGGCTCCTGCGTCTGCGGAAGCGCCACCGTGAGCCCGGTCGTATCCGCCATGATCTGCCGGACCAGCGGGCTGCGGCCCGCGCCGCCGCCCATGACGATGACATTGCTTTCGACCTTGTGCGCAGCAAAGGCATCGATGACATCGGCGAGACCGTAGGCCAGCCCGCAAAGGCCTGCGACAAACAACCGTTCCATCGCGCCGATGTCGGCATCGAGGTCGAGCCCCGCGATCACGGCACGCGAGTCGGGATCGGCATAAGGCGAGCGATTGCCGAGAAATTCCGGCAGCACGTGGATATCCCGCGCGAGCGAGGCCGCTGCGCCGGCACTGCCGACGCGCGAAAAAATCCGCCGTTCCAGATACTCGATGATTTCGACGCCCTCGCCGCGTGCGGCCGCGACTGCCTCGGCATGCGCCGGATGCGAGCGGAGCAGATGATCGACCGCCGCGCCCGCCGCCGATTGCCCGCCTTCGTTCAGCCAGAAGCCCGGCACCATGCCTGAATAATAAGGACCCCACACGCCCGGCACGAAGCAGGGCTCGACCGTCGTCGCCATGATGCAGGCGGAGGTCCCGATGATATAGGCCAGGCGATCGCAGACATTGACCGGTCCGCCGGATTCGAGGCGGCCGCCAATCGCGCCGATTCCTCCCGCATGCGCGTCAATCAGGGAAGCGCCGACCGGCGTTCCCGCTTGCAGGCCGAGCTCATCGGCGGCCGTTTGTGTCAACCCTGCCCCGACCGACGAGCCGGGCGCGATGATGTCGGTCCCGATCCTCGCGTAGTTTTCGGCGGCGAACTCATTCAATCCGACCCGCTGAAAAAATGGCGCGCTCCAGCGCTTTTCGTGCGCGAGGAAATTCCACTTGCAGGTCACGGTGCACATCGAGCGCGCCAGCGAACCCGTTGCGCGCCAGGAGAGAAAGTCTGCGAGATCGAAGAAGTGCCCGGCGGCGTCGAAGCTCGCCCGCAGATGCCGCTTCAGCCACAGCAGCTTCGGCACTTCCATCTCGGGCGAGATGGAGCCGCCGACATAACGCAACACATCGTCTTCTGTGTCATTGATCTCTCGCGCCTCGGTGACGGCGCGGTGATCCATCCAGACGATGACGTTGCGCTCGGGATCGCCCGATCCACTGACGGTAACCGGCGCGCCACCCGAAGAAAGCGCGACCAGAGAACAGGTCGCATCGAAGCCGATGCCCTTGACCGCATCGCGCGGGATCGCCGCCTCCGCGATTGCTGCGCGCACGGAGGCTGCGCACGCATCCCAGATGTCGGGGGACGATTGCTCGACAATGTCGCCCGCCTCGTGCCAGGTCCTGATTGGATGTCTGGCGATGGCGAGCAGCTTTCCGGTCTCGTCGAATACACCCGCGCGCGTGCTCGAAGTTCCAACATCGACGCCGATATAGGCCTGCCGCA
>CAVUCB010000048.1:0-17742 GCA_963739755.1 uncultured Alphaproteobacteria bacterium | reverse complement strand
GGTCGACCTCAAGTCCATTCTGTCGACGCCCGGGCGGGTCGATCACAGCGAGGGCATGAGCTATCTTCAGTCGCTGCCGCGGCGGCTGGTGACGCTCTAGCTGCCGTTGGCGATCATCGTCATCATCCTGCTGTTTCCATTCTACTGGATGGCGCTGACCTCGGTGAAGCCGACGACCAGCTCCTCGACCTCGAAACGTTCAACCCGTTCTGGATCTGGCATCCGACTTTCAAGCATTTCCACAAGCTGTTGTTCGAAAGCTACTATCCGCGCTGGCTGTGGAATACGATGTATGTCGCGATCGGCGCCACCATGCTCTCGATCATCGCGAGCGTGCTGGCGGCCTATGCCATCGTGCGGCTGCGCTACAAGGGCGCCAACCTCGTCGGTGGGCTGATCTTCCTGGCCTACCTGGTGCCGCCCTCGATCCTGTTCATTCCGCTGGCGACCGTCGTGTTCCAGTACGGCCTGTTCGATTTGCCGCTGGCGCTTATCCTGACCTATCCGACCATCCTGATCCCGTTCTCGACCTGGCTTTTGATGGGCTACTTCAAGACCATCCCCTTCGAGCTTGAGGAATGTGCGCTGATCGATGGCGCGAGCCGCTGGCAGATCCTGATCAAGATCGTGCTGCCGCTCTCCGTGCCCGGCCTGATCTCGGCCTTCATCTTCTGCTTCACGCTGTGCTGGAACGAGTTCATCTACGCGCTGACCTTCCTGCAATCGGCCCCGAACAAGACCGTGCCGGTCGCGATCGTCAACGAGTTCGTCGACGGCGACGTCTATCGCTGGGGCGCGCTGATGGCGGGGGCGCTGGCCGGCTCGCTGCCGCTCGTGATCCTTTACGCCTTCTTCGTGGAGCATTATGTGTCGGCAATGACCGGCGCCGTGAAGGAATGAGAGCCCCCGGGATGGAACCAATTTCGAGACGGCGCATGCCCCAGCGAGATTCGCGCGTGAAGAATTAGAAGAAGCGAGGAGTAGGCGCTTGCACGTATTGGTTCTGGGCGCGGCCGGCATGGTCGGCCGCAAATTGGTCGAGCGTCTCCTGAAGGACGGCCGGCTCGGCAAGTCTGACATCACGAAGCTGACGCTGCATGACGTCGTGGCGCCCGCAAAGCCGGAGAAGCCGGGCTTTCCGGTCGAGGTGCACGCGGGCGATTTCGCCGTCGCGGGCGCGGCGGAAAAGCTGATCGCCGGCCGGCCCGACGTGATCTTCCATCTCGCCGCTATCGTCTCCGGCGAAGCCGAGCTCGATTTCGACAAGGGCTACCGCATCAATCTCGACGGCACGCGGATGCTGATCGATGCTATCCGGCTGACCGGCGGCGGCTACAAGCCGCGCCTGGTGTTCACGTCCTCGATCGCGGTGTTCGGCGCGCCATTTCCGGACGCGATCGGCGACGAGTTCTTCCACACGCCACTGCTCAGCTACGGCACCCAGAAGGCGATCGGAGAGCTTCTGATTTCGGACTATTCGCGCAAGGGCTTCCTGGACGGCATCTCGATCCGGCTGCCGACCATCTGCGTCCGCCCCGGTGCGCCCAACAAGGCCGCCTCCGGCTTCTTCTCCAACATCATGCGCGAACCGCTCGCCGGCAAGGAAGCGGTCCTTCCGGTGTCCGAGGATGTGCGCCACTGGCATGCGACGCCGCGCTCGGCGGTCGGCTTCCTCTTGCATGCCGCGACCATGGACCTTGCCGCCGCGGGTCCGCGCCGCGGCCTCACCATGCCCGGCCTTTCCGCCACCGTCGGCGAGCAGATCGCCGCGCTGAAACGCGTCGCGGGAGAGAAGGTCGCAGGCCGCATCAAGCGCGAGCCCGATCCCTTCATCATGGGCATCGTCGCTGGCTGGCCGCGCAATTTCGAGGCCAAACGCGCGCGCCAGCTCGGCTTCACCACCGCCGAGAACACTTTTGACGACATCATCAAGATCCACATCGAGGACGAGCTCGGCGGCAAATTCGCCGCCTGAGCCCAGCTGATGAGCGGCGTTGCCTGCATCGGCGAATGCATGATCGAGCTGAAGCAGGCCGGAGGCGGCCTGTATTCGCGTGGGTTCGGCGGCGATACGCTGAACACCGCGGTCTATCTCGCTCGCCTTGGCGTTGCCGTCGACTACATCACCGCGCTCGGCGATGACCCGCTGAGCGATGAGATGGTCGCGGGCTGGAAGGCGGAGGGCGTCGGCACCGGCAAAGTCGCGCGCCTCGCCGGCAAGCTGCCCGGCCTTTACCTGATCGCCACGGATGCGAGCGGCGAGCGCCGCTTCTTCCACTGGCGCGAGAGTGCTGCGGCGCGGAGCCTGCTCGATCTGCTCGAGACCGAAAGCCTGCTGCAATCGCTTTCGACCTACGATCTCGTCTATCTCTCCGCGATCACGCTCTCGATCTATGCGGAAAGCGGACGAGCGCGGCTTTTGGCGGCGCTGCGCGAGGCGCGGCAACGCGGCACGCGCATCGCCTTCGACACCAATTTCCGCGCCCGCGGCTGGCCCGATCTCGACATCGCCCGCCGCGTCTTCCGCGAGGCGTTCGAGACCGCGGACATCGCGCTCGCCTCGACCGAGGATTTGCTGCCGCTTTATCCCGGCGAGAACGCGGAAGGCTTGCTTGCGAAAATCCCGGGTGGGGAGGTCGTGCTGAAACTCGGAGAACCCGCAAGCCTGCTGCGAATTGCAGGCGCCCTGCAGCGCATCGAAGCCGAGCCGGTGACCGCAGCCGTGGTCGACACCACTGCGGCCGGCGACAGCTTTGCCGCCGCCTATCTCGCGGCCCGGCTCGCGGGCGAGCCGCCGGTCGAATTCAGCGCGTGCCGGTCATCGCCTCGCGGGAGTTGTGGTATGCCATCCCGGTGCCATTATTCCGCGTTCAGCCATGCCGGCCAATTCGTTCCCCCTTCGCAAGGTTTCGTCATGAGTGCATCGAAACAGGAAAAGCTCGCCTCGCTGTTCAAGTCCGCCCGCGTCGTTCCGGTGCTGACCATCAACCGGGTCGAGGACGCCGTGCCGCTGGCGCGTGCGCTGACGTCCGGCGGCGTGCGCATGCTGGAGGTGACCTTGCGGACGCCGGTCGCCATCGACGCGGCAAAAGCCATCATCGCCAACGTGCCCGACGCCATTGTCGGCATCGGCACCATCCTCAATGCCGATGATCTCGCCCGCGCCGAAGAACTCGGCGCCAAATTCGGCATCAGCCCCGGCGCCACGCCGGAGCTGTTGAAGGCGGCGGCCGGAAGCTCGCTGCCGTTCGCGCCGGGGATCGCGACGGCGTCGGAGCTGATGCAGGCCCTGGCGCATGGTTTTGACGTGGTGAAATTCTTCCCGGCCGAACAGGCCGGCGGTATCAAGGCACTGCGGGCGCTGGGGGGGCCATTCCCGCACGTCAAATTCTGCCCGACCGGCGGCGTCGGCGAGACCAACGCGCCGATGTGGCTGGCCGAGCCCAATGTGATCGCGGTCGGCGGCTCCTGGCTGTGCCAGGCCGTGGACATCAAGTCCGGCAACTGGGCCGGCATAACCGCCATGTGCGAGCGGTCGGTCAAGTCGGCGAAAGCGGCGTGAAGTCTTGCCGCCGATAGGCTAAAACGGCCCAAGCGAATTTCAGGGAGAACGTCATGACAGCCAGCATTGTCGGATGGGCGCATACGCCGTTCGGAAAGTTCGACGCCGAGACCGTGGAAAGCCTCGTGGTCAAGGTCGCCAATGAGGCACTGGCCGACGCCGGCATCTCGGCCGGCGACGTCGACGAGATCGTGCTCGGCCATTTCAACGCCGGCTTCTCGCCGCAGGACTTTACGGCCTCGCTGGTGCTGCAGGCCGATCCCAACCTCCGCTTCAAGCCCGCAACCCGCGTCGAGAACGCCTGCGCCACCGGGTCTGCCGCCGTGCATCAGGGCATCCGCGCGATCGCGAGCGGCGCGGCCAGGACCGTGCTGGTGGTCGGGGTCGAGCAGATGACGCGCACGCCTTCGGCCGAGATCGGCAAGTATCTCCTGAAGGCATCGTACCTGCCGGAGGACGGCGACACGGTCGGCGGCTTTGCCGGCGTGTTCGGCAAGATCGCGCAGGGCTATTTCCAGAAATATGGCGATCAGTCCGATGCGCTGGCGATGATCGCGGCCAAGAACCACAAGAACGGCGTCGCCAACCCCTATGCGCAGCTGCGCAAGGATTTTGGTTTCGACTTCTGCCGCTCCGAGAGCGAGAAGAACCCGTATGTCGCCGGCCCCTTGAAGCGCACCGATTGCTCGCTGGTCTCCGACGGCGCCGCCGCACTGGTGCTGATGGATTTCGGAAGCCGCCAAGTCGATGGGCAAGGCGATCAACATCCGCGCCACCGCGCATGCGCAGGACTTCCTGCCGATGAGCAAGCGCGACATCCTGCAGTTCGAGGGCTGCACGGTGGCCTGGCAGCGCGCGCTGGAGAAGGCGGGCGTGGCGCTCACCGATCTCTCCTTTGTCGAGACCCATGACTGCTTCACCGTCGCCGAGCTGATCGAATATGAAGCGATGGGCCTGACGCCGAAGGGGCAGGGCGCCCGGGCCATCAAGGAAGGCTGGACCCAGAAGGACGGCAAGCTGCCGGTCAATCCGTCCGGCGGGTTGAAGTCCAAGGGCCACCCGATCGGCGCTACCGGCGTCTCCATGCATGTGATGACCGCGATGCAGCTTGCCGGGCAAGCGCCCGAGGGCATGCAGATCAAGAACGCAAAACTCGGCGGCATCTTCAACATGGGCGGCGCCGCGGTCGCGAATTACGTCTCGATCCTCGAGCCGGCGAAGTAGCCCCAATCAATCCTGTCATGCCGGCCGCGCAAGCGCGCGGGCATCCAGTATATCCACGAGGCGTTCAATTATGGGCACTCGTGGGATGCTGGATCGTCCTGCTTTCGTTCCGGACGACCCTGACGGCTGCCAAAAACAGCGGGGATGGAAAAATGCGCGGACGCCGTGTGCTGATGGACTCGTTCGTGGCGCATGGCGTGCGCCACATCTTCGGCAATCCCGGCACGACGGAGACGCCGCTGCTCGACAGCCTGCCGGCGTATCCGCAAATCGAATACATCATGGCGCTGCACGAGGGCGTCGCCGTCGGCGCGGCAAGTTTTTACGCGCAGGCGGCGCGCCGGCCGGTGGTCGCCAATCTCCATGTCGCGCCCGGCCTCGGCAACGGCATCGGCTCGCTCTACGGCGCGCTGAAGGCCAATTCGCCCGTCGTGGTGACCGCAGGCCAGCAGGATACGCGCATGCGGCTCACGAACCCGCTGCTCGGCCACGATCTCGTCGCGATGGCAGCCCCCGTCACCAAATGGAGCGTGCAGATCGAGCGCGCCGACGAGATCGCCCCGATCCTGCGCCGCGCCTTCAAGGTCGCCACCGACGCGCCGCAGGGCCCGGTCTTCGTCGCGTTGCCGATCGACGTGCTGGAGCAGGAGACCTCGGTCGAGGCCGTCGCCGCCGACAGGCTGTGGCGCGCCACGCATCCCGATCCCAAGGGTATCGAGGCGCTGGCGTCGCTGCTCCTGAAATCGCAAAACCCTGTCATCGTGGCCGGCGATGACGTGGCGCGATCGGACGCGACCGACGCGCTCGTCGCGCTGGTCGAGGCGATCGGCGCACCGGTGTGGTTCGAAGGGCTGCGCCACCACGCGCCGTTTCCGACCAGCCACCCGAACTATCGCGCCTCGCTGCCGGGCGATGCCGCCCAGGTTCGTAAAGCCCTTGGCGAGGCCGATCTCGTCCTGCTGCTGGGCGGTCCGTTCTTCGAGGACATCTGGTTTGCGCCCGGCGGCCATATCCCCAACGGCGCCGTCGTGCTCAGATCGAGGAATCGCCGGAGCGCCTGGCGTTCAACAACCGGCTCGACGCCGGCGTCGTCGGTGAGATGGCGGCGAGCCTCGGCGCGCTGGTGAGCGCTCTCGCGTCGCGCGCGCCGCAGGAATACAAGGCTGCCGCGCAACGCCGCAATGCCGCGCTCGCCGACTTGCGCGCGAGGGAGAAGGAAGCCTATCGCGCGCGGCTGGAGAAGAGCTGGAGCCGCGAGCCGGCCTCGATGCCGCGCGTTGCGGCCGAACTCCGGCGCGGCCTGCCCGAGAATGTCGTGATCGTCGATGAAAGCATCACCGCGAGCCTCGATCTCGCGCGCGCCTTCGACTATCGCGGCTTTGGCGATTATTTTGGCGGCCGCGGCGGCGGCATCGGGCAGGGATTTTCAGGCGCCATCGGCGTCAAGGTCGCGATGCCAGACCGCCCGGTGGTCGCGATCTCCGGCGACGGCTCCGCCATGTACAGCATCCAGGCGCTGTGGACCGCGGCACACCATCGGCTCGCGATCGTGTTCGTCATCCTGGCGAACCGCGAATACCGTATCCTCAAGCACAACACCGACGTTTGGCGCCAGAATTTTGCAGCCGGCACCCAGCATCCCTATCAGCAGATGGATCTGACCGGACCGGAGTTTGATTTCGTGCATCTCGCCGCAGGCATGGGCGTCGAAGGCGTGCGAATCGAGAAGGCCGACGACATCGCACCGGCGCTGTCGAAGGCCGTCGCGGCCAACAAGCCCTACCTCATCGAGATCGCGATAGAAGGAAAGCGCTGACGCGTTATCCGCTGTCGTCCCGGCGAAGGCCGGGACCCATACCGCGCTGTCCCCTCAATGAGGCACAATGCCGGTCGACAGCATCCCTTCCCAACTCGACCCTGTGGCTATGGGTCCCGGATCGCGCTCGCTGACGCTCGCTTGTCCGGGACGACATCGGAGAGATGACGCCAGAGCTGTTACGCCGCCCGCACGATACGCGGTCCGCGCCGCCCTTGCCCCGCACTTCCGCCTCCTCGAATTCGGCGGCGGCGATCGCGCGATCCAGCGCCGCGCGCAACTCTTTTGCCGTCTCCAGCGTCAGCTCGACCCCGGCGCGCGCGCCGGGCTCGAGCGCGCTGTTGAGAAAATCGAGCGTGATGACATCGCCGAGATTGGCGTGGCGCGCGTGGTCATAGGCGACCACGGCGTGCGAGAGCGGAAACCATTCGTCGCCGCGCTTGGCCATGCCCTCGGCGCTCGACGACTTCGATGATCGACGTGCACATATCCGATCCTCCTATTTCGCCAGATGCTTGCCGTAGAAGGCGAACACCTTGCTCCAGCCATCCATGGCCTGCTCGGGCCGGTACAGCGGCCGATGCCAATAGAAGAAGCCATGGCCGGCGCCGTCATAGCGATGGAACTCGTAGTTCTTGCCGTGCTTCTTCAGCTCGGCCTCGTGCTGGTTGACCTGCTCGGGGCTGGGCGCGCGGTCGTCATTGCCGAACAGGCCGAGCAGCGGACAACAGAGGTCCCTGGTCATGTCGATCGGCGCGACCGGCGTTTTCTCGTTGAGGTCTTCCTTGGGCATCACCACGCGGCCGCCCCACAGCTCGACGCAGGCGTCGACATCCTTTTTCTGGCAGGAATAGATGAAGGCGTGCCGGCCGCCGGAGCAGGAGCCGAAAATGCCGACCTTGCCGTTGTGGTTGGGCTGCGCGCGCATCCACTTCACGGCCGCCTCGGTGTCGCCGACCATCTGGGCGTCGGGAATGCCGCCATCGGCGCGCACCTTGGCGGCGACGTCGTCCGGGTTGCCCGCGCCTGCGCGTTCGTAGAGATTGGCGCAGATCGCCATATAGCCATGATGCGCAAAGCGCCGCGTGGTCTCGATGTAAAGCTCGCTCCAGCCCGGCAGGTGGTGGACCAGCACGACGCCCGGGAAAGGCCCGGCGCCTTCCGGCTTTGCGGTGTAGGCGGTGATCGGCGTGCCCTTGTCGCCCTTGATGGTGACGTTCTCGCAGGTCATGCCTCGGTAAAATGACATTTTTCTTGCTCCCTGGACCTTGTTGCTTCTTCGGTGCAGCGGCAGTCAGTATTGGACAGGCGACTGCCGAGTGCAACATGCGGCCAAAGCGAGCGTAGCGCAGACCGTTCGGCGTCAGGCAGCCTCTGGGAGATAGTGGAGGATCAGGAGATCATCGCCGCGGCAAGGCGCGATGGCGTAGGCCCGGCCCTGATCGTCACTGAACTCGACCTGCAAGGTTTTGTCGTCGAGTTGCTCGACGACCGTGCCGACCTGTCCCCGGGCCAGCCGGTGCTCGGGGAGGTCGGTCAGCAAGGCAACCACGTCCAGGAGAGACGGTCTTTCGCTCTTGACTTGCATCACTAGCCGATCCCTCCAAGCCATTCCAGCAGCGCTGCGTTGACCTCGTGCGGACGCTCCTGCTGAATCCAGTGGCCGGCGCCGTCGATGATCCGAACCAGCCGCAAATCGGCGACGTGCTTGCGCATGATTTCCACGAGATCGACGCCGGGTATGAAGGTGAGAACCGGATCAAGCTGGCCGGCGATGAAAGCAGCCGGCTGTTCGATCCGGCGATCCGCGATCGCCTCTTGCTGGGCAAAGTCGAGCTCTGCCGTGCGGTAACGGTTGAGCGGTCCACGAAAGCCGCTTTGCGTGAACTGCTCGACATAGTAGTCGATATCAGCCGCGGTGAGCCAATCCGGGAACGGGTCCGGATCGGAGAGGCCATCGAGATATTTCGCGTCGGCCGGTTTCTGCGGCCTTGGCCCTGCCTTCCGGCTTTCGCCGGAAGCCTGATAGTAGATCTTCCGAAGCGACGTGCGCACGTCCGCCTCGAACTCTGCTTCCGCAACGCCCGGCTCCTGGAAATAGAGCTGATAGAAGAAGCGGTCCTTGTAGAGATTCCGGAACAGCTGGATGCGCGGCATCGGCCCGCGTCCGGTATGGGGAACGCTCAATCCCGCGACCGCGCTGACCTTCTCGGGAAAGAACAGCGCCGTATGCCAGACAATGGGCGCTCCCCAATCGTGGCCGATCAGGATGGCTTGCTTGGCGCCGAGGCCCTCGATCAGGCCGGCAATATCGGCGCATATTTCCCTGATCGAATAGGCCTCGATGGCGTGAGGCTTGTCGCTCCCGCCGTATCCGCGGACATCGACCGCCGCCACCCGATAGCCCGCTGCCGCAAGCGCCGGAATCTGATGGCGCCAGGAATACCAGCTCTCCGGCCAGCCGTGCACCAGCACGATCAGTGGGCCCGTTCCGCTCTCGGCGAGGCGAAGCCGAACACCGTTGGTGTTGACGAAGGCAAAATCCGGTTTCATGGACTACTCCGTGAGCCGCGTCGGGTGCTCGCGCCTGAAGATGGCCCGTGCTTGTACTACAGCTGCCGTTGACGAAGGAGTCCGATCGGTGACGCCGGCCTGCTCCCTGGACCTTGTTTCGTCCGTCAGAGCTTGTCGAGCAACTCGCGATGCAGGAAATTGTCGACGCTCCGGCATGATTTTTCCGGCGTCGACGAGTTGTCGCCGCGCCACCAGCCATAGGCCGTCAGCATCGGTGGAAACGAGGGCACTGGATTGAGCGCCGTATAGGTTGCCGCAACAAGATGCCTGCCACTCGGATCGACCGCATAGATTTCCACGGGCGGTGTCACGATATCCGGCGGGAGTCGGGTCTCGCGAAGGAAGGGCGGCTGCCGTGGGAATCGAACGAGGACATAGTCGGATGGCGCAGTGTCGGTGGCCACCCCCTTGTCCACGGGCGCGTTGGCGGTGGCCCGCGTGTCATCGTAGATACGGGCTCTTGCTCTGTCCGTGGGTGAGAACTTCGTCGATCCCATGGCCGTCGGACAGCACGCGGGATCCGCGCGCAATTGATCAACGACCAATCATCGCCTTCGATGACGATGCCACCGGCCTTTGCGGGCAGCGCGACCTTGGAGAGTGCGGCGATCGCAGCTCTTTCCTGCGCCTTGGCCCGGAGCACCGAAGACAGCGACGCCGCCCAGAAGCCGAACGGTATCAACGCAACACATAGTGCGGCGGCCGCAATTGCATCCCGTTTCACCATCAGCCGCAATATTGAAGCGGCGAGCGCAGCGTAGATGACGAAGTTTGGCAGGAAGGCCGGAATGAGCATTACTACGACTGTGATCAGCGCCCACGGACCGGTCATCTGGATATTTGTCAGTTGCGACCAGAGGATGATGCCGAGGCTGATGACCGCGCCGATCACCGCTGCGCGTCGCAACTGCCAGAGTGAAGGGCCTTCGGCGGCGGCAATCGCAGGCGGAAGCGGCGTGAGGGGTGCCAGTCGATGCGACTGCCAGAGCCGATACGCCGCCAATGCGAGAAAAATCGGCATCGCGTAAGGCGCATAAGCAAAGAGCCTGAACAGTATAAATGCGACCTCGCGTGGCAGCTCCATGAAGACGAGGAGCAGGACGCCGCCTGCACGTTCGGCGGCACTGATCGACAACCATCCAGCCAGGACTAGCATCGCTTTGTCGATTGATGATCTTTCCCAGCCGTAAAACGCACCGCGCGCGGGCAACCCGAGCAGGACCATCAAGGCAATCGCAAACAGCGCGTAGACGGGCATGCTCGCGAACAGGATGCCGGCCGAGAAGGAATATGCCCAGCCGGCACCTGCATATTGCAGAAAGCCCTGATCAGCGACCAGCATGAGAGGCGGGAATGCCCCGAGCCATGCCGGCAATCCGGCATCGCGCGCCCGGCGAATGCAGATGCTGAGGACCATCGCAACGGCAGCAACAAAGAAAATCGGCCGCAGGAAGGCGGAGATGACGAGGCCCAGCGCTCCGCAGGTATCCATGGCGCAATGGGAGGCCGATACGACGGCCTGCAGCAGGAATGGGAATAGAAGAATGGTTCCGATGAGGAACGCGCTGACGAAGGCGGCTCTCCAGGCGAAAGCCGCTCGATCGAGGACGCCGGTCCATCTGAACATCACGCACAACCCCTGAGCGAATATCCGCCAAACATAGGGAGCACAGTTGTTTCCAAATTCTTATGCGGTGCCTCGGCTTGCCTGATTTGGCGGAATTTGCTTCGGCGGAAAACACCGACATGCTTAACGCCAGTGTTATGACCGGCTGTCAATTCGCAGGACCGAGGCGGCGCGACAGGGGAGGTAGGCGCGCTAAACTGATTTGCGCTCCGACGGGCAAATCACGATGCGATTTTCCCGGACATCGGCTCGGCGGCGAGTGACCGTTTCGACCGCGAAATTGCCTGCGCCGACAAACTAATTTCGTGAGCCGGTTCAAGCTGATCGCCGATTCACTTCCTCGGCGACAAAAATTTTACTTCCGTTTTTCAGAAAAATATGATTGTCTGCGCCCATCCCGCCCCGATCGGAGGGGCGTACGCGTCGTCACGGACGTCGGGCGGGATGTGATGGACGCGGGCTGCATCATCTGACGAGGGATGCTGGCCTGCGTGCGGCAAAAGCGTGTGGTCCTGGTCCCCCGATGCTGGGATCAAGCCCGTGAACTCTTTTCACGGGCGACGGTGGCTAACAAAGCCCGGACACCGAGGAGAGCGCGCTATAAGCCGCAAAACCATTGCGCAGGGAAGGCCGGCATGTTTCGGCGTACCTGTATTACTCGTGTGCGTTTTGCGCTTACTACCTGGCACACGAGGCTGCGGGTGCGACGAGCATCCGGCCTTCCCTGCGCCCTCTGATTTTCGAGGGGCTGCTTGACGCAAGACTTGGGCAGAACGTGCCGCGAGAATGCGGAGTCATGCTTTCGTGTCCCGGACGCGGCGAGCGGACGCCGCAGGCGGACCACCGGATGAGACGCGACCTGGGCGCCGGAGCCAGACCCACACGGTGAGGAGGCGCGGCGCGCTGCCGCAGCATCGCGGCACGCGATACGCCGGAACCCAAATCGCATGCCCCCATACCTCCGCCGCCCTTGATCTCCGCGCCTCGCTGCCGTTACCTGACCCCACAACAAACCGGGAGTGAACGCCGCCATGGGCCCATTGCAAGGCATCAAGGTCATCGACATGACGACCGTGCTGATGGGGCCCTATGCGACCCAGATGCTCGGCGATTACGGTGCCGATGTCATCAAGGTTGAATCGCTCGACGGCGACGTCACGCGGCTGATCGGGCCGACGCGGCATCCCGGCATGGGGCCGGTGTTCCTCAACACCAACCGCAACAAGCGCTCGATCTGCCTCGACCTGAAGAAGCCGGTAGGCCGCGAGGCGGTGCTGCGGCTGATCGAGAGCGCGGACGTGCTGCTCTACAATGTGCGGCCGCAGGCCATGGCGCGGCTCGATCTCGGCTATGACGTGGTGTCGAAGCGCAATCCGCGGCTGATCTATGCCGGCGTGTTCGGCTTTGGCCAGGACGGGCCCTATGCCGCCAAACCCGCCTACGACGATCTGATCCAGGGCGCGACCGGATTGCCGGCGTTGATGGCGCAGACCTCCGACGGCATGCCGCGCTATGTGCCGAACGCGCTGGTCGATCGCATCGTGGGTCTGACCGCCGTCGGCGCGGTCTGCGCCAGCCTCGTGCACCGTGACCGCACCGGGCACGGCCAGCGGCTCGACATTCCCATGTTCGAGACCATGGCAGGCTTTGTGCTCGGCGACCACATGGGTGGACTGACCTACGAGCCGCATCTCGACAAGGGCGGCTACGCGCGCCATCTGTCGCGCGACCGGCGGCCTTACAAGACCTCCGACGGCTATATCTGCGTGATCGTCTATAACGACAAGCAGTGGGAAAGTTTTTTCAAGGCGACCGGCCGCGACGACCTGCGGCAGAATCCGAAATTCGCCTCCTTCGCCGGCCGCGCCGTCAACATCGACACGGTCTATGGCGAGCTCGCGCGCATTTTCGAAACGCGCTCCACGGCCGAATGGCAGGAGCTGCTGACCAAGGCCGACATTCCCGTGATGCCCATGCATGATCTCGAAAGCATGCTGGAAGATCCGCATCTGGTCGCAACCGGCTATTTCCCGATCGTCGAGCATCCGACCGAAGGACCGATCCGCAGCATGAAGGTGTCGGCCAACTGGTCGGAGACGCCGGCCGAAACCGTGCGGCTCGCGCCACTGCTTAACGAGCATGGCGAGGAGATTCTGCGTCAGGCCGGATTTTCGGCCGACGAGATTGCGGCGATGATCCGCGACGGCGTCACCAAGCCCGCTGCACAGGATTGAAAAGATGGATTTCGAGCTCACCGCCAACCAGGAATTGATCCGCGACGCCGTTGCGAAAATCTGCACGCGCTTCGACGACGCGTATTGGCTGAAAAAGGACAAGCAGGGCGGTTTCCCCGCCGACTTCCATAAGGCCTTCGCGGATGCCGGTTGGCTCGGCATTTGTATCCCCGAAGAATACGGCGGCTCGGGGCTCGGCATCATGGATGCCGCGATCATGATGCGCACGATTTCGGAATCGGGCGCCGGCATGTCCGGCGCGTCGGCAATTCATATGAACGTGTTCGGGCTCAACCCGGTGGTGGTGTTCGGCACCAAGGAGCAGTGCCGGCGCATGCTGCCCGGCATCGTCGAGGGCAGGGAGAGATCCTGCTTTGCCGTGACCGAGCCCAACACCGGCTCTCAACACCACGCAATTGAAGACGCGCGCGGTGCGCCAGGGCGACCGGTATGTCGTCAACGGCCAGAAGGTCTGGATTTCGACCGCGCAGGTCGCCGAGAAGATTTTCCTGCTCGCGCGCACCACGCCGCTGGAAGAGGTGAGGAGCCCGACCCACGGCCTGAGCCTGTTCTACAGCGATTTCGACCGCAACAAGATCGCCGTGCACGAGATCGAGAAGATGGGCCGCAAGCCCGTCGACTCCAACGAATTGTTTTTCGAGGATTTTGAAATCCCGGTCGAGGACCGTCTGGGCGAAGAGGGCCGTGGTTTTGAATATATCCTGCACGGCATGAATCCCGAGCGCATCCTGATCGCGGCGGAAGCGGTCGGCCTCGGCCATTGCGCGGTGTCGCGCGCGGCCGACTATGCCAAGGGCCGCGTCGTGTTCAACCGCCCGATCGGCATGAACCAGGCGATCCAGCATCCGCTTGCGAAAAACTGGATGGAGCTGGAAGCCGCCTGGCTGATGACGCTTTCGGCCGCCTGGCAATACGACAAGGGCTTGCCCTGCGGGCCGGCGGCGAACTCGGCAAAATATCTGGCGGCGGAAGCCGGCTTCCATGCCTGCGAGCAGGCGGTGATGACCCACGGCGGATTCGGCTATGCCAAGGAGTTCCATGTCGAGCGCTATTTCCGGGAGTCGCTGATCCCGCGCATCGCGCCGGTCAGCCGCGAGCTGATTTTGAGTTTTATCGCCGAGAAGGCGCTCGGCCTGCCGAAGTCGTATTGATGGTTATGCGCGCAAATCCCTCCACGTCGTCGTTCCGGGGCGCGCGCAGCGCGAACCCGGAACCTCGAGATTCCGGGTTCGATGCTTCGCATCGCCCCGGAATGACTGCGGCTAAGCCATGAGCTACATCACCGGCGTCGGTCTCACCTCCTACGGCAAGCACGAAGGCCTGACCTCGCTCGACCTCATGAGCAAGGCGGCCGAACTCGCGATATCAGACGCCGGGCTGAAGCGCGGCGAGATCGACGGCATCCTCTGCGGCTATTCGACGGTGTCGCCGCACATCATGCTCGCCACCGTCTTCGCCGAGCATTTTGGCATCCGTCCCTCCTACGCGCATGCGGTACAGGTCGGCGGCGCGACCGGGCTCGCGATGACCATGCTGGCGCATCATCTGGTCGAAGCCGGCGTGGTCAAACACGTGCTGGTCGTTGGCGGCGAGAACCGCCTGACCGGCCAGAGCCGCGACGCGTCGATCGTGGCGCTGGCGCAGGTCGGCCATCCCGATTACGAGGTGCCGCTCGGGCCGACCATTCCCGCCTATTACGGCCTCGTCGCCTCCCGCTACATGCACGAATATGGCGTCACCGAAGCGGACCTCGCCGAATTCGCGGTGCTGATGCGAACGCATGCATTGGCTCATCCCGGCGCGCAGTTCCACGAGCCGATCACGGTCGCCGATGTGCTGGCCTCCAAGCCGGTGGCATCGCCGCTAAAGTTGCTGGACTGCTGCCCGGTTTCCGATGGCGGCGCGGCGTTCGTCATCAGCCGCGAGCCCACCAACGCGGCGCGCGTGAAAATCCGCGGCTGCGCGCAGGCGCATACGCATCAGCACGTCACCGCGGCGCCGGCCTTGAGCGAGCTCGGCGCCGAGATTTCGATCGCCAAAGCGAAGCAGGCATCGGGCATGGCGATCTCGGACGTGCGCTATGCCGCCGTCTACGACAGCTTCACCATTACGCTGGCGATGCTGCTGGAAGACCTCGGCCTCGCCAAACGCGGCGAGGCGGCTGCGCGCGTTCGTTCCGGCTATTTTTCACGAGAGGGCGAGATGCCGCTCAACACCCATGGCGGTCTGTTGAGCTACGGCCATTGCGGCGTCGGTGGCGCCATGGCGCATCTGGTCGAGACCCACCTGCAGATGACCGGACGCGCCGGCAATCGCCAGGTGCGCGACGCCTCGGTGGCGCTGCTGCATGGCGACGGCGGCGTGCTGTCGTCGCATGTCAGCATGTTCCTGGAGCGCGAGCGATGAGCAAGCCGGCCGACTGGACCACGGGGCACGAAGCGATCCTCTATCAGGTCTGCGCCGCCTGCGAGAGGCCGCAATATTTCCGCCGCGGCTTTTGCGCGGCCTGCGGCGCCACCGACCTCGCCGAGAAACGCGCGAGCGGGAAGGGCACGGTCTACGCGACCTCCATCGTCACCCGCGCCGCGACGCCGGAAACCCGGGCGCATGTGCCCTACAACATTGTGCTGGTCGACACCGCGGAGGGCTTTCGCATGATGGCCCATGGCGCCAACGACCTCGCCATCGGCGACCCTGTCAGCGCTCGCTTCGCCCTGTTCGCCGGCCGCCTCGTTCCCTATTTCGAGAGGGCGAGATGACCGACAAAAGAACCGAAGCAATCCAGGACTCCATACAAACTCTGGATGCTTCGTCTCGGAGCTTTGCCGGCCCGTACTGCGGGCGGACCGGCTCGCTCCACGCGATGACCGAGGTCATCGCGCATAGAAAAGGACGCTGGCGATGACGAGCATGGCCGTCACCGCCAGCATGTGTGCGAGTGCCGCCGAGGTTGCCCTCTTGGTGGCTTCCTTCATGCCGGTTTTCTCCCTAAACCTGGGCGCAACGATCCGTGGCGCGGCAGGCACGCACGGTCGTCAGAATTTTTACTCGGAACACCCCGCGTCGAGCATCCGCCTTCATGAGTCCCCACTCAGCGGCGTCGACTGTGTCACCGTCGAACAGTATTGCGGCGGCAATTTGACTCCGGCGTGGCCTCCGGCGGATAGTGTTTTGTCAAAATAAAACAGCAGGCTGGAAAGGCGAGGAAAAACATGGCCCGCATCGACTACAGCGATCCCGCAAAGCACAATGATCGCACCCGCGAATTGCTGGGCAAGAACCGCAACGCCAACATCTTCCGCATGATGGCGCATTCGCCGAGCTATCTCTCGCAATATTGCCGGCTGGGCGGCGCGATCCGAAACCGCGGCGAGCTCGATCCGGTCGTGCGCGAGCTTGCGATCACGCGCACCGGCATTTTGTGCGAGGCGCCGTACGAGATCGTCGCCCACAAGCGCATCGGCAAGAGCGTCGGCGTCACCGACGAGCAGAACGAGGCGCTGGAGAACTGGCAGGCCGCCACCTGTTTCAACGAGGTGCAGCGCGCCGCGCTCGCCTTCACCGATGAGATCGTAAAACTGCGCCGGCCGACGGACGCGACCTTCAACGCGATCAAGGCAAAGCTGACGCCGGGCGCCCTGGTCGAGCTGCAGCTCTCGGTCGGCTTCTACATCATGACGTCGAAGTTCCTGGAAACCTTTGCAATCGACATGCAACCGGCGGCGGAGGTGGTCTAGCAGACCGCTTCCCTTACCGTCTTTTTGGTGAGGTTGTGGCCAAACTTGCAATCTGGAGTTGAAGAAACTATCGTCCGCAGCAGGCGTATATATTGTGTGGCTGCAACGGGATTGAGTTCGGCGGTATTTGTTTTTATTGCGATGACGAAAAGTTTTCGGAGGCGGCATCATGGAGAATGGTTGGGACCGTTTTGCGCTCGCCTGGATCGAATCCATGGGCGAGCAGGGCGATCGCGGCGATTGGGGACGCCAGCACGTCCTCGATCCCGTGATGATGGCGCGGGTTGGCGCCGGCCGGTTCCGCAAGGCGCTTGACGTCGGCTGCGGCGAGGGGCGGTTTTGCCGGATGCTCCGCGCGGCCGGCGTGAAGGCGACCGGCATCGATCCAACGGCGCGATTGATCGAGGTCGCGAAACAGCGCGATCCCAAGGGCGACTACCGGCTCGGCCGCGCCGAGCAGCTCGATTTTGCCGATGCCAGCTTCGATCTCGTCGTCACCTACATTACGCTGATCGATATCCCCGATTTCCGGGCCGCGATCCGCGAGATGGCGCGGGTGCTGAAACCCGGCGGTTCGCTGTTGATGGCCAATCTCACCGGCTTCACCTCGGCCTGTGCCGATCGCGGATGGGTGAAGGACGCGAACGGGGAACACCTGCATTATCCCGTCGACCGCTATCTCGACGAATTTCCGTTCTGGTTCGAATGGTCCGGGATCCGGATCGAGAACTGGCACCGGCCGCTTGCCGCCTACATGAATGCCTTCCTGGAAAACGGCCTGACGCTGAAATTTTTCGACGAGCCTCCCGCGGTGTCGGGCGCGGAAATTCACCGGGAGCGCCAGCGCCGCGTGCCCTGGTTCGTGGTGATGGAATGGCAGAAGCCGCCCGCTCGAAGGAAAGCCAGGATCGAGCGGAAGGTAGCGGCCGGCAAGTGAGATTACGTCG
>CAVUCB010000047.1:0-15622 GCA_963739755.1 uncultured Alphaproteobacteria bacterium | reverse complement strand
GCGGACCTCGCTAACGAACCGACCTTTTAGATCCCCGTGGCGGCCCAGAGAGGCCCTTCCAGGGGCGGCTCCCTAGTCCGCAGGAGTGCAAATACAGGGAGTGCAATTTGCACCCCTCAGGAGGCGCAGCGGGCCCGCGAGGGGGAAGGAACGGAGCGGGGGCACGGAGAGCAGCCGGCTCAGTTTCACCAAATAAAACAGCAACATAGGATCACTTTGAAACGCTCCCGGTAGCCAGAGCCTTATGTGATGTATGTCACGCAGCGGGTGGGTAGCGGGGCGGAGATGGGAGGGCCCTAGGTGGGCCTAGGGAAGCACACGGAGAACACGGATGAACCGGCAAGTACAGGCGGCGGCGGCAACAGTCCCTGAGCAGGCCCTAGGAGAGCACTGGACGGCCGGCGTCGAAGCCACAATAGCGGACGCGGTGCGCAAGCATTCCCGCGCGGCCCTGATGTACTCCGGAGATCGAGAGTGCGCTGCTGCTGCGCCTAGCGGAGGCCTTGGCGACAGCGCATCACCGTGTACACCGTAAGGACCGGCGTGGCCCGACTCTGACCTCCGGTGAGGTCAGCTATTGCGCCGCTTCGTCTATCGCTGGTTCCGCTTGGGTTCCGCTTCTATCTGGCAAGGCGAGGCATGCCGCTGTCGACGCCGATGAACTGCAGCAGCAGCAGGATGACGATGAGGACGCCAACGACGAGGATCGCAACGCGTCCCGGCATCTTCGCAGAGATTTGCGCGAAGTCCCACTAGGTCGGCCCCGCCCGGGTCGCGGTAAGGCGCGCTCGACGGCCCATGCGAACAGGCATGAAGCGCGGCAAGCCAGCGAACAGCTCGATGGTCGTAATGTCGAGCGCTTCGCACAGCGATGGCACGCGGATCGCCGGTAGCATGGCGCGACCGCTTTCGTATTTGGCAATGACCTGCTGGCTGACGTGCATCAGCGCGCCGAGCAACGCCTGAGACATTTTCCGAAGCTTCCTGAAGTACCGAATACGCTGACCGAGCGCCTTGGTGATCGAGAGAAGGTTCATCCGCATTCTCCCTGTCGGCTTTTTCTGGGCCCTGCGAATTTCCATCTAAACGATGCAGCGATCAAGATGGTTGTGAACCCGCAAGGAATGGCGGCTGGGGAAAACCGGGAGCGGCGTCGCAGTTGAGCCACGGGTGCTCTGCGGGTAAAAGAAAAAAGCCCATCCATGACAGTTCCGCCCACTCGGTGCAGTAAGTCACAGAGGATCACTGATGCAGCGGACTGAGCGGCGAAGCCGCCGATTTTGAAGCCGCGGGGTGGGCTAAATCCGGCGCCGTAGGTCAGCCCGGAGGAGGACCCATTTTGGCATTGACAACACACCACTTGGAAGGCGGGAAGCCCCGGCGAAACCTGCACCTGCACGTCGACCGCACGGGTCTCGATGCCCTCAAAGGCGACGGTGGAAACCCGCTGAACCATGCTGCCCCTCTTTGCCGCAATCGAGGGTAGCGGAAGGTGACGAAAGAGGCAAGAACGTTACGTGAACATATATTCAGCGCTGTTGGGGGAGCTGCGGCGGCAGGTTTGGCAGCCCGCGACCAGATTTTTGCGTTCGTAAACCGAGGGATGGACCTTCGCGCCGGTGGCGGCAAACCGATGTCGCCTCCGGGGTGGCGGCTGCCAGCTCCGCCACCCGTCATTTACGAAGCGTCTAGAGGACCATCTCCATCGGTGCCGGGAGGTAGTGAAAACCCTCGCCGGTTTTGACGACATGGCCGTAGCCGGGCCATGGATAATGATAGGACATCACCGGGATCTTGTTGGCCGCCAGCATGTCCAGCATCTTCACCCGGCTTTCAGCCGCCTGCTTCGGATCGGTGTCGTAGGAAAATTCCATCCGCGGCTTTTCCATCAAGAGAATTTGGTGATGGGTGAGGTCGCCGAGGAAGGCAAACGACTTGGCTCCCGAGGTGATCATGAACATGGTGTGGCCGACGGTGTGTCCGGGTGCGCCGAGCGCTTGCACGCCCGGCAGGAACGCCTCGCCGTCCTTGTAGAACACGAGCTTGTCGCGCACCGGCAGCAGGTTCTTGCGGGCGTGGATCACGAAATCCTTGAGCGGACCGCCCATCTTGCCTTCATCGGTCCAGTAGTCGAAATCGCTCTGGGCGATGTAATACTGCGCATTCGGGAACAGCACCTTGCCGTTGGCGTCGACCACGCCGCCGATATGATCGATATGGGCGTGCGAGAACACCACCGCATCGATGTCCTCCGGCTTGATGCTGGCCTCCATCATGCTCTTCTGCTGCCGGCCGGTGGTCGGCCCGAACGCCTGTGACGTGCCCATTCCGGTATCGAACAGGATGAGCTTGTCGCCGGTGTTGACGATCGGTGAGTTCTGCTCGAGCACGATGTTGTCGGGCGAGAGGAAGTTGTCCGTCAGCATCTTCTTGAGTTCGTCGTCGGAGGCGCCGGTGAACGTGCCCTTTGGGGGGCCGAGCGGCAATGGCCCGTCTGAAACCACGGTCACCTCGGCGTCACCGACCTTCATCCGGTGGAAATAGGGCGATTGTGTTCCGAGCGTGGGCGCTTTCGCCAGCACGCTCCTGTCGAACATCGCGGACGCACCGAGGCCGGCGCCCAAGGCAAGCAAGGATCGTCGCGAAACATGAGTTGTCATGCGTCTTCCTCCCAGTTTTTCTAGATGTTTCTTGGCTGTCCGGATGATCTGCCGCTCGATCCGAGTCGGACATGAACATGCTGCGCCCGCATTGTGAAGCTGGCAAGACCGATCAGGCTTTCTGAAACTCGCGCAGTAGAAACCTGCCGATCATTCACCCAAAGGGAGAAAGCTGTTTTCCTGTCGCGCGAGGCCGCGATCGTGTTCCGGGGCTCCAAACCTTGCCGACGGGCGCGATCGATAAAATACGCTCTAAATCGATTGATAGATTACGATCGATCCAACTAGGCATATCCCAACAATTTCCCTGTAAACCTGTAGCGATACCGGAAGACACGGTAGGTGTGGGGTAGAAGAGCGACATGTTGGCAGCAGCATCAAATCGACGTAGAAGCGAGCGGCGTATGTGCAGGAGCCTCGCGAAGATCCAATTCGGAACCGGCGGCCTGCCGCGGGATTGCGTCATCACGGATATTTCGGCCGGCGGCGTGAAAATCGTGGCCGAGCACCTCGAACCGCCGCCCGAGTTCACCCTGATCTTTGACACCGGCCTCCCCCGGCAGTGCCGGCTGGCCTGGCGGATCGGCTGTGAGTTCGGGGCGGAGTTCATCCGCTAGCGCCTGATCCGGAAAATGCCTGCCCTGCACTTGGATAGCGGGGCGGAAACCGGCTTTCGCTCGCGACGAACGCGTAGTGTTTGCGTGAAGATTGTGCGCAAACACAAAAGGCCAAGACCGGGTCGGATGCGGCACTGATTGGCCGAAATCTCGCCGCGGATAGGCCCCGGTTAACCCGAATTTAGGGTTAAGCTGCAACGATTTCTTGGCCAGTCACGAGTCCCTGCAGGCCAAGAGTACATGTTCCGGCATCCGTTCAAACAAGGTCGCGTGGCGCGACTGGTTGTTATCGCAGCCTCGTCCGCCGCCTTGGCGCTCAGCCTGTGCGGCTGCCAGACTACCGCCTCCTCCGACATCACCGGCTCGCTGGGCGAGAAGGCCGAAGCCAGTGCGTCGGCCGATCCCCGTCGCGACCTCGACACTTACCGCGAGCGCTATCGCGCCAACCCCAAGGATCCCGCCGTCGCCCTGCAATATGGCAAGGCGCTGCGGGCGACCGGCGAGCGGTCGCAGGCGGTTGCCGTGCTCGAGCAGGCGGCGATCGCCAATCCCAAGAACAAGGCGCTGTTGGCCGGCTACGGCCGCGCGCTCGCCGACAACGGAAATTTCCAGCAGGCGCTCGACGTGCTGGCCCAGGCGCATACGCCGGAGGATCCTGACTGGCGCATCCTTTCGGCGCAGGGCGCCGTGCTCGATCAACTCGGCCGCTATGATGAGGCGCGGCAATACTACGCCAGCGCGCTCAAGATCGTGCCGGACGAGCCCTCGGTGCTGTCCAATGTCGGACTCTCCTATCTGCTCTCGAAGGACCTGGCCAAGGCGGAAGAGACCTTGCGCCGCGCCCATAACCTTGAGGAGAAGGACCCGCGGGTGCGGATGAATCTCGCGGTCGTGCTCGGCCTGGAAGGCCACACCGCCGAAGCCGAAGGCATTGTGAAGGCCGAGCTGCCGCCCGAGGAGGCGACCGCGAAAGTCGCGGAGCTGAAGCGGCTGTTAACCAGGAAGGAAGCCTCGTCCGAGCGTGGTACAGGCCGCGCGTCACAGGCCGTGACGCGCCCCAATTAGTCTTCAACCGCGCCTGCCGACCAGGCGCCGCGCCACGTTCTTGATCGGCGCAAGCAGCGAGCTCTTCGGCTTCTCCTCGCCATGGCCGGTCAGCTTGCGCGCCATGTCCAGGAACAGCTTGCTGGTGCGGTGGCTCGCGGAGAGCTCGGCGATCATCTGGCCGTTGTTGGCGGCGGTGCCGAACAGGCGCGAGTCAAAGGGAATGACGGCCAGGGGGTGGCTCTCGAGCGTCTTGGCAAAGCTGCGGCGGTCGATCTCCGGCCGCTTCGGCATGCCGACCTGGTTGAGGCAGAACAGCGGCGCCTGGTCGTTGGGCCGCGACGCCTTCAGCGTGCTCAGTATGTTCTTGGCGTTGCGCAGATTGGCGAGGTCGGGCTCGGCGACGATCACGATATCGTCCGCGCCTTCCAGCGCGCGCCGGGTCCACGCCGTCCACTGGTGCGGAACATCGAGCACGATGCAGGGCGTGGTCATGCGCAGCGTATCGAAGATGGCGTCGAACGCGTTGGCGCCGAAGTCATAGACCTTTTCAAGCGTCGCGGGCGCGGCGAGCAGGCTGAGATGGTCGCTGCATCTTGAAAGCAGGCGGTCGATCAGCCCGCTGTCGGGCCGGTCGGGCTGAAACACCGCGTTCGCGATGCCCTGAAGCGGATCCTGGTTGTAGTCGAGACTGGCGGTGCCGAAGGCGAGGTCGAGATCGATCACGACCGTATCCAGCTTGAAATTGCGCGCGATCGACCAGGCCAAATTGTGGGCGACGGTGGAGGCGCCGACGCCGCCCTTGGCGCCGACCACGGCGATGACGCGGCCGACGGTGATGGTGTCGGAAGCCGCGAACAGGCTGCAGATCGAGCGGACGATGTCGAGTGCGCCAACCGGGCCGATCACGTAGTCATTGACACCGCGGCGCACCAATTCGCGATACGGCACGTCGTCGCTTTCGCTGCCGACGACGATGACGCGGGTGCCGGGATCGCACTCGCTGGCGAGATCGTCGAGCGACGTCAGCAAGTCGCTGGCGCCGCCGCTCTCCAGCAGGATCACGTTCGGCGTCGGGGCATTGCGATAGGCTTCGACGGCCGCGGCCATGCCGCCCATCTTGACGCTGAGATGAGCCTTGCCGAGCCGGCGGTCTTCTCCGGCCGATTGCACCGCGGCCGCAGTGGTGTCGGTCTCGCAAAACGCCTGCACCGAAATCCGCGGTGCGGCGGCGATATAATCGTTTGCTGACGGCGGCGGAGGCAACGGCGCGTCCGACGCTTCTTCGATTTTCTTCCTGAGCTCGCTCATTATTTTCCTGTGTCGCTGAGCTTGGCCTTCTCGGCATCCGGGTATTGGGTCGCGGTCGGCTCACCCTTGCGATATTTCTCGAAGCCCTCGGAGCGTCGTATCGTATAGGGCGGCGTCTCCGAGCGCGGCTGCACCAGGTCGGAAGGATTGTCGACCATGGCTGCAAGGTTGCGCTGGCTTGCGCAGCCGAAATTGTAATAGGGCTTGTTCTCGTTATAGGCCGGATTGTTGATGTTCGGCCCGAGATCCTCCGGCCACAGGCCGCAAGGACCCGCGGTCGCCGCGATCCTGGTATAGCTCAGGCGGATCGGCGCGAAGGCCTGCGGATCAGCCGGGTGGTAATGATGCAAGGTGATGCCCTGTGACGGCACGCCGCCGGCTGCGAGAACCGAGCGGATTTCGCCGAAGGTCATCGACGCTGCCTTGGCGTTCGGCGTGTCGACCGGCACGTCGGCCATCACGGCGCCGGTGCCTTCGCGAACCCAGGTCCGCGCCAGGCCCGCGACATCGTCGCGCTGCGAGGAGGTGAGGCCGCCGCGCCCATGGCCGACAAAGACCACGATCGAGCGGTTGGCTTCCGTGATCGCGATCGGATGACGGAGACGATAATCGTCGGGAACGCCGCCGGTGACAATGGCCTCGGGCGCCATGCTGCAGGCGCCAAGCGCGACGGAAAGGCCGATCAATGCACCGGCACGCTGCAGGGTCCGACGGCGTTCTGCCGATATTCCGCATGTCATCGTTCTGTCCTCGTCACGCGTCGCGTCATCTCAGTCAATGAAGTAGCCGAAGCTCACCTGGCTGCCGCTGATCGGATCGATGCGGGCGGCGATGCCATAGATCCGGTTCATGCGGGCAAGCAGTGTCGATTGCGAATCCGAGGCGGAGGCGAAACCGTCGTCGGGACGCGACAGCTCTTTTTGCGCCACCGCCCGCACCACATAGGGCGTCACCAGCACCATCAGTTCGGTCTCGTGATTGACGTAGTCCTGGCTCCTGAAAAGTGCTCCCAGGACAGGCAACTGGTCGACGCCAGGCATTCCGTTGACGGCTTGCTTTGTTTGCTCCTGGATCAACCCTGCCATCGCCATCGAGCCGCCGGATGGGATTTCCAGCGTGGTTTCCGCGCGGCGGGTCTTGATCGAAGGAATTGTCGTTCCACCGACGCCGCCCTGCAGGGCGTTTTCGGACGAGACTTCCGACACCTCGGTCATCACCCGCAGGCTGATCCGACCCTCGGTCAAAACGACCGGCGTGAAATTGAGCGAGATGCCGAATTTCTTGAAGCTGACCGTCTGGACGCATTGTCCGATAGCGCCCGATGTCGTGGTTTGGCAGGTTACGCCGGTTGGAATCGGAAATTCACCGCCCGAAATGAATGTCGCGGACTCGCCGGAGATTGCCGTCAGATTGGGCTCAGCCAGGGTGCGCATGAGACCGGCACTCTCCATCGCACGCATGGTAGCAGTGACCGTGGGCAGGCCCTTGGTGATGGCCGACGCGCTCAAGCCGTTGTCGGAAACCAGTGGCCCGCTGTTTGCGGTGAAGGGATTACTGTTGTTGAAGTTCACGACCGCGGTGCCGTAGTTCATGCTGGCACTGAGATCGACGCCCATCTGCTTGATGATGTCGCGCCGCACTTCCGCAACGGTGACCTTCAGCATGACCTGATCGCGGCCGCGAACGACGATGCTGTTGACGACCTTGTCGCCGCCTCCGACCAGACGCGCGGCGATATCGCCGGCCTGTTGCGCCTCGACCGGGCTCGCCACCGAACCGGTCAGCACCACGCCCTCGCCGACGCCATCGATCTGGACGCCGGGCAGCGCTGAGTGCAAGGCCGCGCGAATGCCGTTGAGGTCGCGCTTGATCGCGATGTCGTAGCTTGCGACCTGCTGGCCCTCGGCATCGAAGAACACGACATTGGTCTGGCCGATGCCGGCGCCGATGATGTAGGCGCGCTGGGACGAACGGATGACGGCGTTGGCGATCTTCGGGTCCGCCACCAGCACGTCCTTCACGTCACGCGGCAGGTCGAGGACGACGGATTTGCCGATGCCGAGCGAGAGGAAGCGCGTGCGCACGGGAACGCTCGCGGTAACCGCCACGCCGGGCGCAGCCGGTGTGGTCGCGGCGGCCACCGGACTCGGGGCTGCGGGCGTGGTCGCCGGGGGCGTGACGGCCGGCGGCGCGCCTTGCGGATCGTCGGCCGCCCGCATGGAGGCGAACTGGAGCGTGAGCGCGAAGACCGCCGAAACCGACAGGGCGCGGAAGATTGGAGATTGCGGCGTGCTCGCCCTGCATTTCATTTCGGTATCCTTCGGTCACTTCTGTGCCGTCGCCCGGCTGGCGATGCCGTAGCGAACTACGTTGAGGCCCACGGTTTGTGGGGTGGCTTGTTCAAGCGGATTGCTTTCGACCGCCTTGGCGTCGGTGATGCTGCGCAGCGCCAGCGACAGCGTGCCGGCCTGACGCGCGGAGGTGAGGGTCGGGATCTGTTCGGGCTTCAATTCCAGCGTCACGGTCTTGCCGAGCACGGCGTTCTGGCCGTCCTTTTCCTTCGGCGCCTGGTCGATCGCGAGCACACGGATGCTCGGCAGGATCAGCGTGGAGACGACGACGTCAGGCTGGTTGGGGTGCTCGGCGTTCTTGACGCGCTGGGTGAGAATCACGTCGACGCGGTCGTTCGGCAGGATGAAGCCGCCGGCGCCGGTCTCGGCCGAGATTTCGGTGGAGACGGCGCGCATGCCGGTCGGCAGGATCGCGGCCATGAAGCCGGAGCCGTCGGCTCTCACCAGCTTCAGCTCGCGGATCGGCTCGCCCGCCATGATCGGCGAACGCGCGATCGAGCCGGCCACCTGGGTGATGGCGTCGGGACGGTCAGTGCGCCGAATGAATGAGCCGCTTGCGGTCGACTTGGGCCAGGTCTGCCATTGCAGATCGTCAGGCTTGGCGGTCTGGCCAAGGCCGATATCGGATTTGGCGACGAGGACGTCGACGGTCTCGAGCTGCGCCACCGGCTGGACCGGGGCGGCAGCTTTGTTGTCGCTCCCGCTCGCGAGATAGGCGGCGAGGCCGCCGGCGCCGAGGGCGATGATCAGGACGACAATACGGGCGGTATACATACGCTTTACTATCCGCTCTGGCCCGAAGGCCGGTTGGGCACCCTCTCCCAACAGCAGAACTAAGCAGCAAAGGTATAAGCCGACTTGAAACCCGCCCGACGCGCGCGGTGGTAAGTCAGGGAATCGTCCTCATGGTGAACCGGACGTTATCGTTCACTGGACGATTCTCCGTAGATTTACTGAGTGGCGAGCTCGCCCAGAGGGCGTCGCCTGGCGCATGATCCGGAAAAGTGGGCACCGGTTTTCCCTCGCGACAAACGCGAAGCGTTTGCGCGGAGATCATGCGCAAAAAAAATCTGGAGCGCGATGGCGATTCATCCCAATCCCATCGCGCTCTAGCCGCGCTTCTTCTCGATCGCGTCCCAGATTTTCGCGGCGACGTCGGGCCCGCCGAGGCGGGCCACCGCGCGGATGCCGGTCGGCGACGTCACGTTGATCTCGGTGAGATTGCCGTCGATCACATCGATGCCGACAAACAGCAGGCCGCGCTTTTTCAATTCCGGAGCGAGGACACTGCAGATTTCGCGTTCGCGCGGGGTCAGATCGGTCGCCTGCGCCGCGCCGCCACGCACCATGTTGGAGCGCAGATCATCCGCGGCCGGCACGCGGTTGACGGCGCCGGCGAACTCGCCGTCGACCAGGATGATGCGCTTGTCGCCATGCTTGACCTCGGGAATGAAGCGCTGGATTACCCAGGGCTCCTTGAAGGTCACGGAGAACATGTCGAACAGCGAGCCGAAATTCATGTCCTGCGGCATGATGCGGAAGACGGCCGCGCCGCCATGGCCGTGCAGCGGCTTCATCACCACGGCGCCATGGGTGTCGCGGAAGGCATTGATCTCGTCGAGATCGCGCGAGATCAGGGTCGGCGGCATCAGTTGCGGAAAATCCATTACGAACAGCTTTTCCGGCGCGTTGCGCACGCTGGCCGGACTGTTCACCACCAGCGTCTTCGGGTGAATGCGTTCGAGGAAATGGGTCGAGGTGATGTAGGCGAGGTCGAAGGGCGGGTCCTGGCGCAGCAGCACCACGTCGAAGGCGGCCAGCGGTTCACGGCGCGGCTCGCCGAGGGTGAAGTGATTGCCGGGTTCATCGCGCACGGTGAGCATCTGCACCGGGGCAAACAGCTCGCTGCCGATCAGTGAAAGCTGGTCCGGTGTATAGTAAGAGAGTCCATGGCCGCGCTTTTGCGCTTCCAGCAGCAGCGCAAAGGTGGAATCGCCGCGGATGTTGATGCGCGCGATGGGGTCCATCTGGACAGCGACGTTCAATTTCATGGGAAGGCTCGGGTCTGGAGGGAGAACTCAGGTACTGGCGTCGAAGGCTGCTAACAGATGGCGCGGCAGGCGCCGCGGCGCAATCAGGATGGCGTCAAAACGCATTTCGAATTCGGCATATTCAGGGTGTGCGACCAGCCAGGCCTGCGCGGCGTTAATAATCCGCGCCTGTTGCCGTGGCGTGACGGCGAAGGCGGCTTCATCCAGCGTGGCGCGGGCCTTGACCTCGACAAAGTTGATCAGATTGCGCCGCTTTGCGACCAGGTCGATTTCGCCATGCGGCGTGCGGAAGCGTTTTGCGAGAATGCGGTAGCCCTTGGCCATGAGAAGAGCGGCGGCGCGGCTTTCCGCGGAAAGGCCGGTGTTGAAAGCGGCTACGCGCTCGGGCGAGGCTTCCTTCTGCGGTTGGGCGCGGTCAAGCTTAGCGGGATTAGTCTTGGCGCGGTCAGTCTTGGCGCGTTCAGTTTTGGCGCGATCAGTTTTGGCCATGGCCGCCCTTTGCGTCCCTCGCAAGAGCCTTGGCCAGCTCCAGCGCACGGGCATAGATCTCGCGGCGCGGCCGGCCTGACAGCTCGACCGCATGCGCCACCGCATCCTTGACGCTGCTGGTTGCGAGCTGCGCGCGCAACAGATCGTCCAGCGCCTCCGCGCTCAGGACTTGCGCGTCCGCCGACGGTGGGCCGATCACCAGCACGAACTCGCCGCGGGTCTCGAGTTGGTCTGCCCTTCCAGCCAGCTCGACCAGCGTCGCGCGCAAAACTTCTTCATGCAGCTTGGTCAGCTCGCGGCAGATCGCGGCCTCCCGCGCGCCCATGGCTTCAGCGAGATCGCGCAGCGCGTCCTGTACGCGGTTGCCGGACTCGAAGATCACCAGCGTGGCGTCGATCCGGGCAAGCTCGCTGAGCCGCGCGCGGCGTGCGGTCTCCTTCGCGGGCAAAAACCCTTCGAAGAAGAATTTGTCGGTCGGCAGTGCCGCGACCGACAGTGCCGCCAACACCGAGGATGGTCCCGGCAGCGCCGTCACCGCATGTCCGGCGGCGCAGGCCTCGCGCACCAGCTTGAAGCCGGGATCGGAAATCAGGGGCGTGCCGGCGTCCGAGACCAGCGCGATCGATGCGCCCTGCGCTAGACGCTCCAGCAATCTTGGCCGCGCGGTCGCGGCATTGTGCTCGTGGTAGGGGGTCAGCTCGGCCGTGATGCCATAACGCTCGGTCAGCCGGCGGGTGATGCGGGTGTCCTCGCAGGCGATCAGGTTGGCTCCGGCCAGCGTCTCCAGCGCACGCAGGGTAATGTCGCCGAGATTGCCGATGGGGGTCGCGACCAGATGAAGTCCGGCCGCTGCCGCAGGTGCGGTCAAAACGTGGCCGCCGACCGTAAAGCTCCGGGAAGCGGGTTCCGTCCGGCCTTCACTGTTTATCGGGGCTGATTTTGCGCGCATAATGCTTAGCTTAGAGGGCAGACTGCCCCGGCGCCACTATTGTAAGCCCGTCCGGGCGTTGGCGTGGGATGGCCATCGGCGAGGCCATAATCCTTTTGTTTTGGTTAACTATTCGCCGACAATATGCCTGAATCCGCCGCCCAATCTTTAATCGGGGGGCAGTCCTGGCCGACCACGGTCGGTCAAGTGAAGAGATGCAATGCCGGGCCCGCAACAACCCAAGTATGATCCGACGGGTCCACTGCACGCGACCCGGCGGACGGCGATTGGCCTGCTGCTCGGCGTCCCCCTGCTCTCGGCCTGTGCCGGTGTCCAGCAAAGCCTGAGCCAGTTCTCCAATCCGTTCTCGGGCTCGGAAACGCCGCCCGCGCCGGCCGGCCCGGCGCAGCAGCCGACCGCGTTCGGCAATGGCCAGGTCAAGGTCGGCCTGATCCTGCCGCTGTCGGCTTCGGGCAATGCCGGCGTCGCCGCGCAATCCATGAAGAACGCCGCCGAGATGGCGCTCGCGGAATTCCAGAATCCGAACATTCAGCTTCTGATCAAGGACGACGCCGGCAGCCCGCAAGGCGCCCAGCAGGTCGCGCAGCAGGCGGTCGATGAGGGCGCGGAGATCATGCTGGGGCCGCTGTTTGCGCTCTCCGTGCCGGCCGTGGCGCAGGTCGCGCGCACGCGGGGCATTTCGGTGATCGCCTTCTCCACCGATTCGAGCATCGCCGGCCGCGGCGTGTATCTGTTGAGCTTCCTGCCGGAGTCCGACGTCAACCGCATCATCGAATATTCGACGAGCATCGGCAAGAAATCCTTTGCCGCGCTACTGCCGGAAAACGCCTATGGCAATGTGGTGGAAGCCGCGTTCAAGAATGCGGTGAGCCGCCGCGGCGGACGCGTCGTCGCCTTCGAAAAATATGCCGCCGACCGCGCCACCCCAGCGCGCAATGTGTCGCAGCAGCTCGGACAGGCGGATGCGCTCTTGATGGCCGATGACGGCGATTTCGTCGTGGCGGCCGCCGACGCGCTCACGGCGGCGGGTGCAAATTTGCGCAATATCCAGCTGCTCGGCACCGGTCTCTGGGACAATCCGCGCGTGTTCGGCAACCCGAACCTGCAGGGCGGCCTCTATGCGGCGCCGGACCCGGCGGGTTTTCGCGCCTTCTCGGGCCGGTACCGCACGCGCTACGGCGGCGAGCCGGTCCGCACCGCGACGCTGGCCTATGACGCGGTCGCATTGGTCGCGGCACTTGCACGAACGCAGGGCGCGCAACGGTTCTCCGCGGATGTGCTGCAAAACCCATCCGGCTTCGCCGGCATCGACGGGCTGTTCCGCTTCCGCCCCGACGGCAGCAATGAGCGCGGGCTGGCGGTCATGCGGGTCGGCAATGGCGGCGGCGTGCCGGTTGCCGGTTCGCCGAAGAGTTTTGGGGCTTAAGCCGCCAAATCGGCGACGACCGCATCGAGCACCGGAAATCCGGCCTGCGTCACCCGCAGCCTGCCGTCGGCATCGACGGTGATCGCGCCCTCGTCGCGCAAAACCGCAATGCGCCGCTCGTCGAGTGCGCGGCCTGAGAGCGCCTTGTAACGCTCGGGATCGATGCCCTCGGCGAGCCGCAAACCCATCAGCAGGAACTCGTCTGCGCGCTCTTCGCGGTTGAGCACGTCGTCAGTGATGACACCGTGGCCGTTGGCTTCGACCCGCATCAGCCAGGCTTCGGGACGTTTCTCGGTCGCGGTCGCGTGCCTGCGGCCTTCGATATCGAGGCGGCCATGGGCGCCCGGGCCGATGCCGGCATATTCCTCGCCGCGCCAGTAGACGAGATTGTGCCGGCACTCGGCGCCTTTTCGCGCGTGGTTGGAAATCTCGTAGGCCGGTAGCCCATGCCTTGCGCAAACCTCCTGGGTGACGTCGTAGAGCGTGCGCGCCGTCGCCTCATCCGGAGTCTTCAATTTGCCAGCGGCGTGCAGCCCGAAGAACGGCGTGCCTTCCTCGATGGTAAGCTGATAGAGCGACAGATGCTCGGCGGCTTCCTTGATCGCGAGCGCCAGCTCATCCGCCCACATCGCCGGCGTCTGGTCGGGGCGCGCATAGATCAGGTCGAATGAATAGCGTTCGAAGGATTTTCGCGCGATGGTGACCGCATCCAGCGCTTCGCGCGCGGAGTGCAGTCGTCCCAATTCCTTCAGCGACGCATCGTTGAGCGCCTGCACGCCGAGCGAGACGCGGTTGACACCGGCGGCGCGGTAGCCGGCAAAGCGCGTCGCCTCCACGCTGGTCGGGTTGGCTTCCAACGTCACTTCCACATCGTGCGCGACGCGCCAATGCTTGCCGATCGTGTCGAGAACGGCGCCGACCGTCCGCGGCTGCATCAGGGACGGCGTGCCGCCGCCGAGAAAGATCGAGGTGACTTCACGTCTCCCCACCCGCGCGGCCGTGGTTTCGATCTCGCGGGCAAAAGCACGGGTAAACCGCTCCTCGTCGATTGCGGCGTGGCGGACGTGGCTGTTGAAGTCGCAATACGGGCACTTCGACAGGCAGAATGGCCAGTGCACATAGACGCCGAAGGCCTGCTGCTCAGCGCCGGTCAAGGCAGATCTCCGCCAGTTTCACGAAGGCCCGCGCCCGATGCGACAGACCGAGGCCGAGCGGCGGCAGGCCGTGCTTCTCGATGCCGGTCATCTCGCCAAAGGTGCGATCAAAGCCGTCGGGCATGAACATGGGGTCATAGCCGAAGCCCGCCGTGCCGCGCGGTGGCCAGACCAGCGTACCGTCGGCGCGTGCCTCGACTTCTTCGAGATGGTGGTCGGGCCAGGCCACGCAGAGCGCTGACACGAAATGAGCCCCGCGCCTGTCCAGCGTGGTCGCACCGCGCTCCTGCAACAGACGTTCGATCCGCGCCATGGCATCGTTGAAGTCCTTGTTCGGTCCCGCCCAGCGCGCGCTGTAAACCCCGGGCGCGCCGTCGAGCGCATCGACCACGAGGCCGGAATCATCGGCGAAGGCCGGCAGTTCTGCCGCCTGCGCCGCCGCGATCGCCTTGATCCGCGCGTTGGCTTCAAAGGTCTTGCCGGTTTCTTCCGGCTCGCCAAGACCGAGGTCGCCGGCGGAGACCGCTTCGACGCCATGGGGCGCCAGCAGCTCGCGCATCTCGACGAGCTTGCCGGGATTGTGGGTGGCGATGACGAGCTTGCCTTTGATCCGGCGATGCATGCTTAGGCGACCGCGAGTTTCTGCAAGTCCACGAGGCGCGCCACGCCCTTCTTCGCCAGTGCTATCAGCGCCAGCAATTCGTCCTGCGTGAATGGCGTCTTTTCCGCGGTGCCCTGCACCTCGACGATGCGGCCATCGCCGGTCATGACGAAATTGGCGTCGGTGTCGGCTTCGGAATCCTCGGCATAGTCGAGATCGAGCACCGGGGTGCCCTGATAGATGCCGCAGGAGACCGCGGCCACATTGTCGCGCAGCACATTGGCCTTGATCATGTTGCGCGCCCTCATCCAGTTGAGGCAGTCGGCGAGCGCGACCCAGGCGCCGGTGATGGAGGCGGTGCGCGTGCCGCCATCGGCCTGCAGCACGTCGCAATCCACCGTGATCTGGCGCTCGCCGAGCGCCTCGAGATCGATGGTGGCGCGCAGCGAGCGGCCGATCAGGCGCTGGATTTCGACGGTGCGGCCGCCCTGCTTGCCGGCGGAAGCTTCGCGCCGCGTACGTTCCAATGTGGCACGAGGAAGCATGCCGTATTCGGCGGTGACCCAGCCGCGTCCCTGCCCCTTCAGCCAGGGCGGCAGCCGCTCTTCCAGCGTCGCGGTCACCAGTACGTGAGTGTCGCCAAATTTCACCAGGCAGGACCCTTCGGCATATTTTACCACCCCGCGTTCCAACGTCACGGCGCGCAGTTCATCGGGGGCACGGCGGCTTGGCCGCATGAGGAAATCCTCCAGAAATCCGGCAAATTTGGTTTCGCGGAGCTTGTAGGAGCGGGAGAGAGGCGCGGCAAGGCCTTTAACCCTGCTTTTCGCTTCCCCAATGAGCGCTTGTCACCGGCTTTGCGGATGGACAGATTAGCGGGGCAGAAGGAGTAGCCGTGGCCCACCACGATCCCATCGGCCTGATCACGCCATATGCCGGGCTTGCCCAGCTCAACGAGCGCTCGCGCGA
>CAVUCB010000046.1:0-32755 GCA_963739755.1 uncultured Alphaproteobacteria bacterium | reverse complement strand
AACGGCTCGACCTTGTTGCCGAAGTACGGCGAGAGCGCGGCCGCGTAATCGGCGAGGCTGAAATCGCAGCGCCTCGCGCTCGGTGGGATCGCCGAGATTGACCTGGTTGGACGTGAACGGCGTATCGTTCTCGTAGAGCGCGATCAGCGCCTTCCAGCAAAACGATGCCAGGGGATGGAAGTGCAGGGTCAGTGCCATGCGACTTACCTCTCCTGCGGCGCGAAGGCGCCGTGCTGATAGGCCGCGCCGAAATAAACATCGATGCTCGCCACCTTGTCGCCGGCAAAGACAAAAAATTCGGTGTTGCGAAAGCTCTTTCCGTCCTTCGCGAGGCAGTTGTAGGTGACGAATGCCTGATCGCCGTCGACGACGATCCGTTCGAGCTCCTGGCGCGCAATCCAGTCGGTGTTCTTCCAGCACTTCGCAAAATAGGTCGCCTTGTCGATGCCGTCGTCGAAGGGGCTGGTGAAACGGAAATCGTCCGACAGCGCCGCCTCGACCTGCTTGCGGTCGCCGACGTGGTAGGCCGCGAAAATGGCGCGGATCAAATCTGCCTTGCTTGCGAGTGTCATTCGGTCTTCCCTGGATTGCTACTCCTCCCAGGCAAGACGATCCGACCTGGCAGGGAACCGACATCTCGCGCCAGATTATTTTGGCCCGGCCATCCATCTTCGCACCGGCTCGGCCGCGCCTTCCGGCAGGGATTTAAAACTTGGTGAGGCCAGCACCGCATGGACATGCAGCGTGCCGGTTCCACTGTTGCGGAAGCCGTGCTGCCGCCCTGCCGGGATCAGGAGCGACTGTCCGGCCAACACCGTGACGTGCTCCTCGCCGATCCACATGTCGGCCTCGCCGTCGCGCACGGTGAGCACCTCTTCCACGGGATGCGAATGCGTCGGCGCGCCGGTTCCCGGCGCAACCTGTTGTTCAAAGATGCATAATTGCGCCGCGCCGGTGAGAGCGGAAACCAGCATGCGGGTTTGCACGCCGGGACGCCAAGTTTCCCACAGCGGGGGCTTGATGATCTGCATCGAAATTTTTCCTTTCATTTTCGCAAAGGCTTCCGTGCGTTTCACGGCAATCTGACGCGAAACCCTTCGCGTGCGCAGCGTGACCTCTTCAACTTCAGCGAATAACACTGATCGTGGCGCGGCGAAGGTCCGGCGCCTCGCACAACGCTGCAGCTCAACACCGGATCGGGGGAGTGTCGGGTCATGTCCGGAATGCTCATCAATCTCATCATACAAATCATCAGTGGTGCCGTCGGCGGCAATGTGGCCGCCGGCGCCGCCAAGAATATCGATCTTGGTACGCTTGGAAACACCATCGCCGGCGCGATCGGCGGCGGCGCCGGAGGACAACTGCTAGGGATGCTGATTCCGCTGCTGGCCAATAGTTCCTCGGCACCGGACATCGGCAGCATTGTCGGCCAGGTGGCAGGTGGTGGCGTGGCCGGCGCCGTGCTCACGGCGATTGTCGGCGCCATCAAGAACCGGTCGGCCGCCGCCTGATCCACGGTCGCGTGCAGGACGCCGGCATTGGCGGGGCCGGCGTCCCCTTGCGAACCGCTTCGTGCTAGGGAGGACGCAATCGTAGTTCAGCCCTGGACCGCCGATGCCTTCTTTCTCGCCTAAAGTCGCACTCGTTACCGGCGCCGCGCGCGGCATTGGGCTTGCGACCGCCAAACGCTTTCTCGCTGATGGCTGGCGCGTGGCGCTGCTCGACATCGACGGCGAGCAGCTCGCGCATGCGGTCGCGGGGCTGGCGAAGGGGGATGATACGCTCGCGCTTCATTGCGACGTGTCCGACGCGACGGCCGTCGCTCTCGCAATTGAACAGATCGCAAAACGCTTCGGCCGGCTGGATGCGCTGGTCAACAACGCCGGCGTTGCGGTGTTCACGCCGCTGCTCGAAACATCGGACGCCGACTGGAATCGCATCCTCGCGGTCAATCTCACCGGACCCTTCCTCTGCACCAAGGCGGCCGCGCCGCTGCTGCGCGAGCATGGCGGCGGCGCCGTGGTCAACATCACCTCGATCTCGGCGGTGCGAGCCTCCACGCTGCGCTCGGCCTACGGCACCAGCAAGGCGGGCCTTGCGCATCTGACCAAGCAGCTCGCGGTGGAACTTGCGTCGCTCGGCATCCGCGTCAATGGCGTGGCACCCGGCCCGGTCGACACCGCGATGGCGAAGGCGGTGCATACGCCGGAAATCCGCGCCGATTATCACGACGCGATCCCGCTCAACCGCTACGGCCTCGAAGAGGAACTGGCCGAGGCCATCTTTTTTCTGAGCAGCGACCGCGCGAGCTACATCACCGGACAAATTTTAGCCGTCGATGGCGGCTTCGATGCGGCCGGCATCGGCCTGCCGACACTGCGCGGCCAGCGCCGAAACGGGTGAGGCAGAATTGACCATCACGCGGATCATTTTCACGCTTCTGCTGGCGGTCGCGCTGTGGTTCTTCGCCACCATGTTGGCGCGCGCGGAAGTGCGCATCCTCGGCAGCCCGGGCGGACAGGTCGGCCCGTTCCTCGACCTGTTCGACCAGGTGCGCGCCTCCGGCGAGCTCGTGGTGATCGACGGCCCCTGCATGTCGGCCTGCACATTGGTGTTGAGCGTGGTGCCGAGCGAGCGCATCTGCGTGACGCGGCGGGCCGTGCTCGGCTTCCATGCCGCGCGGTCGATCGATCGGCGCGGCAGGGTCTATGCCGAGCCGGAAGCCTCAGAACTCGTGCTGGAGGCCTATCCCGGCCCTGTGCGGGACTGGATCATCCGCCGCGGCGGACTGACGTCGCGGCTGTTGCTGTTGCGCGGCAAGGAACTGAGCGCGATGTACCGGCCGTGCCGGTAGTTGGTCGCGGCCAATCGGCCGGCTCACATGCCTTCGAGCGGACAGTTGACCATCCAGGGCGTGCCGAACTGATCGACGCACATGCCGAACCCCTTCGAGAAGAAGGTCTTGCCGAACGGCATGTTCTCAGCTCCGCCTTCGGCGAGCGCCTTGAACTTGCGCTCGGCCTCGCCGAGATCGGGGACCGTGAGCGACACCGAAAAGCCTTGCGGCTTGTGGAAGTGGCCGGGAGGCGCGTCGGACGCCATCAATGTCTGGCCGTTGATCGACATCCGCGCGTGCATGATCTTCTTTTCCCATCCGGGCTCCGGCTTCATGTCGGCGGGACCCTCATCGGCACGCAGCAGGAAGTCGATTTTTCCGCCGAGCACCTTCTCGTAATATTTGAAAGCGGCTTCGCAATTGCCGTTGTAGAACAGATAGGGATTAAGCATCGCTTGCTCCTTGGTGAGTGATGGAGGGTGGTCGGCTTACTTCTCGGTGATCGTCTTGAGGTTGGCGAGGCCGGCCTCGAAATCCTTGCCGATCATGCGGTCCATGTTCATGAATACCTGCATCACCTTCGACATGAAGGGAGCGGGACCATGCATCACCCAGATGACATTGGTCGCACCGCCCTGCGGCAGCATTGTGAACTCCGCGGTGTTGTGGGCCTCGAACGGTTTCAGGAAGTCAAGTTTGATCACGACTTTCGAGGGCGGGTTCGAAGGCGGACTGGCCTCGAGGATTTCCATCCGGCCGGAGCCAACATTCTTGTTGCCGTCCCAGGCATAGACCGCGCCCCTGCCGCGCTCGGCGCCCGAATAGCTGCGCTTCAGCGCGGGATCGCTTCCCTCCCAGGGCGACCAGTCCAGCCACTGATGGAAATCGGTGATCAGCGGAAAGATTCCGATCGGCCGGCGCGTTCATCATGGCCGCGCGCTGGACACGGAATGTGTCGGGCTTGGTCGCGGCCAGGATCAGGATGACCGCGATGATGATCGCGAGCACGACGGCGATGATGATCAAAGTCTCGAACATGGATGGCTCCCTGATATCTAGATCATATTGAGATGCGTAACGAGGACGTTGCCGAGATAGGAGGTCCACAGGATCGCACCGACGATCGAGGTCGGGGGGATGGTGGTGAAGGCGATGCAGACGACGCTGATCACGCCCAGCGCTCGCGCCAGCAACAGCGCTCGTATCGGTACCGTCTGGTTCAGGACGTATGTTGACATGGTTGGCTCCCCAAGAAATCCGACGTTCTGGCCAATAGACGAACGGGGGAGAGCCGATCCGACAGGGGACGATTATTTTTTTGAGATTTTTTCGACTTCAGCTGTCGCGCATCAGGCGGTCGAGATGCATGCGGATGTGGGCCGCTTCCGCCGAAGTATTGGCAAGCGCGATGGCGCGGTCGAAGGCGACGCGGGCTTCCTCGTTGCGGCCGAGCTGCATCAGGAACGCGCCGCGCACGCCGAAGAAATGGAAATAATTGGCGAGCCGCGGCGCCAGCGGCTCGATCATTTCCAGCGCCGCCTCCGGCCCGCGCACCTTGGAGACCGCGACCGCGCGGTTGAGCGTGACCACCGGCGAGGGCTGCATGAGCTCGAGCGCGCCATAGAGCAGATCGATCTGCTTCCAGTCGGTATCCTCGGGCTTTTCCGCGCGGGCGTGCAACGCGGCGATCGCGGCCTGGATCTGGTAGGGCCCGCTCTGGCGGTGGCGCATCGCCTTGTCGATCAGCGCAAACCCTTCCGCGATCAGCTTCTGATTCCACTTCGAGCGGTCCTGGTCGTCGAGCAGGATGAGCGCGCCGTCGGCCGCAAATCGCGCATCGGTGCGTGCATGCTGCAACAACAGCAGCGCCGTCAGCCCCATGATCTCGGGCTCGCTCTGGAACAGCCGCAACAGCAGCCGCGCCAGCCGGATCGCCTCCTCGCACAGAGGTTTCCGAATTTCGCCGGTGTCGCCGCTCGCCGAATAGCCTTCGTTGAAGATCAGATAGATCATGGCGGCGACGGCTGCGAGCCGCTCGGAGCGCTCGACCGCGCCCGGCGTCTCGAACGGCACATTGGCCTCCGCGACGCGGGCCTTGGCGCGGGTGATGCGCTGCTCCATCGCCGCCTCGCTCACCAGAAAGGCGCGCGCGATCTGCTTCACCGTGAGCCCGGAGACGATGCGCAGCGCCAGCGCGATCTGTTGCGTCGCCGGCAATTCCGGATGGCAGCAGATGAACAGTAGCCGCAGGATGTCGTCGCGATAATGCGAGCCGTCGAGCCGCTCGGCGATCTCCTCCTCGGCATCGTCGAGGTCGGAGATCGCCTGGTCGTCCTCGGGCAGCGGCTGCTGCCTGCGGTTGCGCCGGACCTCGTCGATCGCGACATTGCGCCCGACCATGATCAGCCAGGCCGCGGCATCGCGCGGCGGCCCGTTCTGCGGCCAGGTCTTGAGCGCGCGCAGGCAGGCGTTCTGGAATGCTTCCTCCGCGGTATCGAGATCGCGGAAATAGCGGAGCAGCGCGCCGACCGCCTGGGGCCGCGCCGACGTCAGCGCGGCATCGATCCAGGCGGTGTCGGTCGTGGTCATGCAGGCCGGCTCCCGGGCACGAACAGGCCGACGGGGCGGATCTCATAGGCGCCGCCGGGATTGGCGGCGCCGAGGTCGCGGGCGACCTCGAGCGCCTCGTCGAGATTGTTGCAGTCGACGAGATAGAAGCCGAGCAACTGCTCCTTGGTCTCGGCATAGGGGCCGTCGAGCACCAGCGGCGGATCGTCCTTGCGCAGCGTGGTGGCGGCCGTGGTCGGCAACAGCCGCGCCACCGGACCGAGCCGGCCCTGCCTGGTCGAGCTTGTCCTGCACGACGGCTAGCTTCTGCATGACGGCGTCGTCCTGCTCCTTGGTCCAGGAGCCGACGAAGTCTTCGTCGTGGTAGCAAAGTATGGCGTAGAGCATGAAAGCGTGTCCCGTTTGTCTCAAGGACGAACGAGTATGCCCGGTGCCGACAGCGGCAGGTAATAATTTTTGGGGCGGGTTCCGGTGTCCGGAACGCGCCTGAACCGTTATTGCGCCATCGTCAACAGTCGGCGGATTGAGATGTCGATAGGTGTGACCGACGATCTTTGCGCAAAGGCTGAACGTGCAGAGCACGAGAAGGACGTATTTGACACTGGTCATGGTCTGATCTCCAGCATAAGGCGATCGCGGCGAGCGATACCGCCGCGACCCTGAAATCGGGGCCTTACCAGGAGATGCCGTATCTCGCGGCGATCCGGCGTGCCTTCGCCTCCTCGCTTTGGTAGCTCCGGGCCTGGATGCGCGCCTTGGACGGACGCGGTTTGGCCGTATCGGCGGCCTGTGGCTTCGGCGCGTCATTGTTCTGTGTGACGGGAGGCAGCGGCGCGGGCGTATCGCTCGTCGTCGCGGCCGGCGTATCGGCGGCGGCCAGCACCAGGCCGCGGCTCTGGCCGGCCTGGGCGGAGGCGGACGCGAGCAGCAGGGCGGCAGCGGAAATCAGGATCAAATTGCGCATGGGAGGTCTCCGTGTTCGGTGCAGGCAGACTAGACCGGTGCACCGAACTGTACTGTGGTGGAGGTCACGCAGGCTTTTGGGGGAAGTGAATGAACAAGGGCGCGCTGGCGCTATTGATCCATGGCGGGACCGAAAACTGGTCGCCGGAACGCTGGAAGGCCCGTTTCGACCAGGTTTGCCGGGACCGGCTCGTGTTTCTGCTGCCCAAGGCGGAGTTTGATCCCGCGGAGGTTCATTATGCCGCGGTCTGGAAGCCGGTTCCCGGCGAATTCGCCGCATTTCCGAATCTAAAGGTGATTTTCAATCTGGGCGCCGGCGTCGACGCGCTGATGGCCGACAAAACCCTGCCCGGCGTGCCGCTGGTGCGGGTGTCGGTCGCCGATCTCACCGATCGAATGGCGGAATATGTCATGCTGCATGTGCTGATGCATCATCGGCAGGAGCTTTATTTGCGCGAATCGCAGCGCGCCAAGCGTTGGGCGCCGAAATACCAGTGGCCGGCGAGCGCGATCTCCGTCGGCATCATGGGCCTGGGAACGCTGGGCACGAATGCGGCGGAGGTGCTGACACGAATTGGCTTTCGCGTCGCCGGCTGGAGCCGCAGCGCAAAACAGATCGAAGGCGTCGAATGCTTTCACGGCGACGACGGGTTGGAGACTTTCCTGCATCGCACCGACATTCTGGTCTGCCTGCTGCCACTGACACCGGACACGCACCACCTCCTCAATCGCAACATCTTTGCAAGGCTGAACCGCACCAGCCCGATGGGCGCGCCGGTCCTGATCAATGCCGGCCGCGGCGGCCTGCAGAACGAGGCCGATCTCCTCGCCTGTCTCGATGACGGCACGCTCGGTGCCGCCTCGCTCGATGTGTTTTCGCAGGAGCCGCTGCCTGCGGACAGCCGGTTCTGGACACATCCAAAGGTCGTGCTGACGCCGCACAATGCAGCCGACACCGATCCCGACGAGATCTCGAAATATGTCGCGCGGCAGATCGAGCGCTTTGAGGCGGGTGGGAAGCTGGAGAATGTTGTCGATCGCGGGCGCGGATATTAGCCCTTTGCGCCACCCCCCGCCCCCTACGTCGCGATTTTCGCATGTCAACAGGTCGTGGTCAGTCTTCGCCAAACTAAGACTCACCTGGTATGGGTCCACACATCGCCGACATTGAACGGCTTCTTTGCCAGCTCCCACATCAGCTCGATCGCGCCCTTGACGATCGCCTCCAGCTCCTTGCGCGGAACGCCGGCGCGGGCGCGGATCGCGATGGTGTGGATGGTGGCTGATGCGAGCTGCGCCAGCACTTCGGGATCGGCGGTCACGGGCAACTCGCTCTTTTCCTTCGCATGGCGGAAGCAGGCCGCGAACGCCTTGTCGAGCTCGACAAAACCTTCCAGCACCATGGCGCGGATCCCGGGATCAGACACCGCTTCGGATGCCGCCGTCATCACCGTGAAGCAGCCGCGCGGGCCGGATTCGCCTGAGAGATAGATGTCGAGCGCGATCGCATAGATGCGCGCGAGCCGCTCGTGGATCGGCTGCTCGTTACGGAAGATGTCGATCATCGCCGCGCGCGCATCGTCGCGGTAGCGCTGATAGCTCTTGATGTAGAGCTCGCGCTTGTCGCCGAACGCCCCATAAAGGCTCGGCCGGTTCATGCCGGTCGCGGCGCTGAGATCATCGAGCGAGGTCGCGGCAAAGCCGCCCTTGCGGAACAGGTCGAGCGCCTTGGCGAGCGCGACATCCGGCTCATAGGCGCGCGGCCGGCCGCGGCGTTTCGGCGTCGCCGGAGCATCACTTTTCGGCGCAGGCGCCTTGAACGATGACGCCCTTTTGCTTTTTTGTACCATTTCGCAATAAAATCCTTGACCGGGCCTATATTATGCGAGACAGTATAAAAATCAACCGGCCCGGCATCCACGGGCCAGACCGCCAAGGAGGCACCCCATGGACCTTTATTTCTCACCGCTCGCCTGCTCGATGGCGACCCGCATCGCGCTTTACGAAGCAGGGGAAACCGCCACCTATCTCGAAGTCGATCCCAGGACCAAGCTGGTGCAGAACGACGGCTCGGATTTCCGAAAAGTAAACCCGCTCGGCCTGGTGCCGACGCTGCGCACCGACGACGGCACGGTGCTGACGGAGAACGCGGCGATCCTGCAATATGTCGCCGACCGTTTTCCGAAGGCGGGTCTTGGCGCGAGTTCCGCCATCGAGCGCAGCCGGCTGCATCAATGGCTCTGCTTCATCGGCACCGAACTGCACAAGAGCCTGTTCGTGCCGCTGCTCGACAAGAAGGCGGGGCCGGAAGTGAAGAGCTATGTGCTCGAGAGGAACCTGTCGCGGCTCGACTATCTCGAGAACCACCTCAAGGGGCGCGACTACCTGCTCGACCATTTCAGCGTGGCGGATGCCTATCTCGTCACGGTCATCAACTGGACCATGGCGACGCCGCCGGTCGAGCTCGCGAAATGGCCTGTCGTGAAAGCCTATTACGAGCGGCTGCGCACGCGGCCAAGCATCGCAAAGGCGATCGCCGAAGAGTTCGAGCTCTACAAGGCCGAGCTCGCGCGGCAGAAGGCGGCGGCGTAACGGACTGTCGTGTCCCGGGCGCGGTGCAGCGTGTCTTCACGATGCACCGCAGACCCACCATGCGGTTCGCGACCTTGGAATCGCGACGCTGCAATGGTATTTCGGCGATGCTGGCGTCGAGACAATCCGCGTCTCTCATTCGGCTTCGCGACAATCCATGACACGCGTCACAATCATCGAAACGGGAGTCATCAGCGAGCGCACTCGCGCGCGCCACGGATCCTTCCCGCAGATGTTCGAGCGCCTGATCAGCGCGGAAGACAAGTCGATCACGTTCGATGTCGTCAGCGTCGATCAGCTTCCCGATCCGCAGAAATTGCAGGCGATCCTGATCACGGGATCGCCGGCCGGCGTCTATGACGAGCTCGACTGGATCGCGCCCCTCGAAGACTTTGTGCGCGCGGCCCATGCAGGCAGGACTCCCATGGTCGGCGTCTGCTTCGGCCATCAATTGATGGCCCAGGCGCTGGGCGGCACGGTGCGCAAATCGGAGAAAGGCTGGGGCATCGGCCGCCATGTCTACGAGGTGGCGCCGGATAACGGCGTGATCGATGGACCGCACATCGCCATCGCCTGCTCGCATCAGGACCAGGTGATCGAGGCGCCGGCGGGAGCGCGAACATTGCTGTATTCGGAGTTCACGCCGCATGCCGGACTGATTTACGCTGGCGGCACCGCATTGTCTGTGCAGCCGCACCCCGAGTTCTCGGTGGACTTCGCCCAGCTGTGCTGCGAGCTGCGCGATGGCAGCGCGCCGGACGCGGTGGTCGCGACCGCCAAGGCATCTCTCGCAGAACCACTTGACCACGCCAAGCTCGGCCGCGCGATGACGCGCTTCCTCATGCAACGCGCAACGACGAAAGTCGCTTAGAGCGGGCTCTCGCTCAATCCCGGCACGTCAGCCGGTCGCGGGCCCGGCGCCGACCAGTGGAAACGGCGGTCCTTCTCGGCAATCCTGACATCGTTGATGCTGGCCTCGCGCCGGCGCATCAGGCCATGCTCGTCGAATTCCCACTGCTCGTTGCCGTAGGAGCGATGCCACTGGCCGCCCGCATCGTGCCACTCGTATTGAAAGCGCACCGCGATGTGGTTGCCGTCGAACGCCCAGAGGTCCTTGATCAAACGATAGTCGAGCTCCGCCTTCCATTTGCGGGTGAGGAAGGCGACGATGGCCGCGCGGCCTTCGAAAAATTCCGAACGGTTGCGCCAGCGGCTGTCCTCGGTATAGGCGAGCGACACGCGCTCGGGATCGCGCGAATTCCATGCATCCTCCGCCATGCGGGCTTTCTGGGCAGCGGTCTCTTTGGTGAAGGGCGGCAGCGGTGGACGCGACATGATGGCCTCGGGCTTGGATGAGGCGGAAAGTCTAGCGTCGGGGCGCGACAAGTCGATGGCGAAACGCCTATCGGCCGATCACGAAACCAGATCGGCCTTCATCAAGGCGCGTAACGATTTCGGGATCGGCTGCGCCCTGCCCTCGCTGATGAAGGCGACGCGCACTTCGGCTTTGACCAGCACATTGTCCCCGCGCCGCACCTCCTGCGCCAGCGTGATCGAAGCGCCCTTTACCGCGACCGGCCAGGTCACGACGTCGAGCACGTCGTCCATCCGCGCGGGTTTCAGGAAATCGAGCGTCATCGAGCGCACCACGAAGGCGAAGCCCGGTGTCTCGGTTTCGGCTTCCGCAAACAGCGCCTGCTGCTGGGCGCCCATCAGCCGCAGATGATTGGTGCGCCCGCGCTCCATGAAGCGCAGGTAATTGGCGTGATAGACGATCCCGCTAAAATCCGTATCTTCATAGTAGACGCGGACCTGCATGTGATGGCGGCCGTCGCGAATCTCGCCGTCGAGAATGGGACTGGTCACTTGCGGCCCTCGATTGCCAAAGCAATCGTTTTGCGCAAATCCGCTCTTCCTGCAAGCCGGCTAGGACAACGCCGGCGCCGTGCCCACCGTCACCAGCACAATCTCCGGGGGCACGCCGAGGCGGAATGGCAGGATGCTGCAGCCGAGCCCGCCGGAAACCACCACGTCGCAATTGATCTTCTTGTGGCCATAAGCGAGCCGGTTGCCGTATCTCGACGGCACGACCGGCGACCATCCGAACAGCCGGACCTGGCCGCCATGGGTGTGGCCCGAGAGCTGCAGCGCGACGCGCTTTGGCACGCGGAACGCGACATCAGGCTCATGCGCCAGCAGGATCACCGGCGCGTCGTCGGTCACCTTTGCGAGCGTGGCGTCGAGATCGTCGACGCCGATCCGGCGCACGCTGCGAAAGCGCCATGCCGGCAGATAAGCTAGCTGATCGCCGAGCCCGGCGAGCCAGAAGGAATGGCCGCCCTTGCTCAGGCGCGTGACATCATTCTCGTAGACGGGAATGCCGACGGCTTCCAGCGCGCGCCGCGCAACGGTCTTGCCCTGCCCTTCCCGCTGCACCGCGCGATCATCCCAATAATCATGATTGCCGAGGATCGCGTGCACGCCAAGCGGCGCCTTCAGCTTCGCCAGGGCCGATGCCCATTCGGAGGCCGGTACTTGCCGCATCATGTGGCGATGCCCGGCCACATAGTCGCCAAGCATGACGATGACATCGGGATGAAGCGCGTTGGTGCGTTCGACGATCGCCTCAATGTGCCCAAGCGACATCCAGGGATCGCAGGCATGAAGGTCGGCGATGACGGCGATCTTGAGCTCGAAGCCCGCCGGCCATTGCGGTGGCGAAATGTCGTAGCTGGCAACGTGAAGCCGCAGCAGCGGCTCGACGCCGAAGCCATAGGCCGCGGTCGAGGTGCCGAAGGCACCGAGGCCGGCGAGGAAGCGAAGGAATTTGCGGCGTGTAATCATGAATGCGGGCAATGGGTGATGCCCGTCCTTCCTGGAATTGGATTGCTGCCAAATTCGGGCGCGTTCGTGCAACTTTTCAGCAGATATTCAAGAGAGTGTGAATCCATAAACCAGAGGCCTCGGAAAACGTCCGCTTTGTGCGCATAACCGGCTCGGAGGCTTACCGTCGGGGCGAAGTCAGCCTGAGTTCATAGACCGCGATACCGAACATTGAAGGCACCTGGGGCTGCACATCAACCCCGCCGATGGTCTCAATGGATGTATCCACGGCAAGAGAGCTCAGCCGGCATTCGGCTTTCCAGTACTCGGCGAGCACGATGCACTCGTTGGCTGCCATGTTGTAGAGCAGCCGACGCGCGGTGTCCTGCGCCGTCGTACTGGGCACCTCGCGCTGGTCCGCTACCCCCTCAATTCGCGCCCGGAATGTCGTCGTGATCTGAATGATCGGATCAGGACCAAATGCCGAAGGGGGCGGCGCCGTGCCTGGAACGGTCGCCGTTTGTGCGGATGCGGCTGTCATCGACGTCAAGGCCGCAAAAATAACAGCAAGAAGAAATCTCACGACCATCCTCCGGACAACGACACCCGAGCATACATCAAGGATTGCAAACGAATTAGGACGGCAAGCGACTTGGCAGAATTGGCCCTCACCCTGCCCCGCCGTTAAGCCAGATGTTCGCATAGGTTATTCCCGGCCGAATTGGGCGTTCCGCGCCATGCGAGCGCGGCGGTGTCGCAAAACACAGCATCTTTGTCGTTTTCGGCCGTGGACACGTATTCGGCAATGTGACTATACGCCGAGGCTTGGCCGCATGATGGAGCTTTCGTCTTTTTTGCCGATGGAGAGGTCATGTCTTGCGAGACTGGTCCCGGTAAACGTCGGAGAAACTTATGTCTTCCATTTCGCTGAAAGTTTACATCACGCCATTTGCCGAGAAGGGCGTCGAGGAGGCGAAGAAATGGAGCTGCGATGCGGCCAAGGAGGCCCTGAATGTGGTCAATGCGATCTGGTCAAAGGCGAATATTGCGTTTGCGATCAAGGATTGCGTCATAGACAAGCCGCTCGATATGGCAAAGAGCGCGCGCAACAATGATCAGCGCTTGCTGGATGTCCTTAGCTTGCGGCATCAGCCGGACAATCTGGTCCACATTTACCTCGTCAATCCGATTGAAAATCTCTCCGCTGGCGGATGCTCATACGCCGACAGCGATCCCGAGCCGGCCAGTTTCGTCCAGTGGTACGGCAATGTCGAAGCCAATGGACGGGCCTGGGCCCATGAACTCGGCCATCTGATGAGTTTGGATCATGTCGAGATAGACTACGCCGACGAGAGGCAGGCGGCGCTGCGCAGCAACCTCATGACGAAAGGATTGAGCATGGGCCGAGACTTGACCGACAAGCAGATTGGCAGAATCAAAGGCTCAAAGCTGGTCAAGGGATCTGGCGGCTGATGGTCAGGTGTTGGGCTACGTGCGTGCTCTTGGCGGCCCTGTCGCAAGCGCCATCCCAACGACGGCGATTGCTCACGTGCCTTGCCGGGCACTCTATCGAGGTCTAGCATTTGCGCAGCGCATGGAGACTTCGATGACTTCAACCTTCAATGTCCATGATGCGGCCGGCTATGAGCAGCTCATGGGCCGCTGGAGCCAAAAACTCGCGCCCCTGTTCATCAAATTCGCGGGTCTTGCCAACGGCGAAAAGGTCCTTGACGTCGGCTGCGGCACTGGCAGCCTGACTTTCGCGCTGGCCAAGGCCGCCGATCTCGCCGAGATCAGTGCCATCGACTATTCGCCCGTCTTCGTGGAGGCGGCTAGTCGGCGCAATATTGATCCGCGCATTAAAATCCAGCAGGCGGATGCCTGCGCCTTGCCCTTTGAGGACGGCACGTTCGACCGCGCATTGGCGCTGCTCGTGCTCCACTTTGTGCCGGATGCCGGCAAGGCCATAGCCGAAATGCGCCGCGTCGTGCGGCCGGGCGGCGTGGTCGCAGCCGTCGTGTGGGATCATCTTGGCGGCATGCCCGCCATGCGCATGATGATAGACACGGTAGCGGCCCTCAGCGAAGGCGGGCGTCAGTTGCGCAGCCGCTATTGCTTCCAGCCGATGATGCAACCCGGCGAAATGAAGCGGACTTTTAACCGGCAAGGGCTCGCGGATGTCACAGAAACCGAGCTGATGATCCGCATGGACTATCAGAACTTCGACGACTACTGGGCGCCGATTGCCGCGGGCGAGGGTCCGCTGGGCAAATATATAACTACGCTGGACACAGCGGAGCGGATGCGCACCGACGCCGCGGTGCGCGATGCCTACGAGGCCGGCCAGCCCGATGGCCCGAGGTCGTTCGCAAATATCGCCTGGGCTTGCCGCGGCATCGTTCCCTGACCAACAGCTGACGGAACGCGAAAGCTGTTGCCGGCCGCGACGAAGTCGTTGGACCAGAGATAGATCCGCCGATGGTCTTCAATTGAGGGCCGAAACCCTATTTCGCGTAATGTCGGATGATTTGTAGCGTTTGCTCTGCGATAAGCCGGTCAACTGCGGGGGTAAAATGCCCATCAGACACGAAGTTGTTCGGATCAGTTACGGGCGCGATCGCGTGACTGCTGACAACGGGCACGCCAGCATCCATCAGCGCCGGTCCCACCAGCCGGTAGAGTGAATCCGCGCCGCTTCCACGGTCCTGGAACAGGATCACAATAGGCAGTTTGCCCTGCGCTCGCGAGATGGCTGCGAACTGCATCAACATTGCCGTCAGCGTCGGTCCGATATCGTGGCTGTCAACATAATCGTTGCCATCGTTGACCAGCCGTTTTGTCCGTCGGGCGAGCTCGGCCTGAGCGTAGCCACGCCTCAGCATCGTCGACCCAGGATTGTGACATCTGCCATGGATCGTAGAAAGCGTCGTCGGCAGCGAGCTGATCGCGGTAGGAGGCCATTGTTGCGGGCTCGCGCAGGTCCTCTGGCGATCGCACGACCGGCTGTTCTGCAATCAGTCGGCCGGCAACCAGTCGGTAGCGCGGATAGGAGAACGGCGCAGGTGCTTCGAAGCTCGTCGTCAGGCCGCCGAGCGTCAACAGTCTTGGAAATCGAGGATGCAAGGACCCCGAATATCTGAATCCCGTTGGGGTCATCGCCTGCGGCGTTCACCGATTGAAAACAAGCATAGCTGTGATTCGGCGGAGCGGCGGGGCCCGCATAACTTGAGATTGCCAGCGTTGGGGCGAGTTGTTCAAGCTGGCCGGCAATATGGGCGCTGAAGGACATGCCATAGATCGTTACGCCGGAGCGGCCCGGCAGTAGTGGCGGGGGCGTGTGCCCGCACTCTCGATCAATCCAGCCGGCAACCACAATCGGTGCCGAGTGCGCGTCGGTTGGTCCAACCAGCCGAGCGAGCTTACCTTCGATCGAGCGGCCGTAATCGAAATACCGTGCAAGCGTGCCAGGCGGCAGGTTGGCGTCGGCAGGCATCGGGAAAGCACGCTGCATGGCGACATCCAAAACCGCCAAGGCCGCCAGCGTCCACAGCCACGTCTCGACAACGGCACGCAACCGTTCGCGCCGGCGGCGATCAGAACTGGAAATAGATGAACTGGGCCGGAGCATTGCTGGTTCCCATCGCGAGCACAAACAGAATCGCTGCATAGAGCACGCCTTGGATCGGACGGGGCCAGAAACGGAAGCATTCCTTGCGCCCGTCCCTCCATTCGGCGAATTGCAGCACGATCAGGATACCGAGCCCTGCGATGGCCGAAAGTGGCGGCTTGGGAATTACCGAAGCCACGGACGGCGCGAAACCTGCGAGCGAACCGGAAAACTGCACTATCTGTGCAAAGCTGTGGGCGCGAAACAGCAACCACCCATAGCAGACGAACAGAAAGAAGACGCCGATCTTCAAGGCGGTCGTCGCTCCGCTGCGTTGGAAGGCGTAACGACCGGGCGCGTGGTCGGTAACCGCCGCGCGCCCGGTTGGCAGCGTATGACGTTTTCCGGTGACGGCGCGGTGCACACAGAGCAGTCCGCCTTGATAGGCGCCCCACAAAATATAGTTGACTGCCGCGCCGTGCCAGAGACCGCCCAGCACCATTGTCGCCATCAGGTTCGCGTAGGTACGCCGTTCACCCATCCTGTTGCCGCCGAGCGAGACGTAAAGATAGTCCCTGAGCCAGCTTGACAGGCTGATATGCCAGCGCCGCCAGAACTCGCTTGGGTTGCGCGACAGGTAAGGCAGATCGAAGTTCACCATCAATTCGATACCGAGCAGTTTGGCGACGCCGCGCGCAACGTCGGTATAACCTGAGAAATCACAAAAGATTTGAAAAGCGAACAACAGCGTCGCGAGCGCGACATCCGAGCCGGAAACAGAGCCTGTCGAATTGTAGATCGCGTTGACCGAACCTGCCAAGCCATCCGCGATCGCTACCTTCTTGAAAAGACCATACAGGACCAGGAGCACGCCGTGCACGGACTGGCCAAGCCGGATGCGGCGCGGATGCTGGAGTTGCGGCAGCAGGTGGCGTGCCCGCTCGATCGGGCCAGCTACCATCGGCGGGAAAAAGGCGACAAATAACGCGAAGTCCCTGAGGCGTCGCGCTGCCTTGATCTGTCCTCGTGATGCATCAATCGTGTAACTGAGTGACTGGAAGGTGTAGAAGCTGATGCCCACCGGTAGAATTACATCGATGTGAAAGCGCTCGGCATTCAAGCCGAGCGAGGACAATGCGAGCTCTGCGCTGTCGACGAAAAAGTTGAAATATTTGAAGACGGCGAGAAAGCCGAGGTTGACGCCGACAGTGACGAACAGCAGCAAGCGGCGGCGGCGCTCAGCGGCCATTTTGGCCAGGTGGTCATGGGCAACGTTCGCGATTATCACCAGCGTTGCCGTGAAGAACAATACCCAAAGCCCGAGTGATCCATCGACCAGCAAATGACTGAAATTCCCGTTTGCCAGCGCGTGCCAGTCAAGATTGACGAAGACGAGCGCGCCACCGATCAGGAAGGCCGAAGCCACTACGCGCTGCCGGCTGGGAACGTATCCTTCAGCGAGCAGCAGTCCGATCCAAAAATCGACTGTGGTCGAGAAGGCGATCAAGAAAAGAAACCGGACGTCCCACCAGCCGTAGAAAACATAACCCGCGATCAGCAGTAACCAGTTCTGGCCGTGAAAAGAAAGAATTCGATATAGTGAGTAGACGATCCCGAAAAAGACGAAGAATTCAATTGAGTTAAAGAGCACTCTCTCGGTTACCCCAACTAGCCGTGCGCTCGCGCTCCCTGTCAGGGGTTATGCACGGCCGATCCATGCTTTGAAGCAGCGCGTATCAAGCGCCTGGTATGCCGTCAATCTTTGCCCACAGCGTCAGGCCGCAAAATAAATTTGAAAACCTTCTTCAGTCAGCGCCGCGCCAAACCGTCTGCGGAGTGGGAGAGAGCGCGATGCGGCACGCCATCACAGGACCAAGCCGATCCGGAAAGCCGGTCGACACCAGTCCTTAATCTTCCTCACCATTGCCGAACAGTCCGAACTGCGCGGGATCACGCACCGGCTCGGCAAGGCCGAGATGGCGGAAGGCGTGCGAGGTGAGGAGACGGCCGCGCGGGGTGCGCTGCAGATAGCCGCACTGGATCAAATAGGGCTCGATGATGTCCTCGATCGCATCGCGCGGCTCCGACAGCGCGGCAGCGAGCGTCTCCACGCCGACGGGCCCGCCGCCATAGTTCATCGCAATCGTCATGAGATAGCGTCGGTCCATCGCATCGAGCCCGGCGGCGTCGACTTCCAGCGCACTCAGCGCATGATCGGCGATCCCGCGATCGATCGAGTCGGCATTCGCAGCGGAAGCAAAATCGCGCACGCGGCGCAACAGTCGGCCGGCGATGCGCGGCGTGCCGCGGGCGCGGCGCGCGATCTCGTTGGCACCATCGCCCGTCATGCCGATCTTGAGCACGCGGGCGCCGCGGCTCACGATCATCTCCAGCTCTTCCTCGGTGTAGAAATTGAGCCGCACCGGAATGCCGAAGCGATCGCGCAGCGGATTTGTCAGCAACCCGGCGCGCGTGGTGGCGCCGACTAGGGTGAACTTCGCGAGCTCGATCTTGACCGAGCGCGCCGCCGGCCCCTCGCCGATGATAAGGTCGAGCTGGAAATCCTCCATCGCCGGATAGAGCACCTCTTCGACCGCCGGACTGAGCCGATGGATCTCGTCGATGAAGAGCACGTCACGCTCTTCCAGATTGGTGAGAAGGGCGGCAAGGTCGCCCGCCTTCGCGATCACCGGACCGGAGGTGGCGCGAAAGCCGGCGCCGAGTTCGCGTGCCACGATCTGCGCCAGTGTGGTCTTGCCGAGGCCGGGAGGACCGACGAACAGCACGTGATCGAGCGCCTCGCCGCGCTTGCGCGCCGCCTCGATGAAGATGGACAGGTTGGCACGCGCCTGCGCCTGGCCGACGAACTCCGAAAGCAGCTGCGGACGCAGCGCGGTGTCGCCGGTGTCCTCATTGCGGCGTTCGGGCGTGACGATGCGCGTGGGCGTGCTCACTCGTTGCCTCGCCGGTATTTGTTCGGCAGGAGTTCGCCGATCTTGGCGACCTTCGGCGCCTTGCCATTGTTGGGGACGATGACGCGCGCCTTGGCGTCATAGTCATGGATCAGCTCGCGGCAGATGCCGCAGGGCGACACCACCGCGATCTTGCCAGGCTCGCCGGGTTTCGGATGCCGCACGGCGACGATGGTCTCGATGCCCTTGTCGCCGGTCTCGGTGATGGCGCGCCCGATCGCGATCGCCTCGGCGCATACCGCGATCCGGCCGATATAGGCGTCGATATTCACGCCGGTGACGATGCGGCCGTCGCGGGTGCGCATGGCCGCACCAACTTCCTGCCAGTCATTACGATAGCGCTTGCTGATCGCGTCCGTGGCGGCGTCGATCAGTTCCTTGTCTTTCTTGCTCAGCATGATGGAGAATGCATTCCCTCGTCGGTCGGTGCCCGGCGCAGAATAGTCTATTTCGACAATTCCTTCAGGCCCAGCCGAATAAGCTGCGCGGTCCCGGCATGCTCGCCTGCGCTGCGCGAGGCCGAGGCAATAGCTGCCGCTGCTTGCGGCTGGCCATAACCCAGATTGACCAATGCGGAAATTGCGTCGGTAACAGGGCGTGGCGCGCGCTGGTCGTCGATCGCGCCGGAGAGGCTGACGACTGCCGGATCGACATTGGTGAAGGCCGGCGCCTTGTCTTTCAGTTCCGTGACAATGCGCTCGGCGACCTTGGGACCGACACCGGGCGTGCGCGACACCGCCGCCTTGTCGCGCAGCGCAATGGCATTGGCGAGTTCGTCGGGCGGCAGCGTGCCGAGCACTGCGAGCGCCACCTTGGCGCCGACGCCCTGCACGGTCTGCAGCAGGCGAAACCATTCGCGCTCGACGTCGCTCCTGAAGCCGAACAGCTTGATCTGGTCCTCGCGGACGTAGGTTTCGATCGACAGCACCGCCGCCTCGCCCGGCGAAGGCAGCGCCTGCAGCGTGCGCGCCGAGCAATGAACCTGATAGCCGACGCCGCCGACGTCGAGGATGACAAAGTCCTCGCCATAGGCATCGATCAGGCCCTTGAGCTTGCCGATCATATCCCGACCACCTTCAGCCGCAGCGTCGCGCTGCTTCGATGATGGGCATGGGTGATCGCGATCGCAAGCGCGTCTGCGGCATCCGGCGAGGCCGGCTCGGCCTTCGGCAACAGAATCTTCAGCATCATTGCGATCTGGTTCTTGTCGGCATGTCCGACGCCGACCACGGTCTTTTTTACCTGGTTCGGCGCATATTCGGAAACCGTGATGCCGAACATCGCGGGCGCCAGCATCGCGACGCCACGCGCCTGCCCGAGCTTCAGCGTGGCAACGCCGTCCTTGTTCACGAAGGTCTGCTCGACCGCCGCTTCCGCCGGCGCGAAGTCGCGGAGCACCGCGGCCAGGCCGTCATGGATCGCAAGCAGCCGGCTCGCCAGCGGCAATGTGTCCCGCGGTTCCACCGAGCCGCAGCCGACGAAGGAAAGCCGGTTGCCGTCGCTCTCGATCACGCCCCAGCCCGTGCGGCGGAGCCCCGGATCGATGCCGAGGATACGGAGCGGAGTGCGAATCGGCTGCGCCATCATGTACCAGTGATAGCGGCTCGGCGCACCAAGCGAAACAGAAACGGAACGCCTTACCCAGCTTCTCGTCAGCCGCCCATCTTCGCCATCAGCGCGTCCGACACCTCGAAATTCGCGAACACGTTCTGCACATCGTCATGTTCATTGAGCAGGTCGATCAGCTTCAACAGCTTCTCGCCGGTTTCGTCGTCGACCGAGACCGTGTTCTGCGGCTTCCAGGTCAGCGCCGCCTTGCGCGGCTCGCCGAATTTCGCTTCCAGCGCCTTCGCCACCTCGCGGAAACTTTCCTGCGAAGCGTAGATCTCATGGCCGTTCTCGCCGGAGATCACGTCATCGGCGCCGGCTTCGATCGCGGCGTCCAGCATGGCGTCATCGGAGGCGACGCTGGAATTATATTCGATGATGCCGGTGCGATCGAACATGAAGGCGACCGAGCCGGTTTCGCCGAGATTGCCGCCGGATTTGGTGAAGTAGGAGCGGATGTCGGAAGCGGCGCGGTTGCGGTTGTCCGTCAGCGCCTCGACGATCACGGCGACCCCGCCGGGGCCATAGCCCTCGTAGCGGATCTCGTCGTAGTTCTCGCCCTCGCCCCCGAGCGCCTTCTTGATGGCGCGCTCGATATTGTCCTTGGGCATGTTCTCCTGGCGCGCCGCGACGATGGCGGCGCGCAGCCGCGGGTTCATGGCGGGGTCGGGGGTGCCGAGTTTGGCCGCAACGGTGATTTCGCGGGCCAACTTGCCGAAAAGCTTCGACTTCTGGGCATCCTGCCGGCCCTTGCGGTGCATGATGTTCTTGAATTGGGAATGGCCGGCCATGGCGGTATCTCTTTAGGGATTGGTAACGAATGTAGGGGCTGGGAGCGCGGCGTTATAGGCGCAAGGCCTGCCAAAATCAAAGATTTGGGACGGTCTTGGTACCAAAGTAGCGCCCGCCTGATGGAATATGAGGCAATTTGTTAACCCTGACTTCACGCCTTGGTGCAAGTATGAGGACTGCAACTCCCGCTTGTCCTCAGAGAGATCATGGCGTTCGGTTTATTCAGAAAACGAGTGCCGGAGGCGGCTGCGCCTATCGCCGAGACGAAAGTTCCATCTGCGGCGGCCGACACCCCTGCTGCTCCCATCGATTCCGCCCGGGAAATCCTCGAGCTGCTCGACCTCGAGCTCGGCGGCCTGATCCGGCAGCTCGAGCGCGCGGCGCAATCGGTTGCGGGCGGCGCCGAAGCCACCGCCACGACGCTTGCCACCATCCGCGAACGCACCGAGGCGCTGACCGGGCGCAGCAATGACGCGCAGGGCACCGCGACCAGCTTTGCCGAAGTCAGCGAGAAGTTCACCCGCTCGGCCGAGGGCATCGGCGCCCAGGTGCGCGACGCCGGCAAGCTTGCCGACGAGGCCGCCGCCGCCGCGCAAGAAGCCCGCGCCAATGTCGACCGGCTGCGCGAATTCCTCGGCGGCCATCGGCAATGTCGTCAACCTGATCGCGCAGATCGCGCGCCAGACCACGCTGCTCGCGCTCAACTCCACCATCGAGGCCGCCCGCGCCGGTGAAGCCGGCCGCGGCTTCGCGGTGGTCGCGACCGAAGTGAAGGCGCTGGCGGTGCAGACCCAGGGCGCGACGGAAGAGATCACGAGGAAGATCGAGGCGTTGCAGAAGGACGCCGCCGGCTCGGCGGACGCGGTTCATCGCATCTCGCAGGCGATCGAGGCGATCCGCCCCGTGTTCGAGAACGTCAGCGGCGCGGTGGCCGAGCAGAACCGCAGCACCGGCGAGATGTCGGACAATGCCGCCTCCGCCTCGCATTTCATTGTCACGGTCGGCGACAGCGCCGCCAAGATCGATGTCGCAACCAGGGAAGCCGCCGCCCATGGCGAGAGCGTCGCCAGCGCCGGCAACGCCGTCACGATGTTCGCGCACAAGCTCAAGACCCGCAGCGCCGTGCTGCTGCGCCAGGGCGGCAGCGAGGACCGCCGCAAGCAGGAACGGCTGCCCTGCCATATCAGGATCGAAGTCGCTGGCAACCACGGCGCCGGTCTATGAGATTTCCGCCCAGGGCATCATGATCTCGGGACCGAATGCCGCGACCCTGCCGCTGCACCAGAGCCTCAATGTCACACTCGACGGCATCGGCGCCTGCCGCATCCGCATCACCGAACAGACCAAGGCCGGCGCGCTGGCGCGGTTCGAGGCGCTGAGTGCGGAGCTTGCCGAAAAGGTCGAAGACGTCCTGTGGTCGATCCGCGAGGAGAACGTCGAGGCCGTCACCCGCGCGCTCGAAACCGGCAGCGAGCTCGCCAAAATCTTCGAACAGGGCGTAGCCTCCGGCGCGGTGTCGATCGAAGACCTGTTCGACACCAACTATGTCGAAATATCAGGCACCAATCCGGTGCAATACCGCACCAGATTCCTCGATTGGGCCGACCGCGTGCTCCCCGCCCTGCAGGAATCCTTCGTCACCAAGGACAAGCGGATGGCGTTCTGCGCGGTGGTCGACCGAAATGGTTATCTGCCGGTCCACAACAAGATCTACTCGCAGCCGCAGCGCCCGGGCGATGTCGCCTGGAACACCGCCAACAGCCGCAACCGCCGCATCTTCAACGATGCAGCCGGCCTTGCCGCCGGCCAGAACCAGCGCTCCTATTTGATCCAGAGCTACGCGCGCGACATGGGTAACGGCAACACCGTGATGATGCGCGAGATCGACGTGCCCGTTCGCGTCCGCGGCCGGCATTGGGGCGGCTTCCGCACCGCCTACAAGCTATGAGCGCGCTGCCCAAACCGGAATCCCCCGCGACGCCGTCGGTGAGCGAGCGCCTGGTCGACCAGCTCGCCAATCGCATTGGCGGCCTCGGCGTCGAGCTCGCCGACGTCGCCGGCAATGTGCAGGAAGTGGCGCAGCGCGTCTCGAGCCAGTCGGAACGGTTCGGCCATCTGCAGAAAACCGCCGAGACCATGGTTTCGGCCAATCACGACATCGCCGGCGCGTCGAAGGCGGTTCAACCGCGACCTCGGCCGCCGTCGACGAGATCACCCAATCGCGTACCGCCGTGGAAACCGCGGTCCGGCACATCGCCGAGCTGATCGAGGCGGTCGGCCGTATCGAGTCGCGGCTCGGCGCGGTCTCGTCGGCGCTGGCGGGGGTCGCAAAAGTCTCGACCTCGATCGAGGCGATCGCCAAGCAGACCAACCTGCTCGCGCTCAACGCCACCATCGAGGCCGCGCGCGCGGGCGATGCTGGCCGCGGCTTTGCCGTGGTCGCCAGCGAAGTGAAAAGCCTCGCGGAAGCGACGCGGCAAGCAACACACCAGATCGGCGACACCGTGCGCGGGCTGGATGGCCAGGTCGGCAGCCTGATCGGCGAGAGCGGCGAAGCCTCGGTGCGGGCGAAGAATGCCGGCGAAGGCGCAAGCCAGATTCAAGGCATCATCGCCCGCGTCCAGGACGGCTTTAGCAAGGTCGGCCAGGAGATCGACGGCGTCGCGAAAGCCGCGACCTCCAACCTCGCCCATTGCGACACCGTCATCGCCGAGCTCGGCGCGATGGCCAAGGGCGTCGATCTCTCCTCCAGCGACCTCAAGCGTGCCGACGAGCGCGTCGGCAAGCTGCTCGAGCTTTCCGAAAGCCTGATCGCGATGATCGCCGACTTCGGCGTCGAGACCTCCGATGCGCCGCTGATCCGAGTAGTCGTCGACACCGCGCGGCGATCTCGCAGACCTTCGAGGCAGCGATCGAACGCGGCGAGATCCGGCTCGATCAATTGATGGACGAGAACTACCGCGAGATTCCCGGCACCGATCCCAGGCAATATCTCACCCAATATGTCGAGTTCACCGATCGCGTGCTGCCGCGCGATCCAGGACCCGATCCAGAAGTCCGATCCGCGCATCGTGTTCTGCGTCGCCTGGGCGCGCGGCGGATACCTTCCGACCCACAATCCGAACTATCGCCAGCCGCAGGGCAAGGACCCGGTCTGGAACAATGCCAACTGCCGCAACCGCCGGCTGTTCAATGACCGCGCGGTGAAGAAGGTCGCGGCGAACACCAAACCGTTCCTGCTGCAGACCTACCGGCGCGACATGGGCGGCGGCAATTTCGTGCTGATGAAGGATCTCTCCTCGCCGATCTTCATTCGCGGCCGCCATTGGGGCGCCTTCCGCATGGGCTTCCGGCAGTCCTGACCCAGGGCATCCGCATAAGGATTCCGCATCGCGCTGTCGTCGTCCTTTCATCTCCGCTGACTAAGACTTCGGCTTCTGGGATCAGCCAGCCGCGAGGGGACCAAGATGAGCGAACATCCGGAACTCGACGAAATGCAGGCCATACAAGAACGCGGTGGAAGCCTGGATCTCGGCGATCCGGAAGGAAGAGGAGCTCGCTTCCGTCAATCACACCGTCGCCGAACTGGACAAATGGGAAGAGGCGCATTTCGAAGAGGACGAGAAGCGCAACACCGTCAAGGACGCGAAGGAAAAATACGAGGACGCGCTGCGCGAGAAGTTCTTCGGGTTCTGAGTCCTTCCAAAATCCCGGCAGCGTGGGCTCGAGCCTGCCGCCGATCCGCACCGGCGCGATTTTTGCGGCCAGCCCTGTCGCATCGTCGGTCTCGACCGCGACGCCACTCAGCGTCGCCACTCCGCCTGCCGGCTCGAAGCGGCCGGAGGGAATGCCCGAGGTGAAGCGGCGCAGCGGCTCCTCCTTCTGCATGCCGATGATCGAAGTTGTAATCGCCGGTCATGCCGGCATCGGTCATGTAGGCGGTGCCGCCGGTGAGAATCTGGTGATCGGCGGTCGGCACATGGGTGTGCGTGCCGACCACGAGGCTGACGCGGCCGTCGCAGAAATAGCCGATGCCCTGTTTCTCGCTGGTCGCCTCGCAGTGGAAGTCGACGACGATGGCGTCCGCCGCTTCGCGCAACGGACAGGCCTCGAGCTCGCGGGCGATGATCGCGAAGGGATCGTCGAACGGCGTCATGAAGACGCGGCCCATGGCATTGATGACGAGTGCGCGCTGGCCGCGCTTGGTCTCCACCAGCGCCGAGCCGCGGCCGGGCGTGCCGCTCGGAAAATTGGCGGGCGGATCAGCCGCGGCGCGCGCTCGATGAACACCAGCGCCTCGCGCTGGTCCCAGGCATGGTTGCCGAGCGTGATCGCATCGGCGCCGGCGTCGAGCAGCTCCTGATAGATCGCTTCCGTGATGCCAAAGCCGCCGGCGGAATTCTCGCCATTGACGACGACGAGATCGAGCGCCCATTCGCGGACCATGCCCGGGCAGATGTTCTGCTACCGCCGTGCGCCCCGCCCTGCCCACGACGTCACCGACAAACAAAATTCGCAATTCAACTGCTCCGGAAATCGAACACGCGCTTTTCCGTTAGCACATAATCGAGCGGCACGTCGTGCGACAACGCCGGAACGCCATCGATTTCCTGCGCTGGCAAAGGCGAGCCCAATGCCGATGACGGCCTTCTGCCTTCGCAGATGCGCAAAGGTGTAGTCGTAATGCCCGGCACCATAGCCGATGCGATGACCGGCTTCGGTCGAAGGCCGCGAGCGGCACCAGCATGATGTCAGGCACGACCTCGGCCGCCGCCGGCGACGGCTCGGGAATGCCGAGCGGCCCGAGCATCAGCCGGTCGGTCGGCGACCAGGCGCGGAAGATCAGCGACTTGCCGCGGCCGGTCACGGCCGGCAGCGCCAGCTTCGCCCCCTGCAGCGCGAGATTCCGCATCAGCGGCACCGGGTCGATCTCGTTCCTGATCGGCGAATAGCCGGAGACGATCATGCCGGCGGTAATCTGAAGCGGCAGCCCGCGCTTGGCCAGCGCCTTCGCCGCCGCCTCGCGCTGCTTGTCGCTCAACGCCTCGCGCTTGGCGAGCGCGGTCGCGCGAAGCTCGGCCTTCGATGGTATCGCGGACATCTCACACCCCTGCTCCGCTGTCATCGCCCGCCCGGTGCGCAACTGCGCTCAGGGGCGGGCGATCCAGTATTCCAGAGACGCTAGTGCTCAACGGCGAGGCCGCGGCGTGCGGGGTTTGACACCGGCACTCAAATCCGCTGCCGCAGCATGATGACAGGAAACCACACGGAAACGAAAGTGCGAAGCCGCAGACGCCGTTGAAGCACGCGATCCCGGAGTTCCCTACGAAAGTAGGTGGGCACCATATGTCCGGATCCACGGACCCGGCCAGGGACAGTTCCCTAAAGGATCGATAAGGCCCCGGGGATATGTTGGCTCCTGACGCGCGACGCAGCCTCGCGGGAACTAATGTAGCAACGATGCGGGCCCAGCGCCAGCGGCGCGGGTGGTTGTGCCGCGGCCTTTGGGGAGAAATCCCTGTTTCTGACTCGGTTTTCAAACAGCTAATTTCTCGGTGTCATCGCCCGGCTTGCCGGGCGATCCAGTAGGCCGAGACGTCTCGGCCTGAACTCACCCCTCTGGAATACTGGATTGCCCGCTTTCGCGGGCAATGACAGAGGGGACACAACTCCGCATTCCCGCGGCGCGTTTTTGCGCCCGGGTGATGCATCGATCGTTGTCCCTCGGAGAAAAGGGCGCAGGGAATGCCGGATGCACAACCGCACCCGCAGCCTCGTGTGTAGAAAGTAGAACACACGAGTTAGCCACCACAGGTACGCCGCAACATCGCGGGCATTCCCTGCGCAATGGTGTTAACGGCTTATACGAGCTCTCCCCGGTGTCCGGGCTTTTTAGCCACCGTCGCTCGCCGATCATCATCAACGAGCTTGATCCCAGCGTCGGGACAGCGTCGGGGGATCAGGACCACACGATTTTGCCGTCCGCTCCGCCTCATTCGTCCGCGCGCAAAGCGCGCCTGAGGTGAAACGTCCATCGCATCCCGCTTCCTACGTCCGTGACGATCGCGAAGCGCCCCTCTGCGGAAACGGGATGGGCCGAGTTAATGCATAATTTCTGATTTTCGTAAAGAGAAATGTTTTTCGCGCGAGGACCGGATCGCCCAACCGGATTGAATCGGCTCACGAAATCAGTTTTTGGCCGCGGCGGATTTTGGAGGCCTTTTGGCCGCTGCGAATGCCGGGATACCGCGCACTCGCGGCTGATTCGCCCGTCGAGGCGTATCAGTTGCGTGCGCGGTTTTCCTCAACCCGGCGCGGCTTCTCGGTCGGCATGATCGGCGCGGGCGGGGCATTCACGACCGCAACCGTGCTCCCGCCGCCGGTCGCAACCAGCAGCGATGTCGCCACCCCTGCGAGCAGCAATCCCGAGATGATGATGGCGAGAAACAAGCGATCCATCAGAGAGAACGTGGGCCCTGCAGGTCTCGTTCCCGGCGGGCCGGTTTATTCATGCGAGGCATCGCGCCGCACATGGTTTCAAAAGGTGAACACGCCCGCCGATGCGACATTACCACCGAGGAACGATCGCATCCGGCTGATGTTGCCCCTGCACAACGCTCAAGGAGACGAACAAATGGGAATCTTCAGCAAGGACATCCACTCGATGGACGACCTGTTCCTTCATCAATTGCAGGACATCTACTACGCGGAGCAGCAGATCACCAAGGCGCTGCCCAAGATGATCGACAAGGCCACCAACCGCGATCTCGCGGTGGGCTTCAAGACGCATCTGGAAGAGACCTACAAGCAGATCGAGCGGCTCGACAAGGTTTTCGAGAAGCTGGGCCGGAAGCCGAGCGCGACGCCATGCCCTGCGATCGACGGCATCATCAAGGAAGCCGACGAGGTGGCCGGCGAGGTCGAGGACAAGGCGATCCTCGACGCGGCGCTGATCGCGAGCGCGCAGGCCGTCGAACATTACGAGATGTGCCGCTATGGCACGCTGATCGCCTGGGCGGAGAAACTCGGCCATGAGGACGTGGTGCGCTTCCTCACCACCAACCTCAACGAGGAGACCGCCACCAACACCAAGCTGAATACGCTCGCGATGCGCAAGGGCGTGAACGCCAAGGCCGCCAGCGCGGCGTGAGGTCAGTGCAGCGAAAGGGTATGCCTGCCTCTGGCACAGGGCAGACCTCCAAATGAGGTACCCGGATGTCTGCTTTCGGAGGAGGTAAAGTAGACAAGGCGTGATCCTCTGCGCAGGTCAGCTCCGCCAAAAGGCGGGGCTGCCTTCCGCTCGGGAACTCACGACCTACATCATTGTTGAAGGTACAGCCCCCGGAGAGACCTGCAGGAGACCTGGATGTCCCGCTATTTTGCGCTTGTTCTCGCCTTGGCACTCGGCAGCCTGATCGTGCCCACGCAAGCTTTTGCGCAGATGACCCCGCCCGCGGGATCGGCTGGCGCCGGCAATTCGGCGATCAGCGGCGTGCCGTTCGGTCCCGCCAATCCCAGGGTGCTCGCTGACCCGAGCGGCATCGGCAACGCCTCAAGTGTCCCGCCACTCCGTACCAACTCCCCGGTGCCACCGGTCTCCTACGGATCGGTCAATCCGCTACCGCCGTCGCGCGCACGCGTGGTCACGCCGCCTTATGCGGCCGCGTCACAACAGATCATCAACGCGCATAACGTCGAGCCAAGGAGTAAGGCACCGATCCGCCGGCGAGGTCGCGCGCAGGTGAGCACGTTCACGGGGATTTGCCGGGGGTGTTAGAGCGCGTCTGATGTCGACTTAACGGCACAGCCCGATATGTAATGGCACAACCCGATATGCGTCGCTTCGACTGCTATGCCGTTAGACACTTGCCGCACGTCTAGCGTTGGCTAGCGCGGCGGCTGCAGGCCGGGCGAGGTCAACCATTCCGTGAGATGCGAAGCGGTATCGGCGCGTCGCGCCTTGATCAGAAGCTCTTCGCGCTCGCGGCCCGGCGGAAGCTGCTCGGCGCGTTCGCGAGCGGCTTCCGCCTGGAGACGAAGCCGCTCTTCAAGAGGCACGGTTTGCTTGAAACGTCGTCTCTGCATGACGTGCTCCTTTCATTTCGAGGCGGCGGGAGCGCAACGGCGTTCTCATCGCCGGCGGCTTCGGAAGATATTATAACTCTTCAGGCGCGGACGCATCAACATAAATCAAGCCTCTGACGGAGCTTTGAAGGAACGTGCGCAAACCCTTTGTTTCAAGGCCTTTTGAACTCTTGAGCGAGTTACTCAAAATGATCACGTGGCTCGCACAGAGAAATGTCTCGTCGCTTGCGACGGCTTACGACTTCGCGATCCGCCGCCGCTTTTGCAGCATCGGTGGCCGCGCATATCGCGGCCGGCGCCGCGCCGGCACGCCGCGCTTTTCCCTCAGCCGCTCCTCAATCGTCGGCAACCGCACGCAGCCGCCGAGCAGCTTCCACTCCCGCACCATGGCCGTCATCCTCGCGCGCATCTCAAGCACGCGCTGGGCTGCTTCCGTGCAGTCCCGGTCGTGATTGACCTGGTCGCGAATGACGTCCTCGGCGCGCAGCATGTCCGCGCGCAGGGCAGTCATTTCTCTCCGAATTTTGTTCAGCCTGTTGTCCATAGAAACCTCCTTGGCACGGAGGCGATCATAAGTACAAAACGTGAACAAATAGTCAAGGAGATTTATGGGAGTCGCATCATCTTTGAGCGGGGAGGCTCGCCTTGCTCTGCAGCCGCGGCAGGACGCCTGCTTCGCCGTGGCCGAGATGCGGGCTACGCTTGCTACCTTCGATGGCGGCGGCCTGAGATCCGGTCAGGGGCGCCGGCAAAATACGGATTGGTGATGCATTGGGCCGCGCCGCCCGACGCCGTCGTCCTGCACTGATCCATCGTGGCATAGCTGCAATCAATGTAACCGCCGGCAATTCCATAGGTCTGAAGGCAGATCGGGTGGCTTGGATCATAGGTCTGCGCTTCAACCGGCGGAGCGGCCAGAATCAATGCGATCCACCACAGCCTGCGAGCGAGCGCATCCATCGGAAACTCCGTCTCGATCTGCGGCGCATCACCCCTCACCCGATCGCCACGCCCCCGCCGATCGTGCGGTTCAGCACCTGCGTCGTCCGCTCGATCCGCTCGGCCGCGGCGTTCAGCGCATTCGCCACCGCGGTCTGGGTCTGGCGCGCGCGGTCGACGGCGGCGATGCGGACGTCGCGCAGATTTTTGAGCTCCTGCTCGAGCGCGCGGATGCGGGTGCCCGCATCGAGCAGCTCGTCGCAGGCGGTGAGCGCGGCCATCACGGTGAGGCGCTGGTCGCCGATCTCGCCGAATTTTCCGCGCAGCGCTTCAACCCGGGTCTCGAGGTTCTCGGCGAGCTTGAGCAGGCGCACCTCCTGCCCCTCCTCGCAGGCCATGCGGTATTGCCGGCCGTTGATGGTGACGTTGATGTGGCTCATTCCTCGTCCTCCGCTTCGTCGCCCTCATCGCCGTCTTCCATCAGCGCTTCGGCGAGCCGTCGGCCATGGTCCTCGGCCGTTCTCCAAGCTCGCTTCGGCCTTGAGCACCTCGCGGATGGTGCCGATTGCAGTATCGAGCTTCTCGGCGATTTCGCGATTGATGCGCTCGAGCTTGCGCGACTTCACCAGCGAGGTGTCGAGCTCGTCGGCGAGCCGCGAGCGGTCCGCGCCGAGCGCCTGGATCCGTGTCGCCAGCTCGTCCTCGTCGCGGTCGGCCTCGCGCCGCCGCTCCACCGCGCTCTCCAGCGCATCGAGGGCCGACATCAGCCGGCGTGTCGCGGTCTCGATATCGGCCGAGGGCGGTCCCAGATGGTTGGCTAGGACGGTCGCTCATGCGCCAGGTCCGCCTTCCAGGGTAGTCCCTTGAGGCCGGGCTTTTGCGGAAAGCCACGATTCGGCAAGCCTTTAGAGGCAGAAACTTACGTGGCCGGAAGAGCCAGCGCAACGCCGGCGCCAAGCTATGCACCGCAAAGCAACTTTTCCGCCCAAAGGCGTTGGACTCGCCAAAATCAGGTGCTAAGCACCCTTAAACGCCGCAAGCGCCCTGCCCCTCGCCCGCGTTGCGCACGCAACCAAACACCTCATTTCGGACGGATTTCAGTCATGACGCAGGTCGATCACACCCGTATGGCCAACGCGATTCGCGGACTCGCCATGGACGCCGTGGAGAAGGCCAATTCCGGCCATCCCGGCCTGCCGATGGGCGCGGCCGATATGGCGACCGTGCTGTTCACGCAGTTCCTGAAATTCGATGCCGCCGAACCCGGCCTGGCCGGACCGCGACCGCTTCGTGCTGTCGGCCGGCCACGGCTCGATGCTGCTCTATGCGCTGCTCTATCTCACCGGCAACAAGGACATGACGCTGGACAGATCAAGCGCTTCCGCCAGGTCGATTCGCTCACCCCGGGCCACCCGGAGAATTTCCGCACCAAGGGCATGGAGACCACCACCGGCCCGCTCGGCCAGGGCATTGCGACCGCGGTCGGCATGGCGCTCGCGGAGAAGATGCTGGCGGCCGAGTTCGGCAAGAAGATCGTCGAGCACCACACCTATGTGCTCTGTCTCCGACGGCGACCTGATGGAAGGCCTCTCGCAGGAGGCGATCGCGCTGGCCGGCGTCTGGAAGCTGAACAAGATGATCGTGCTGTACGACGACAACGGCATCTCGATCGACGGCCCGACCTCGATCTCGGATACGGTCGACCAGGTCAAGCGCTTCAAATCGGCCGGCTGGGCCGCCGAGCTGATCGACGGCCAGGACCAGGCGGCGATTGCGGCCGCGATCGCGCGCGCGCAAAAATCCAACAAGCCCTCGATGATCGCCTGCAAGACCACGATCGGCTATGGCGCGCCGCATAAGGCCGGCACCGCGAAGGCGCATGGCGAAGCGCTTGGCGCCGAGGAGCTGAAGGGCGCGAAGGAGAAGCTCGGCATCTCGCTCGAGCCGTTCTCGGTGCCAGACGATGTGCTGAAGGCCTGGCGCGAGGCGGGCGCGCGTGGCGCCGCGGCGCGGCAGGAATGGGACGCGCGTTTGCCGAGCTCGGCCCGCGCAAGCGCGCCGAGTTCGAGCGCAGGCTGCGGCATGAACGCCCGGCTTCGCTCGCCAAGGCGCTGCGCGACTATAAGAAGAAGCTGCTGGAGTCGCCGCTCAACGTCGCGACGCGAAATCCTCGCAGGCTGCGATCGACGTGATCGCGGAGGCGATGCCGTTGGAATTCGTCGCGGGCTCCGCCGATCTCACCGGCTCCAACAACAACAACGCGAAGACGGCGACGCCTTCGCGCCAAGACGCCGAAAGGCCGCTTCATCCATTACGGCATCCGCGAGCACGGCATGTGCGCGGCGCTGAACGGCATCTTCCTGCATGGCGGCTTTGCGCCGAACGGCGCGACGTTCCTGGTCTTCACCGATTATGCGCGCCCCGCGATGCGGCTCGCGGCGCTGATGGGCACGGGCGTCACCTATGTGATGACGCATGACTTCATCGGCCTTGGCGAGGACGGCCCGACCCACCAGCCGGTGGAACATCTGTCCGCGCTGCGCGCCATTCCGAACATGCGGGTGTTCCGCCCCTGCGACGCCATCGAAGTCGCCGAATGCTGGGAACTGGCGCTGAACCGCACCACGGGTCCGACCGTGCTGGCACTGACCCGCCAGAACCTGCCGCAGCTCCGCACCTCGGCGCCGGCGGATATGCCTTGCGCCCAGGGTGCCTACGAATTGGTCGCGGCCTCCGGTGACGCAAAAGTGTCATTGTTCGCCTCGGGCTCCGAGGTCCAGATCGCGGTGGCCGCGCAGAAGCAGCTTGCTGAGCGCGGCATCGCGTCGCGGGTGGTTTCGGTGCCCCCCTGGAGCTGCTTGCTGGAGCTGCCGGAAGCCAAGCAGAAGGCCATCATCGGCAATGCCCCGGTCAAGGTCGCCATCGAGGCCGCCGTGCGCTGGGGCTGGGATGCCGTGATCGGCCATGATG
>CAVUCB010000045.1:0-23477 GCA_963739755.1 uncultured Alphaproteobacteria bacterium | reverse complement strand
TCTTCAGCTGGGAGGTGACCGATGAGCCAATATGATGTCGGTCTGGACAAGAACGCCGGCCAATTACGTGCCGCTGACGCCGCTGAGCTTCCTGGTGCGCAGCGCAGCCGTCTATCCCAACCATGTCAGCGTGGTCTATGAGGACCGCAGCTTACATGGGCGCAAACGTATGAGCGCTGCCGGCGCTTTGCGTCGTATCTTGCGGGCAAGGGCATCGGCGCGGCGATACGGTCGCGGCGATGCTGCCGAACGTGCCGGCCATGAATGAACTGCATTTTGCCGTGCCGATGGCGGGCGCGGTGCTGAACGCGCTCAATATCCGCCTTGATGCGCCCTCCATCGCCTTCCAGCTTGATCATGGCGGCGCCAAGATCATCCTGGTCGATCCGGAATTTGCGGGCGTGATCGTGGACGCGCTGACGCTGATGAGCGGACCGAAGCCGTTCGTGATCGATGTCGATGATGCGTCCTTCGCAGGCGGCAAGCGTATCGGCGAGATCGAATATGAGGCGGCCCTCGCGCAAGGCGATCCGAACTTCGTGACCAGCGGCCGGGCGACGAATGGGACGCGATCGCGCTGAGCTATACCTCGGGCACCACAGGCAATCCCAAGGGCGTGGTGACGCATCACCGCGGCGCCTATCTCAACGCCGTCAGCAATATTCTCGCGGGCGGCCTTGGCCAGCATCCGGTCTATCTCTGGACCTTGCCGATGTTTCATTGCAACGGCTGGTGCTTCCCCTGGACCATCGCGGCCTCTGCCGGGCATCAATGTCTGCCTGCGCAAGGTCGATCCGACCAAAATCTTCGAGCTGATCAAGAAGCACGGCGTCACCCACATGTGCGGCGCGCCGATCGTCTACAACACGCTGATCAATGCGCCGGACGCGCCCGAAGGACAAGAGCGCAAAGCCCGTGGTCGGGCTGATCGCGGGCGCGGCGCCGCCGGTCGCCGTGCTCGAAGGCGCCGAGAACATCGGTATCAAGCTCACCCATGTGTATGGGCTGACCGAAGTCTATGGCCCCGCCTCCGTCTGCGCCGAGCAGCCGGGCTGGGACGATTTGCCGGCGGCCGAGCGCGCGCAGTTCAAGCGGCGGCAGGGCGTGCCCTACCCGCTCGAGGAAGCCGTCACCGTGATCGATCCCGAGACCATGAAGGAAGTGCCGCGCGATGGCGAAACCATCGGCGAGGTGATGTTCCGCGGCAATATCGTGATGAAGGGCTATCTCAAGAACGAGAAGGCGACCAAGGAAGCCTTTGCCGGCGGCTGGTTTCATACCGGCGATCTCGGCGTGCTCGACGAGCACGGCTATGTCATCATCAAGGACCGCTCCAAGGACATCATCATCTCCGGCGGCGAGAACATCTCCTCCGTCGAGGTCGAGGATATCCTCTACAAGCACCCGGCCGTGCTGTTCGCGGCCGTGGTCGCAAAACCCGATCCGAAATGGGGCGAGGTGCCCTGCGCCTTCGTCGAGCTGAAGGACGGCGCCAAGGCGACCGAAGCCGAGATCATCGCCTATTGCCGCAGCCACATGTCCGGCTTCAAGACGCCGAAGGCGGTCGTGTTCGGCGCCATCCCGAAGACGTCGACGGGCAAGATCCAGAAATACCTGCTGCGCAACGAGGTGCAGTCGGCCAAGGCGATTTCGGCGTATTGATCCTCATTCCGCCGGCGCGGCGACGGCCTCCGGCACAACCGGCTTTGGAATGTGCAGGAACGCTGCGCAGATCACCGCCGCGACCAGGCCGAGCAACGCGAGCCCGTAGAGCCCGCCGGCGAAGCTGCCGGTCAGGTCCTTCATCGCGCCGACATACCAGGGGCCGAAGAAGCCGCCGAGGTTGCCGATCGAGTTGATCCAGGCGATGCCTGCCGCCAGCGCCGGACCGCTGAGGAACATCGGCGGCATGGCGAAGAACGGACCCTTGGAGCCATAGAAGCCCATCGCCGCGATCGACATCCCGACCAGCGCCCACCATGTGCCCATAGTCATGCCGGCGATGAGAAGGCCAACGAACGAAAACACGCAGCCGATGAACAAATTCCAGCGCCGCTCGTTCATGCGATCGGAAATGCGCCCCCACGTCACCATGGCGATGGCGCCGCAGATATAGGGGATCATGGTGAGCCAGCCGACCGTCATGTTGCTGGCGATGCCGAGCGACTTGATGATTTGCGGGATGAAGATGAGCATGCCGAGGCTGGCGGTGACGATGCCGAAATAGTTCAACGCCAGCAGCAGAACCTTGGGATTGTAGAGCGCCTCCCACAATGTGTAGCGGCGCACCGCCTCGGTGGCACGGCGCTCACGGGCGATGGTGTCGACCAGCCATTTGCGCTCCTCCTCGTTGAGGAATTTTGCCTGCTCCGGCCGGTCGGTAAGCACGAAGTAGGTCGATGACGCCGATGACCAGCGTCGGAATGGCTTCGGCGAGATACATCACCTGCCACCCCTTCAGCCCGAACAAGCCGTCGAGGCCGAGCAGCCCCGTCGATATCGGCGCGCCGATCGCGACCGCAACCGGCAGGCCGACCAGGAAGCCCGCGACGATCCGTGCGTGATGGTGGCGACGGAAACCAATAGGTGAAATAGAGGATGATGCCGGGGAAGAACCCGGCTTCGGCAACGCCGAGCAGGAATCTCACGACCGCAAACGTGGTGGAGTCCTTCACGACTGCGGTCAGTCCCGCCAAAATTCCCCATGTGATCATGATCCGCGCGATCCAGATCCGGGCGCCGATCTTTTCCATGATCACATTGCTCGGCACTTCGAAGATGAAGTAGCCCCAATAGAACATGCCGACCGCAAAGCCGAACGTGGCGGCCGACATCCCGATATCCTCGCGCATGGTGAGCCCCGCGAAGCTCACATTGATGCGGTCGATATAGGCGAGAATGTAGGACAGCACGGCAAAGGGCAGCAGGCGCAAATAGACCTTGCGCATGGTCGAGCGCTGGAGCGTCACGTCCACGGCTTCCTCCCCTGATGGAATTTATTGCTTGGACGGGGAAGCCTACGCCCGGAGTTTTGGGGCTGTCACGGATGCAATCGAATGGGCAGTGCAGCAAAATGATCGGCTGCGCTTGCGTCATTCCGCCGCGAGCTTCATTCCGTCATAGGCCGGCATGACGCCATCGGGCAGGCTCTTCCGCAGCACCTCGTAATCGAGGTCGGAGTGCATGTTGGTGATGACGGCGCGCTTCGGCTTGAAGCGCTCGATCCAGGCCAGCGCGTCGCTGACGCTGAAATGGCTGGGATGGCCGGCATAGCGCAGGCCGTCGACGATCCAGAGATCGAGATTTTCCAGCGCCGGCCAGCTCTCGCGCGGGATGTCGTGGAGATCGGGCGTGTAGGCGGCATTGCCGATGCGATAGCCGAGCGCGGGAATGTTGCCGTGCTGCACGTTGAACGCCGACAGCGTGACCGTGCCGCCCTTCCCTTCGATGGTGCGGCTTTCGCCGCCTTCGATCGCCTGCTCGGTCAGGATCGGCGGATAGTCGCTGCCGGGCGGCGAGACGAAGCAATAGGAGAAGCGGTGCATGATGTCCTTGGCCGTCGACTGGTTCAGGTACACCGGAATGCGGCGGCGCTGATGCAGCACGACGGAGCGCAGGTCGTCGATGCCATGGGTCTGGTCGGCATGTTCGTGGGTCAGGAACACCGCATCGATATGATCGACATTGGCGTCGATCAGCTGCTCGCGCAGGTCGGGCGAGGTATCGATCACGATCCTGGTCGTGCCCTGCCCGCCGGTCCGTTCGACCATCAGCGAGCAGCGGCGGCGGCGGTTTTTGGGATTTTTGGGATCGCAGGCACCCCAGCCGAGCGCGGGCCGCGGGACGCCGGCGGAAGAGCCGCAGCCGAGGATTGTCAGTGTCAAACTCATGCGGCGACTGGCTGCGGTACTTTCGAGAACAGGCGGAAGAAGTTTTCAGATGTCTGGCGCGAAATCTCCTCCAGCGAAACGCCGCGCGTCTCCGCCAGCACTTTGGCGACCTCGACGACATAGGCCGGCTCGTTGCGCTTGCCGCGGAACTTGCCGGGCGCCAGATACGGCGAGTCCGTCTCGACCATGATGCGGTCGGCCGGCAGTTCGGCGGCGAGCTCGCGCAGGCTTTCCGATTTCTTGAAGGTCAGGATCCCCGTAAACGAGATCGACAGCCCGAGCTCGATCGCCTTCATCGCGAGCTCGCGCCCGCCGGTATAGCAATGCAGCACCGCGCGGAACGGCCCCTTGGCGACCTCCTCTTCCAGGATGCGCTGGCAATCGTCGTCGGCCTCGCGGGTGTGGATGACGAGCGGCAGGCCGGTCGCGCGCGCGGCTGCGATGTGCGCGCGAAAGCCGCGCGCCTGCGCTTCCGGCGAGCCGTTGTCGTAGAAGTAATCGAGCCCGGCCTCGCCCAGCGCGACGACCTTCGGATGTCTAGTCAGCTCGATCAACTCGTCCGGCGAAATCCCGTCTTCCTCGTCGGCATGATGCGGATGGGTGCCGACCGAGCAATAGACATTGGGAAATCGCTCGGCGATAGCGAGCAACCCGCCGAGCCGCTTCACCCGTGTCGAGATCGTCACCATGCGGCCGATGCCGGCCTCCGCCGCCCGCGCGACGATGGCGTCGAGATCGGCGGCAAAATCCGGAAAGTCCAGATGGCAATGGCTGTCGACGAGCATGGACATATCTATGCCGCCGTCGGCTCGATGTAACGGGGGAAGACTGCTTGCGGCGCAGGCAGCACTGTGCCCGGCGCAATCCGCCTCTCTCCGCCCAATGCGGAAAACATCCGCGCCTCGCCCTTGGGGATGCCGAGGCTGTCGAGCAGCTTTTCGGACGCCGCCGGCATCACCGGCTGGGTCAGAATCGCGATCTGCCGGACGACCTCGGCCGTGACATAGAGCACCGTGCCCTGCCGCGCCGGATCGGTCTTGGCCAGCGCCCAGGGCGCCTCGCCCGCGAAATAGCGATTGGCTTCCGCCACCACCGACCATACCGCATTCAGCCATTGATGGATCTGCTGCGTCGCCATCGCCGTGCGCGCCACGCCGATCATGGCGTCGGCCTCGGCGAGGATCGCCTTGTCGTTCTCGGAAAACGCGCCCGGCGTCGGCAGCACGCCGCCGAGCTGCTTTGACGATCATCGACAGCGAGCGCTGCGCGAGGTTGCCGAGATCGTTGGCGAGATCGGCATTGATGCGCGCGACAATGGCTTCGTGGTTGTAGTTGCCGTCCTGGCCGAACGGCACCTCGCGCAGGAAGAAATAGCGCATCTGGTCGACGCCGTACTGGTCGGCGAGATTGAAGGGATCGACGACATTGCCGACCGACTTCGACATCTTCTCGCCCCGGTTGAACAGGAAGCCGTGGGCGTAGACGCGCTTCTGCACGGGAATGCCCGCCGACATCAGAAACGCCGGCCAGTACACCGCGTGGAAGCGGATGATGTCCTTGCCGATGATGTGCACATCGGCCGGCCAATAGCGCCAGTTCGGATCGCACTCGTCGGGGAAGCCGACGCCCGTGATGTAGTTGGTCAGCGCGTCGACCCAGACGTACATCACGTGCTCGGGGTCATCCGGCACCTTGACGCCCCAGTCGAAGGTGGTGCGCGAGATCGAGAGATCCCTCAATCCGCGCTTGACGAAGCTCATGACCTCGTTGCGGCGCGCGTCCGGCCCGATGAAATCGGGTTGGCTCTCGTAGAGCGCCAGCAGCCTGTCCTGATAGGCCGACAGCCGGAAGAAATAGCGTCTTCTCCTCGACCCATTCGACCGGCGTGCCCTGCGCGCCGCGGCGGACATTGTCCTCGCCGACAACCGTCTCCTCCTCGGCGTAATAGGCCTCGTCGCGCACCGAATACCAGCCGGCATAGGTGTCGATATAGATATCGCCGTTCTGCTGCATGCGGTTCCAGATCGCCTGGCTGGAGCGGTGATGCTGCCGGCTCGCTGGTGCGGATGAAACGGTCGAAGGAAACGTTCAGCCGCTCATCCATCTCCTTGAAGCGCCCGGAGTTGCGGGTCGGCGAGGTCGACCGGCGTCAAGCCTTCGGCCTGCGCGGTCTGAACCATCTTCAGGCCATGCTCGTCGGTGCCGGTCAGGAAGAACACGTCCTTGCCGTCGAGCCGCGCAAAGCGCGCAATCGCATCGGTCGCGATCGCCTCATAGGCGTGGCCGATATGCGGCTGGCCGTTCGGATAGGCGATCGCGGTGGTGACGTAGAAGATGTTGCTACGCGATGCTGATGCCGCGGGTGCTGCGGCGGCGACGGGCTTGGGTTTTGCGGCGCTGGCGGCGGGCTTGCTCGCGGCTTTCTTTGGTGCGACAGGCTGCTTCGGCGCCTCGGCTTTCGCCGCCGACTTCTTCGCAGGTCTCTCGGCCGCTGTCTTCTTCGCAGCCTTCTTCCCCGTTTTCTTGGCCGTTTTCTTCGCGGTCTTCTTTGCGGTCTTTTTCGCCGTCTTCCTGGCCTTCTTCACGGCGCGTTTCTTCGGCGCCGCCTTGGCAGCCTTCTTCGCAGCCTTCTTGGACTTTTTCTTCTTCGAAGACTTCTTGGCCACAACGAAATCCTTATTGGTCGGCTCGAACCAGATTGCTGATCGGTAACGGGAAGCGCTTACCGCGTAGCTTCCGCGAGCATCGAGAACACCGAGAAAACCAGCGGTTTTCGCTCAAGATTGTAGTCTTGGGTGTCGCGCGCGGCGCGGGCGATCTTTTCCCACACCTCCGCCAGCCGTGCAAGGCGGGGCAGATTGGCATTGGAGCTGCCATCGGTACGCAGGCGCTCGGAAATCCAGCGCTCGACGCTGTCGATGAAGGCGGCAAGCGCCACCCGGTCCGAGAGCGGAAGCGAAGTCGCCGAGCGCATGCAGCTCGCGCGGATCGACCTTTGGCAGGGTCGCGAGCATCGCGGCGGTGCGCTGCTGCAGTTTCAGGGCATCGCCGCCGAGCAGCGTCAGCGCGTGCGCGACGCTGCCCTCGGAAGCAGCCGCGGCCTCGGCCAGCGCGGGATCGTCGGCCGGCCGCGAGATCGCTTGCGCCGCCGCTCGGATCACGTCCTCGGTCGCAAGCGGCCGCATCGGCAATTTGCGGCAGCGTGAGAGGATGGTCGGCAATACCCGCGCCGGCGCATGGCTAGACCAGCAGGAATAGCGATTGCTGCGGCGGCTCCTCGACGATCTTCAACAGCGCATTCGCCGCATTGGGATTGAGCTCATCGACGGTATCGACGATGCAGACCCGCCAGCCTTCCACCGCCGCAGTCGAGCCGAAGAATGAGATGGTCTCGCGCGTCTCGTCGACCGTGATCACCGTGCGCAATACGCCCTTGTCGTTGGCGGTGCGCTCCAGCGCGAGCAGGCTGCCATGGGCGCCGGAGGCGATGTGGCGCGCGGCCGGCTCATTCGGATCGATCGCCAGCGCCTCGGCGCGTTGCACGCCCGGCGCCAAGGGATCGCGGTGCGTCAGCACGAAGCGCGCCATGCGATAGGCCAGCGTCGCCTTGCCGATCCCCTGCGCGCCGCCAAGCAGCCAGGCATGCGGAATGCGTCCGCTCTTGTAGGCATTGAGCAGCGCGGCCTCCGCGTCGCGATGCCCGAACAGCACGTTCGTCTCGCGCGGATGCGGCGCGCTGATCTCGGCCTCGGTCTGGCGTCGACTCATGCCGTTGAGGCCACGCTGGCGGCGGGTGCCGCAAAGAACGCTCGCGAAGTGCGGCCCAGACGCTCGCCGCAACCGTATTGGCGTCGGCATTGGCATCGATCAGCACGCAGCGCTTTGGCTCGGCTGCCGCGATCTCGCGATAGGCCTCGCGCAGGTTCTGGTGGAACTTGATGTCCTCGGATTCGAAGCGGTCGGGCGCGGCGTTACCGCGACGCGCGGCCGCGCGCTTCAGCCCGACCTCGACGGGAATGTCGAGGATGATGGTCAGGTCCGGCTTGAGATCGCCGATGGTCACGCGCTCCATGGCATTGAGCAGGCCGGGCGCGACATGTCCCACCCTGCCCTGATAGACGCGCGTCGAATCCGAGAAGCGGTCGCACAGCACCCAGGTGCCCTGGCTGAGCGCGGGCTGGATCACCGTGCGGACATGGTCGTCACGGGCGGCGGCAAACAGCAGCGTTTCGGCTTCCGCGCCGAGCAATTTTCCCATGCCGGACAGGATGAGATGCCGGATCACCTCGGCCCCGGGCGAGCCGCCGGGCTCGCGGGTTATGATCGTACGCAGCTTCGCTGCTTCAAGACGTTCAGCCAACTTCTTGATCTGGGTGGATTTTCCGGATCCCTCCCCGCCCTCGAAGGAGATGAAGCGCCCCCGCCCCCCCGTGCGTCTGATCGCGGTTTCCGCCATGTCAGAGCCTCTCGGCGCCGGCGCGGAACATGCCGATCACGAGTTCTTGGGCGCCGTCGATGGCGCGGCGCACGGTCGAGCCGACGCCGACCGCTTCCCCGGCATAGACCGGCTGCTCCATGGCGACATTGCCGCCGCGCCAGACCCGGACCACGCCGACCTGCTGGCCGGCCGTAACCGGGGCGCGCACCGGTCCGTTGTAGACAACGCGGGCGATCAGCTTGTCGTTGCCCTGCTTCGACACCATCACCTTAACCGGCTGCGGGCTTGTCAATTTGACCGAGCGGATTTCGCCGCCGAACACCCGGGCATAGCCGAGCGTCTGGTCGGCTGCGAACAAGGTCCGCGTTTCGAAATTGCGATAGCCCCACTCCAGCATCTTCTTGGCTTCGGTGGCTCGATCGTCAGGATCTTCGAGGCCGTTGACGACGACGATCAGGCGCGTGCCGTTCTGGATGGCCGAGCCGACCATGCCGTAGCCGCCCTCCTTGGTGAAGCCAGTCTTCAAGCCGTCGGCGCCTTCCATGGAATTGAGCAGCGGATTGCGGTTCTGCTGCCGGATCTTGTTCCAGGTGAACTCCTTCTCGCCGAACAATTTGTAGAATTCGGGAAAGTCCAGGATGATGTGGCGGGCCAGCATGGAAAGCTCGCGCACCGTCATCTTGTTGGCGGGGTCGGGCAGCCCGTTGGAATTGCCGAAGGTCGACTTCGTGAGCCCCAGTTCGCGCGCCCGCTTGGTCATGTAGTCGGCGGCGAAGATGCGCTCGTTGCCGGCGATGCCTTCGGCGAGCGCGATGCAGGCATCGTTACCGCTCGGGATGATCGCGCCATGCAGGAGATCGTCCACCGATACCTTGCTGTTGATCGCGGCAAACATGGTCGACGTGCCCGAGGGAGCGCCGCCCCGGCGCCAGGCATTCTCGCTGATCCGGTACTCGTCGGTCAGTTTGACCTTGCCATCCTTGATGGCGTGGAACACCACCTCCGCCGTCATCAGCTTCATCATGCTGGACGGCGCGCGCATCTCGTCGGCGTTCTTCTCGAACAGCACGCTGCCGCTTCCCGCCTCGATCAGGATCGCGGTCGGCGCGTCGCCATCAAAGGCGAGCTCTTCGGGTTTCTTGGCGCCCTGGACGCTCTGATTGGCGGCATGCGTGTAGCCACCCCACCCGATTGCAGCCACGACAAGGCCGGCGATCAGGCCGCGCAACAGGCTTGTTGCCGAAACCTGGAGCGTGCGGAACGGTAAAAGCTTGGGTGCCATCGGCAATCGCCTTTTGGGTGACGCGCGTTCTATCAGTTGGACCCGACCCAAACAATCGAGCTTTTGGCGGTCTCTTCACCGGGAAATGTGGGCCGCGCGGAAGGGACGGCAAGCCCGCCGAGCGCAGCTAATAAAGCCCGCGGCCGCTCAGGATTTCGCTCGGGCCGCGCGGATCGACCGGCGCATAGGCCGAGCTGTAGCGGGTATCGCCCTCGTAAGAGACTTCGCGCGGATTATCGAGCACGCGTCCGCTCGAGCGGCTGCGGCTTGCGGCCGACATTTCCGAGGTCGCATTGATCGAAGCGTAATCGGCCTGGGCGTTGCCGAGGCTATAGGGCCGATCCTCCGGCATCGGGACCTCGCCACGGATCGGTCGGCCGCGAGACGGCGCCTCCGGCACAAAGGAATGGGCGGATGCCACCCGGACCAGCGACGGTGACGGCGCCGGCACGCCGGTGCGCAAGGTGGCGATCAGCTGGCGGTCGTCGGAACCTTCCAGCGGGGCGCGGCCGACATATTCGACCCGGACGCGCGCCACGCCATTGCTCTTGAACTCGAGCAATTCGGCGGCCTTGTTGGAGACGTCGATCAGGCGGTTGCCGTGATAGGGCCCGCGGTCATTGACGCGGACGACCAGCGACTTGCCGTTGGCGAGATTGGTCACCCGCGCGTAGCAAGGCATCGGCAGGGTCGGATGCGCGGCGCTGAGCGAGTCCATGTCGAAGACCTCGCCATTGGCGGTCAGCCGGCCATGGAAGTCGTCGCCATACCAGGACGCGAGCCCCTCCTCGCGATAGTTGACGTCCTCCTCCGGTACATACATGCGGCCGGCAACCATATAGGGCTTGCCGACTCGGTAGGTGCCGCCGCCCTTCGGCACGGCCTCGCCATCGGCGACCACCCGCGGGCTGGAGGACACCCCGTATCTCGGGTCGACACGGCTTGCGAATTTGCCAGACGACGCGCAGTTGGCGAGCACCAGACACGCGCCGACGACGGCCGCGCTGCGCGCCACCCGCCATGCCGAATTTAAGCGCCGGATCGCCATTCGCCCCATTACCATTCCACCGGGCAGCTGCCTGTTTCGAGCAGTTTCCGGCCGTTGGCGTTGATGCGGGCCCACCTCCGCATCAGCAAACACAGAATACCGCAAGGAGAACACGGCGGAAATGGGGTGGCTTTTACGGTGCTGTCACGATGGTGAATCAATCGTTGCTTTTGCGCCACTCTTGCAACCTTTGCCTGATCTGATTTGGCACATCTGTTGCGGAAAATCCGCAGTCGCCCCCGATTGTGCGGAGCGCACCCGAAATCCTTTTGACTGTGCGGGCCTGCGCGTCGTTTGCTTCGTGCGGGGCGCAAAGGATGTTTGCGATGTTCGAAATGGTCACAGCGATGATGGGTCTGGTTGGCGCCGGCATCTTCATTGCCCACGCGTTTGAAGGAGTGCTGTCGCGGGCCTGATCCGCGCGGCGACGTACTGACCTGCATCACCTGCTTCAGTAAAGCTCGTTCGTAAAGTTTTAAACAATTCGGACGAGCGTCGGAAAAGGAGGATGTCACATGCGCCATCATGATCTTGTTGCCGACGGCTTCCTGGCCCTGACCGCAGCCGGCTTCGTGCTGCTCTGCTCGGGCCTCCTGGCCTTCGCCTTCGCCACCTGACGCGAACCGATATTGACGGGGGCGGTTGCCTGCCTCCGGAATTGGCGACCCAAGTGCGGGCCAATTTTTCTTGCAAGCGCCGCCCCAATAGGTCCACACTGCTGACGTATCAAGGGTGATCTGGATCACCATTCGCTCGGCGCGAACTCATAGTAGATTTCACTCTGAAGGTTCCAACGACATCCTTCGACTTGCGACGAAGCCATTTTCCAAAAGCGGCGAAAACACCCGGAAACAATGACGGGCCAGCCTCGCCTCACTGATCAACAATGGAGTTGATCATGTGGACATTGCTCAATCTGATCTATCGCCAGTCCGTTAGGGCCAGCCTGATCGAAATGCGCTGGGCTTCGTCTCTCCGCCTTTGATGCAATCATTTTATACAAGGGAGCTTTTGCCATGCTCGCCGAAAAATTCATTTTGTACCTGGAAGCGCTGATCAAGAACCAGAGCCATACCGACGGCAGCCCGCGCGTGATCAGTTCCTCGCCGCACGTGCCGGTCAGGTTGCCCGAGCGGAAATAACCGATATCGCTGCTCACGGGCTCTGTCCCGCCTTCCACGCCTTCACCCACCCGGCCAGTTCCGCGCGGACGCGCTCGATTACGCTGCCATATTCGCGCGTCTCCCTCTGCCGGAAGATCCGCAGCGTCGGATACCAGGGACTGTCGTCACGGCCGAGCAGCCAGCGCCAGTCCGGCACGAATGGCACCAACAGCCAGACCGGACGGCCCAGCGCTGCGGCCAGATGGGCGACGCTGGTGTCCACCGAAATCACGAGATCGAGACACGCGACCTGCGCAGCGGTCTCTGCGAAGTCGGAGAGATCAGCGGTGTGATCGACGATCTCAGGCCGTTCGCGCAACGCCTCGGCGTCCGCTGGCCGCGGGTGCTTTTGCAGGCTGACGAAGTCAACGTCGACATCGAGCAGGGGAAACAGCGTGCGCAACTGCGTCGAGCGATTGCGGTCATTGGCGTAACTCGCATTGCCCGACCAGACGAGACCCGCTCTCAATCTCCTGCGGGGACCGAGACGGCTTTCCCACGCCTTGATCCGCTCTGCGTCAGGCGCCGGCAGATAGGATTTTTCCGCCGGGATGGTTTCCAGCCGCGTGCCGAACACGAGCGGCAGGCTATCGATCGCAATATGAAAGTCGAATGGCGGCACCACCGTTTGCAGTGATTTCACCACGCACTGCGAAACGCCGGCTAGTCCCCGCACGAGCGGATGGAGCTGGGCGTCGACCACGAGGATGACGCGCGCGCCGCGCGCCGCCAGCATCGGCACGTAGCGCACGAAATGGATGCCGTCGCCCAGCCCCTCGGTCTGGCAGACGACGATGGTCTTGCCGGCGATAGGCTCTTCGCCGAGCCACATCGGCCGGTCCACGATCGGATAGCCGGCCGTCAGCTCCGGGATATTCCAGCGCGCTTCGCGGCCGCGCCAGCCGGCCTCGAAATCGCCGGTCAGGAGCTGCAGCAGCGAGAGATTCCACACGGCCTTGGCCTGGCCCGGATCGAGGGCGAGGGCTTGCCCGTAGGCGGCCATCGCCTCCTCGAAGCGTCCGAGTGCCGTGAGCGACATCGCGCGGTTGGTGGCGCTGGCGCCATCCGGCCTGATCTGGAGCGAGCGGTCGTACCAGGACAGCGCCTCATCGTGCCGCTCGAGCGCCTGGAGCGCATTGCCCAGATTGACGCAGAGGTCGGCGTTATCGGGGTCGAGCGCGATCGCCCGCCTGTTGTCGGCAATCGCCTCCTCCATCCGGTTCAGGCTTTTCAGGACGACGGCGCGGACCTGGAGCGTCGGCGCATGATCCGGCTGCAGCTCGGCGCTCTGGTCGAGATGGCCGAGCGCCTCCTCGAACTGCCCCATCCCGTGGAGGATATGCCCGGTCGCGAAGGCGGCATCGCCGCGGCGCGGATCGAGCGCCAACGTATGACGAAAGCACAGCAGCGCATCCGACAGGCGTCCGGCCTCGACCAGCGCATTCCCCAGGATGGACCAAAGTTCGGCATCATCCGACTTCAGCTGCACGGCCTTGTCGAAGACCTGCAACGCCTCGTCGCGCCGCCCCTGCCCGCGCAAGGCGGTGCCGAGCGTCGACAGATAGGCCGGATCGGGCTGCCTCCGGATCGCGCGCGACGCCCACTCCACCGCATGATCGAACTGCCCGGCGGCGAGACTCACCAGCGCCATGAGATGCAGGAGCCCGGCAGTATCAGGGTCCTCTTCGAGCGCACGCAGGCAAAGGCTTTGGGCCTCGAGCAGCCTTCCCGCGCGCAACTCGCCGACCACGGCATCATGGACCGCAACGACCTCGGCGGCGGCGAGTGCATTCACGTCGAGGCTGCCTTCCGTAGCTTCATCTGCGCTTTGCAAGGTTGTTCCGAAGGGCAAGCTCTAGGTGATTCCCTTGCGCACGTTAAGCAACCCTCACGCCGCCGGCGCGGGCTTCAGATCCAGGATCACCGTTGGGATGAGTTCGGACACGGTGGGGTGGATCGGCACGGCCCAGCGCAGCTGATCGTAGGGAGTCCTGGCGTTGATGGCGTCGAGGATGCCGTGGATGGCTTCGTCGCCGCTCGTGCCCAGGATCGATGCGCCAAGAATTTGCCTGGTGGCGGGATCGGCGAGGATCTTCATGAAGCCCAACGTCTCGTCCTTTTCGACGGCGCGGCCGACCCGCGTCATCGGACGGACCGAGGAAAGATAGGGCATCCCGCGCTCCCGCACCTGCGCCTCGGTCATGCCGACGCGCCCCAGCGGCGGGTCGATGAAGAGCCCGTAGCAGAGCACGCGGTCGCTGACGCGGCGCTTGTCGCCGTCAAGCAGGTTGGCGGCAATGATCTCGTAATCATTATAGGAGGTGTGGGTGAAGGCGCCGCGCCCGTTGCAATCGCCGAGCGCCCAGATGCCGGGTATGTTGGTCTGCAGGCCATCGTCGACCAAAATGTATCCCCGCGGGTCCAGCGCGACGCCGGCGCGATCGAGGCCGAGATCGTCGGTGTTGGGCCGCCGGCCGACGGCGAGCAGCACGTCGGAGCCCATGATCTCCGGCACACCTTCCGTGCAATCGACCTGGACACGCACGCCTGGATTTCCCTTCTTGAAGCTGATGCATTCGGCGGAGGTGCGGACTTGGATACCCTCCCGCTCCAGGATGTCGCGCACGGCATCCGACACGTCGGTGTCCTCGCGGCCGACCAGCCGCGGTCCCATTTCGACGACCGTCACCTCGGCGCCAAAGCGCCGGTACATCTGCGCGAATTCCAACCCGATATAGCTGCCGCCGATCACCACGAGATGCCCGGGCACGCGTTCGAGCTCGATGATCGAGCTGTTGGTGAGATAGGGATTTTCATGGATGCCCGGCATGTCCGGCACGATCGCGCGCCCGCCGACATTGATGAAGATGCGCGGCGCGGAAAGCAGTTCCGAGCCGACCCTCACCTCCTTCGGCGCCTCGAACCGGGCCGCATCGTGAAACACGGTGCAGCCCTTCATGCCGCGCAGCCAGTTCTCGACGTTGCGGCTGGAATTGGCGGAAACCGTCGCCGCGCGGCTGCGCACCTTGCGCATGTCGATCTTGACCGGCTGATCCAGCACGACGCCGTAATCCGCGCCGCGGCGCGCCAGATGGGCGGCGTAGGCGCTGGCGACCAGCGTCTTGGTCGGCATGCAGCCGGTGTTGACGCAGGTGCCACCGAACTTGTCGCGCTCGATCACGGCGACTTTCATTCCGCTCGCGGTCAGACGGTTGGCGAGCGGTGGCCCGGCCTGCCCCGCCCCGATCACGATCGCATCGAACTGTTGGGTCATCTTTCACTCATCCGAAATCGTTGAAGGCCTGTTGTGGGCATGTAGGCGCATAGCGCCCGGATGTTAGCAGACCAAATCGGGGAAGATTTCGAAAACGAACTGGCGCGGCAGTTTACGTTCCCGCGGCGGAATTCCGTCCGGGTGATGCCTGGTTCGTGCCCCTCGGAAGACAGAGGGCGCAGGGAGTACCGGGTGTCTGGTGCACCCGCAGCCTCGTGTGTAGAGTAGAAAACACACGAGTTAGTCACCACAGGTACGCCGAAACAGTCCGGCACTCCCTGCGCAATGGTTTAGCGGCTTATGGCGCGCTCTCCCCGGTGTCCGGGCTTGATAGCCACCGTCGCTCGTGAAATCGTCCACGAACTTGATCCCAGCGTCGGGACAGCGTCGGGGGATCAGGACCACGCGTTTTCGCCGTCCGCTTTCGCTTCGCTCGTCGGGTGAGGCCAAAGCGTCCATCGCATCCCGCTACCCACGTCTCGTGACGACCGCGAAGCGCCCCTTAGTCGGGCGGGACGCGCGAACAGAAGCCAGTGATTTGCCCGACGGCACAAGCGATTTTCTCTTCGAAGAAGGGCTGAACCACCCCAATCAAATTGAAACGGCTCACGAAATTAGTTTTTTGGCACGACGGCTTTGGGCGGCTTTTCTGAACTCAGAACGTCCCGTCGCGTGGATGATGGCTCTTGCCGGGCTCGACGCATCCCGCGCGGCCAGCGTGTCGCGCAGCCAAGAGCTATCGAAATTTACCCCACGCAAGGTTCCAGAAGCGCGCGAGGAGGCTTCCTTAAGCTTCTGATGGCACAACTAAAAGGGCCGCATCCGCCGCTGCGGCCGGGCAGTCGGATGCCGCGCCTTTCCACCTACCCCAGGGCACGCGCATTCGACTGCCTGCACCATAACACCGTTGGGCGAACTGGCCAGACCGTGGGTTAGTCCATTGGACCTAGTTCGTGTCTCGCGTTCCGCCGCCTGGTAACTCAGTGAACGTGGCGAGGAACGCGCTCTCCCGGTGCCCACAGAAATTGTATCATGTGGCCGCCTTGGACCGAACCGATCGGGAGACGATGATGAAAGCGTACATAGTTGCGGCCGAGACGGTGAACGACGAAGCCATGTTTGCCGAATATCGCAAGGCCGTTCCAGCCACGCTGCAAGCTTTCGGCGGCAAGTTCGTCGTGCGCGGCGGCAATCTGAAATTATTGGAAGGGCAATGGCCGCACGCGCGTTTCGTCGTCATCGAATTCCCGTCGCGAGAGGCTGCCGAACGTTGGTACGGATCGCCGGAGTACCAGAAGATCATTGGACTTCGGCATAACAGCTCGGTCGGCAACCTCATCATCGCTGAAGGCGGGGTGGACTAGCTGCAGCCGCATTTTGCGCCGAGCGCGCCGGCGCAAGCGCGGGCTCGATCGCGCCGGACGGGCCGCGTGCTGCTGAGAGTGGCCCCAGGCTTTGGAAAGGTTGCTCCTGCGCCTGGGGCTTTTCCCATCTTCTGGGATTCGTAATTCCGGCTCCGCTCGCCTGCCCCGCAAGCCGACGTTGACCAACTGAAGGTCTTTGCCAGCCGCGAGTCGGCGCCACTTTCACATTGTCAGGATTCCGACCACAAGCGAAAATAACTGCAATTGTCCGATCGACGAGGCTCGCGAGGTCAACTTGCGCCTGAGAGCTCCAAGCAACCGGACAATAAAGCTGAGTGAAGTCGGGAGGACTCTATGGCACACAGCCAGTTTCTTCACATAACCTTCAACGTGCCAACGCGCATGCGCGCCCTTTCGGAACAGGATAATATCGCCCACACCATAACGTGTTGGCGGCAGACTATCGCTTTCAAGAACGATCGATCCTTCAAGGATAAGGATCGTCTCATCGCAGCTGTAATGCCAGTTGAAACGACCTTCGGTGCATTCCCAAACGATTGTCCACACTAGTCGATCCAAACTCTTGGATAGTAGGCGCGCTCTTACTTGAGGCTTGCCATCGATGACCCAAGACGGCTCGATCGGCATGGGATGGAGATCCACGGCAACACGCGCGGTCTCAATGAGTGACGGGGGCGCCTGGGCTTTTGAACTAGGGGCTTTATTTAGCACTGAAACCAACCTGTGATTTCGAAATCGTGCAAGCCAACGTAGCGCGCGTGAGATCGGGTACGCTGCGGCAAATGAGAACACCGTAGTCTTACGGAATCCCCGAAGCCTGTGGAAAACTCTAAAACGGCATTGCCGGGGCTGGATTTCATCCCGAACAATTATTTTAACCGGCAGGGGTCGCTCAGGAGCGGCCCCTTTTGATTCCGACACGGACCGCAGCCGCAAGAGCGCTTAGACGATCTGAAGTCATCCGCCGGCTGGTCGAAGGCGAAGGCGAAGGCGAAGACATGACGCCGAGCGCTTGGGGCAAGAAAATTTGGCGCGCAATTGCGCCCCTTGCTGCGATCGTTGTTGCACCACCCGCAGTCGTCGCCCTCTACAACTCCATGCAGAGCGAACGCGCTGCTTTGACTATAACGCGGATTGGCCTCGACCCGTTTCCGCTCATTCCCAATCAGCGCGAATTGCTACGTCTGGGATGTCAAAGTTGCTGATGGTTTTAGTGTGTGCAGCGAACGGCAATATACTCGTCAGTACGATTTCTGGTTTCGCGATGGGTTGAACATTCGAGAAATACCAATGATCACTGTCGGCACGCAAACTGTTACGCCAGTCACGCCACCGATCCGCGTTCCAGACCCAAGCCATCCGATCCAGAAAATTGAAATCCGCCGCGCAAAAAAATGAATTCGGCGCAGTATGGCGTTCCGCGATGTGTAAAGTGGCTTTCCACACCCACGACGCGCAGTAGCCCGCCGCCGATCTTTACGCCCGTCAGCCTCGCGGTGTGGCCCGGCCTTGAAATGCCCCAACCAGCGCCGTGAAAAATTCGCGAATCGGGCTTGTCATCAGGTCCGCGGGTTTGAGCGTTTCACCCTAGGCGGGGAGATGGGTGCTGTGAGCTTTGGGTTTATTGCTTCGCTCATTATCGTGATCCTGGCGGTCCTCAGCGTATTCGTCGAAATACAGATCGTGACCAACTACGCCTTCTGGTTCGTAATTGGGGCCTACATCATGCTAGCGGGCACGTGCTTCGATTGAGAAATGTGACGCAAGCCAATAGCGACCTTTCCACATCCACGACCGGCTGTAGCCCGCAGTGGCTTTCCTGCAATCGATAGCTATATTGCAGGCGATGCTGGCAAGCGCTGTTATTGCGCCATGAACAAGCGCACACCCTGGTACGATCCCAACACTGAAAAATCGCGCCTTTTGGCCGCCCTCGATCAGACGCGGCGTCTCGTTTGTAATTCGGAAGAGCTGCTTGCCTGCGCGAAGAGACGGCGCAGCTACCTCCTTCTCATGGCAAAGCGATCGACGTGCGTTGTACGTCCTTGGGTGAGTGCGTCAATGATGACCCAGAGGTTCGAGTTATGGCAGCCTTGGCGGCAGCGGGTGGTGGTGTTTGAAGTAGTTTCCGATCGCCTCGAAGACTTTGCCAACCACATCGAAAAGATCGCCAAAATATTTGCCGATGACATGCTGTCGCCATTGGTCTGACAACCAACTCACGCCACGGGACAGCGTATCTCCGTAGCCGAAGTGTATGGCCAGTGCTGTGATCGCGGCTATCATCGTTCCAACTATCAAAACCAGCACTGAGACGTCTTTCCAGTCGAGTTCGCTCTCGGTTTGCTCGGTCATGTTGGGGCCCTCCGGCCTGATCCGCATTCTGTGGCGAAAGGGCGAGAGGGATTGTGAAGTGGTTCACGATCACGGTCACAAGCATGAGAACGACGCGGCGCGCGACGGCGGGAGGCAGTCCGTAAAATTGCGGGGCCTGCTCCGGATGTCGATCGGCGAGGCGAAAATTATGAATCCCAAAAGGGTGTTGTGTTACATTTTCGACAGACGGACGTAACAAAACACGGCCAATCTGGACGTACCGGGGAGGCAAAACAACGTTTTAGTTCAATTGATTTTTAGCCCGGCCGGCCGCTGATCGCTCTGTCAGCGGCCTTTTTATTTGTGGGCAGGGCCTCAGGCCGCTAGCCCCGTTCGGGCGCGGCCCAGCGCGCCTCGGCGGTCATCTGCCGCCAAGGCACAACAACAGAGTTGTTGAGAAAGTCGTTGATGCCGCCGGCTGCCAGCGCATGTTCAATGCGTCGCGTTGTAGTAGGCGAAGTAAGCCGAGCACGCGGACGCGACGGCTGCGATTGCGGCGATGATGGTCGACGCGAGCATGACCCAACTTCTAAACCTGTCCTGCACGGCTGCCCGCCGCGCCATCTCGGCCTTGGCAGTGACGTGCTGCAGGCTATCGGCACGGGTGCACATGTCATGCGCCAGTTCGTCATAGGTTTTTTCCTGTGGAGGTTTTGCCATGGGTAGAACTCTAAGCCGGAGTTTGCGGCAAAATAAAAATGCCCCCGGCGCAGCACTCAATAATTCTTGTAAATTATTGATTTGATTGATGAACTGGCGGGACCGACCGACGATGATGAGCACTTTGTCTACGCTATAGCCCTATGACCTGACGTGCCTGATCAGCAGCCCGCGAGCTGTGTGGTCAAGTCGTCAGTCTATTCCAAAGAGCCGGCGTTGCGCCTTATTGACTGCGGAGGATTCAACGGCGTCTTCGCGCTTTTCGCGATACCATGCCTTGTAACGCCCAAGCTGGTAGAAAAGAGTTCCATGAATGCCAAGCGCATCCTGCTTGCGGATTGGCCGCTCCCATATCCGCGTCAGAGCGGCTCCCACCCCCTCTTGGTAAGGCAGGAGGGCGAGATCTTCAGCGTATTGGATGTCCTGTCGAGCCTCAGGAAACAGCAACGCAAATTCCTCTTCCGTCGCTTGGAATATGCTGAAAGTACAGTTTGGCGCGCCATAGATGACCTGGATATTTTTCACTCTGCCTCCAGAGGGTGACATTGCGCGACACGGAAAGAGCTATCCGGCGAGGCCGGCGCTCAAGATCGTCGACACGATGTCGGACCCGATCGAGGAGCTGTGGCAGTCGGGGCACTGTGCGTAACAGAATTGACGCTGCTAGCTGCAACTGGGGGACAATTGGCTTTCCGCGCGCGCGACTCGACGTATTCTTGCGGCTGCTGGGCTGGGGGGCTGATGGCGATGACAGAGGTTGAGAAGTCGTCCCGCTTGATTATGGAGCGGACGTTTTACACGAAGCTTGGCCCGACGCCGGCTTTCCCGCCGAGGCCGGCGGAGACCGGGCCGGTCAAGCCGGCGCGTGAGGATGAGCCGTTGACCAATCCTCAATCCGGTATGCGTTGAAAACTCTCGCCTCGATCTCGCCGTAGCGGCTCCGCCATTCGCGGCGATGCCGGCGGAAGTCAGACCAGGCGATTGCAGTTTTCCCCAACCAATATTGACGCAAATCTGACACAGCCGCCCGCCGCCACGGCCGATTGGCGCGTCAGGTCAAGCGATTATCGGGTTCGCCATCTCCCCTACCAAGGGAATGCGCGGCAGCGTCCTTGTTGACACGCCTGCGCAGCGACGCGCAGATACATCATCCCCGACAGACGGCTCTCATTTTTTTCTGAGCCGTGTCATGCGCAATCGACTGCACATCAAGTTCTGGGGCCTGCATCTCACTGCCGATGGCATCGTCGCGATTGCGGCGGCGCTGGTCATTGTCATCCTGGTGCTGGCAGCGTCCAGGTTCTGAATCCTGTGGATGGCTCAAAAAATGCTAGTCAAGAATGACTGACTGATCCCAGCGTTTTCAAGGGGTGCACGCTCTTAGGCCGAGACCGCCACGGCGCGCGACCGTCTTGACGAGCGGCGACGGTGGCGCGCAGGTAAATCATCCCCCGATGGCTCTCATGTTTTTCAATGGAGAGCCGCGCATGTCCGACAAGTTGTTCATCGATCTCTGGGGCGTGACCATCAACGCCGATGGCGGCGTCGCCATCGCCGCAACCGTTATCATCATGCTGGCGCTGGTGCGGTGGCGCGGCCCTTAGCCCTTGAACGGCGGCGGCTGCCGCGTGATTTCCGCCGGGGTCGGCGCACGCGTGCCCCCGCGCGCGGCGGCAGATTTATGGTGTAGATGCAAAACGCGGTCGTCGCCATGTCGGTCTGCAGTGGTCAGCTCATCGGGGTAAGCCGCAAGTGGCGGGCGGGGCGTCAAAACCGACGCGATTGATCCGGATCGGACATGCACCTGACGTGACCCGATGCTTCCTTGCGCGCAAATCGTCAATCACTTGGGGATCGGGCTGGCGCTGCCCTACCCGGCATCGTGGGTGTGGATGATGTCAGGAGACCGCCAGTTCGAACCCCCTTGCCGGTGGGCAATCGGCAGGGTAAGAATTCTGGGCGCGGCATTTTTCCTGGAAAATTAGGGGTTTCTGGCGGAAGGGGTGGGATTCGAACCCACGGTACCCTTGCGGGTACGCCGGTTTTCAAGACCGGTGCCTTAAACCACTCGGCCACCCTTCCGTCGTTGCAGCTTCAATCACTTAGCGGAAGGAATATCAAGAACGCCTTAGCGGCGTATTGGCGGATGAAGCGTTGGAAATGAGGTTTTCGGGAATTTTCCGCGTCGCGCGGCTTACCCTGCCCGCAAAGTCCGGCCCGCGCCGAAACGCGCGCCGTCCGCTCGGGGGTGACGACGGCCATTCATACCTATCTCTCGTGGAACAATGATTGTTCGCCGAATTCAGGCGTGGCGAAGGTCGCGACCAGGCCGCAGCACGGCAAGCTCACGCCGCGCAAGCTCGCCGCCGTCGCGCGGTTGGAGCGGGAATTGCCCCCTTGAGTGCGGCCTCACCTGCCGGGAGTGTAGGTGTCGAAATTGCCGTTTTTCTTCCCGGTCGTTTTTGCCCGATCGAGTGAAACGCCGTCGCGACAGGCGATGTATTGCGCGACTTGCGCATTTGTGCCGGCGTGTTTTGCAACCCACATGTCACGGGTAAAGCCGGCTTTGGCCATGCAATCCAACGCATGCGGCGTTGAGTTCTTGCCTTCCGCATGCGCGGATAAGATCAAACCGCAGGTCACGAGCGCCACTGATGCGCTAAACAGCAGTCCCCTCATTGCTATATATTCCCCCAAAAAACACCTCCAGATTGCGGAGGCAAATCTGAATAGCCTATCGGCTCGGAAAGCCAAAGAGAAACTTTAATCAGTGATGGATGCACGCGGAGCTTCAGAACTCCCACTCCACGAACATAGTCGAAGCTCGTGACGGTTTATGCAGGCTGTCTCACGCGCCGTCGCTTCTCCGTACGCGGCGGTCCCGCGCCACGCGCAAACCCCGGCCCCGGTTGATCACCGCCCCCAGCGCAGCACCACCGGATCAAGACTGCGCGCGATCTCGATCAGGCCCGCGCGGGTGGCCGGATGCAGCGGCTGCAGCGGATGGCGCACGGTGTCTGAGGCGATGACGCCGCCCTCGCGCATCAGCACCTTGCAGGCGGCCAGGCCGCATTGGCGGTTCTCGTAATTGATCAGCGGCAGCCAGCGCGCATAGGCGGCCATCGCTTCGTCGCGGCGGCCGGCGAAGAACGGGTCCATGATCTGGCGGATGCCGTCGGGATAGCCGCCGCCGGTCATCGCGCCGGTGGCGCCGGCATCGAGATCGGCCATCAGCGTGATCGCCTCCTCGCCGTCCCACGGGCCCTCGATCACGCTGCCGCCGGCCGCGATCAGGCTGCGCAGCTTGTTTGCGGCACCCGCCACCTCGACCTTGAAGTAGCGGATGTTGGAAAGCTCCCTGGCCATCCGCGCCAGCAGATCGACCGAGAGCGGCGTGCCCGCGACCGGCGCATCCTGGATCATGACGGGGATCTTGATCGCGTCCGAGACCACGCGGAAGAACTCGAAGATGGCCGGTTCAGCCACGCGGAAGGTCGCGCCATGATAGGGCGGCATCACCATCACCATGGCAGCCCCCGCCTCCTCCGCCTGGCGGCTGCGCGCGGCGCAGATCGCCGAAGAGAAATGTGTGGTGGTCACGATGATCGGGACGCGGCCGGCGACGTGCTCGAGCACCGCGTGCATCACGCTCTCGCGCTCGGCATCATCAAGCACGAACTGCTCGGAGAAATTGGCGAGGATGCAGATGCCTTGCGAGCCCGCATCGATCATGAAGTCGATGCAGCGGCGCTGGCCGTCAAGGTCGAGATTGCCGTTGGCATCGAAGATGGTGGGCGCGACGGGAAAGACGCCGCGATAGGGCCGCTTGGAGGTCATGATCGGAAATCCCCGGGAGTAGCTTTAGGCAGGCCCGGCCATGATAGCCTGATCCGGCACTCAGATCAGCTTCTGCGATGATGGCGTAGCGCCTTGACGCAATCGCCGAAAGCGAGCCCCTGCG
>CAVUCB010000044.1:0-80553 GCA_963739755.1 uncultured Alphaproteobacteria bacterium | reverse complement strand
CCCTGTCGGGGACGCGGGCGCAACGATTTCCTGTCGGCCTTCGTTCCAGGGACGCCGCTGACCTATACCGCCGATCCGGTCCTGGGTCCGCCCGACCAGCGCTACGAGGACACCCCGAACACAACCAATCCCTCGGTCTACAACGCGCAGTCCGCCGAAAGGCGGCCTGTTTGCTCGTGCCGTCAGGCGACACGACGGACTCCGCGGGGACGCCGGGTCCGATGCCGCTCTTCAGCCTGTGCCGCCGGCAGTTCCTCACCGTGCCGGTGGGCTGGACGGCCGCGGCCGGCGCCCCCGCCGCCGGCTCGGCTTCGCAATACCTCGAGGTCAGCACCGTCCCGTCGGCCGGCGAAGGGGTCGGCACGCCGACCTTCACGGCTGCACGACCTGACGATGCCGATCAACCGTTTCTGGATGAACCGGGGTGTGCCTCGCCTGCGTTTCCCAGCAGGCGCTGTCCGCGCGAGGGACGTACCGCTACGCCACGATGGGGGAGTCCAACGCGAACTTCGCCGCCGCCTACCTGCTCATGCAGGACGTGGTGTCCTTCGACGTGGCGCGTCCTAAACCCAGGCCCCTTACACCACCACCCCCAATGACCATCAGGGCCCCGACTTCGAGGACCTTTTTGACCTGACGAATCCGGCCCGGACTACTCCGTCGGGCGTGTCATGGTACTTCCCGTTCAACAACCCCAACATGGGCAATCCGTCGTACCCGAACCCTGCGCGTTCGACACCTGGTCGACGCCGGCGCTTACGCGAACCGGCCGACCCCAGCACGGCGCCGAGCATCCCGTTCTACTTGGACAACGACGGTCGGCCCAACCTATCAATCCGGGCGATTCAGATTATGTTGCGGGTCTGGGATTTCAAGACGAAGAAGACCCGTCAGGTGACGATCGTGCAGGAGATGTGTACGCCCCCAGGTCGAGTGCGCCCCCTCGCCGCCCTTATAGTCAACGACAAAGAAGTCCGGCCAGACTGCGCCGGGAGAGGCCGTGGAGACTGCGTCTAGCGTCGGCGAGCCGGGAGCGTCAGCGACCGGAGACGGCGTCAGGGACAGAACTCCGGTCGCTGACGCTCCCGGCTCGCCGGGAGAAGCCGAACAACCGAAGTCGCCGTCAGAGGAGATGAGATGCGTCTCCGAACCAACCGCCGCCGCGGCGTCATCCTGCTGGTCGTGCTGATCATGCTGACGCTGTTCGCCATCGCCGGCCTCACGTTCGTCCTCTACGCCGAGGCCGCCGCGGAATCGGCCCGCTTCAACAAGGACGCCGAGTCGTTCGCCGTCAGCAACGCCCCGGACATGGACCCGACGCAGTCGCTGGACCTGTTCCTGGGGCAGCTGATCTATGGCTCGCCGACCAAGAGCGGCCAACCTGAATGGGTCCTTGTCCTCGCTCCGCGGGCACAGCCTGGCCGAAACCATGTACGGCTCCTACGACTCCCTCGGGACCGTGCCGTCGGACCTGCCGTACAACGGCACGGGCCGGCTGCACAACGGCCAGACCGCCCTCGCGGGTTCGCCCGACGAATATAACCTGATCAACTACAGCAAGACCAACCGAACCAAGGCGCGGCAGCAGGGCCGATTACGTATTGCTAAGGCGAGATTCAGGATCAAGCGGCTCACCGACTGGAAGGAGCTGAAGGAGACCGACGTTCACGCCGCCGCCAGGGCGCAGGATTTCGAAAGGACGGTTACCGCGCTGTCCATTCTCGCGGGCTGTCCGATCGAAATGGCGGAGCGGGCGGTCCTCAATGCGAATCCCGGAGCGGTGCAGGTGATTGCGAAAGTCGCCGGCTGCTCCTGGGCAACGGTCAAGAACCTGCTCTTGATGGAAGTCGCCGATCGCAAGATGTCGAAGCTCATCTCAACTGGGCGCGCGTCAATTTCGAGGAGCTTGAGTGGCGAACCGCGAAGCGCGTGCTGGAATTTGACCGAAGCGCGCCGCAACATGCTTGCCCAGGCGCCGCTGCCCGTCGCATCGACGGACTCCGCCGAGCTGCAAGCGGCAGGGTAGATCAGCCGCGCGGTCGACCGATCACGGCGACGCGCGCCCTCACCGATACGGATCCTGCCTGATCGTCGGCGCCGACATCCGCACGCGCCGCACCGTGATCGGCGTGCCGTCGGATTCGAACTGCAGCTGGTATTGCCGGCCCTTCTTGTCGGTCGCCGTGCAGGTGATGGTCGAGACCTGCAGTCGCGCGAAATTGCCGATCTGACGGCACGCGCCATCCGATAGATCGAGCGCGGGCACCGGCAGGCCGTCGACCTTCGGCCGGTCCCCGGAATTGAGCTCCATGCGGTCGACGGTGAGCAGATAGATGTCGGCCTGGGTCCGGTGGCCATATTCGCCGGAGAACGAGATGATATGGCTGTGATCGTCGGGATCGTCCAGCGCGACGGTGAAGCTGGCCCGGCCCTTCTCGCTGTGGAAATAGGCCACCGCCTTGCAGGCGAAAGCATGCCCGGCGATCCTGACCGTCGGGCACTTGCCTGACATCAGCGCATAGAGGTCGACGTCCGGCTTGTCCCGGTCCGGATAGCTCGGCTCGGCGAGGGCAGGGGATGCGACAAGAATCCCGGCAAGTGCAAGGGCTTGCCAGCGGAAGCGTTGGGTCATGCCAGTTCCACCATCAAGCATCGCCAACGAAGACGTCAGAGGGTTTAACCGGGATTCTTCGGCGCGAAAAGCGACAAAGTCGCGGCAGGGGCCCGCCGGCCGCCACTGTTTCGGCATTTTTCTTTCAAGCCGCAGTCGCCCGCCAGCGCGCATCGCGCGGCGAGGGGCGGCGGTGCAGGCGAGCGTCGAGCAGCGCACGCGCCCGGGGTAATTCGCCGGACACGGATCAGCGCGACGATGAAGGTATCCTCGATGATCTCGCGCTGGGCGTGACTGCCGCCGATGCGCACGACCTCGCCGAGCACGCCCTCGAGCTGGGCGACGCACGCCGCATAATCCTCGCCCGCAAACGCGCGCATCGCCCGGCAGATGTTCGGCACGACAGACCCTGCCAGCAATTTGCCGTCGGCCAGACGCTGCTCGATCACGGTGAGCCGCTCATCCAGCTGCCGCCTGGCTGTTGGTCGCAGCCGCGAGCAGCGCCATATGCATCTCGACAAAGGGCAGGCTCAGCTTCGGGAAATAGCGGCGGGCATAGTCGTTCGCATCCTGCCAGAGTTTTTCGGGAACGGCGTGGCCGTAGGCTTCCAGCCGCCACAGCAGCGAGGCGCAATCCGACATCGCGTTCAACGGCGGCGCCGCCGTCGCCGAGGGCTGCAGCACATCGGCATAGATCGAAAGCGCCTTGGCCGCATCGTCCTGCTCCAGCGCGCCGAGCGCCTGATGCCAGCGGATGTGGCTGTGCAGGATGCCGGAGCGGTCGTAGCCGCCGATCCATTGCGTCACCAGCGCGTCGGCGTCGTCGACCGAGCCGTCTTCGTACATCGCGTGCAGCAGCGCATGCGCGGCATAGGCATTCTGGCGGCGCAGCTCGAAGGCGCGCTCGGTCATGGCGCGGCCCTTTGCGACCTGACCGTTCTCCGTCATCGACCAGCCGTAGTTGGAAAGGAACCACCAGTCCTCGCCATAGTGTAACGCGTGGCGCTCGCACAGATCCTGTCGCGCCTGGTTGTGATCGGCCATGCCGGAAAACGCGAACAGCCCGAAGGCGCCGAGCGGCAGCGACAGCACCACCGCATCGCGCGGCCAGCTTTCGAGATGTTTCAGGACCGATGCCAGCGCGGCGGGAAGCTGACCTTCGACGGCGAGCGCCAGCGTCTCGACATGGCTCTGTTCGCGCTCGGTGCCGTGGCGCTCGACAAGTTCGCGCGCGGTCGCGGCTTCTTTCCGTGCCGCCTCGCCCTGCTGGTAGAACGAATGCACGCGTGCGCGGGCAATATGGGCGAGCGCGAAATCGGGATCCTCAGTGATGGCGCGGTCGAACGCCTCCGCCGCGCCCGGCCAGGCCGACAGCATCCTGTCGATGCCGTCGCGATAGGCGGTGGCGGCCGTGGAGGAGCCGGTTGAAAGAGGCAGGCCGTAGCGGTCTTCGTGTATCGTGCCGCCCATGGCTCAGCCTCCCGTTCGTGCGCGCCGCCCCTCGATCGGATAGGCGGGATCGTTGAAGCCGGGCGTCGAGGGATGGCCGGTCACCACCAGCCGGTCGATCAGGGCCTCGTCTTCGGCGGTGAACTTGTAGTCGAGCGCGCGGATGTAGTCGTCCCATTGCTCCTCGGTGCGCGGGCCGGCGATGACCGAGCTGACGAAGGCGGAGTTGAGCACCCAGGACACCGCGAACTGGCCGGCGGTGATGCCCTTCTTCTCCGCATGCGCCTTGATCTCCTGCGCGAGTTTCAGCGATTCCGGCCGCCATTCCGTCTGCATCATGCGCTTGTTCGTTGCGGCCGGCGCGCGTGTCCTTGCCGGGCGTCGCATCGGGCGCGTATTTGCCGGTCAACACGCCGCGCGCCAGCGGGCTATAGGAGACGATGCCGAGCCCGTAATAGCCGCAGGCCGGAAAGTGCTCGACCTCCGGCATGCGGTTCATCGCGTTGTAATAGGGCTGGCTCGCCACCGGGCGGTCGATGCCGAGCCGGTCGCAGATGTTGCAGATCTCGGCGACGCGCCAGGCGCGATAGTTCGAGACGCCGAAATAGCGGATCTTGCCGGCGCGCATCAGATCGCCCATCGCGCGCACGGTCTCTTCCAGCGGCGTCGAGTGGTCTTCCTTGTGCAGGAAGTAGATGTCGATGTAGTCGGTGCCGAGCCGTTTCAGGCTCTCGTCGGCCGCCTGCAGCACCCATTGCCGCGACAGCCCGCCGCGATTGGGATCATCGCCCATCGGGTTGGCGAGCTTTGTCGCGAGCACCCAGTTCGGTCGGTTGTTGGAAATGGCGCGGCCGACCACCTGCTCGGAGTCGCCGTTGTTATAGGCATCCGCGGTGTCGATGAAATTGATGCCGGCCTCGCGCGCCTTCGCCACGATGCGCGTCGAGGTCGCTTCGTCGGCCGGGCCGCCGAACATCATGGTGCCGAGGCAGATCGGCGAAACCTTCAGGCCGCTGCGGCCAAGCTTGCGGTAGTTCATCGGGGTATTTCCCTCGCGTGAATTGAAATGACCTGTCGTCCCGGCCAAGCGAAGCGCGAGCCGGACCCATAACCACAGGCGGTCGTGATGCGACGATCGTCGACCATACTGCCACAATGATGATCACGCGGTATGGGTCCCTGCTTTCGCAGGGACGACACTATTCGTTTCTCAAAATCTTGAACACGCCGTTGGCCATGGCGATGACGCGTTTGTCGACGGTGATCTCGGTGCTCATGAAGATCAGGCTGCGCGTCGCGCGCACCACGCGCGGGCGCGACACCAGCATCTCGCCGATCTTGCCGGATTCGACGAAATGCACGTCGAGCTGGGCGGTCGCCATGGTCGGCTTGCCGGTGACGAAGCGGGCGGTCATGCCGCAGGTTCGGTCGGCGAATGTCATCAGCACGCCGCCCTGCACCAGGCCGCGGCGGTTGTGGTGCTTGTCCTCGGTCGGCAGCGCATATTCATATTGGCCATCGACAAGGCGCTCCCAGAGCGGGCCGACGATCTGGATGAAGCCGGTCGCTTCGACGATCTTCCAGCCGTCGGATTTCATCCTGACCGCCGCCTTGTCGATCATATCGTGCATTCCTTCCCTTCGCGTCTCGCCGTCATTCCATCCAGCGCCAAGCTGATGTAGTCAAGGGCATGAGCCGTCCATTCGACGATACCACCCGGCGGAATATCGCAGAGCTGTGCGCCGCTTTCGTGCGCGCGCCGGCTTCTGACGCGGCAACCGATCTGAAACGTGCGGCGGTCGCGATCGCGCTCACCGGCCTGCGACGAGGCGGGCGAGGCGGCGCTGCTGCTGACGCGGCGTGCCGCCGGCTTACGCTCCCACCGCGCGCAATGGGCGCTGCCGGGCGGGCGATGCGACGCCGGCGAGACGCAAGTCCAGGCCGCCTTGCGTGAATTGCGCGAAGAGCTCGGCCTCGATCTCGCCAGGACGCCGTGCTCGGCCTGCTCGACGATTATCCGACCCGCTCCGGCTATCTGATCACGCCGGTCGTGGTCTGGGCCGATGGCCACGAGGCGATCAGGCCGAACCCGCAGGAAGTCGCCTCCGTGCATCGCATTGCGCTTGGCGCGATCGAGCGCGAAGACGCCTTCGATTTCACCGCGATCCCCGAAAGTGAGCGGCGTGTGATCCGCTTCCACTGGGAAGAGCGGCTGATCCATGCGCCGACGGCGGCGATGATCTATCAATTTCGTGAAGTGCTGGCAGGGCGGGACACCCGCGTCGCCGATCTGGAGCAACCGGTGTTTGCCTGGAAGTAGGCGCAGTTTGGGCTAAAGCGCGATGAGATTAGGTTGAATCGTTATCGCGCTTTAGCTTTTTGATTGAGCATGATCTGTTCGGAAAACCGCTACACACTTTTCCGGATCATGCTCTAGAACGAACCCCATGCGCTCGAAAACGATTCGCCCGTACGCGTTCGCATTCCTGCTTCTGGTGATGGCGCCGGTCGCCATGGCGCAGACCGCTTCGCCGGATGCGATCGCCGATTATAGCCGCAAGCTCGCCGAATATCAGGCCGCGCACGATGCGTATGAAGCCGACGCCGGCGCCTATTGGAGTTCGATCGCGGAGAAGCGGCGCGGCCGCAACGCCAAGCGGCGCGAACGGCAGGTGGTCACGCTCGACGATTATGTGCTGACGCAGCCGCCGGTCTATGCCGGACCGCGGCGTCCGGTGAATCCGCAGCCCGAGCCGGAAGCCACGCCACGCCCGAAAAAAATCATTCCCGTGGTCGCCGATCTGCTCAAGGCGGCGTCCGATTATTTCCAGTGGGCGCCGCAGCGGCCCGCCTCCGAGGCCGATTTCAAGCGCGCTTACGCCAGCTTCGCCGCTGCGATCCGGGCTGACGCGCGAGCAGGCGGTGCGGGTCTATGCCTTCGAGACCGGCGGCAATGGCAGTCATGACATGCAGGCGGGACTGAGCTCGTGGCGGCCGGGAGCGCGCGCGATCTCGACCGCGATCGGCTACAACCAGTTGCTCACCACCAACAGCGTCGAACTGATCGCCGAGCAGGGCCCGCTGTTCCTGAAGGTGCTGAACGAGAGGGCCGCCTCGCTGTCAGGCCCGGCGCGCCAGGCGATAGACACCAAGATCGCCGTGCTGAAAAACATGCTGGCATTCGCCCGCTCGGTGCCGGACGAATGGTCCGAGCATGAGAAGATCGGCGACACGCCGCAGGGCTGGGCGCTGCATGCCATGGTGCTCGATATCGACGTCGGCCCGATGCTGCAGACCCACAAGCTCCTCACCTCGGTGAAGTTCGCCCGGACCAAGGGATATGACCGGCCGCTGACCGCTGCCGAGCTTGAAATGATGAACCTGACCGGCGACAGCACCGGGCTCGACATGGTGACCATGCCATCGGATATGCGCGAGCAGGTGCCGACCGCGAATTTCTTCCAGCGCTCCGGCTATGAGCGCAACCCGGTGGCGAGCCGCAACAACACGGTGGCAAAGCTGCTCGCCGTCACCGACGCGCGGATGGACGCCAACAGCAATCTGCCGGGCGCAAAGGAATTGGCGGCGGCGTTTTGATCGCCGTCGTCCCGGTCAGGCGAGGAGAATTGTAGGGTGGGCAAAGCGAAGCGTGCCACCGTCGGCAATCGGCTCTCAGATATTCATGGTGGGCACGGCGCTGACGCGCCTTTGCCCACCCTACGAAAACGTTCGCAGGACGATCGCGAATCTCAATTCGAGCCGAACAGGAACTTGCCGCTGCCGTCGAGGTAAGGCCCGGTGCGCATGTAGAGCTGGCCGTTCTGGCCGATGAAGAACAGCGTGCCCTTCGGCACTTTCTTGGCGCCCTTCAGCAGCATGCCGGCATTGTTGGTGCCCATCTTGTACTGGAAGGTCTTGCCCTCCTTGTCATAGCCGTAACCGTTATCCGGATTCAGCTCCCACGGTGTCGGTCCTGCTGCTTGCGCGAACGCAAAAGTGGCGAAACCGCAGATCGCGGCCGCCAGCACCAATGTCCTGGTCGAGATTCTCGTCATGGTCATCCTCCCCATCGCCCCCACGTCTTGAACAAATCACGAACGTCGCCGCTCCGTCAAGATTATGAAGCGTCGCAGCGCTGCATCACGCCTCAACAATGACTTTGTGATTTCCCGCCGCGTCGCTTGGCGACTATCTTCCGCTTTCAGTTTACAACCAATTCTACGAAAGCAGTTATGGGGATGATTCGGATGAACCACGTCATGAAACTCTGTTTGCCCGTAGTGTTTTCCATGGTGACGGTGGTTTCCGCCGCGAGTGCGGACGAATTGTTCAAGCTCTCCAACAACCAGCGGATCGCCTGCAGCCGGGGGCTGGCTGCCGGCAAGCTCAACACCGCGACATGCAAGTCCTACACCTATGTCTTCAACACCAAGACCTCGGAATATTTCCGCTGCCAGGTCTCGCTGGCGCTGACCCGCGACAACAAGGAAGTCATCAACGTGCAGGCCGACGGCAGTTGCGCCAAGAAGCCGCGCATCTTTGACGCCGATTCCAACTACACCTTCGATGCCACCGAGACCGAGCCGCCGAACACCAACTCGTTCTTCGGCACCGGCGGCTATTCGATCTGGGCCGCCGACACCACCCAGCAGAAGGTGCGCGGCTGCATCATCATCTCCTCCGGGCTCGGCTCCGACATCTCCAAATGCCTGGACATGACGTTCCAGTGAGCGCGGTGGCGTGAGCTGAGCGCCGCGCTTGGCGAGGCGCCGTGGCGGTTCCACCGCCGCGGCTAGGGTTCCGCGGCGCGGCATGCGCTGAGGTCAGTGCGGAGATACCAGCCATCAGCCAGCAACGGTTGACCCCGGCCTCTGCTGCGTCCAACTTCGGCGTGGGCCTGGGGAGAATACGATCCATGATTTCGAGAGTGGTCGCTGCAGTGGTTGCGGCGGCAGCAATTTTTTCGGCACCGGTGGGGCGGGCGCAATCCTTCATCAACGTACTGACCGGGGGCACTTCGGGGGTCTATTACCCGCTCGGCGTCGCCATCGGAAAAATCCTTGGCGATCATCTGCCTGATGTCAAAGTCCAGGTGCAGGCCACCAAAGCGTCCGTCGAGAACCTGATCCTGTTGCAGCAGGGCCGCGGCGAGATCGCGTTCGCGCTCGGCGATTCCCTGAAAGCCGCCTGGGACGGCGACGAGGAGGCCGGCTTCAAGCGCAAGATGGACAAGCTGCGCACCTTGGGCGCCATCTACCCGAATTACATCCAGATCGTCGCCACCGCCGACAGCGGCATCAAGACGCTCGCCGACCTCAAGGGCAAGAGCCTCTCGGTCGGCGCGCCCAAATCCGGCACCGAGCTCAATTCGCGCGCGATCATGGCCGCGGCCGGCATAAGCTACAAGGACATCGGCAAGGTCGAATATCTGCCCTTTGCCGAATCCGTGGACCTCATGAAGAACCGCCAGCTCGATGCGACGCTGCAATCGGCCGGCCTCGGCGTGGCCTCGCTGAAGGACCTTTCCGTCTCGACTGACATCAACGTGGTTGCGGTGCCAAAAGAGGTCGTCGAGAAGATCGGCCCGCCCTTTGTTCCCGTCGTGATCCCCGCCGGCACCTATGCCGGCCAGGACAAGGATGTTTCGACCGCGGCGGTGGTCAATTATCTCGTGACCAGCTCGGCGGTCTCCGACGATATTGCCTACCAAATGACCAAGCTGATCTATGAGTCGCTGGGCGAGCTTGCGAACGCGCATGTCTCCGGCAAGGAGATCAAGCTGGAGACCGCGGCCGAAGGCAGCCCGGTGCCGCTGCATCCGGGCGCGATCCGGTATTACAGGGAAAAGGGTTTGATTAAGTAGGGGCTGAGCTATCTCGGTCGCCATGCCCGGCCTTGGGCCGGGCAGCCACGTTTTCAAGCTGTTGCGAAAGCAAGGACGTGGATGGCCGGGCCTTCGCCGCGCCGAAGGGGCTTCGGCCCCGCAGGCGGGACAAGCCCGGGCATGACGAGTAGCGCCGGGATATTGTAATCAAAGCACATTGGGCGGGGGCCGACTGGAATGTTGCAAGCCGAGGGCGTGGACAAGGAGCTGCCCGTCAAAGTCGAATTCGACAATTTCGAACATGGATTTCCGGAGGGCTTCGGGCCCGGCGCGTGGGGGCTTCTCGCCTATGCGGTCGGCATCGCCTTTGCCGCGTTCCAGCTCTATGTCGCTGCGTTCAGCTATCTGCCGAGCCAGGTGGTGCGCGGGATTCATGTCGGCTTCCTGTTGCTGCTGACGTTCGGCCTGATCGGCAATTTCACCGCGAGGAGCGACTTCGGCCGCGCGCTCGGCTGGCTGGTCGGCGGCATCGGCTTCTTATGCGGGCTCTACCAGTGGATCTTCTATGCCGACCTGATCGCGCGCGACGGCGACCCGACCAACGCCGATCTCGCGGTCGGCGCGCTCCTGGCGGTCTTGATCTTCGAGGGCACGCGGCGGCTGATGGGGCTGGCGCTGCCGCTGATGTGCGGCGGCTGCCTTCTCTACTGGTTCTTCGGCCAATATCTGCCGGCGCCGTTCAACCATCGCGGTTACGATTTCGACCAGATCATCACCCATCTCTCCTACGGCACCGAGGGCTTTTACGGCGTGCCGATCTACGTCTCGGCGACCTACATCTTCCTGTTCATCCTGTTCGGCTCGTTCCTCGAACACGCCGGCATGATCCAGCTCTTCACCGACGTCTCGCTCGGCCTGTTCGGCCGCACCCGCGGTGGCCCGGCGAAAGTCGCGGTGTTCGCCTCGGGCATGATGGGTACGATCTCCGGCTCCGGCGTTGCCAATGTCGTCACCGTCGGCCAGTTCACCATTCCCCTGATGATCCGCTTCGGCTATCGCCGCGCCTTTGCCGCCGGCGTCGAGGCCACCGCCTCGATGGGCGGCCAGATCATGCCGCCGGTCATGGGCGCGGTCGCCTTCATCATGGCGGAGACGCTGGGCGTCGAATATTCCGTGATCGTGCAGGCGGCGGTGATCCCGGCGATCCTCTATTTCGCTTCCGCGTTCTGGATGGTGCATCTGGAAGCCGGCAAGCAACGCCTCGTCGGCATGAAGCGCTCGGAGATCCCAAGCGCCTGGCAGGCGGTGGTGGCGCGCTGGTACCTCGTGCTGCCGCTTGCCGCGCTGGTCTACATGCTGTTCCAGGGTTTTACGCCGCTCTATGCCGGCAGCATGGGGCTGGCGCTGACGGTGGCGCTGATCCTGGGTGCCAGCATCACGCTCGGCTTTTCCAATCCGCTGTTCCGCTATGTGTTCTGGATCGGCCTTGCGTTGGCCGTGGCCGCCGTCTCGCGCAACGGGCTCGAGATCATCCCGGTCGTCGCTGTCGTCGGCGCGCTGGTCGTGATCACGGCCTTCAGCCGCGGCGGCCGCGCGACGCTGCGCGCCTGCCGCAACTCGCTCGCCGACAGCGCCAAGTCGGCGCTGACCGTCGGCATGGCCTGCGCCATCGTCGGCGTCATCATCGGCATGATGAGCCAGACCGGTGTGGGCGCGATCTTCGGCAGCTGGGTGATCGGGCTTGGGGCCAAAAGCCTGTTCCTCGCGCTGATCATGACCATGCTGCTGTCGATCCTGCTCGGCACCGGCATCCCAACCATTCCGACCTACATCATCACGGCGGCGCTCGCCGCGCCCGCATTGGCAAGGCTCGGCGTGCCCCTGATCGCGAGCCACATGTTCGCGTTCTACTACGGCATCATGGCCGACCTCTCGCCGCCAGTGGCGCTGGCCGCGCTTGCGGCTGCTCCCATCGCGAAGGAAAACCCGGACAAGATCGGCTGGGAGGCGATGCGGATCGCGCTTGCGGGCTATGTCATTCCCTTCATCTTCGTCTATTCGCCGGCGCTGATGCTGCAGGCCGGCGATCCCATGGCGGCCATGCTCGGCTTCTACGGCGCCGTGGCCTTTGCGACCGTGAAGGCGCTGGTGGCAATCGGCCTGTTTGGCGTGATCGCGATCGGCTTCCTGTTGGTGCGGCTGACGCTGCTCGAGCGCGCGGTTGCGATGGCTGCCGCGCTGTGCCTGCTCGGCGACTTCCGCTTCAGCGACACGCTCGGCTTTGCGCTGACGCTCGCGCTCGTGTTCTGGCAATGGCGGCGGCGCGGGCGCACCGCGGTGGCCACGGTGTGAGCCTTTGCCTGATCTCGTCCGGTGTCGTGAAGGCGCTGTCGCTCGCCGCGTTCACGCTCGCATGGACCCATTCGGTCGAGAAGGTCGAATGGCAGGAGGACTGGCGCGTGACGCCGCGGGCGCTTGAACTTGTGCAGGCACGGGTGAAAGGTTCCGGCGCCGGCATGGAGCCGCCACCGGAAGCGCGCCTCATCAATGGCTGGTTTCAGTGGCAACCGCAACGTCCGCCGATGCCGGAAGTCGTGCTCGGCAATTCCGGCGCCGCCGGCGAATGGCGGTTATGCGCGGACGGACAATGCCATACGCTCTCTGATATTTTCGGGCGTTCGATCGGTGCTAACGTGACCACGCTGCGCGCGTGCAAATAACGAGAACAGGGAGAAAGCGATGGATCGGCTCAAGGGCAAGGTTGCGATGGTGGTCGGCGCCGGCTCGATCGGCCCCGGCTGGGGCAACGGCAAGGCGACCGCGGTTACCTTTGCCCGCGAGGGCGCGCAGGTGTTTTGCGTCGACCGCAATCCTGCCGCGGCCGAAGAGACCGTGGGCATCATCACCAAAGAAGGCGGCAAGGCGATGGCGCATCACCGCCGATGTCTCCAAGGCCGCCGAGGTCGAGGCGATGGTCGCGGCGTGCCTGAAGGCCTATGGCCGCATCGACGTGCTCGACAACAATGTCGGCATCGCCGAGGTGGGCAGCGTGGTTGAGGTGGCGGAAGATCAGTGGGACCGTGTCTTCGCCGTCAATCTCAAGAGCGCCTATCTCGCCATGAAGCGCGTCATTCCCTTGATGGTGAAGCAGGGCGGCGGCTCGATCATCAACATCTCCTCGATCGCCTCGATCCGTCATGTCGGCATCTCCTATGTCAGCTACAACGCCAGCAAGGCGGCGATGAACCAGATGACCCGTTCCACGGCGGTGGAGTTCGCGGCGGACTATGTCCGCGTCAACGCAATCCTGCCCGGGCTGATGAAGACGCCGATGGTGGAACATTCCGCGGGCCTCGCGGCGAGCTATGCGAAGGGCGATGTGGAAGCGATGTGGCGCGCCCGCGACGCGCAGGTGCCGATGGGCCATATGGGCGACGCCTGGGACGTCGCCAACGCCGCGCTGTTTCTCGCCTCCGACGAGTCGCGATATGTCACGGGCATCGAGCTCGTGGTCGATGGCGGGCTGACCTGCCGGGCATGACTTTGAGAAAGTCCGCGCTGAATCCCCTGATTGAGTAGCGGGCGTAGCCCGCGTCTCGAAGGATGTGGCCACCAGCCGGGTCTCCCGCTTGCGAGGCGCGGCAGCGCGGCTCCTCGCCATGAGGATCAGCTCACCCATTCGCCCCCAGCTCGGCGCGGTCGAGCTCTTCCTCGAGCAGGTGGAACGCGTCGTCGCCGATCGCTTCGGTTTCCCGCAAGCCGAAGGATAGCGCGGCGAGCCGCCAGGATGGCGCGGCGGCGCAGCGGATCGGCGGGGAGTTCGCTCGAGGCGATGCCGCCGTCGGGATCGTCCTTGGCCTGCAGCAGCACCCCGCGATATTCCAGCCGCAAAAGCTCGGCTTCCTCGGATGGATCGCCGTCGATTTCCGCTAGCGCGGCACGATAGGCGATGCCGCGGGCGCGGGCGACTTCGTTCGCCACGAAATCATCCTGCTTGAGCCGTAGCGCCAGGATCAATGGCCGGAGCGTGACGCCCTGGATGACCAGCGAGCCCAGCACCACGGCAAAGGCCGTGAACAGGATCAGGTCGCGATAGGGAAAGTCTTCGGGTAGCGCAAAGGCGGTCGCGAGCGTGACGATGCCGCGCATGCCGCACCAGGATACGACGATGCCGCTCTTGAACGATGGCATTGCCAGGGTTTCGGTCCCGCGCAGCCGATCCAGGGCCACGACCAGCCACAGACTGATGCGGAAAATCGCCACCCAGGCGGCGCGCGCGAGAATGACGGCGACGAGAACGCTAGCCGCGATTTCGCAATATTGCAGCCGCACCGCATCGTCGAGCCGGCTCCAGATCGGACCGATCTGCATGCCGATCATGATGAAGGCGAGCACGTTGAGGATGAAGACCACCGTCTCCCAGACCGCATAGGTGGGCACCCGCAACCGCGCCGACGTTCGCGCCGGCGCATAGCGGGCAAGCACCATGGCGTAGACGACGATGGTCAGGATGCCGGACAGCCCGATGATGCTCCGCCACGATCCAGACGATAAAGGTGCCGACGAATTGCAGGATGATCGCGCTCGGCGCATCGTCGAACAGCGGGACGGTCAATAGCCACAGCTTGCCGAACAGATAGCCCGCGACGAGGCTGCCCAGGAGCACCAGCGAAACCGACGATGTGAACTCGCTCCAGCTCAGATGCCGGGCCGCCTCCACGCTGAGGCGATGCGATAGATCAGGAGCGCGCTCGCGTCGTTGAGCAGGCTCTCGCCTTCGAGGATTTTCATGATTCGGTAGGGCAGGTTGACCTGGCGCAGGATCGCGGTGGCGGCCGCCGCATCGGGCGGCGCCACGATGGCGCCCAGCGCAACCGCGGCCGGCCATGGCATGTCCGGCACCAATGTGTGCACCAGCACCGCGACCACAGCGGTGGTAACGCCGACGGCGGCGATCGACCAATGTCGAAATCGGCAGCCAGTTGTCCCGCAGATCCCGCAATGACGTGTCATAGGCGGCGTCCATCAGCACGGGTGCGACGAAAAGCGCCAGTGCCAGTTTGGGATCGAGCGCCCAGGACGGAGAGGCGGGCACGAAGGCAAGCAGCGCGCCGCCGACGGCAAGAAAGGTGGGGTAGGGCACGCCAGCCGCCGCGCCAGCGCCGACAACACCACCGCTGCGAGCAACAAGCCGATGATCCATTCGAAAGTGATCAAGCCGAAAATCCGCTGGGTGAGCGACGCCGCACAATGAGGTGGCAATCTATCATCAAAATCGGCGGGCATATTGACCGCAACGTGGCTGCGCGCGACTCTGCCGCAGGCGGAGTCGATGTTTGATGGATATGGCGATGAGGGCCGGCTTGAAAGTTCTGTTGCTCGTTGTGCGGGCTTGTCTGTGCTGGCTGGTCGCGCCCGATCCGTGCGCTTGCCACCGGCACCGATGCCGGCGCGGTGCCGCCGGCCGATCCCTCGCCTTGCCTGGCCGCGATCGCGGCCGAGGACGACGACAAGATCGTCAGCGCATGCGGTGCGCTGATCGACAATGAGAAGACGGCGAAAGCAGATCGCCTCAAGGCGCTGATCGCGCGCGCCGGCGTCTTTCATCCGCAGGGACCAGGTCGATCGCGCCATTGCCGATTACGACGCGAGCTGCAGCTCGATCCCTCGCAGGCCGATCTCTTCAACAGCCGCGGCGAGCTCTGGCGGAAGAAGGGCGACCGTCGCAAGGCGCTGCCGATTTTGCCGCGGCGCTGAAACTCAACCCGGACCATCCGGCTCGCAAAGGACAATTACAAATCGCTGGCGCGGGAACTGGAGCGGCTGGGCGCGCAGATGGCGGTCGCGGGCAAGCCAAGCTTCAATTGCGCAACCGCGCGCCGTCCGGTGGAGAAGGCGATCTGCGCCAATCCGAGCTTGCCGATCTCGACCGCGAGATTATTGCGATCAACGCCAGGCTGGTCCGCGAAGCGCAAAGCCCTGCCGATGCCGCAGGCTGCAACGGGAGCAGGATGAGTTCATCGGCCGGCCGCAATGCCACCTTCGGCAAGGCCGGCTACGATCTCCGAAAAAGGCATGCAGGACCGCCTGAGCCGGCTCACGCTAGCGACTATAGCCTACAACTGCGCCGCAAGCGACCCTCTGTGAACCGGACGCGGGAGCTCCGCGACAACGGAAAAAGCCGTTGTCGCGGAGCCCTTCGCCATGTCCGGCCCTGATCAAACCCACGCAGATGTCCTCGACCTCGCGGCGCTGGCTGCGAGCCAGCTTGCTTGGGCTCGGCCTTGCGGTGGGCCTCGCACTGGCGGCCGGACCGGCTGCAGGCCGGCGGCACCGTCGTCGACTGCATGTTGGGCGGCGAGGCTGCGCCGCTCGAACTGATTACAGCCTGCGGCCTCATCATCGACAACGCCGCGCTCTCGCGCGCCGATCGCGCCGCGGCGCTAGTGGTCCAGGCAGATGCCCGCGCCAAAACCTCTGAAGGCATGAGCCAGGCGCTGGCCGATCTCGACCGCGCCATCGGCCTCGACGACAAGAGCGCCGCCGCCTATCGGCTGCGCGGCGATTTGACGCGCCAGGCCGGCGGCAATCTCGCCCGCGCGGAGGCCGATCTGACCAAGGCGATCACGCTCGATCCGACAGGATGCCGAAGGCTATGAATTGCGCGGCATCGTCTATACCAACCAGCACCGGTTCGAGCGCGCGATTGCCGATTACGACAAGGCGATCGAGCTCAAGCCCGACAATGCCCAGGCCTGGTCCGACCGCGGCGCGACCTATTATCTCAGCGGCGACAACGAGAAGGCCGTGCGCGATTGCAGCGAGGCGCTGCGCCTCGATCCGAACCGGCCGCGCACCTTCGCCAACCGCGCGGCCGCCTACAAGAAGCTCGGCCAGCTCGACAAGTCGCTCGCCGACGACAATGAGGCGATCCGGCTCGATCCCAAGGTGCCGGAATATTACGACAACCGCGGCCTCACGTATGCGGCGATGAAGGACTACGACCAGGCGATCGCGGATTACGACCAGGCAATCCGCATGGCGCAAGGGCCGAATTTCTTCACCAACCGCGGCGATTCCTATCAGTTCAAGGGCGAACTCGGCACCGCGCTCGCCGACTACGACACGGCGCTCCGCCTCGATCCGAATTTCGCGCAGGCCTACAACAACCGCGCCGTGCTCTACAAGAAGATGGGCGATCGCGCCAAGGCGCTGGCCGATTACGAGGCGGCGCTGCGCCTCGACCCCGGCAACGAGAACGCCGCCGATGGCCGCCGCACCATGAAGGCTGAAATCGCCCGGTTCGGCAAGGAGGCGCCGCGCCCGCTGACCGCGCCGGACACGCATCCGTCGTTCGATTGCGAGGCGGCGAGGCTCGCGGTGGAGCAGGCGATCTGCGCCGATCCGCAGCTTGGTGCGCTCGATCGCCAGATCGCCGACACCTATGCCCGCCTGGTCAACAACTCGGGTGGCCGGTCCGCCGATGCGATGCGCCGTGCCCAGCGCAATTTCGTCGCAGCCCGCAATGCCGGCTTCGGCAAGCCCGGCTACGACCTTCGCGTGGCCCTGCAACAGCGCCTCGATGCGCTGCAGTCCGCGGCGCACTAGCCGAAGACCGCAAGCTTTTCCGGCTTAAATCGCCGTCACTTAGGGTGACAATGGCGTCCAACAAGCGGGCCTGGCCCGCCGGGAGAGACGCCATGAACATCCACGAGAAAAGCCGATATCACGAGATCCATGCCCGCTCGCTGGCCGATCCCGAGGGTTTCTGGGCCGAAGCCGCGCGCGAGATCGACTGGATCGAGCCGGCGAAGAAGATCTTCGATCCCACAATGGGCGTCTATGGCCGCTGGTTCACCGGCGGCGTGGTCAACACCTGCTACAACGCGCTCGACCGCCATGTCGCCGGCTGGCCGCGCCAACCAGGTCGCGCTGATCCATGATTCGCCGCTGACGAACACGATCACCAAATTCACCTATGCCGAGCTGTTGAAAGAGGTGCAGACGCTCGCCGCGATCATGCAGGATTTCGGCGTCGCGAAGGGCGACCGCGTCATCCTCTATATGCCGATGGTGACGGAAGCCGTCGTCGCGATGCTCGCCTGCGCGCGCATCGGCGCGGTGCACAGCGTGGTGTTCGGGGGCTTTGCGGCGAAGGAACTGGCGACCCGCATCGACGATGCGCGGCCAAAGCTGATCTTCTCGGCGAGCTGCGGCATCGAGCCCGGCCGCATCGTGCAGTACAAGCCGCTGCTCGACGAAGCGATCAAGCTCGCGAGCTTCAAGCCGGAAGCCTGCATCATCCTGCAGCGGCCGCAGCATGGTTGCGAACTGGTCGCGGGCCGCGACCATGATTGGGCCAGACGCTGCGCCGCGACGCGCTCGACGCCGGCAAGCTCGCGGCTTGCGTGCCCGTGCTTGCGACCGATCCGCTCTATATCCTCTACACCTCAGGCACGACGGGAGTGCCCAAAGGCGTGGTGCGCGACAATGGCGGGCATCTGGTCGCGGTGAAATGGTCGATGTTCAATCTCTACGGCGTCAAGCCCGGCGAGATCTGGTGGTGCGGCTCCGACATCGGCTGGGTAGTCGGCCACAGCTACATCATCTACGGCCCGCTGTTCCATGGCGCGACCTCGATCATGTATGAGGGCAAGCCGGTCGGCACGCCCGATGCCGGCGCGTTCTGGCGCGTGATCTCCGAGCACGGCGCGGTCGCCTTCTTCACCGCGCCGACCGCGTTCCGCGCCATCAAGAAGGAAGACCCGGACGGCAAGCTGATCCGCAAATACGATCTGTCGAAATTCCGCACGCTGTTTCTCGCCGGCGAGCGCGCCGATCCGCCGACGGTGGAATGGGCGGAGGCGCAGCTGAAGGTGCCGGTCATCGATCATTGGTGGCAGACCGAGACCGGCTGGTGCATCGCCGGCAATCCGATGGGCTTGGGCATGCTGCCGGTGAAGCACGGCTCGCCGACGGTGCCGATGCCGGGCTATCAGGTCGACGTGGTCGATGAGGCCGCAAGGCCCGTGCCCGCGGGCACCATGGGCTCGATCGTGATCAAGCTGCCGATGCCGCCGGCCTGCCTGCCGACGCTGTGGGAGCAGGACGATCGTTTCAAGGAGGCCTATCTCACCGAATTTCCCGGCTACTACAAAACCTCCGACGCCGGCTACAAGGACGAGGACGGCTATGTCTTCGTGATGGGCCGCACCGACGACATCATCAATGTCGCGGGCCATCGGCTCTCGACCGGCGGCATGGAGGAGATTCTCGCCTCGCATTCCGACGTCGCCGAATGCGCCGTGCTCGGCATCAATGACGCGATCAAGGGCGAGGTGCCCTGCGGCTTCCTGGTGCTGAAGGCGGGCGTGAGCGCGTGCGCCGGCGGAGATCGAGCAGGAGATCGTGGCGCTGGTGCGCGAGAAGCTCGGACCCGTCGCCGCGTTCAAGCTCGCGATCACGGTCGGCACGGCTGCCGAAGACGCGCTCCGGCAAGATCCTGCGCGGCACCATCAAGAAGATCGCTGACGGCGAGCCCTGGACCATGCCCGCCACCATCGAGGACCCGAAGGTGCTGGAGGAGATCACCGACGCGCTGAAGGGCAGGGTGTGAGGCCGCCGTTTTCCGGGCTCGCGCCAAGTGGCGCGCCCCGGAATGACAGTGATGCCCCGGGCTTGACCCGGCCATCCATCAATGATCAAAAATGCCTTGATTTTGATGGATTGCCGGGTCAAGCCCGGCAATGACGAAAGTTGGTCCAAGGACGGAAGCGATGATGCGGCTTAAATCTGTGCGATCGCCTCTGGTGCTGCTGCTCGCCGCGCTGTCGCTTGCCGCCTGCGCCTCGCGCAACGAGGTGCCGGCCTAGCGAGCATCGCTGCCAGCGAGGACGACGACGCCTTTGCCAGCAGGGCGGCAGGGTCGCAGTCGGCACGCCCGACTATGTCTATTGCCGCAAGGAACGCGACGCCGCGCGCAACGCCGCCGTCGCCCGCGCCGACCGCAAGCAGCGCGACCTCGCCGAATACATGATGAACAATCCGAGATAGCGGCCACGTGCGCGGCCGTCGTCATCCGCCTTGTGGGCAAAGGCGCACTGAGCGCGTGACCCAGTATTCCAGAGACGTCAGTAATTGAATCGAGAGAGCGCGGTACTGGATGCCCCGCATGCGCGGGGCATGACAGTCGGTAGCGGGAAGCGCCTACTCCTCTTCTTCCTGCTTCTTGCCGCCGATGGTCTTCAGCTTGGCGAAGACGGCGTCGACATTGAGGTCGTCGCTCTTCTTGCTGTCAGTGGTCTCGAGCTCCGGCTCCTTGCGGGTGGTCTCGGAGGCCGGCAGCAGCGTGGCGCCGCCGTACTGGGTGTCGACCGGCTTTTCCTTGGCGGCGCGCTGCACCTCGAAATCGAGCTCGATCTGCGAGCACAGGCCGAGCGTCACCGGGTCCATCGGCGTCAGAGTGGAGGCATTCCAGTGGGTGCGGTCGCGGACGCTGGCGATCGTGGTCTTGGTGGTGCCGACGAGGCGCATGATCTGCGCGTCCTTCAGCTCCGGATGGTTGCGCACCAGCCAGAGGATCGCGCTCGGCCGCTCATGGCGGCGCGACACCGGGGTGTAGCGCGGGCCCTTGCGCTTGGCGGCCGGCGGCAGCACGACCTTGCTCTCCTCGAGCTTGAGGCGGTACTCCGGGTCCTTCTCGCCCTTTTCGATCTCCTCGCGGGTCAATTGGCCGCTGGAGATCGGGTCCGAACCCTTGATGCCCTGGGCGGCGTCGCCATCGGCGATCGCGCGGATCTCGAGCGGGTGCATTTTGGTGAAATCGGCGACCTGGTCGAAGGTTAACGCGGTATTATCGAGCAGCCAGACGGCGGTCGCCTTGGGCATCAGCGGGGCGTTGCTCATGGCAAATCTCCTTTGTGCTTCGCCCGCCTGTCTGGAGGCGAAGCCGGTAGTCATCAGCGATGACGGGAATTTGCCCTATATAGGCCCTGTTGGGCCCGGCGCGCAATGGTTTGCTCGCAATGGCCTGCTATAGTGCCTTGACAGGGGCCGAAAGCAGTCCCAATTCGTAGCAGAAACGGCCGTTCCCTGCCCGTCGGCGAGGGGTGATTCGGTCCCGAGATCGCTCCCAATGGCAGCCAAACAGACCCAAAACCGGACCTGAGAATCGTGCTTTGTTCGCCACGGGGCTTCTGCGCCGGCGTGGTTCGGGCCATCGACACCGTGGAACGGGCGCTCGCCATCTATGGCGCCCCGGTCTATGTCCGGCACGAGATCGTCCATAACCGCTATGTGGTGGACAGCCTGAAGACCAAGGGCGCGATTTTCGTCGAGGAACTGGCCGAAATCCCCGACAATACCAACGCGCCGGTGGTGTTCTCGGCCCATGGCGTGCCGAAATCGGTTCCGGCCGAGGCCCAGAGCCGCAATTTCTTTTCGCTGGATGCGACCTGCCCGCTGGTGACCAAGGTGCATCGCGAGGCCGCGATCCATTTCAAGCGCGGCCGCGAAATCTTCCTGATCGGCCATTCCCACCATCCCGAGGTGGTCGGCACGCTCGGCCAGTTGCCGGCGGGCGCGGTGACCCTGATCGAGACCGATGAGGATGCCCGCACCTTCGCGCCGAAGGACCCGGACAATCTCGCTTTCGTCACCCAGACCACGCTGTCGATCGACGACACCGCCCATATCGTCGCGATCCTCAAGCAGCGCTTCCCGAACATCAACGGGCCGCACAAGGAAGACATCTGCTACGCCACCACCAACCGCCAGCTCGCGGTGAAGAAGGTGGCGCCTGTGGTCGATGCGCTGATCGTGGTCGGCGCGCCCAACTCGTCGAACTCGCAGCGCCTGCGCGAGGTCGCCGAGCGCGAGGGCTGCCCGATCTGCCGTCCTGGCGCAGCGCGCCGCCGACATCGACTGGAAGCGCTTCGAAGGCATCAAGAGCCTCGGCATCACCGCGGGCGCCTCCGCGCCGGAAGTGATCGTCGAGGAGATCATGGGCGCGTTCGCCGAGCGCTTTACGCTGCATGTGGAGACGGTCTCGGCCGCGGAGGAGAACGAGTTCTTCCCGCTGCCGCGTTCGGTGCGCCCCGAAGCCGCCGCCGAGTAGGCCCGCATGGCGGTCTATACCGACGTCGCCGCCGACGAGCTTGCGGAATTCCTCTCGCTCTACGATCTCGGCGAGCTCCTGTCCTACAAGGGCATCGCCGAGGGCGTCGAGAATTCCAACTTCCTGCTGCACACCACGCGCGGCTCCTTCATCCTGACGCTGTACGAGAAGCGGGTCGCGAAAGACGACCTGCCGTTCTTCCTCGGCCTGATGACGCATCTGGCCGCGCAACGGCATCAACTGCCCGCAGCCGGTGAAGAACAAGAGCGGCGAAGCGCTGGGCTCGCTGTGCGGAAGGCCGGCCGCGATCATCACCTTTCTCGAAGGCGTCTGGCCGCGCAAACCGAACGTCGCCCATTGTGCCGGTGTCGGCGAGGCGCTGGCGAAGATGCATCTGGCAGGCCGCGATTTTGCGATCTCGCGCGCCAATGCACTTTCGGTGTCCGGCTGGCGGCCGCTGTTCGAGCTCGCGGCCGATCGCGCCGACAGCGTGCAGCCGGGGCTTCGCGATTTCATCGCGCGCGAGCTCGATCATCTCGAAGGCGGCGTGTGGCCGAAGAACCTGCCGCAAGGCGTGATCCATGCCGATCTATTCCACGACAACGTCTTCTTCCTCGGCGAGGAGCTGTCGGGGATCATCGACTTCACCTTCGCCTGCAACGACATCGCTGGCCTATGACGTCGCGATCTGCCTGAATGCCTGGTGTTTCGAGCCGGATCATTCCTTCAACGTCACCAAGGCGCGCGCGTTCTTGTCGGCCTATGGCCGCGAGCGAAAATTGTCGGAAGCCGAGCAGGATGCGCTGCCGCTGCTCGCGCGCGGCTGCCGCGCTGCGCTTCCTGCTGACGCGGCTGGTCGACTGGCTCAACGTGCCGCCGGGCGCGCTGGTGAAGCCGAAGGACCCGCTCGAATATGCGCGCAAGCTGCGCTTTCATCAGAGCGTTGCCAGCGTGCGCGATTATGGCGTTATCGCGCACGGACTGGTCGCGTGAGCGCGCTGCCCAATGTCATCATCCACACCGACGGCGCCTGCTCGGGCAATCCCGGGCCGGGCGGCTGGGGCGCGATCCTCAAATTCGGCGACGTCGAAAAGGAAATGAAGGGCGGCGAGGCCCACACCACCAACAACCGCATGGAGCTGATGGCGGCGATCTCCGCGCTCGAAGCGCTGAAGAAGCCGTGCGATGTCGATCTCTATACCGACAGCCAATATGTGCGGCAGGGCATCACCGGCTGGATCCATGGCTGGAAGAAGAACGGCTGGCGCACCGCCGACAAGAAGCCGGTGAAGAATGCCGAGCTGTGGCAGCGGCTCGAGGCGGCGCTTAAAGCCGCACCAGGTGCGCTGGCACTGGGTCAAGGGCCATGCCGGCCATGACGAGAACGAGCGCGCCGACCAGCTCGCCCGCGACGGCGTCGCGATGGCGCGGTTGAAGGGGTGAGTTGCGAAGTACGCTGCGTCCCCTTGTCGAAAGACGGTGGCGTAGGCGGCCTTCGGCCGCGTTCTTACATCCTAGAACGCCGATGCTTTGCATCGGCCATGGATGCGAAGCGCGCGGCGAGCCAGTATTCCAGGCGTTTGTCTCCGCGGATCGGAGAGGCCGCAGCGTACTGGATCGCCCGGTCAGCCGGCGACGACAGTGATGTTTGTGGGTGGCGCGGGGCGCCTCACTCACAGCTGCCCGAGCAGCGTATCGCCGCCGGAAACCTCGACCTTGCCGGGCGCAGGCTCGATGTTGAACTTCTTCACGGTGCCGTCCTCGACCAGCATCGAGTAGCGCTTGGAGCGGATGCCGAGCCCGTTGCCGGAAGCGTCCAGCTCCATGCCGATCGCCTTGGCGAAGTCGGCATTGCCGTCGGCGAGGAAGATGGCCTCGTCGCGCTGGTCGGTGTCGCGCTTCCAGGCGTTCATCACGAAGGCGTCGTTGACGGAGACGATCGCGATGGTGTCGACGCCCTTGCCCTTGATCGCATAGGCGTTGAGGAAAATGCTCGGCAGATGCATCTTGTGGCAGGTGCCGGTGTAGGCGCCGGGCACCGCAAACAGCGCGACCTTCTTGCCCTTGAAGATGTCGTCGGTGGTTTTGACCTGCGGGCCTTCCGCGGTCATCACGCGAAACTTCGTCTCGGGCAGCTTGTCGCCAACTTGGATCGCCATCGTCAATTCTCCTTAAATGAGCGGGATGTGTCTTAGACCGGGCGGGCGGCCGGTACAATATTCAGGCTGAGCGAAAACGGCAACGGCGTTTCACCGTTATGTCATTAGATCATGACGCGATTAGGCAATCGCATCATGATCCAAGCTCTTTGTTTGAGCATCATCTTTTCGGAAAACCGGTCTCCACTTTTCCGGATCATGCTCTAGCCGGAAAAACCGCCGGCATCGAGGAAGGCCTGTTCTTCTGGTGTCGTCGCGCGCCCCAGCGTGCGGTTGCGATGCGGGAAGCGGCCGAAACGGCGGATGATGTCGGCATGTTCGTTCGGCATATTTGAGGTTGTCGGGAGAGTTCTCGGAACAGCTCGACGCAGCGGAGTTGATCCGCCATCTCCTCCGAATGCATGAAGCGGCATGTAGAGAAATTCGAGCAGGATCGGATCGATCCGCACGTCAACGCCGCGGGCGATGGCGCGGCTGGCGACGTCCAGCGCTTTCGCGTCGCTGGCGAACGCCTCGGGCGTCCCGCGAAACATGTTGCGGGGAAACTGGTCGAGCACGATGGTCAGCGCCAGCGCGCCCTCGTCGCTTGCTTCCCATGATGACAGTTCGCCGGCGGCGGCCTTGTGCCACAGCTCGAGATAGCGGCGGCGCACCTCGGCGTCGAAGGCCTCGTCCTTCTTGTACCAGCGGTCGCGGCCCGCTTCCCGCCAGAACGCCAGGATCTCGGCCGGCGTTGGTGTGTCACCGCCGGCCATCGTTGCGCACTCGCACTGCCCGTCGCCTCAAGCCGCCGCCTTCTTCTCGTCGCGGAGCTGGCGGCGCAGGATCTTGCCGACGTTGGTCTTGGGCAGGTCGGTCCTGAACTCGATCTGCTTCGGCACCTTGTAGTTGGTGAGCTGCGTGCGCGGCATATTTGATGATGTCCTCGGCGGTGATGTTGGGGTCCTTCTTGACCACGAAGGCCTTGACCGCTTCGCCCGACCTCGCGTCCGGTACGCCGATGACAGCGCATTCGAGCACGCCCGGATGGCTCGCGAGCACTTCCTCGATCTCGTTCGGATAGACGTTGAAGCCGGAGACCAGGATCATGTCCTTCTTGCGGTCGACGATCTTGGTGTAGCCGTCGGCATCCATCACGCCGATATCGCCGGTGCGGAAATAGCCGTCCGCGGTCATCACCTTCGCGGTCTCGTCCGGCCTGTTCCAGTAGCCCGCCATCACCTGCGGGCCCTTGGCGCAGATTTCGCCCGGCTGTCCCAGCGGCACTTCCTTGCCGTCGTCGTCGCGGATCGAGATGTAAGGTCGAGGGCACGGGAAGGCCGATCGAGCCGTTGAACTCAGCTCGAGGTCGCGGTGTTGCAGGTCAGCGTAGGCGAGGTCTCCGACAGGCCATAGCCTTCGGCGATGCTGCAGCCGGTGATCTGCTTCCACTGCTCGGCCACCGGGCCGCTGCACCGCCATGCCGCCGCCGTTCGAGATCTTCAGCCTGGAGAAGTCGACCTTCTTGAAATCGGGATGATGCATCAGCCCGTTGTAGAGCGTATTGACCGCCGGGAACGAGTTGACCTGGTACTTCATCAATTCCTTGATGAAGCCCGCAATGTCGCGCGGGTTCGGGATCAAGCAGATTGGCGCCGCCGGCGCGCACCGCGAGCAGGTAACACGCGGTCAGCGCGAAGATGTGGTAGAGCGGCAGCGCGCAGACGATCAGCATCTGGTCGATATGCGGTGGCAGCGCCAGCGCCGGCTGCAGCCAGGCGTCGTTCTGCAGCACGTTGGCGAGGATGTTGCGGTGGAGCAGCGTCGCGCCTTTCGAAACGCCGGTGGTGCCGCCGGTATATTGCAGGAAGGCGACGTCATCCGGCCCGATCTTCGGCTTGTCGAATTTCGCGGCCCGGCCGGCCGCGAGCGCGTCGTTGAATGAGACCGCGCCGGGCAGCGAATAGACCGGCACCATCTTCTTCACCCGCCGCACCACCAGGTTGACGATCATGCCCTTGAAGCCGAGCAGGTCGCCCATGCTGCCGACGATCACATGCTTGACGGACGTGTGCGGCAGGACCTGCTGCACGGTGGTGGCAAAATTCTCCAGCACCACGATCGCTTCAGCGCCGGAATCCTTCAGCTGATGCTCGAGCTCGCGCGGGGTGTAGAGCGGGTTGACGTTGACGACCGCATAGCCCGCGCGCAGCACGGCCGCGGTCGCGACCGGATATTGCAGCACGTTCGGCATCATCAGCGCGACGCGTGCGCCCTTGGCGAGCCCGCGGCTCTGCAAGTAAGCGCCGAGCGCCAGCGACATCTCGTCGAGATCGCGATAGCTGATCGACTTGTCCATGCAGATGAAGGCCTTGCGATCGGCATATTTCGCAAAGCTTTCCTCCAGCAGCTCGACCAGCGACTGAATATTGGCCGGTGTCGATATCGGCGGGCACGCCGGCCGGATAATGCTTGAGCCAGATCCGCTCCATGGTCTTTCCCCTCTCGAACTGCCTGTCCGTCGCATATAGCCAGCGGGACGGCGTGTTTTGGGGCAGTATTGAGCCTGCCGCCGCCCAAAGGCAAGCAGAAGGCAAGCGGCGGAGGGTTAACGGGGATTTGGAATTGCTCGCGGCCGATCAGCCCGCCGGCTTGGTCTCGCCGGAGGTCTTTGGCGCGGTCTTGGGTTTGGCGGCCGGCCTTCGGCTTGGCCGGCTTTGCCGCCGAGGTATCGGTTGCGGCCGGTGGTCGCCGGGCTTCGCAGCCGCATCCGGCTTGGCGTTGGCGTGGCGGACCACGGCCGGCTTGGCCGCTTGGCGTTGGCGGCATCGGCCGCCTTTGGCTCGGCGCCGGCATCGGGCTTCTTCGCGGCGACGCGCGACCGCTTGCCGCGGTGCTTCGGTGTGTCCTGGTTTGCGGTGTCGGCCGCGACCGCAGCGATCAGCGCAGCGCCGTTGCGGGTTGGGCCGGTGTAAACCACGATCGGCTCCGACGGCGCCGGCGAGGCTGCGAGCCATTCGGACGGCTTCGGCAGCGGCGCCTGCAGGCCGGAGGCGAGGAACGTCGCCTTGTTGCCGTCGCCGGAGGACGAACTGCTGACCGGCGCTGCTCGCGACCACCGCATCATCCTCGTCGCTCTGCTTGTGATGCTTGCCGCCGCAGACTTCGTCGCGCAGGTTCGGCGGCGAGGCATCGATCGGCGCGAGCTGGTCGACGGTGCCGAGCGAGGGCCTGAGCCACGTCAGCCCGTTACTTGGCAAAGCCGCGATCGAGCAGTTGCGCCGCGCGCACCGCGCGCATGGTGCCGGAGGAGGCGCCGAGCACGACCGCGATCAGCCGCCGGCCGTCGCGCGTCGCCGATGCGACGAGGTTGTAGCCGGAGGCGCAGATGAAGCCGGTCTTGAATCCGTCGGCGCCGGGATAGCGCCCGATCAGGCGATTGAAGTTTTGCGTGATGCGCCTGCCGTAGCGGATCGAGGGGATGTGGACGAAATATTCGTATTCGGGCAGGTTCTTGATGATCGAGCGCGCAAGGATCGCAAGATCGCGCGCCGAGGTGATCTGGCCGTCGGCGGGCAAGCCGTTCGGATTGACGTAGTTCGTCTGCGTCATGCCGAGCTTCTTCGCGGTGTCATTCATCATCACGGAAAAGCCGTCGATCGAGCCGCCGACGCCTTCGGCCAGCACCACGGCCATGTCGTTGGCCGATTTCACCAGCATCATCTTCAGCGCGTTGTCGACGGTGACCTGCGTGCCCGGACGGAGTCCCATCTTCGCCGGCGATTGCGAGGCCGCGGTCGGCGACACCGTCAACAGCGTGTCGAGCGTGATCTTGCCGTCCTTCACCGCCTGCAGCGTGACATAGGCCGTCATCAGCTTGGTGACGGAGGCGGGATACCAGGGAACCGTCGCGTTCTCGGCCTCGAGAACTTTTCCGCTGTCGGCCTCGATCACCAGCCGCGCTTCGGCATGCAGCGCGCGCGGCAAAAGCACCGCCAGCACGGCGGCGAAAATGATCGGCGATCTCTGCAACAACGGGCGATAAACTGCACTGTCCGGTTCCGGTCCTCTGAGACCCGCCCTGAAGATTCAAGGAGGTCTTGCGTTCTGACTTTCGGGTTTCAAGCTGTCCGGGGCGCCGCGTTCGGCGACAGTCGCAAACCTATACCGGCTCTGCCTTGGAGAACAGTGGTTTGCACAATTAATTCAACGGCCAAGTTGGCCGGATTACGGCGAAATTTCAGGCTTTGACAGAGGTGTGACCGCTCTCCGGCGCCCGCACCTTCTGCGTGCACTATCTCCTGCACCATGAACTGGGCGCGGGCGAGTTCCGCAAATTGCCCGCCTTTCGCCACGAGTTCATCGAAAGTTCCATTTTCGATCACGCGTCCGTTGTCGAACACGAGGATGCGGGTCGCGTTGCGGATGGTGGAAAGGCGGTGGGCGATCACGAACGTCGTGCGCCCCTTCATGACTTCATCGAGCGCGGCATTGACCTTGGACTCGGTGACGGCATCGAGCGCACTGGTCGCCTCATCGAGGATCAGGATCGGTGGATCCTTGAGCAGCGCGCGTGCGATCGACAATCGCTGGCGCTCGCCGCCGGAGAGCATGCGGCCGCGCTCGCCGGCCTTGGTGTCGAAACCACGCTCGCTCCGCTCGATGAACTCCAGCGCCTGCGCGCGGGCAGCCGCCGTTCTCATTTCCGCTTCGGTCGCATCGTGCTTGCCGACGCGCAGATTGTCCGCGATCGAGCGGTCGAACAGCAGCGCCTCCTGGAACACCACGCCGATATTTCGACGAAGCGCAGTGAGCTTCAGCCCGCGCACATCCATGCCGTCGATCCTGATGAAGCCGGACTGCGGATCGAAGGCGCGATGCAACAGCGCGATCGCGGTCGACTTGCCGGCGCCGGTCGGGCCGACCAGCGCGATGGTCTGGCCGGGCAGCGCCGTGAAGGAGAGGTCTTCGACCGCGGGCCGCTTGCCGTCGTAGGAGAACGAGACGTCGTGGAATTCGACGAGGCCCGAGAGCCTGCCGCTATCGATCGCGTCGGGGCGGTCGCGCACCGCGGGCACCGCGTCGAGGACGTTGAAGAACTCGATCAGCCGCGGCGCCTCCATGAACACGTTGTTGATGAAGGAGACGACCTGCTCGAGCTTCTGGATCAGCATGGTCGCAAAGGCGACGAAGGTCACGATCTCGCCGACAGAAGTGAGGTTCTGGTCATGCAGCGCGATGCCGAGGGCGAAGATCGCGAGCACCGTGATGGTGGTGGAGGCGCGCGTGATCACGGTGACGAGCGCCCACCAGGACAGCACCGGCATCTGCACGGCCAGCAGCTGGCTGGAGACGCTGCGCAGGCCCTGCACCTCGGCATCGATGCGCACAAAGCTCTGTACCAGCGCGACATTGCCGAGCGCGTCCGAGGCGCGGGCGGAGAGGTCGCTGTAATGCTGCTCGACCTCGCTCTGCAGGCCGTAGGTCTTGCGCACCACGAAGGTGGTGAGCGCCGTGAACACCACGCACAGCAAGAACAGCAGGATCGCAAGTCGCCAGTTGAGATACAGCGACAACGGCAGCAGCACCACGACCGATAGGATCGCGGCAAAGTGCTCGCGGAAGAAGCCGAGCCAGAGCCGCCACAGCGCATCGGTGCCGTTCAGCATCACCTTCATCAGCTTGCCGGAGTGGGTGCCGGTGTGGAAGGTCATCGGCAGCTGCAGGATGTGCTCGAAATAGCTTGATAGCACCGCCTGGCGCTGGCGGTGGGCGAGGCGGTCGGCCTGCAGCGCGACCCATGCGCTCGAGAGAATCGTGAACAGGCCGAACGCCGCCCAGGCGCCGAGCAGCGGCCAGGCCGAGGTGCCCCCCGGCTTGCCGGAGAGCGCATCGACAATGCGACCGAACAGCACCGGCTCGGCGAACTGCGCGGTGGCCAGAAGCAGATTGGCAACGGCGAGAATCCAGCCAAGCCGCGCTTCCTTGCCGAGCAGTTCGAGCACGCGGGTATAGAGGCGGAGCAGGGGCATGCCGTCTTGGTACTCTTGTTGGTACTCTTGGCTCCCGGGCGGGATCAGAGCCGCATTCTAATCAGGGATTATGATCGCAAGATAGCTCAATTGATCAGGCGGCCGCCGACCGGGGGCAAAAAGCTGTCGTCGAAGATATCGGCCGCATTGGGCCGCTTGTGGAATTTGAATTCCGCACCGACCTGGTCGATCGACCGCTCCAGCCTTGCAGGGTCGATGCCGCCGATGCCGTTGCGCCGGACTTCACCGGTCAGGATGTTGTCCGAGATCACGGTGCGCAGCCGCTCCAGCTCGAGATCGCGCGCGCCGCCTTCCATCCGGGCGACCACGTCGTCAACTGCGGCCTCTGGCTTGCGGATCGCAAAATGCGTGCCTGATATCACGGCGCGCACGAAGCCCTTCACCGCGTCAGGCTTTGCCGTCGCAAAGGCCGGATTGACGATCACGGCAAAGCCATAGGCCTCGCAGCCATAATCATTGTACCGCAGCACGGCGAGGTCGCTCGCGGGTACGCCGCGGTCGCGCAGGTTGACCGCGGAGAGATAGGAGAAGCCCGCGACCGCATCGACCTGGCCGGCGGACAGGATCGGCTCGCGGACCGCCGAGCTCATCCGGTACATCTTCACATGGGACATCTTGAGACCGTTCTGTTTCGCCAGCGCCGGCCACAAATGGATCGACAGGTCGCTTTCGGCGACGCCAAGCGTCTTGCCCTCGATATCGGAGAGCGCGCGGATGCCGCGGCTCTTGCGCGCGACAAAGGCATAGGGAGACTGGTTGAACAGCACGAACACGGCCTTGATCGGCGGCGTGTCGCCTTTGCTGCGGAAGCGGATCAACTCGTTGATGTCGACCAGGGCAAATTCGCTGGCGCCGGAGGCGACGCGCGCGATCGCGTCCGGCGAGCCATTGGCGAAATCATTCCGCACCGAAATTCCCTCGGCGGCGAACAGGCCGCGGCTCGTGGCCGAGATGAAGGGCGCCATGCTGGATTCAAGCGGGCGGTCGAAGGAGAGCTGGAGGGCGAGCGCCGGCCTGGCATCTTGGGCCACGGCCGCACACACGACTCCCGTCAAGACCGCAAGCACGGCCAAAAAACAGCGGAAAGCACGTGTCTTCGTCATCGGACCGCCGGAGAAATCGAACCAAGCTGTCGCGGCCCGGATGTCGGTGGATGACACGGGGGTGCGCCGGCGAAGGTATTCTGGCCCATCAATTCTGAACCGTCCATGAGCGTCCATGGACGGCTTTTGTCATGAACCTGACATCGGCCGTTCTGCTTGCATTCACCACCATGGAACCCACATGGCCCAATGGGGATTAACCAGAAACGGCCGCTGATGGCCGCCTGTGTCATGAAGGAGGAGTTGAAGATGTTTGCCGGAAAGACTGTGTTGAGGCGCGCCACTACGCTTGCGACGGTTGCAGCGCTGGCCCTGACGGCGGTGGCGCCGTCGGTCGCGACCGCAGCCCCGCGCGCCAAGGGCGTTACCGCCACTGGCGAGGCCACCGACATCAGCGCCCGGCGCCGGGTGGTGGTCAGGGGCGGGCGTGGCGGAGCCGCTGCCGCAGCTGCTTTCGCCGGCATCGTCGGCACCGGCCTTGCGATCGCCGCAGCCCAGAACCGGCGCGCCTATTATGACGATTATTATGGCGGCGGCCCGGTCTATGTCGCCCCGGGTGCCGGTTACTATGATGGCAGCGGCTATGCCCCCTACGGCTACGGCCCGAACTGGTAGGCCCTTCGCGTTCATCGCCCCGTAACCTTCGATCGATCCGCCACTCATTATAAGCTTGATTGGCGGATTTTTCGCTTTTAATGCTTGATGTTAACACCCTGAGTACGGGTTTCGAGTAAGTTCGCGTTATGAGTGATTCGATTGAACGGCTTTACCTGGCGGTGCTCGCCGCCAGACATCTCGATCCGGCCACCTCGCGTACCGCGAAGCTGTTTCAGCACGGGCCGTCGAAGATGGCCAAGAAGCTCGCCGAAGAAGCCATCGAAGTGGCGATCGACGCCGTCACCGGCGAGTCCGATGCGGTGGTCCGCGAAAGCGCCGATCTGCTCTACAACCTCACCGTGCTCTGGGCCTCCGCCGGTGTTCGGCCGGAAGACGTCTGGCGCGAGATGGAGCGGCGCGAACAAATGCTCGGGATCGCCGAGAAGCTGCCGAAGTCAGCCGCGAAGATGCCCAAGGCCGTCTCGTCGCGGGTCGCTGCCCGGCGACCAATTGTCGCGCTGGAAGGCCGCGCGTTGCGCAAGCGGCACTAGTCTCTCCCGGATTTTTTCGGCCCCTTTTGGAGGCCTCAAGGCATGGACAAATCGCGCCCGTGATGGTTCATCCGCGGGCATGATCAAACGTATCTATGACTGGTGCATCGACGCCGCGCACAAGCCCTACGCGCTCTGGATTCTCGCCATCGTGTCGTTTGCGGAAAGCTCGTTCTTCCCGGTCCCTCCCGACGTGATGCTGGTCCCGATGTCGCTGGCGCAGCCGAAGCGCGCCTGGGTCTATGCCGGCGTCTGCACCATCGCCTCGGTGATTGGCGGCTGCCTCGGCTATGCCATCGGCGCGCTGCTGTACGACAGCGTCGGGCACTGGGTGATCGAGTTCTATCACATGGGCGACAAGGTCGAGGGCTTCCGCGAGTCCTATGCGAGATGGGGCGCGCTCATCATCCTGCTGAAGGGACTGACGCCAATTCCCTACAAGCTCGTCACCATCACCTCGGGCTTTGCCGGCTACAATTTCTGGCTGTTCATCCTGTTCTCGATCATCACCCGCGGCGCCCGCTTCTTCATCGAGGCGGTCGTGCTCAACCGCTGGGGCGACTGGATCCGGGAGAGGATCGAGCGGCACCTGACGCTGTGGGTGATCCTCTTCCTGGTTGTGCTGGTGCTCGGCTTCGTTGTCGCGTTCAGGCTGCTTTGACTTTTGTCTCGGGCGGGCCGTCTTTGCGGTGGTGTTCGCTTCCATTACGGTTGGCACATGACACGTCGGCCTGGCCTCTTCGTATCGCGACCGAGCGCGCTGGCGATGGCGGCGGCGCTGTCGCTGGTGGCGCGTGAGGCCGCCTCGCAACAGGTGCAAGCGCCCTCGCTCGGCGTGCAGGAGCAGCCGTCGGCCGGGCCGCCACAGCCTCAGGCGGAGCCGGAAAATCCCGGCCTGATCAATGAAATGGGCAAGCTGATCGACAAGCTGAGGCCCTCGATCAAGAGCCCGGGCAAGACCCTCGATGATCTCAACGCGCGCGCCAAGGACGCGGGCGAGACGATATCGAGGCTGGCGAAGCCGGGCTCGATGGTGTCGGGACGCATGGTCTGTCCGCTCGCCGCCGACCGAACGCCGGATTGCAAGGCAGGCGCCGACAAGCTCTGCCAGGGCAAGGGCTACAAAGAGGGCAAGAGCCTCAACAGCGATTCCGCCGAGACCTGCTCGGCGAAGGTCCTGATTCCCGGACGGCAACGCAAGCCGGACGATTGCCACACCGACACCTACGTCACGACTGCTTTGTGCCAATAGCAAAGGCTGACCCCGCACGACACTTTTTGTTTGCACATGATCTTTTCGGAAAACCGCTGCACACTTTTCCGGATCATGCGCTAGAAGCACCGGAAAGGAGCGCCCATGACCCGCTACGAGCAGGATTTCCTTGGACAGCGTGAGATCGCCGACGATATCTATTATGGCGTCCAGACGATCCGCGGGAAGGAAAACTTCCACATCACCGGCATTCCCATGAACCAGGAGCCTTACTTCGTGAAGGCGCTTGGTTACGTGAAGAAGGCGGCCGCCATGGCCAATCGCGACCTCGGCGTGCTGGAGGCAGAGGTCGCGGAGGCGGTCATCAAAGGTTGCGACCGGGTCATCGCCGGTGACATGATGGATCAGTTCGTGACCGACTTCATCCAGGGTGGCGCCGGAACCTCGACCAACATGAACGCCAATGAGGTGATCGCCAACCTCGCACTGGAATCGCTTGGCCGCAGGAAAGGCGAGTACGAACACGTCAGTCCCAACGACCATGTCAATTACGGCCAGTCGACCAACGACACCTATCCGACCGCGTTTCGCCTGGCGCTGATCCTGAGGTTGGAGAGCTACATCGCCGCGTTGCGCCAGCTGCAGGAGGCCTTCTTCGCCAAGGGCCGGGAATTCGACGGCGTCCTGAAGATGGGCCGCACCCATCTGCAGGACGCGGTGCCGATGTCGCTCGGCGCCGAATTTCGCGGCTGGGGTACGACCATCGGCGAAGAGGTCGAGCGCATCTCCGAGGCGCGGCTGCTCCTGCGCGAGATCAATCTCGGCGCGACCGCGATCGGCACCTCCGTCACCGCGGCGCCGGGCTATCCCAAGGTCGCGGTCCGGCACTTGAGCACGTTGACCGGCGTCGACTTCCTCCTGGCGAGCGACCTGGTGGAGGCGACCTCCGACACCGGCGCCTATGTGCAATTGTCGGGCGTGCTCAAGCGCACCGCGAGCAAGCTCACCAAGATCTGCAACGACATCCGTTTGCTGGCTTCCGGGCCGCGTTGCGGGCTGAACGAGATCAACCTGCCGCAGCTGCAGCCGGGCTCTTCCATCATGCCTGGCAAGGTCAATCCGGTGATCCCGGAGGTCGTCAACCAGGCGAGCTTCCTCGTGATCGGTCTCGACACCACGGTGACGCTCGCTGCATCCGCAGGCCAACTTCAGCTCAACGTGATGGAGCCGGTGATCTCGTTCGCGCTGTTCTTCTCGATCAGGACGATGGAGCGGGCGGTCAACAGCCTGCGCGAGAAGTGCATCGCCGGCATCACCGCGAACCAGGAGCACACCCGCAACATGGTGCTTAATTCTCTTGGTATTGTTACCGTGCTCAAGCCGCTGCTTGGCTACAGGCAGTGCGCCGAGATCGCGCGCGAGGGATACAGGGAAGGCAAATCCCTGCACCAGATCGTGGTGGAGGAGCGCAAGTTGCTTACCCAGGAGAAGTGGGACGAGACGTTTTCCTTCGAAAGGCTGATCAATCCCGAGTTGATGGAGGACTACCCGGATATCTCACACTATGTTGGCACGACCGCTCGATTGAGCCGACATTTTTCCCGCGGTTCAACGGACGTACGCTGCCGTGGCGCCGAGAAGCGCGAGCGGGAGTCGGGGATTTGAGGCGAGGGCGAAAAGGGATCTCCGGTGGGCCTTTGAATGGTGCCGCGGGTGACGCGCCGCGGCGCTGCGTGTCAGGCTGGCGAGCCTCGCGCGTGCGGCTGCGTTGAGACGAACGGCAGCAGTTCCCCAGGCTTGGGCTGCAGGACAGCCTGAGGCCATGGCGATCTTGATGCGTCGAGCACTGATGCGGACAAGCGCCCCGATCTTGAGCAGCTTGAGACGGATGGTGCCGCAGGTTGCCTCGCTGAAGGGCGTCTGTTGCAGCCCGATCCGGCGCACGGCGCAGACCAGCACGTAGGCCATCGAGGCGAACCACAGCCGCAACTGGTTGGCTCGCATCGTGGCCGTCGAGGTGCGATCGGCATAGAGATCGAGCTGGCACTCCTTGATCCGGTTCTCCATCTCGCCGCGCGCGCAGTAGAGTTTCTCGTAGACGTATTTGGGCGGGAGCTTGGCACGCTTGAGCGAGGTGACGACGAAGCGCGGATTGGCCTCGCCGCCGGTGAACTCGGCTTTGGCGATGACCCGCCGCGCGCGGCTCCAAGTGGTGCGCGTTCTCCAAGTGAAGTCCCGGTAATAGCGCGCCGGCTTGCCGCTCGACCGGCTCTTCGCCTCAGCGCGCGCAAGTTCGTCCTCGATCTCGGCGACCAGCCGGGGATTCTTCTGCACGCCCAATAGGTAATCGACCCTGTTCGCCTCGCACCAGGCCATCAGCTCGTCGCGCCCGAAGCCTGAGTCGGCGCGCACCAGAATGCGCACGTAGGGCCAGCGCTGGCGAATCTCCGCGACAATCCGCACCAATTCCTCGACCACGCCCGCGGTTGCATCAACGCCCGCCGACCGAAGCTTGGCAGCCAGCAGGTGGCGCCCGCAGAACACGTAGAGTGGCAGGTAGCAGTAGCAGTCGTAATAGCCATGGAAGAACCGTCCCTCCTGCTCCCCGTGCACCGGATCATCGGTCGCATCAAGGTCGAGGATGATCTCGCTGGGTGCTTGCTCGTGCGCCTCCAGGAACAGATCGACAAAGAGCCGCCTGATCGCGACCGGATTGTGGCTGATCTTGTGATAGCGCGTCGGCTGCAGCCGGCTCAGCTCCAGCCGGTTCAGCGTCGACTTGCCGGCTACCGGCGCATAGTCCTCGCGACGCGCTTCGAGCTTGCCCGCCAACACCGCCATCATCGGATCACGGCGCAGCTCGTCGTGGTCGTTGAGATCTTCATAGCCTAGCGCGATGCCGAATACCCGTTGGCCGACCAGCGTCATCACCTCGTGCTCGATCAGGTCCTGGCGCCGCTCGTCGTGAAAGCACGCCGCAAGCCCGCGTATCAGGCCGATCGCGCGATCCGCCGCGCCCAGCAGCAATGCGCCGGCATCCGACGTGATTGCCCCACCGTCGAACCCAGCCACAACTTCTCGCCCTTCGACAGATGCAAATCCGAACAGGTCCGTGCTACACTCTGTCGTCATCGGGGCGCTCCTCAAATCGCTCGAAAGTCGTTCTCGCAAAACAACTTTCGCTGATTCGGCGCCCCGATGCGCTATTTGGAGTGAGATATCCGGGCTAACTCTCCAGCACCGGGGTTATCGTCGCCAGGCGCCCTTGTGCCGGCGGATGAACCTTGCGGCGTCCTCGGCCCACAAATGCTTGCATGTGAACGACGGTGACGGGATGCCCCGGGTCCCAAGACAAACAAAGCCATTTGGCCTCGGGCTGATCGCGCCTGCGCTGTTGTTATCCGCATGGCTGGCGACGCCGCCGGTGTTCGCGCAAGCGCCGAGCCGGTCCAATGCTGCCGACAATTCGTGGTGCGGGGACGGCAGCAGTCTCACCTTTGCGCAGCGGATCAGCGGTTGCCGCATCATCCTGGCGCTGGAAAGGATGATAACGAGTGCGCGGGTTGTCGCACATGTTTGGCGCGGGCAGTTCTATGCCGAGCAGCGGGAATACGGCTCGGCGCTCGCGGATTTCAACGCAGCCGCCGCCATTGCCGACTACAATGCGGCGCTGTCGATCAATCCGAAGATGGCGGAATCGCTCTTTGGCCGCGGCATCGCCAAAACGAAGCAGGGCGATGCCGAAGGCGGGCGCGTCGACATCGAAGCCGCCAAGGCAATCACCGCCGATATCGCAGCGAAATTTGTCTCCTGGGGGATCGCTGACTAGGGAGTGAGAAAATGCGCTCGCTCTCCCTGACGAGGCCGCCGGATGAACCGGCCGGCCCCTTTCGCGTACCAAATGCTGGTTGCAGTGTGAGCGAGCCTGACGAGATGCCACGATTTCACAGACAAGCGCCATTCACGCCGAAGGCGGCTATCTTCCTGCTGTCTGCCCTGATGCTGGCGGCGCCGCCGGCGCTCGCGCGTTCGCGGTCCGTGCCTGCGGATGTGTCATGGTGCGCGGAAGGCCGCAATTTGAGCTTTGTGCAGCGGATCAGTGGCTGCAGCGCCATCCTGACCCGAAAGCGGACGACGACGAACGCGCGGGTCGCGGCACATGTGCTGCGCGGCCAGGCCTATGCCGCCCAGCGCGACTACGCCCCGGCCATCGCGGATTTCAGCGCGGCGGTTCGGCTGAATGGCGCCTATGCGGCTGCGTATCGCGAGCGGGCCGACGCCTATCTGGCGACCGGGGATACGGCACGAGCGACCGCCGACTTCAGTGCGTCGATTCGGCTCGATCCCGACAAGAGCGGCTATCTCGGCCGCGGTGTTGCCTATCTGCAGGTGAACGACCTCGATCACGCGATCGCCGACTTCGGCGAATTGATCAGGCGCCAGCCTTCCGACAAGGTCGGCTACATCAATCGCGGCGAGGCGCGCCGGCGCAAAGGCGAGGTCGAGCGCGCGATCGCCGATTTTGACCAGGCCATTGCTCTCGATCCGAAGGATTCGTCGGCCTGGTTCAATCGCGGCATCGCCCACAGCGACAATGGCGATCCAGATTCCGCGATTGCCGACTACAGCCAGGCGATCCGGCTCAAGGCCGACGACGCCTGGTATTTCAACAACCGCGGCAATTCCTACACCGACAAGAAGGACAGGGAGCGCGCGATGGCCGATTACGACCGGGCCATCGCGCTCGATCCGAAGTTTGCGCTGGCCTACTACAATCGCGGCACCGCCTACTGGAACCGGAACGATTGGGATCGGGCGCTGGCCGATCTCAACAAATCGATCCGGCTCGATCCGAGCTATGCCCCGGCCTTCGGCAATCGCGCGCGGCTTTACCGCGACAAGGGCGATGCCGCCCGCGCGTTCGCCGATTTCAGCGCCGCGCTCCTGCTCGATCCACGCGCCCCCAAGGACCATTTCGCGCGCGGCAACATGTATTTCGACAGGCATGACTACAAGCTCGCGCTTGCCGACTACGATGCGGCGATACGCTACGATCGCGCCTACGCATCTGCGTTCAATGGACGCTGCATGACGCGGGCGATCCTCGGCCAGGTCCGGGAGGCTCTCACCGACTGCGAGCAGGCGCTGAAGCTGGAGCCCGGCAGCGCCTATGCGACCGACAGCCGTGGCTTCTGCCATCTTCGATTGGGCGAGCTTGATGCTGCCATAGCCGATTTCACCGCGGCGCTCGCCATCGACACGAAGCTCGCGGATTTGTTCTATGGCCGCGGCGTCGCAAGGCGAAAGCAGGGCGACATCGACGGCGCACGCGCCGATATCGAGGCGGCGAAAGCCATCAGCCCCGAAATCGCCACCAAATTTGCGTCCTACGGGATCGAGAAGGCGGACTGACGGAAGCGGCTGTGGAGGTGTGCTCCCTCTCCCGCGGGCGGGAGAGGCGCAACGCGTCCAGCGCGGCAGCGCCGCAGCCTGCTTGCGCAAGACTTCGTCACTATATTTTTGGTATGATGGCTGGCATCTTTACAGTGTAAACTCGCATCTTTACAGTGTAAACCAATCATCCAGTTCCACGGAATAAGCAAAAGGAAGCTTCCGCCAATGTCCATGCCTGCCTTGTTCAAGGGCCGCCTGTCGCTGCCCGTGATCGGTGCGCCGCTTTTCATCATCTCCGTGCCCGATCTCGTCATCGCACAATGCAAGGCGGGCGTGGTCGGCTCGTTCCCGGCGCTGAACGCGCGGCCGCCGGAGCTGCTCGACGAATGGCTCGGGCGGATCAAGGAGGAGCTCGCGGCCTACGACAAGGCGCATCCGGAGCGGCCCTCGGCGCCGTTCGCGGTGAACCAGATCGTGCACAAATCCAACAACCGGCTCGATAGCGACATGGCGCTGTGCGAGAAGCACAAGGTGCCGATGATCATCTCCTCGCTCGGCGCGCGCGAGGAGCTGAACCAGGCCGTGCATGAATGGGGCGGCATCGTCTTCCACGACGTGATCAACCAGAAATTCGCGCACAAGGCGATCGAGAAGGGCGCCGACGGCCTGATCCTGGTCGCGGCCGGCGCCGGCGGCCACGCCGGCACGATCTCGCCGCTCGCTTTCGTCGCCGAGACGCGGGCTTGGTTCGACGGCCCGATCGCGCTGTCGGGCGCGATCGCCAACGGCCGCGCCATCCGCGCCGCACGCATCCTGGGCGCCGACTTCGCCTATATCGGCTCGGCCTTCATCGCGACCAAGGAAGCCAATGCGGTCGAGGGCTACAAGAGCATGATCACGTCATCGGCGGCGGAAGACATCGTCTATTCCAACCTCTTCACCGGCGTGCACGGCAATTACCTGAAGCCGTCGATTGTGGCGGCCGGCATGGATCCCGAAAACCTGCCGACCTCCGATCCCTCCAGGATGAGCTTTGGCACCGACGCCTGCGGCGAGCGCGCCAAGCCGAAGGCCTGGAAGGAAATCTGGGGCTCGGGGCAGGGCGTCGGCAGCGTCGGCAAGGTCTTGCCCGCCGCCGAGCTGATCGGCCGCTTCCGCCAGGAATATGAGGCCGCGGTCGATCCGGCGCTGTGAGCCCGCGCCCGGCCGCGCTTCCTCAAAACGAGGCGTCAACTCCAATGTTTGCAGATGGCCCTTGAATGGCGGCATTTGCAAACAGCTCTCCCAAATGCGATGCGTCGATCCCAAAAGGGGAGGAAGCATGATCATCGACCACGCCAGGCTGCTCGCGTTCGCCACCCGCATCGTAGCGGCTGGCGGCAGTACGCCGGCGGAGGCGTCGATCGTCGCCGAGCACCTGGTCGAGGCCAATCTGCGCGGCCACGACAGCCATGGCGTCGGCATGCTCGTCGCCTATGTGCGCGACTTCGAGGCCGGCACGCTGAAAGCCAACCAGGCGCCGGAGATTGTCTCGGACACCGGCACCATCTCGGTGTGGGATGCGCATGCCGGCTACGGCCAGGTGGTCGCCCGCCAGGCGGTCGAATGGGCGATTCTGGCGGCGCGCCAGCATGGCGTCGCGGTGAACGGGTTGCGCAATGCGCACCACATCGGCCGTGTCGGCACCTATGGCGAAATTGCCGCGCGAGCCGGCATGGTGGCGCTGCATTTCGTCAACGTCGCCTCGGGGCCGCCGGGCGTCGCCCCCTTTCGCGGGCGTGAGGGGCGCTTCCTGACCAATCCGGTCTGCATCGCCATCCCGGGAACAGCCAATAACGAGCCGATCCTGCTCGATTTCGCCACCAGCCGTGTGGCGCTCGGAAAAGTGCGGGTGGCGTACAACTCCGGCAAGCCGATGATGGATGGCGCGTTGCTCGATCATGCGGGGAAGCCGACGACCGATCCCTCCGTCATGTACACCCAGCCGCGCGGCGTCGTGCTGCCGTTCGGCGAGCACAAAGGTTCGGGCCTCGCGCTGGTGTGCGAGTTGCTGGCCGGCGCCATTGTCGGCTCGGTGAGCGTGACGTCGAACTCGCCCCCGGAGCGCGGCATCATCAACGGCATGCTCTCCATTGTCATCGATCCGGCGCGGCTTTCCACGCGCGACAGCATGATGGCCGAGATCGACGCCATGATCGCCTGGGTGAAATCGGCCGCTCCCGCCGATGCGGAGCTGCCGGTGCTGGTGGCCGGCGAGCCCGAGCGGATGGCGCGGGCCGAGCGCCTGGCACATGGCATCGAGGTTGACGAGGAGACCTGGAGCCAGCTGTCGGCGATCGCCGAGCGCTACCAGATTCCCCTCGATCGCTAGCTGATGGCTCGCGCTGCCCCCCGCGAAGAGCGGGGAGAGGGACTGGCGCTAATGACGGCCGCCGACGAGGTCAAACTGGGAAGTGTTGGACAGCGACGGCGAAGGGGTGTCGCTGTCGATGCGTCCCCCGGTTTGGGTATAGCTGAACCCGAGTGACACGCTCAGATTCGACGCCGGCTTGAATTCGACGCCCGCATGCGCGCCATAGCCGGACGTGCCGGACATGGAGCCGAAGGGGGCAAGCGGTGTGCCGATGCCCGTGTTGTATTTCAAGGTGTCGAAACCGCCATAGAGCGTGACGGGCGCGTTTTGGAAGTTGTAGCCGAACTGCATGCCTTCGGAATAAAGCGAGCCGAAAGCTGCATCCTGGCTGAAACCCATGCCGCCGCGTTCGCTGCCGACAAAGAAGCCGTTCGCAAAATTGTAGCGCGAAAGGCCGCCGCCTCGCGCGTCAGTGCCCTCGAAGCTCGGAAAGTTGCCGTAAGTATTCGAGCCTTGAGCGTTCCAGCCCTGGCCTGCGGGCAGATTGCCGCCGAAGCCAAGGGGCCAGCCCGGGATCCAATAGTTCACAGGGGCGGATTGGGCATGGGCGGTTCGCCCGGCGAGGCAGAGCGCCGCCAAGAGGAATGCGAGACCTAATCTGCCTGCGAAAATAGACATCCGCGCCATCGACAAGTGTGTCGAAACTATAAGCTACAGATATCGGGAACGCCAGCGCGGGGGCCGCTGGCTTTCGATTCACCTGACATTTAACGGGACGTCAGCCTTGCGTAAGAAAGCTGACATCCCGTTCTGGTGGGTTCCCGCTCTAATCGAGTTCCAGCGGCGCGTATTTGCCGTTGTCGTCGATCGCCGTGCCCCAGATCTTGTGCGAGGCCTGGTGCTCGGCGCGCCCGAAACTGAGCGCGGTACCGAGGCCGAGATCCACATTGCGCAGGGCCTCGAGATTGTCGATCAGCCGCTCGGTGTCGAGCAGCGGTCCGGTCTGCCTCAGTCCCTGGGCCAGCACGTTGGCGGCGATATAGCCCTCGAGCGAGACATAGTCCGGCACCTCACCGGGGAAATACTTGGCCAGCGCGTTCTTGTATTCGAGCACGGCACTCGAATAGCCGCCGACCGCCGGCACCACCTGCGTCACGATCACGCCGCTCGCAAAGCGCGGGCCGAGCAGCATCAGTTCATCGGCCAGCGCGGTGCTGCCGACGAACGACACGTTCGAGTAGATCATGCCGGGATAGGTATCGCGGGTCTTCTCGATGAACTTGGCGGCGGCACGGTAGGTCGCGACCATCACGATGGCCCTGACCTGCAGCTTCTGCGCCTTGAGCTGGTTGACCGCGTCGTCGACGTCGACCGTGTTGCGCTTGTAATTGAGCCGCAGGATGGCGGTATCGTTGACGCCAAGCGAGCGGAACGCCTTCGCAACTCCGGCAAAGCCCGCATCGCCATAGGAGTCCTGTTGCGCGAACACGGCGATCTGCCGCGGCTGCAGCCGGCGTATCTTGATCAGATAGTGCACAACTGCGTCGGTCTCTTCCGCATAGCTGGCGCGGTAGTTGAAGACATAGCGGTCGGGCGGATCGTTGCGCAGGAGATTGGAGCCGGTGAAGGCGCCGAAGAACAGCGTACGCCGCTCCAGCGCAAAGGGGACCGCGATGGCCGCGGTCGGCGTACCGACGTTGCCGATGAAGCCGAACACCTGGTCCTTGTCGTAAAGCTGCTTCATCGCGTCCAGCGTGCGCGTCGGCTCGTAGCCGTCGTCGGCGGCGATGAGCCGCAGCATGCGGCCGTTGATGCCGCCCAAATCGTTGATGCGGTTGAAGGCGGTGTCGATGCCGAGCTTCATCTGCCGCCCGAGCTCTCTGGCCGAGCCGGAGAAGGGCGCCACGATCCCGAAACGGATCTCATTGTCGGTGACGCCGCGGGCGTTCACCTTCGGCACGGTTGCGAGCGGCACGGACTGAGCGACGGCCGGCGCCGGCGTCACGGCAGCGGTCTGTGTGGCCGCAGGCGCCGGGGGCGGAGCAACCGATGTGACAGGCGCCGGTGCGGCATTGGCGGCCGACGGCGCGATCACGGAGGCCAGCGATGGACCGGAAATCGATCGTTCAAGCTCGGCGAGCTGGCGATCGACCGTCTTGCAATCCGTGCGGCCGGAGGTGATGGCGCCGCGGCCGTCGATCACGTAACGATCGAACCTTTGCGAGATGTCGTCGCGCTCGGCTTCGCTGCTCGAGACGTCGCGGATCACGGCGCGGAACTTGTCGGCGACGAACTGGATGCGGGCCTGGGCAATGTCCTGACAGGCCAGCGCCGAGCCGAGGATCGGGCCGACTCGGCCTGCGAGATCGCGCACCACGCCGACATTGTCGCCAGGTGCTGCCGCAACAGGCAGTCCTGTCAGCAGGAAAGCGCCTACCGCAATCGCCCAGCGCGCACGCCGCGGAAATTTCGTACTTTACTCAGTCCAGCCCCATGATCAGACATCATCGTTACTCCTGAACGCATTACGGTTTATCGGTTAAAGTGGCCTTCTGTCGCCATTGCACAAATTGCTGCAGCAGTTGTTCTGACTGCTCGTGGGAAATGCCGTCGCCGCCGCTGTCTGGCGTGATCAGCGCACGGAGTTGCGAGGCCGTCGGCTTCGACGTGTCGTCGGCCTGGCGCAATAGCGCGGCGGCCGGCGCCGCCGCGGCGAAGGATTGCACAGGGTCCTTCTCCCTGGGAAACAAGGTGACGTACAGCAGCGCCACGACGCACGCCACCGTGATGGCAGCGGCGAGGCCCATGCCGGCCGCCATCAACGTGCCCCGGGTGCCGTCGCGCTTCAAACCAACCGGCTCGGGCACGGCTTCGGGCTTGATCTGGCGGCGCACGAATTCGGACATGGCGTTTTCAAGCCGGTCGCCTGCCGCGATCGCCGTCGTCGAACGCGACGTATCAAGCCTGGGCGTGCGCGGGACGGGCGTGCCGGCTCCGCTGACCGCCGCGAGCCGCGGCTCGGGCGCGTTCGCTTGGTCGCTCATTTGGGCGGCGCGACGCGGCGACCAGAGCGTCCAGGGCATCCAGCGGATTGGTGGGGGATTCCTCGCTCTGTGAACTCATACGCGGCTCCTCTGGTCACTGACTGTCATGCATGCGGTCTTGCTGCCGCATCCGGCAAAGCTTCAAAGCAAAGCGCGTGGCGGGAAATCTGCGTGAGGCCCGGCGAGAGGTTTTTGCGCGCAATCGCGCGAGGAGAATTCGGGCGGCGTGCCGCGCGTTCCCGTGGCATGTTCACAATCAGATTGCCCAGCATTTCTGAAGGGCTACGCTTCCCCAACGATCGCACTGCCTATCCCCGGCAAATGCCGCTTCACCATAGCGGAAAAAGAATGTTCCTTGTCTCGCCGAAACGTGATGCGACTCGGGAGCGTCGTTATTAAGCCCAAATCGAGGCAGAACCGCGTTTAGTTTTTGTCTGCAGACAAGTTGGGTGTGTCATTCCTGGGGCGGCGACAAGCGATTTGTGCAGGTGTTGCAGGCATTAAACGACTGTTAACCATGGTTTCCGAGGGGTTAACCATGCCACAGGAAAGCCAGGCTTGAGCAGCCGGCTGCCACCATTCGCTATCCGGTGCGGCCGCAATCTCTCGATGCGAATGTCAAATCCACTCACTACCCAAAATAATCCAGCGAGTGGTCCTTCGGTTCATTCGCAAAAGTGGCTCCGCAGGTGGGTGCGAAGGTTGGAACCGGACCACTCGCCGTGCTTTTGTCAAACTTTGGCCCGCCCGCGTCCAGAAAGTCTTAAAGAGACGTTAACCATAACGGCCGCTCTGTAACCTTTCAGTAAGAAAGGCGAGTCGTCAGTCATGGACACCCAACCCGAACCCACACGCCAGGCGGTTCGTTTGCGCGGCCGCTCCTATGTTGCATTTGTTTTTGCCCCAGCCGTTCCCATCGTCGAATGGCTTTCCGAGATCGACGCGACGCTGGCCCGTTCGCCCGGCTTTTTCGTCGGCAAGCCCGTGGTGCTCGACCTCTCCGCGGTCGATCTTAGCCGGCCCGCGATCTCGCACCTGCTCTTGAGCCTGGAGAAGCGCAACATCCGCGTGCTCGGTATCGAGGGCGTCGAGCCCGCAGTGCTGGCGTCGAACATGCCGCCGCTGCTTGCCGGCGGCCGCAGCTGCGTGGTGCCGCAGCCGTCGGAGCAGAAGAGCGAAGCGGCCCCTGCGCCGCCAACCTCGCTCCTGCTCGACAGCCCGGTGCGTTCCGGCCAGTCGATCGTCTTTCCCGACGGTGACATCACGGTGGTCGGATCGGTTGCTTCCGGCGCCGAGATCGTGGCCGGCGGCTCCATTCACATCTACGGCACGCTGCGAGGACGCGCGATGGCCGGCATCAACGGCAATTCGGCCGCCCGGATCTACTGCCAGAAGATCGAGGCCGAGTTGCTCGCTATCGACGGCTTTTACCGGACTGCAGAAGAGTTCGACGCCGCTCTTCGCAATCGACCAGCGCAGGCGTGGCTAGAAGGCGAAGCGTTGCGGATTACGCCGCTCAACTGATTTTCAAACAGTAAAGAGGAGATACTCGAATGGCCAAGGTGCTGGTGGTGACGTCAGGCAAGGGCGGGGTGGGCAAAACCACCTCGACCGCCGCGATAGGGGCGGCGCTTGCCCAGAACGGCAAGAAGGTCGCCGTCGTCGATTTCGACGTCGGCCTGCGCAATCTCGATCTCGTGCTCGGGGCCGAACGCCGCGTCGTGTTCGATCTCATCAATGTGGTGCAGGGCATCGCCAAACTGCCGCAGGCGCTGATCCGCGACAAGCGGCTGGAGACGCTCTGGCTGCTGCCGGCCTCGCAGACCCGCGACAAGGATGCGCTCACCGAAGAGGGCGTCGGCCGCGTCATTGCGGAAATGCGCAACAGCTTCGATTACATTCTTTGCGACAGCCCGGCCGGCATCGAGCGCGGCGCCATGCTCGCCATGCGCCATGCCGACGAGGCCATCATCGTCACCAATCCGGAAGTGTCGTCGGTGCGCGACTCCGACCGCATCATCGGCATGCTCGATTCCAAGACGGTGAAGGCCGAGAAGGGCGAGCAAGTCGAAAAACACATCCTGATCACCCGCTACGATCCGGGCCGCGCCGCGCGCGGCGAGATGATCGGCATCGAGGACATCCTGGAAATCCTGGCGACGCCGCTGCTCGGCATCATCCCGGAAAGCCAGGACGTGCTGCGCGCCTCCAATGTCGGCTCGCCTGTCACGCTGAACAATCCGGCAAGCGCGCCCGCGCGTGCCTATTCGGATGCGACCAAGCGGCTTCTCGGCGAAACTCTGCCCATGCTGGTGCCTAGCGAGCCCAAAGGTCTGATGAAACTATTCGGACGGAGAGCTGCATGAGCATATTTCGCTTATTCGCCAGCCGACCCGCTGCGCCGGCCACGGCGCCGATCGCGCGGGAGCGGCTGCAGATACTGCTCGCGCATGAGCGCGGGATGCGGGGCAATCAACCCGACCTTCTGATGCTGCTGCGGGAAGAAATCCTGGCCGTGGTCTCGCGCCATGTTGCGCTTGATCCCGACAAGGTTATTGTGCGGATGGAGCGGGGAAAGGACATCTCGACCCTGGAGGTCGATGTCGAACTCCCCAACGGGCTCGCACCGGCCCTTGCGGTGGCGAGCTGATTTTGGTGAGTATGACCCGAAAGGGTCATGCTCACACTAAAGAGCTGCCTTTGCCGCGGTCGTGATTTCAGTTTGATGGAAGCCATTTTTCGCGTCGACGGCGATCGCGTCGAAGTCCACCCCCATGCCGCCGGACCCTGGGACCCGACGATGCAGCACGGCTCCGCGCCGGCTTCGCTGGTGGTCTGGGCCGCGGAGGCGATAGCCACGCCGGTGCCGATGCGGATCGCGCGGGTCACCATCGACCTGATGCGGCCGGTGCCGCTGAAGCCGCTGACGCTCGAGACCGAGATCTTGCGCGAGGGTCGCAAGATCCAGCTCTGCGCGATCCGTCTGCGCGCCGATGGCGTGTTGTCGGTTGCCGCGAGCGTGCTCAAGGTCAGGCAGCAGGCGCAGCCGCTGCCGCCGGACATTCCCGATCCGCCGGTCACGCTGCCCTCACCGGAAGCATCGCCCGAAGACCCCGCGCAATTCTCCAACAGCCCTTTCGTCACGGGCATGCAGTTGCGCGCCGCGCGCGGCAAATTCGGCGTGCCCGGTCCCGGCGCGATCTGGTATCGCGTAGCGCGGCCGTTGGTCGAAGGTTTTGCGGTGTCACAGGCCGTGCGCGCCGTGGTCGCCGCCGATTTCTGCAACGGCACCTCCGCCGCGCTCGATTTCCGGCACTGGACCTTCCTCAATGCCGATCTCACCGTCAGCATGGCGCGCGAGCCGGTCGGCGAATGGATATTGCTTGACGCGGAAAGCTGGATTGGCCCCGATGGCGCGGGGCTCGCGATGGCGCGGCTTGCCGATACATGCGGCTATTTCGGCCGCGCGGTGCAGAGCCTGGTCGTCGAGAAGAGGTGAGTGCGGGTAAACGTTCGCTGCCGACGAAGTAGCCCGCTGTCATGCCCCGCGAATGCGGGGCATCCAGTACGCCGCGGCCCATCGACTCAAGCACAACCGTCTCTGGAATACTGGATCGTCCGGTCAAGCCGGACGACGACACCGAATGTGTTACCCCACCATCCGTTCCCGCCCTTCCAGAATCGCGCGCGCAGCACCTTCTTGTCGACCTTGCCGACGCCCGTCATCGGCAGTTCCTTGACGAACTGAATCTGCTTCGGCGCATGGGCCGAGCCCTTGCGCGCTTTCACCATGTCGATCAACTCGTCCGGATTGGGACGCGTGCCCTCGCGCGCGACCACCACCGCAGTGACGGCCTCGCCCCATTTGTCGTCGGGAACGCCGACCACCGCGCACATCGCCACATCGGCGTGCTGCGTGAGCACGTCCTCGACCTCGCGCGGAAAGATATTGAAGCCTCCGGAGACGATCATGTCCTTCTTGCGGTCGAGAATGAACATGTAGCCGCGCTCGTCCTTGCGGGCGATGTCGCCGGTGTGCAGCCAGCCGTTCTTCAGCGTCTCGGCGGTGACTGTCCGGCCGCTTCCAGTATTCGGCCATCACATGGCCGCGCGCACGCAGATTTCACCGGCTTCGCCAGTCGCGACCTCCTGGTCGTTATCGTCCAGGATTTTCACTTCGCAGGCCGCGATCGGGAAGCCGCAGGACAGGAACAGCTCCGGCGTTTTGGGATCATGGTCCGCCTTGCGCAGCACCGAGACCGGATAGCACTCGGTCTGGCCATAGAGCTGCGAGAACACCGGACCGATGCGCTCGATGCCTTCGACCAGACGCGATGGCGACATGGCCGAGGCGCCATAAAGCAGCAATTCAAGCGAGGAGAGGTCGGTCTTGTCGAGCGCGGGATGGTCGAGCAGCACATAGATCATGGTCGGCACGAACAGCGTGAAGTTGATCTTCTCGCGCTCGATGGTCTTCAGCACCGCCTCGGGATCGAAGCCTTTCAGCATGTGCACGGTGCCGCCGCGCATCAGCGTCGGCAGCACCTTGGTGCCGGCGACATGGCTGATCGGAGCGACCGTCAGATAGCGCGCGCGCTCCGGGATCTCGAAATCGGCCAGGATCGCGTTGGCGAAACCGCCATGTTCGCGATGGTAGCGCAGCGCGCCCTTGGATTTGCCGGTGGTGCCGCCGGTGTAGTTGAGGGTCGCGATATCGTCCGGGCCGGCGAGACAGCGCGCGGTCGCGCTCCCTGCCTGCTCGACGGTGGCCAGCAGATCAGTGCCGTAATTCGCCGGCCCCATGGTGAAGACATGCTTGAGGCCTTGCGCCCTGGTGGCGAGATCGCCGCCGCGGTCGCGGAAGGCCGCCGCATCGACCACCAGCATCTCGGCATCAGAATCCCCCGAGTTGAAACAGCTGGTCGTCGAGCGAGCCCAGTGGATGCAGCCAGGTCAGCGCGAGCTGCGAGAGTTGGGCTGCGACGCCGGCGCACCAGGTGTCGGCGCGGTTGGCGGTCAGGAACGCAACGCGCGCGCCGGGCTGCAAGCCGAGCCGCATGAAGGTGGCCTGGATGCGGCCGATCAGATCGGTCGCGCCCTGATAGGTCAGCGAGCCGCCGGGCCAGGCAAACGCCGTGCGCTGCGGATAGCGCGCCAGCGCCCGCAGCGTCTGCTCGCAGACCGGTGGAAACGCGTAAAGTGGATTGCATCCCGTTCTCCCTTGTCCACCGTCATCCCGGATGACCGTGGTTTTGTCATCAGCCTTCGATCGTGCCAATCTTGGCAATCACGCTAGCAAGGACGACCGCCGTTGCAAACCGCCGATCCGCTCTCGCGCTTTCACGATCGTCTCCGCCTGCCGCTGATTGCCGCACCCATGTTTCTGGTTTCCGGCGTCGAGCTCGTCACGGCTGCGTGCGCAAGCGGCGTGATCGGCGCATTCCCGACGGTGAACTGCCGCTCGCCGGAAGAGCTCGACAGTTGGCTTGCCGAGATCGAAACCCGCTTGCGCGATCAGAAACGCCGCGCCGTTCTGCCCGAACCTGATCGTGCATCGCTCCAATGCGCGATTGGGCGAAGATCTGAAGGTGCTGCTCAAGCACAGACCCGAGATCATCATCACCTCGGTCGGCTCGCCGGCGCCGGTGCTGAAACCGTTGCATGACGCCGGCGCGCTGGTGTTTTGCGATGTCGCGACCATCCGCCATGCCGAGCGCGCGGTCGAAGTGGGCGCCGATGGCCTGGTACTGCTCACCGCCGGCGCCGGCGGGCAGACCGGCTGGCTCAACCCGTTCGCCTTTGTCCGCGCGGTTCGGAAATTCTTCTAGGCCCCATCGTGCTCGCGGGCGGCATCACGGACGGCCACGCCTTGCGCGCAGCCGAAGTGCTCGGCTGCGACCTCGCCTATATGGGCACCAAATTCATCGCCACCCGCGAAAGCATGGCGGACGATCGCCACAAGGCGATGCTGGTCGCCAGCAGCGCCGACGACATCCTGCTCACCACCGCCTTCACCGGCCTGCAGACCAACATGCTGAAGCCGTCGATCGTCGCCGCCGGCCTCGATCCCGACGATTTGCCGGCGCGCGGGGCGATCGACATCGGCAAGGACATCGACATCGCCGCCCGCGAGCAGCGCCCGAAGCGGTGGCGCGACATCTGGAGCGCGGGGCATTCGACCTCGGGGGTCACTGATATACCCACGGTTGCAGAGCTTGTGACCCGCACCATGGCGGAGTATCACAAGGGCGTACTTCGGTAACCACGCGGCCTTCCATTTAACGCGCCGTTAACCATCGCCGCCCGACAATCCCCTCCGAAAGCCGGCCACCGAATTCGCTTCGGCAAGGCCCGCCAAATCCGGGATCGCAGGGGACAGGTGATGGATTTTGAGACGCTTTTCGCAAAGACGCCCGCCACGCTCGACGAGATCAGGGCCCGCGTGGCCTATGCTCTGCAGCGCCATCCGCTCTGCCGCAGGGTGCAGTTCGATGTCCTCTCGATGCCCCGCACCACCCGTGGCGCCAACTGGACGGTCAGTCTGCACTCGATCGAACCGCGCGCGCTGTTCGAGGCTTCCGATATCGTCGCCGACATCCAGGCGGCCTACGATCTGGCCGCCGCCTGAATATTTTCCTGAGCGTTTTCAGGACGTTAAATCTGGACGTGACGAGGGCGCGGTTAAGCCTTAATTAACTCCCAGTTTTGGGGAAATTGACAGGCCAAGGCCATGCCGACGGAGAATGGTTTGTCGAAAGCAATCACCATCATTGCGCTCACCTGTTTCCTCGTCGCGGGCGCCGCCGTCACCAGCATTCTTTCCCGCGAGACCATGAGCGTCAGTCTGGCGGCGATGCCGGCGCCCGTGGTGACCAACCCGGTCGCCAATCGCGAAAGCAAGCAGGACAGGCTCTCGGTGATGAGCCTCGCGGAGGCCTCCGTCGAATCGACGCAGGGCATCCGATCCGCCAGCGAAATCCTCCGCCAGGCCTATGCCTCCTCCAGCACCGCCGATGTCGAGGCGGCAAAGGCGGTCGCGGCGTTGCCGCCGGCTGCTGTTCCGGAAGCCCCCGCGCCGCAGCCCGCCAAGCCGAAAGTGGCAGCCAAGCCGGCGCCGCAAAAATCCTATGCGCTGTTGAGCGACATGCAGATCGCCGGGATCAAGGAGCGCTTGAGGCTTTCGTCGTCGCAGGAATATTACTGGCCGAGCGTTGAGACCGCGCTGAAGGCCGTCGCGCGCAAGATCAACGCCGCGAAACTTTCCAATCCGCAGGCTACCGCCGCGCAGCTCGATCCGGATTGCGAGGAAGTGCAACAGCTGAAATCGGCGGCGATGCCGCTCCTGTTCCAGCTCCGCGAAGACCAGAAGGACGAAGTGCGCAAGCTCGCGCGCATCATCGGCCTCGAAAAGGTCGCCTCCGCGATCTGAGGCGGCGCGCCACTTCTCCAAGCACCTCCAATTGAATCGCTGAAAGGACGCGTGTTCCGCTGATTGAAGCGGGGCGCGTGGCCGCGCCTTGGGTTCCCTTGCGCGGGTTCGGAACATCGGCACCTGCCGAACGTTGCCCGGGCACCGAGGAGGGACCTGACATGCGCACTTCGATCGCCTATTTTGCGGGGGCAGGAACCGTGGTGGCGGCGATCGCCGCCGGCCTGGGGGGCGGCTTGTTGATGGCCAACATCATGAATCCGCACGAGGCGCGGGAAGTGAGCAAGCTTGAGCAACGGCGCGCGGCGCCGCAGCAGGCTCAGCAATCGCCGCAACCCAATGCCCAGCAAGGCACGCCTTCGACGGTGGCGGCTTCGAACGGGCCGCAGGCGCCGACGCCCTATCAGGCCGCGACACAACAGGCCGCCACCAAGCCGGTGGTGGTGGCACCCGCGCCGTCGAATTCGCCGCAACCGTCCAGTGAAGCCAGCAACGCCGTGCCGCAGGCAGCGCCACCGGCGCAGCCCAAGGAGCAGTCCAAAGAGCAGCCAAAGGAAACCGCTGCCGCGAACGAGCTGTCTGCTCAGACTGCTCCGTCGACAAAGCCTGCGGATGCGCCAGTCTCAAAACAGCGACAAAAACCGCAAGAGCAGGCGTCGACACAACCCGCCGCGCGCGAGGACCAGGCTTCCTCTCCGGATAATGCCTATGCCAAGGCGCGCGACGCCGATGTGAAGCGTCAGGCGGCAGAGCAGCGCAAGGCCGAGCGCCGCCAGCAATGGTTCGCGCGGCGCCAGCAGCGCGATCAGGAGATGCGCGACGTCGAGCAGAAAGTCAGGGAAGATTCCGATTCCCGCGAGGTCATCGTGCAGCGTGACGATTCCGACCGGCCGCGATTTTTTGATTCAGATCGGCCGCGAGACGATGACTCCGATCGGCCGCGGAATTCCGGTGGGCCGATGCGCGCCGAATTCCCGCGCATCAATCTGTTCGGGCCGGATTGAGGATGAGGCCCAGCGCCTCGTCATCGCGTGTTGACAAGATTGACATTGTTGGACTTCGGCAGGCTTTCCGGGTTGGTGGCGAGCGTGATCGCGGTCGCTGCCATATCGAGCACCTCGAGCGAGCGGTCCTCCTCGATGTCGCCGAGTTGCGGGCGCGGGACAAAAAAATCCTCGCCGTTGAAGTTCACCTGCACGGCCGCCACCGGCGCGCCTGGATTGCCGCGTTCGATGACGAACAATCGCATCAAATGATGCTTCTGGTCGGAGGCCTCGAGCATGACCGTCGGCATATAGGGTTGGCTCGAGTAAAGTTGTGCGGCGATCAATTCGCCGAGGTAGTGCAGGATGCCCTCGCCTGAACGGTTATCCCGCCTAGCGCTCCGGTACTCGAGCAACCGCAATGACCGCGCCATGATCTGGTACCGGGTCATCGCGCAGCGTTCGCGAGCTGTATTGAAAAACACAGGACTGGTGTCGTGCCGATGGGGACACGTCTGGTAGAAGGCGAGGTCGTCCTCGATAAAGGCACAGATTTCCTTTGATCTGTCGTCCGGCGGCAGGGCGCAGCGCTGCTGCCTACGGCGCACGACGTCGAAAAATTGGCCCGGCGTCAGCGTAATTGAATGCGTCAGCACCAGCTGGACGAGCTCCTTGGGCCATTTTTCCCGCTCGAAATAATCCACTATGTTCTGCTTGATCGGCTCGCGCATGGTCGCGGCAAATTTGTTCTGGTTCAGATTGCTCATGTTGAACGTCGCAAACCCGCCGCCGTAGTTGACCGTCGGATTGAAGGAATAGGTGCTCAAGCCGCCCGGGATGACGTTGAAGATTCCGGCGGTCGAGCCCGACACCACGGGATTGGCCGAGACTTCGCCGAGCGCCACAAAAGACATCGGCGCGCGCTGGCTGGCGCGCAGCGCATTTGCCAGGATCTGCCGGTTGTTGGAATCCCAAATCGCCGCGTCGTAGGCGTCGGCCTTGTGAACAAGCTCCGCCCGCGTACAGCTCACACAGGTTGCGATGGCCGCGCCAAGGCCCAACCATCGCAACGCTCCCCGATGTCCCCACAACACGATCCGCCCTCGCAATCGACCAACTGAAAATGCAATTCACGCACAAATAGAAAGCGGCAGTCTTGCACGGTCGGCGATGCTCGTCCAGCACGCGACGCCGGTTCCTCACACAACCGGGCAGACAAACGCATCGCCCGCCGAAGCGCGCTGCCTTCATCAGACCGACGTTGGTGGCGAGCCGCGACGAGGTTGCATCGATGGTACTGCTCTCTCAAATGAACGGCCTCCCCTCTTCGAAGGGAGGCCGAGATCGGCAGACGCACTGGCGATGTGGATCGCCTCAGCCGCCGCGCGCTTCCACGACCTGGCGGCAGGGCGTGGAAAGCTTGGCCTTGTTCTGCGCGAGGCAGGCGCGCATTTCCTGCGGCTTGCCGATGTGCTCCGCGCAGAACGCTTCGGCGTCGGCGCGGCAGGCCATCTTCTCCTGCATGCTCGGACCGCTTTGCGCGGAGGCTTGCGCGATGCCCGCAATAGCGAGGGCAAGAGCGAGAGCGGCGGATTTCAGCGTCGTGGACTTGGTCATGGGATCACCTTTTGGGTTTGGGTTTGAAAGCGCGGCGAACCTCGTCGAAACGCGCCCCGGGGTCGATCCCATGTTCATGGTGATTTACGTAACACATTGAAACAACGCTGATATTTCATCGACGCGGGATGCCCCCATGTCCATGGGATGTTGCGGGCGCCGCCTCAGGTCCATGTAGCTCCCCATGACGGCTGCGGTGATCAACCGATCCATCGCAAGACCGCCGAACACTTCGAACAGGAGAACCAACATGACCAGGAAATTCATCAGCGCCGCGATTGCCCTTGCCACCCTTGCCGGTGCTTCGCTGGCAACAGTGCCGGCCGATGCCGCGGTCGTCACCCACATCGGTTACGTCAACACCGCTGCTCCCGTTGCCGTCAACCATTACGGCTACACCCGCGTGACGCCGTACGGCGTGAAGCATGTCGGCTACACCCGGGTGTGGCGCTGATACGCGCGACAAACTCTGCGTCGATCTGAGCGCGGTGGCGATCGATCGCCACCGCGTTCGGCGTTTTGGCGACCGGCTCGGCTGGCTCGCGCGATCCGTCGACGCCAGGTGAAAGCAGTCAAAATTCCCCACCCCATGTTCGTGGGATTTTGCCGAATGGCTGGGGAGCGCATGCTTCTCCGCGTCGGCTGCGATGGCCTATCGGTCCAGCGCAAGCCCGAAGGAACGCTTGAAAGAGGAGAGCTATCATGTGGAACGAGTCTCAGATTGTGCGTGCCGCGGTTGCCCTGACCGCGCTGACGGCGGCTTCGCTCGCTGCGATCCCGGCCAATGCCGCGGTGGTCTATTGCAAGACCGCCGGTGTGCCGCAGGGTTGCGTCGCGCGCCCCACCCCGGTTGTCGTCGCGCCCGCGCCCGCGCCCGTCGTGACGCCGGCGCCGGTTGTCGTGACGCCGGTGGCGCGGCCGGTGGTCGGAGCGCCCGTGGTGCGGCGGGCGCGGGTGGTGCGCTGACATGCTGCACCCGCGTGTGGCTTACGCACGCGATCAGAAAATAGTCTGTGCCGATCCGAACGCGGTGGCGATGATCGCCATCGCGTTCGGCGTTTTGGAGCAGCGTTCAATCGATCGTGGTGGGCTCGCACGATTGGTCGCAGCGCGGATGAAATATCGGCAAAGCATGCACCCCATGTTCGTGGGATTTTGCCGGACGCTTGTCCGGCGCATGTATCGCGGCATGACGGCTGCGGTGATCGATCGATCCATCGCAAGACCGCCAAATGGTTCATACAGGAGAACTACCATGTCGAAGTCTCGTACCCTTGGCGCCGCGATAGCCTTTGCCGTGCTCTCGACCGCCGCGCTCGCCACCGTCCCGGCCAACGCCGCGGTGGTCTATTGCAAGACCGCCGGCGTGCCGCAGGGCTGCGTCGTGCGCACCGGGCCGGTTTTCGTCGCGCCCGTCGTACGCCCGCGCCCGGTGGTCGTGGCGCCGATGCGGCGGGGCCCGGTCGCCGTCGGTCATGTCGGCTACACCCGCGTCACGCCCTATGGCGTGAGGCATGTCGGCGCCACCCGCGCGGTGCGGCGCTAACACGGATGATCCGCAAGGTTCAGCCGGCGGCGGCGTCACCATCAGGAAAGCGGCGAGGCAATTGCAGCCTCACCGTGGTGCCGCTACTGCCGGATGAAAGCTCGAGCTCCGCGCCGCATCTTGCGGCGCGGTTTTTCATGTTGCGCAGGCCGCGCGAGGCCGGACGGCTCGCATCGCCTTCGAGAGAAAAGCCTTTGCCATCGTCGGTGACGGTGATGCAGCCGTGCTCGCCGCCAGCATCCTTGCGCGTCTCGATGCTCACGGCCACATGCCGCGCGCCGGCATGCTTGACCGCATTGGTCACGGCTTCATCCAGGATGCGGATGATCTGGATCACGTGCCAGGGCCGCAGCTCCGGATAGACCGGCAGGCCCGGCGGCACCGCGCGCCAGTCGAGCGCGATGTCGTGCGGCCGCAACTGCGCCGCGGCGCGGTCGCGCCACGAGGCGAGCGCCAGCATCAGGTCGCCACCGATGTCGTCCATGGAATCGATCACGAGGCGCAGATCCTTCAGCGCCGCGCGGGCGGCATCGCCAATGCCCGCGCTCCCCGTGTTGCGCTCGCTCAGCGCGACGATCGAGACGAGCTGCCCGCCGAGACCGTCATGTAGGTCGCGCATCAGCCGCGCGCGCTCCCGCGCAAGTGCTGCGGCGCGCTCGCGCTCCTGCTCGCGGGCGAAGCTTGCTTTCAGTTTTTCCTCGGCCTCGCGCAGCTGAATCGCCAGATGCGCGGCAAAGCCGTCGACGCGATTGAGCGCCTGTGCGAAGCGGAAAGTCAGCCCGGCGCCGATCGCGACCAGCACGGCCGAATAGGACAGGCGCGTGAAGAACAGCCGATCGTCGGAGATGAGGCCTGCGATCTCGAACACGTCATGCACGATCGACGTCAGCACCACGGTGACGCCGCAGCCGAGCAGGAGGCTCGGCACGTCCTGCCGCCGCATCTCCGACCAGCCGACGATCAGCGCCAGCAGCAGGAGATGCAGGAGGATTGTGGGTACGCCGAGATAGAGGAAGAGCTGCCGGGTCAGGACCGGATTTCCGAACAGTCCGATCAGCGCCACGATGACGCCGGGAAGAAAGATGAGCGGTCCAAGGAGCCGCGGCCATCTCCGGCCGAAGAACAGGATGCCGAAGGCGAGCACGCAGCCACTTTCGATCGGCGCGGCCGTCAGCAGCATGTTGTTCAGCACGGGAAACGCCGGTTGATCGATCGCGCTCGGCAGGAACGCCTGGATCGCACCGAGCGCCATGGCGGCGGCGAGCGCGCCATAGGCTGTGTCAGCGCGCCGCATCGCCCACATCACGGTGAGGATGACTGCCAGGATTCCCTGCCAGGCCGCGAACACGACCGGCAGCGTGACGAACAGCAGCGTCCGCCGCTCATAGTAGCGGCGCAGGCTCGCATCCGGGCCGACATAGACCTTGTCGAGGAAGCCCGAGATCGGTCCCCAGACGAACAGGCGGATGACGAGCGCGTTGGCGCCGTCGTGCAGCAGCGTGGTGGGGATGACCGCGATCTCGGGCGTAGCGCGGTCGGCGCGGTTGGCGGAGGGATCGCGCCGGCTGTCGAGGATCTCGACGCCGTTGACGAGCACGACGACGCCGTTGGTGAAGCGCGGCAGGTAGACCGACCAGCCACTATCAGCCTCGCGCGCGCTCCAGGCAAAGCTGCCGGTGAAGACCGCGGGGTCCTTCATCGAAGCGCGCGTCGGGACGAAGTCCGGCACGGTGACGCTTTGCGTGTCGCCGCGATCGCTGAGGCTGAAACCGCTCACGAGAAAATTCGACGGCGGTTCGGGCAGTGGCTGGCGCAGCACGAAGATGCAGAGGATTGCGATCAGCGTCTGCAGCATGAGATATTGCACGAGACGCGAGGCCGTGTGGCGCGCGCGGAGCGGCGGCGAGGGCGGCCCGGCCGGTTTCGCAGGCACCTCCATCACAGCTTGATCAGGCCCTGCTGCACCGCCTCGAACACGGCTTCGCCGCGGGTATGGACCTCGAGCTTGCGATAGATGCTCTTGATATGGCCGGGCACGGTCTGGCGCGACATGCCGAGATTATCGGCGATCTCGGCATAGCTGAAACCCTTGGCGATGCCCCAGAGGATGTCGATCTCGCGCGGGGTAAGTTTTGCGGTGTTGAGCTCCGGCCCGGGCGGGGGCTCGGCGCTCGCCTGCGTCCTGCGCACGATGAAGCGCGCGATCGAGGCCGAGATCGGTGAGTGGCCGGCGACGAGATCGCGCACGGTTGCGGCAATGTCGGAAGGAAACGCGTCTTTCAGGATATAGCCGGTGGCGCCGACCGTGATCGCCGAGATCACGGTCTCCTCGTCGCCGAGCGCCGAGATCACCATGATCTCGGTGTTGGGCAGGCGGGCCCGCGTCTCGCGGATCAGCTCGACGCCGTGGCCGTCCGGTAATTGCAGGTCGGTGAGCAGCACGCGCGGCACGCGGCCAGCGAGCGAGGCGCGCGCCTCGGCGAGATTTGGCGCGGCCGCGACATCGAAGCCGGCCTTGGCCAGCGCATCCTGCAGCCGCCACAGCGTCGGCGGATCGTCCTCGACCAGGAGGATCGTGATCTCCTGCGCAGGCACTTGTTCCGCTGATGATGTCATCGCCATTCGGTCCTGTGCGCCAAGTCCCTACCTGAACAACAGCTTAAGCGAGATGCGGCATTTTGCTATCCCCATGTTTATGGGGGTATGGCCATCGCCACCATCTCCCGCGTCGCCTTCAGCGATCCGCTGTTGCCGCAGGCCTGCGCACCGCCGCAAGATCGCCAGCGGACGCAACCTGGGCCTTTCGCCATTTTGCCGGCGTCACACCCATATGGCTCTTGAACGCGCGCTGGAACGCCGCCTCGGATTGATAACCTGCCGCCTCCGCGACGGCGCCCGTGGACATCGACGGCTTCTTCAACTCGTTGGTGGCGAGCGTCATGCGGATGTCGGTCAACAGGTCGTTCGCCGAGCGTCCGAGCTTTTCCTGGAATTGCCGGGCCAGCGTCGCGCGCGACATGTTGCAGAGCCGTGCAAGTTCCGGCAGTGACCACGCGCGAGCCGGCTCGTTGAACAGCGCTGATAGCGCGGGCGCCAGACGCGGATGGCCCGCGAGCGCCAGCAGCCCCACCGGCGCGTCATCGGTCTGGCTCGCCAGCCGCAACACCAGCGCGAACATCGCTGCCGACAATGCGTTCAGCATGGCGCGGCCGCCGAGATGATCGGCCGTCGACTCGCCGCGCATGAGTGAAACGAGGCCGGTGAGCTGGCCGACCGTTGCGGACCGCGACGATTCCGTTTCGTCGTCGGCGGCGTGGACCACGAGACGCGTTGGCAAATAGTTGCGCAGCAGGGCGTCGTGGGGCGGCGCGATGACGAAGTGTCCGCAGAGCATGTCGAGCTGTTCGCCGGTGCCGGCGTTCTCGCTGATCATGAGATTGAGGTTTTGGCGGTTTCGCGCCGGCAGCGGCCGAGCGCCGCCTCCATCATGCAGCACATGACGCGGATTTCCGGGAAGCAGCAGGATGTCGCCGGCCTTGAGGCGCAGCGGCCGGCCGCCGATGGGATCGTCCAGCACGGCCGAGCCGGCGAGGACCGCGTGATAGGGGATCGCGCCGGCTTCCGCCGGCCCCTGATCGATGCGCCAGGGCGCACCATAGAAGCAGCGCAGGTCCAGCCGCCCGTGCACCGGCATCATCTCGAACAGCCGGCTAAGCCAATCCATGGTGACGCTCCGAAATGAGACGATTGAGCATATAATTGATCTAATCGAAGATTAAAAGTCTCGATTTGTGTCCCTATCCTCCACTCCGCAATCGTTGCTCAACCCAACCCCACGGAGTGTCATCATGTCCCGTCTACCCGTTCCCGCCCTGAACGCCGCCAGCGGTGCCACCGCCGAAGTCTATGCCCAGATCAAGAAGGCGGCCGGCAGTGTGCCGAACACCTTTGCCGCGATCGGCGCCTACCGTCCCGATGCGCTGAAAGCCATCCTGCTGGCCGACAACTTGCTCGCCTCGGGCACCCTGTCCAGGCGCGATCAGGAAACCATCAAGCTCGTGATCAGCGGCGTCGCCGGCTGCGACTACTGCGTCGCCGCGCACAGCCTGCTCGGCAAGCTCGCAGGGCTCAAGCCCGATGAGCTGAAGAACGTCCGCGACGGCAAGCCGAGCGGCGATGCCAGGCGCGATGCGCTGATCCGCTTCGTCCGCGTTCTTGCGGAAAGCAGCGGCACGGTCACGGCTGAGGAGTTCGCGGCGATCAAGGCCGCCGGCTACAGCGACGCGCAGCTCGTCGACATCAGCCTCGCGTTTGCAACCACCGTCTTCACCAACGTCTTCAACCGCATCAACGACACCGCAATCGACTTCCCGGCGGTCGCCTAACGCGACGCCGGCCGAAGCCAAGCCAGGAGTTACGACAATGAACACGCTTATCAACACCGCATCCAATCCGCTCTCCGGCCTCCTGAAGAGGTCCGGCCTGCTCGAGAGCGACCTCGATTACCATCTCGTGCGCGCCTCGATGGTGATCATGTTTTTCTTCTTCGGTTACCAGAAGTGGTGGGCCTATGAGGCCGAACGGCTGGTGCCCTTTATCAGCAACGGCCCGCTGATCTGGTGGCTCTATCCCGTTTTCGGCCACCAGGGCGCGAGCTGGTTCCTCGGCGTCTCGGAATGGACCTTCGGAGGTTTGCTGCTCGCGGGCTTCTGGGACAAGCGGCTCGGCGTTCTCGGTGCTCTCGGCTCGACCGGCACCTTCATCGCGACGGTCACGATCATTCCGTTCATGCCCGACGGCTGGGACCCCGTGGCCGGCTTTCCCGCGATGACCGGCAACGTGCCGTTCCTGATGAAGGATGTCGTGCTGCTCGCTGTCTCGGTCTATCTGCTCAAGCAGGATGTGGTCCGCCTCTCGCAGCGTTGAGAAGACGCGAGCGCCGCAACCGACAGCCGCCGGCGAATGCAAGTTCGCCGGCGGCTGTCGTTCGGTTGATGCTGCTTGCCGACCAGCAGGATCCTGATCTCGTGCGCAGGGACTGGCAGCGTGTCAATAGAGTTGTTGGTCAGTTTCAATTCGCCCTGATGAGGCGTGAATCCACAAATTCAAAGCTGTCGATGGACGTCCGCGTTGGTGCGCATTCCGGACTCAAGTCGGTCATTACGTCACTTCCGAAAAGTGCCAAAGCACGAAGTCGCTGCGCTCCAGCCCGCTGCGCGGGAGCAAGAGCCGAGAGGCCGGTAGCCGGTTGAGAGGAAGGCGATAGCCGGAGTGGCAAGGTCGACACGATCAACCAGCGTAGTGTTGGCGTGCAACGCATGATCGCGCGCGGATCAGCATCCTCGTGCCAGCCACATCATCGGCCGCACCGATAACGCGATGATAAAAAATCCTTGACGAAAACACCAACCAGTTTGCTTGAATGTGCCGTCTATATTGCGGCTCGCAAGAAATTGATTCACGCCATGTCGCTGGACATCGATCGACCGGTTAATCGCGCAGTGGTTGTCGGATGTGCTATTTCTGCCACGCGCAACCATTTGAAATTACACGTGTCGCAAACATTAAAAGTACTCTTGTGCAACACTCATGCCGAAACGCGGAAGTTGTGGAAGCGTTCTGCCGGGTTGCCGCCTCTCGAAGCATACCCGTCGATCAATTCACTAGCCGTCTATTGCTGCACTTCACGCGCCTGCCGAGATGACCACAAGCGGCGCCTGCATTAAATCCTCATAGCGCCCGCTGCTTATCCGGTGCCCAACTTCCCGCGACTTCGTGCCTTGGCGCTTTTCGGCCGCCGGCTACCTCGTCGTGTGGAGGCTCCGTGATCCCGGCGTCCGAAAACCAGCACAACAGCAGTCACGGCACGCATCCCGAATTGGAAGCGACGGTCACAGAGGAGAGCGTCACCGATGTTGCGTGCGCGCGGTGATAACCCCTCAAAAATGAAGCAGCGTCAGCTCAAAGTGAACTGAGGCCGGAAGTTCGGTCGCCACAAGTTGACCGGATCACAAAAGGAAAGGCGCTGATCAATTTCCCGCCGGCAATCTGGGCCGTCAGCGCGAGAGCTGTGGTCCGGCGGAAGGCGGCGGGCGAGGCACCGGTGATGACTGTACGGCCGATGAGTGCGCCTTGGGTTGCGGAGGCTTGGGCTGCGGGATGGAGGCCGCCTGCTGGGCTGAGGCTCGCGGATGCCGCATCTCTGCTCGCGCATTTTGGACGGGCCGGACCGTTCGGTGCTTTTGAATGGACAGGACAGGTATTTGAGCACTTTGCAAAACCTGTGCTGGTGCATCAGGCTCGATTTGTGCCCGTGCATCGTCCTTGGCCGCCCAAGCTTGAAATTGTTTCAACAAGGCTCCAGGTGGTGCCGCGCTGATTTCTCCCTGGCCCTGATCGGCGCTATCAAAAGTGGCAGGATTTTCGTCGCGGGTTGATGCGACCCGTGGAGTTGGCGGCAAAGCCCGGGAGTCAGTGGTTGATTGAATTGTCGGCGTCGTTTGAACGATGTCAGGCTGAGGAGTCGACATGGCGGTCGGCGAAGCTTTGATGTCCGTATAGACCTTCAGCGGATTTCCCAACGATAGGGAACTCGCCATACCGACCAGTATCGCCGTTATAACCAAAATAATCGCATTGAGGAGTAGCAATGAGCCCCGCTCGCGACCAGAGAGAAAGAGAGGCAAAGGATGGTCCGGAGTAAACTCGTCTTCCGTCGGCACTGGGTGCTGCCTCCCCTCATTTTCCCTTTCACCCGGTAGCCTGTTATCGAGGTCCAAAAGCGACAATCGCCGGCCCGATTTTGGAGAAATCTTGAATTCAATTGGGCCGAGACCGTATGGCGAATTGGAACTGATGGCTTCTATTGCAAGGGGCTAATGGAACTGATCCAGAAACACGCCGCCTGGATTGGTTGCCAAGCCCAAGCGTGACCTCCGCAGCTACAAAAACGCGATGTCCGCGACGTCCGCTTTCTACCGTGATAGCGACCAAATAGCGGACGTCGCTGCACTTCGCATTTGTGCCAGAAGCTGTCATTCGCTCACAACGTCGAACTCAATGGAAGAGGTCCGTCTTGATATAGACACCGAACAACTTCATTTCGGGGTAAGGGGCTGGAACGCAAACGCTGCACCCAAAAATGGCCCAATGAAGCTACCAGCCTCCCGGCAACGATGGTGACTCGCAAGCGAGGAGAATTACGGCAATGCAGGACATGACCGCAATCGAAGTCAAGGCCTTCGTCCCATCCAAAGACTTCGCCCTATCCAAGCGCTTCTATCAAGATTTGGGCTTCAATCTCGCATGGTCGTCTGACCAACTCGCATATCTTCACCACGGGAATTCAAGCTTCCTCTTGCAGAACTTCTACGTGAAGGAACACGCCGATAACTTCATGATGCATCTTCTTGTCGAGAACGTACAAGCCTGGTGGGGCCACGTTCAGGACAACGGGCTCGCGGCCAAGTATGGCGTGAGGGTTGATCACCCCGAGGATAGGCCATGGGGCATCCGCGATTTCGTCGTCGTCGATCCGACCGGGATATTGTGGCGCATCGGGCAAAGCATCACCGACGCGCATCAAGAGACCGCTGGGTGACTGCGACTTAGTTGCATGCAACTAAGTCAACCCGCACCGGTGCCCGCCTTGGGTCAAAAACGGTCCTGACAGCCGTGAAACGCCACTTCCGCTTTTGCCCGATCAACAGACATTCTAAGTGTCGCTAAGTGTCGGCCGGCGAGCTATTTCAATGGAACAAAAACTCCACTGGCCGACCGACGCAACACGTTTCGATAGGCCTGCCTTTGCCAAACCAGGCACCTCGGCATACGTGCCTATTGACTGGACGGGGAATGCGAGCGTCAAACTCTTGATCAAAAGCCATGTAAGAGCAGTGCCGGATTGGAGTCGAATCCGTGGCAACGTTTTCGGATCGGAAGTCAAAGGTACTGGCCATATTCCTCCTGTGCGTGGTTATGACAGTCTGCTTCGGCACGCTGTATTTCGTGGGCGACCTAGCAAGATTCCAGGAGGCCATTTCCATCATCGAAGGCCAGGCTGCCCTGCGGAGCGTCAATGATCCAGAACAACTGGACCAAGTGCTTAAGCAATATCCCTCAAATAGAAATTCTGAAGATGGTCGCGCTGGCAAAAAGGGACTCCGTTGAAATGGATATCGCCACCCGCGGCTTGTTGACCGAAGCTGAACCTAGAGACCTTTCGAAACAAATTGATTTGGGTACCTCAAGCCGCAGCGACCTTGAGGCGCTTGGCCGTGATCTGAAGACTGCAGAAAGCAACGCCACGACTTTTGAATCCCGCTACTTCCCTTTGGTCAAGGCCGAGCGCGACAAAGTCGAACATGACGCAAGCGTGCTAGAAGGGAAAACTAATATGCTCGCGAAGTTCATGGCCATGATCGACGAGCAGCACGCGGACATGAAATCCCTCATTTCCAGAATATCGGCCGCACGGCTTGAATATTATGCTGCTTACGAGAAATGTGTTGCACTATTGGTGCGCGAGTTTGGCTTCTACAAAGTGGTCAACGGGCAGATCATATTTCGGTTTCAGCCCACTGCGGATAGCTACAATGACGCAGCAGCGAAGATGGCTGCTGCTGCGAGCCGCCTCAAAGAACTAGACGCTGAAAGGACAACGCTGAAACAGCCTCAGCTGGATAGGTGGAAAAACCTCGTCAGCCGCTAGGCGGCGATGCATGGTGCTTCGGGAAGCTATTCTTCGCAAACCAGATGTTATGACAGAACTCAGCCAATGGCTGAGAGCTTCAGTGCGCGTTCTTGCTCACCATGAAGAGATACATGCCCAAAAAAGTCTCCGGATGATCGGCTTCGAAGCGGTGCCACTGATCCAGGTTAGCCTCATCGGCCGCACCCGGAAACTGCTTATGAAATTTTTCGATCACCGTCGGATCGTCAAAGGGTTCGAAGGCCAAGAAAGACAGATCATTATCGTTCAGAAATGCAGCGATCTCGGGGATAGTGAAGCGATGTTCCATGACGTTAAACAGCAGGTCGCGGCAACCGCTCATGCTGTAGAAATCTTTCCCGCCAATCAGCATTTTCCAGTGTTCCGGCCCGTGGATGATGTCCTGGCGACACCTTTTATGTCGCCGGCCGTGGCGCGATAACCGCGCGCCGCGATGTGGGCGCGGGCCTCCGCGATAACGCGGCGCGCCAAATCGCTGTATAACCCGATGCGCATCCTGCCACCCGGTCGCAGCAGCGAGACCAGCACGCGCCACCCGGCCGTCGGCTCTGCAAGATGATGGAGCACACCGACCGACTCAATGCTATCGAACGTGCGATCGATCGTGGCCAATTCCAGGATATCCGCTTGCGCATACTCGATATTGCGCAAGCCCAGTTCTCGTGTCTTTCGGCGCGCGTAGGCGAGACTGGTCAGGCTGACGTCGACCCCGAGCAAACGGGCGTTCGGATAGAGTTGCGCGATCTGAACCGCGTGCAAGCCGGTGCCGCAACCCGCGATCAGAATATCCAGTTCGGCTTGCCGTTCCGCTGTCGGGATGGTCCTTCCCCGCGCCTGATCGGCAGCGAATGCGTTCAGCGGGTTGATGGTCCAGCGCGGATAAGGATTTTCCTCGTATTGGCGCATCACTTGCACTGATACGTTGTTCTCGACAGGGGCGAGTGTCGCAATGGCGGTGCGCTCGCCCACTTCCTCAAGCGGCTCGCGGAGCTGCACCTGTAACAGGCCGGCCACGGTCGCAGGCCAATCCCGGCGCAGAAGCGCTTCCGCCATCGGCATGGCATGAAGCGGGAAATAGGCCGCAACTACCGCCAGCGTGAGTGGGGCTATGGCGGTCCCTGATGCCAGGTCCTGCAGCAATCGATCGCGCAGTGCGCTCGCAAGTCCGCTTTCCGCTTCGGCCTGTACATAGACATATTCGCTAATGAAGCACTGCCGAGCGAGTGCGCAGGCAAAGGCGACTATATCGTCGTCGATTTCGCGGTTATCTTCGCCCTGCTCACCTGTAAGCCGCAGCAACTCGGCGCGCGCATAATCCCAGTAACACTTCAAGTTGCAGCCTTGGCAGCAACGTCGCTTCCATCGCACAGCGGAGGAAGAGGTCGTTTGCAAGCGGGATAACGCTTTCGGTGCCGAACAATTCGACGTTTGTTACCGGTAGCGGCCACTTGCCGGCAATCCGCGCAACATACGTGGCGATGATAGGACTCTGCAGGATGAAGGTGACGGCCTTCTCGTCGTCCATGCCGAGCGCAAGCGCTTTGCTGAAATGCGCGATCGCTTTGGTGCGATTACCCAACGCCTGGTACGAATTGCCGACATTGTAATGGCAAGCGGCGTTCACCTCGTCCGAAGCAATCGCTTTCGCGAACATCTTCACTGCGAACCGGTGATCGCCGGATGCCTGCGCCATCAGGCCGAGAAGATTCAGGCTCTGCACATGTGCAGGCTCGCGCGCGAGAATTTCACGGCAAATCTCTTGCGCTTCGTTGATACGGCCCACCCCGTGCGAACGGCTTGCCTCGGCGGCGAGGTCGGCAATGCTGATGCCCGCCGAGCCGAAGGCAAGCGCGTTTGGCCTCCTTGCGGACTCGTCGCGTCGCTTATTGGCCGCACGTCGTTCTTTTCGGTTCATGTCCCGTCAACTGGTCCAATCTGTAAAACGCCGCCGAACAGCACACCGAAAAAGGCAACGGTTTCGGGCTGCGCATCAACCAACCGCACCCCGGCAGACATAGGGCCGATCGCGCTTACAACCAAGGATAATCTACCACGTTGTTGATGGACGGCGGACGCCCTCGTGTGGCTTCGCGCAAATACCTGGCGGCCAACTGATTTGCCCGTCGGGTCAGCTCCCGGAATTCCCGTCAAGCCCATCCGACAAAAAGATTTCTGTTTATCGGAAGCGCAAATCATGCTTATAGTCCGCCCATCCTCACCCCCTGAGAGGGGCGTATCGCGATCGCCACGGACGTTGGGTGCGGGATGCGATGGACGCGGCTGTGTCGCAAGGCGTGCGACGCAACGCGGACGGCGAAGTCGTGTGGTCCCGATCCCCCGACGCTGACCCGACGCTGGGATCAAGCCTGCGGGTAGTGACCCGAAGGCGACGGTGGCTATCAAAGCCCGGACACCGGGGAGATCACGTATAAGCCGTTAACACCATCGCGCAGGGAAGGCCGGGTCGCTCCGGTTGAACCTGTGGTGACTACGCTCGTGTGCTTTCTACACTTTGCACACGAGGCTGCCGGTGCAGCCGGCACCCGGCTTTCCCTGCGCCCTTGTGTCCTGGAAATCTGTCAGAATATGCGAACGGGCGGCTGGATCAGAACCGCCCGTTGCTGGAACTGAGCCCGTTGCGCCCAAAGGCCACAGAGCCTGTAGTAGAGCGAGGGACAGCTCCGGTGTCTTCCTCAACCCGAACAGTTGCAAGGGCTGCGAGCCCGAACCGAGCAAGGAAGGGAGTGGATGATGGCACAAAATGATCGCGTTGTCGCGGGTATCGATGTCGCCAAGGACAAGGTGGATGCCTGCATCCGCTCATTGTCGCTGCGGCAGACGTGCCCGAGCGGTGCACAGGGGCGGCGCAAGTTGATGGTCTGGCTTCGCAAGCACCAAGTAGGCAGAGCGGTGATGGAGGCGAGCGGCGGCTATGAACGCGTCTGGGCCAAGGTGCTGCGCGAGGCCGGCATCGAGGTGCGGATTGTCGATCCCAAACGGGTCCGCAACTTCGCGCTATCGGCCGGTCGATTGGCCAAGAACGATGCGATCGATGCGGAGATGATCGCATGGTTCGCCGAGACATTCAGTGATGCGCCGAGCCAGGCATACAATGCAGCACACGAGGAGCTGCAGACATTGGTAAAGGCGCGCTTGAGTTTGATCGATTTTAGAATGCGCCTGGTCAGCCGAAGTGAACATGCTGCAGCGGGATTGGTTCAAAAAGGGCATGCCCACATCTTGAAGAGCCTGGCCAGCGAGATTGCCAAGCTCGAAGCCGCCATCTGCGCCAAGGTCAAATCGATACCGGATTTTGCCGAGCGCGCCGAGATCATCGAAAGCGTGCCGGGTTTTGCCGAGACAAGCTCCGCAAACATCGTTGCCGGGATGCCCGAACTCGGGCAGGTCAGCGACAAGATTGCCGCGGCCTTGATCGGCGTTGCTCCTTATGACGACGATAGCGGAAAGCGCCGCGGCGAGCGCCACATCAAGGGGGACGTCGCTGGGTCCGTAACGCCATCTACATGCCCTGTGTTGGCGCAGCCACGCTGAACAATCCCGTCCTGAAGGCCTACTATCAGCGCCTGATTGCCAAAGGAAAAGAGCCGAAGGTTGCCCTCATTGCCTGCATGCGCAAGCTGATCGTCATCCTCAACTCCATGATCGCACGACGGCAGAAGTGGGATCCCGGCCGTTATGCGCTGAGCTGAGCGATCGCAGCCTCGGCGCTCGGTCCTCGGCCGAGCGCTTGCAAAGCCAACAGACCGGCGAGCGGGCGGGGTCAAGGCCGTAGCCGCCGCAGGCGGGGGCGCGCCAGCGCCAGCCTTGAGGCCGCCTGATCACCGGGCTACTTCGCCACAGTTGCTCTATTTGAGGGTCACACGCTTGCACAACTCGGGCCCATCGCGCCGCGAGAACGGTTTTCCATGTCCCGCGCTCTTCAGACTCACGCGCTACGCGTTGTAATTTGCGCTGTCGCCGCCGGTCACGTCATAGGTCGCGCCGCTGACCATGCAGGCATCATCCGACGCCAGGAACACGACGGCCGGCGCGATCGCTTCGGGCTCGATCCAGGGCACGCCGAGCGGCGATTTCGCGATCAGCTTCTGCTTCGCTTCGGCCTCGAGCGCCGACGTCGGCTTGGCGGATTTGAACTCGTCGGCGGCCTGGGCATAGCGGTCGTGATGCCGGGTCAGCGGCGTGTCGATCAGGCCGGGGATGACCGCATTGACCGTGATGCCGTACTGGCCGAACTCCAGCGCGGCCGACTTCATCAACCCGATGATGCCCCATTTGGAAGCGGAATAGGCGGCGCCGAATTTGGTGCCGTGCCTTCCTTGCGTCGACGACGTCACGATGATGCGCCCGCCGCCGTTGCTGACCAGATGCGGCGCCACCGCGCGGATGGCGTTGCAGGTGCCGGTGAGGTTGACGTCGATGGTGTCCTGCCAGTCGGCGTCTTCCCATTCGAGGATCGGCTTGAAAGCCTGGATGCCGGCATTGGCGAAGAGAATGTCGAGCCGGCCGAACGCGGCACGGGCTTCATCCACCGCGGCGCGGAGTGCTGCGAGGTCGCGCTGGTCGAGCCGCGCCTCGCGCCAGCGCGTGCCTGCGGCTTGCACCAGCCTGCCGGTCTCCGCCAGTTCGTCCGACGTGGCGGGCACGACTTCGAGCGTCGTGCTCACCGGTCCGGCAATGTCGATGCCCATGACGTCGGCGCCCTCGCGCGCAAAGGCCACGGCCGTCGCGCGCCCGATTCCGCGTGCCGCACCGGTCACGATCGCAGCCTTGCCGCGCAGCCGTCCTGATTTTCCATCCGCCGTCGTCGCCATGATGAAGTCTCCGATTAGAGCATGGATTGATCAAAACCAGCCGCTCGCGTGTGTCGTTCCGAATTGCACGAAATTTCGACAAGACCACGCTTGTAATGCCACCGCAGGACGATGGAATTTTGAATACGCCGCCGCATGCCCATCGCCATGACGAAAGCGTGTCCCGCGGCATCCCCCAAGTTCATGGGACTGGTTTTTGTTGCGGTCGTTCGCACATCCGCTATCGAGTTCGGCCTATGTTTCGCCGATAAGCAAGCCTCCGATACTTCAATTGCCAGGAGATCACCATGCCCTACCTCGTCGCCGCCGATCTTGCCTCCGAGCCCGCAGGACAGCGCTTCCGCGCGCTGGTCGAGCGCGGCGGCATCCTGCAGCTGCCCGGCGCGCATAACGGCATGGCCGCACTGCAGGCAAAGGCCGCAGGCTTCGAGGCGCTGTATCTTTCGGGTGCAGCGATGTCGGCGTCGATGGGATTGCCCGATCTCGGCATCATCACGGTGGAGGAGGTGACGTTCTTTGTCAGCCAGATCGTGCGCGCTGCCGGCCTGCCGGTGCTGGTCGACGGCGACACCGGGTACGGCGAGGCGCTCAATGTCATGCATATGGTGCGCTGTTTTGAGGATGCGGGCGCCGGCGCCGTGCAGATCGAGGACCAGCTCTTGCCGAAGAAATGCGGCCATCTCAACAACAAGAAGCTCGCCGATGCCCATGACATGGCAGCGAAGATCCATGCCGCGCACCGGGCGCGGCGCCACCTCTATATCGTGGCGCGCACAGATGCCGCGGAGAGCGAAGGCATCGCCGGCACGGTGGCGCGGGCGAAGCTGTACATGCAGGCCGGCGCGGATGCGATCTTTCCGGAGGCGCTGACCAGCGTCGAGATGTTTCGCGAGATCGCCAAAGCGCTGCCGGGTGTGCCGCTGCTCGCCAACATGACCGAGTTCGGCCGCACGCCCTATCTCGCGGCGCCCGAATTCGCCGAGATGGGATACAAGATGGTGATCTGGCCGGTGTCGTCGCTGCGCGTCGCCAACAAGGCGCAGGCCGAGCTCTACAGGGCGCTGACGCGTGACGGCGGCACACATAACGCGCTGGAGCAGATGCAGACCCGCGCCGAGCTCTACGACCTGATCGGCCTGAAGGATTATGAAGCGCTCGATGCCTCCATTGTCGCGACCGTGCTGCCGGTGACGCCCGGCGAATGAAGCGGGCCTAGCCTTTTTCGAAGGCCTCGGCGAAACGGGAGAGATATTCGCGGAATGCAGCGAGCTCCTTTGGCGAGAACGCGCCAAAAACCTCCGTCTCCATCGGCTCGACGCGCTGGCGCGCGGCGTGGAGCGCCTCGCGGCCCGTATCGGTCATGTGCAGCTCGAGCACGTTGGGGTGGCGCGGATGAAACGACCGCGTGATCAGGCCCTGCTGCTCCATGGATTTCAGCAGGATCATCATCGCCTGCGGCGACACCAGGCACAGCCGCGCCAGCGTCGCCGCGGTGATGCCGGGCTGCGCGTCGAGCTCGTACAGCGCGACATATTGCGCCGGCGTGAGGCCGACGAATTTGAGCGCCGTGCTTTTCGCGCGCAGCATCGCCTGCTCCGCGCGCTTGACCAGCATGCCAAGCCGCGGCTCTTCGACCGCCGAAGTCTGAGGCGCCGTCCGCCGCGCGGGCGGCTTGTGTCGTGCCTTTACTGCCATGGCACGATGGAGCCGGTGCGGATTGCCGTTCCCTGCACAGGGTTGACCTCATCGGCTCCGACATGAACCAGCTCGCCGTACAGCGCCGCATCGACGTTCGGATCAAGCGCGAAATCCACCAGCGGACCCGCGACCTCGTCCGGCTGGCGCGCGTTGGCAAGATCGAGCCATGGGCGCGAGGCGCCGGTGTCGATCAGCCCGGGCGAGATCGACGCGATCAGGATGCCGCGCGCCAGATCCTCGGCGCGCCGTTGCGCCGCCAGCACCCGCACGGCCGCGACCTGGCCGATCTTGGAGGGTATGTTGATCCATGCCGGCCAGGCCTGGCCCGGTGCGCGGCCCGCGCGCACCGCGTCACGCCAGCGGCATACGGCGCGGTCGACCTCGTCGAGCGAATTGAGATTCTGAAAGCGCGGGTGCAGCGCCGGCGCCAGCGCCCGCAGACTGCCGGCGCGGCTCGCGATGACGAGCAGGCGGCCGCCATCGCGGAGCAGCGGCGCCACGCTGCGCAGCACGCTGGTTGTTCCGAGATTGTTGGTCTCGACATAATAATCGATGATTTCGGCCGGATTGTCCTCCGGCTCAACCCGCGTGTAGTGATTGGAGAACACCAGGTCGACGCCGCCATGGCGATCGGCAAGATCGCCCGCGAAGCGTTCGACCGCGTCGCGCCTGGACACGTCAAGCACTTCGCCGCGGACTTGGGCTTTGGCGCCGGAGATATTTTTGAGCGATTGCGCGACGCGACCGCCATCGCGCCCGGTCAGGTACACGACATCGGTGGGGTCGAGGCGGCGGGCAAGCTCCTGCGCCACTCTGGTCATCGTACTGGTCTGACCAGAGAAAGAACGAGACACGGGATGGCGACCAAGCCGGCGGCCGAGGGCGAGAAAGGTTTCGAGAAGGTGTTCGCGTTCCTGCGCGAACGCCTGCTCGCGGGTTCGCTGAAACCCGGCGACCGCCTGATCTCGGAGCGCGAACTCGCAAGCCAGCTCGGCGTCAGCCGGCCGATCGTGCGCGAGGCGCTGCGCGCGCTGACCATGCTCGGCATTGTCGAGATCCGCGACCGCATCGGCACCGTGGTCACGCGCCCGGATGTCTCGGTGCTGAACGACTTCTTCACCTTCGCACTCGCGCAACAGGCCGGCATGGTGGACGACGTGATGCAGGCGCGCATCGCGATCGAATGCCAGGCCATCAGGCTCGCCTGCGAGCGCGCCAGCATCGCCGATTTCGAGCGGCTGCAGCGGGCGCTGGCGAACATCGCGCAGACGATCGACGAGGCCGATGCCGGCGGCATGGCCGATTTCGAATTCCACCGCGCAATCGTCCTGTCATCGCATTCGGAGACGCTGGTCGTGCTGCACAATTCGATGGCGGGCCTGCTCACCTACACCCATCGCACGCGCCGCGAGCTGGTGCAGGCCTTCCCCTCGATGAAGACCTATCTGATCGACGACCACAAACGCATCTTCGAAGCGGTGATCGCGCGCGATCCGGAGCGGGCTGACGCGACGCTGCGGCGACATTTCGAGATCGGTGACGAATACCGGCGGCGCGCCGTCGTCGGCCAGAAAGACAGTCGCAAGCTGTCACGCTGACGGCCAAGCAAAACAAGAACAAGGCGGGAAGAAACGATGGGACGGAACGGCAAGACAAGCGTGGGCTTTATCGGCATCGGCACGATGGGCCGGGAGATGGTGCGCAATCTGCTGAAGGCCGGGCATGCGGTCGCTGCCCACGACATCGCCGAGGCCGCGATCGCCGATGTCGTTGCCGAAGGGGCTGCCGGTGCAAAGAGCCCGGCCGACGCGGCTCGCGGCGCCGACCTTGTCATCACCATGCTGCCCGATACGCCGCATGTCGAAGCGGTGATCTATGGCGACGACGGCCTCCTGAAATCGCCGCCGGCCGGCAAGCTCATCGTCGACATGAGCACGATCTCGCCGGTCGCGGTCCGGCGCATTCATGCCGATCTGCAGCGGTCCGGCGTCAGCTTTATCGATGCGCCCGTGTCCGGCGGACCGTTGGGTGCGAAGAATGCCGCGCTCTCGATCATGGCCGGCGGCGAGGTGGAAGCGTTTGCCAGGGCCGAGCCGTTCTTCCAGGCGATGGGCACAACTATCACCCATGTCGGCGCTGCTGGTGCGGGGCAGACCGTAAAACTGTGCAACCAGCTGATCTGCGGCATCAACATCCAGGCCATCTGCGAGGCGCTGGCGCTCAGCCGCGCCTCCGGCGTCGATCTCGACCTGCTGCGCCGCGTGCTGCTCGGCGGCGCGGCGTCGTCCTGGATGCTGGACAAGCTCGGACCGGCGATGATCGCGGGCGATACCGCCGCCGGCTTCCGCATCGACCTGATGCTCAAGGATTTGCGGCTGGTGCAGGAGCATGCGCAGGCGCTGAACGTGCCGCTGCCCGGGACCGCGCTGGTCACGAGCCAATATGTCGATGCGCGCGCCCATGGCGAGGGCACGAACGGCAACCAGGCGCTGTTCCGAGTCTACGATCGCATGACCAATCAGTCACGGGCTGACGCGCGATGGGCATCGAGCTCGATTTTCCGGCGGTGCTAGAGCGCTGGCCGAGTTTTCTCGGCGGCGCCATGCTTACGCTCGAGCTTGCCTTTCTCGCGACCGTGTTCGGCGCCGTTCTCGGCACCCTCGCGGCGGTCGGCCGCGGCAGCCACAAGGCGCTGATCTCAGGCCTCTGCAAGACCTATGTCGAAGCCATCCGCAACACGCCGCTGCTGGTGCAGATCTTCCTGGTCTATTTCGGGCTTGCCAGCATCGGGCTGAAATTCTCGGCTTTCACCGTCGCGGTCGCCGCGCTGACGATCAATGTCGGCGCCTACACCGCCGAGATCATGCGCGGCGGGCTTCGAGGCGATCCCGCGCGGACAGATCGAGGCGGCGGAGGGGCTCGGCGCTGTCGCGCCTCCAGGTCTACTGGCATATCATCCTGCTGCCCGCGGTCGAGCGCGTCTATCCCGGCGCTCACCAGCCAGTTCGTACTGCTGATGCTGGCATCATCGGTCTGCTCGCAGATTTCGGCCGAAGAGCTCACCGCGATCGCCAACTACATCCAGTCCGACACCTATCGCGCCTTCGAGACCTACATCATCGTCGCTGTCCTCTACATCCTGCTGTCGCTCGTCATGCGCGCCGGCTTCTGGGGCCTCGGCCTCGTCGCTGTTTCCGCGCCGGCGCCGGCTCGGCACGCCGTTGTGAGACGATCATGGGCGGACATTTCAACATCAATCATCTGATGTTCCTCGGCCAGGGCGCGCTGTGGACGGTCGGACTGTCCGTGATCGCGCTGCATCGGCGGCGGCATCGTCGGCTTCGCGATCGCGCTCGCGCGAATCTCGCCGCTCAAATCGGTGCGGCTCGCCAGCGCCGCTCTATGTTCAGCTCGATCCAGGGCACGCCGCTGCTCGTCATCCTCTTCCTCGGCTATTTCGGCCTGCCGCGATCGGCCTCAAGGTCTCGTCGCTGCGGCCGCCGGCGCCTCGCTCACACTCTATGTCAGCGCCTATCTCGGCGAGATCTGGCGCGGCGCATCGAGTCCGTGCCGAAGCCGCAATGGGAAGCTGCCGAAGGCGCTGGCGCTCAGCCGGACCCAGCGCATGCTGAAGGTGATCCTGCCGCAGGCGATCCGCATCGCGACGCCGCCGACTGTCGGCTTCATGGTGCAGATCATCAAGAACACCTCGCTCGCCTCGTCGTCGGCTTCGTCGAGCTGATGCGCTCGGGCCAGATCGTCAACAACTCGCTGTTCGAGCCGTTCATCATCTACGCCATCATCGCCGTCGTCTATTTCGCCATGTGCTATCCCCTGTCGCTGTTCAGCCAGAAGCTGGAACGGCGGATGGGGCGTGGCAGGTCCAACCTCGCAGCAGCCTGACATGCAGCACCACCCCTCCTCCGAGCCCATCGTGTCGCTCCGCGACGTGCAGAAGAGCTTTGGCCCGCTCCGGGTGCTCGATGGCGTCTCGCTTCGCCGTCGAAGCGCGGCGAGGTGCTGGCGCTGATCGGCCGCTCCGGCTCCGGCAAGAGCACGGCGCTGCGCTGCATCGACCGTTTCGAGAAGGTCGATGGCGGCGAGATCGTGGTTTGCGGACATCGCGTCGACCGCCCCGACGTCGACCTGCGCGCGCTGCGCCAGGACGTCGGCATCGTGTTCCAGAGCTACAATCTGTTTCCCCACCTCACGATCGAGCAGAACATCACGCTGGCCCCTGCGCGGTGAAGGGCATGACCGCCTCGCAGGCGAAGGATCTGGCGCGCAAGGTGCTGGCGCAGGTCGGGCTCGACGAGAAGCTGCACGCCTATCCCGAGCAGCTTTCGGGCGGTCAGCAGCAGCGAGCCGCGATCGCCCGTTCGCTCGCGATGCAGCCGAAGGTCATGCTGTTCGACGAAGTCACCTCCGCGCTCGATCCCGAACTCACCGCCGAAGTGCTGAAGGTGATCGAGCAACTGGCCGCGGACGGCATGACCATGGTGATGGTCACCCACGAGATGGGCTTTGCCAAAGGCATCGCCGACCGGATCGTGTTCATGCATCGCGGCAAGGTTCACGAGACCGGACCTGCCTCGATCCTGACGTCGCCGACGACGCCCGAGCTCACGCAATTCGTGGGCACGGGAAACTTAAAATCATAACAGGGAGAGGAGAACCAAGGATGACCAACAAGACATTTCTGGGAGCTGCCGCCGCGCTATGCGGCCTCGTCATGATGGCGGCCACGCCGGCTTCGGCCGACCTGCTCGACGACATCATGCAGGCCAAGAAGATCCGCATCTCGACGGACGTCGCCATTCCGCCTTCGGGCATGATGGACTCCAGCATGAAGCCGACCGGCTCCGACGTCGAAGTGGCCCAGCTGCTCGCCAAGGATTGGGGGCTCGACCTCGAATTCATCCAGACCACCGGCGCAACCCGCATCCCCAACGTCCTGACCGGCAAGGCCGACATCATCATCTCGACGCTCTCGGTGACGCCCGACCGCGCCAAGGTGATCGACTTCACCAAGCGCTACGCGACGCTGCAGTCGGACATCGGCTGCCTGAAGTCGCTGAACGTCAAGGACTGGCCCGACCTGAAGGACAAGGCGATCGGCGTGTCGCGCGGCACCACGCAGGACACGACCCTGTCCAACATGAAGGACAAGGACCTCAAGATCGCCCGCTATGACGACGATGCCACTGAAGTGACGGCCGCCGTCTCCGGCCAGGTCGATTGCGTCGGCACCTCGGCGACGATCATCAACCAGATCGGCGTCAAGAACCCGGCGCGCATCTTCGAGTCCAAGATCCCGCTTGCGACCTTCGATCTCGCCATCGGCCTGAAGAAGGGCGAGCAGCGCCTGATGGACAAGCTCAACGCCTGGATCACCGAGAACGTCAAGAACGGCAAGCTCAACGCCATCTACAAGAAGTTCCATGGGGTCGAGCTGCCGCCCGACATGCGCAGCTGAATCACGAAGAATCCGTGACAGCCGCTTGCGGCTGTCACGCCAATGCAAAACCAAGAAGGACATCACATGCGTCTTGTCATCGGATCCGACCACGCCGGCTGGCCGCTCAAGCAGACCGTCATCGACCATATCCGCAAGCTTGGCCACGACATCGTTGACGTCGGCTCCCATGACGACAAGCCGGTGGACTTCCCTGATATCGCGCGCGCCGTAGCGCAGAAGGTGACCTCGGGCGAAGCCGCGCGCGGCCTCATGGTCTGCGGCACCGGTGTCGGCGCCTCGATCGCCGCCAACAAGATGAAAGGCATCCGCGCCGCGGTCTGCCACGACGTCCATTCGGCGCATCAGAGCGTCGAGCACGACGACGTCAACGTCATGTGCATCGGCGCGCAGATCGTCGGCGCCTGGCTCGCCGTGGATCTGGTCTCGTCCTATCTTTCCGCCGAATTCTCCACCGATGAGGATTTCCGTCGCCGCGTCGAAAAGCTTCGCGTCATGGATGCAGAGGGCTGAAGTCTGCTATCAGGTGAGGTCATGATCCTGGTCTTCGGCTCGCTCAACATCGATCTGGTCACGCTTGTGCCGGTCATTCCCGGCCCCGGCCGCACCGTGCTCGCGCCGTCCTACGCGACCCATTTCGGCGGCAAGGGCGCCAACCAGGCGGTCGCCGCCGCTAGAATCGCGGGCGCCGGCAAGGTGGCAATGGCGGGCAGGGTGGGAAAGGACGGGTTCGGCGACGAGGCGATCAGGAATCTCTGCGGCCAACGGCGTCGACACGAGTTGATCGTCCGCGCCAACGAGCCGACCGGCTGCGCCTTCATCACGGTCGATGGCAGCGGTGAGAACGCGATCACGGTGGCGAGCGGCGCGAATATGGCGGCCCGTGCCGCCGACGTGCCTGCGCAGCACCTCACCGCGGACACGGTGCTGGTGCTGCAGATGGAAGTGCCGTTCACTGAAGCGCTCGCGGTCGCGCGCAGGACCAGGGCGGCTTCCGGCCGCGTGGTCTGGAATCTCGCGCCGGTGCCGGAGCGGATGACGCGCGAGATGATCCGCGATCTACTGGAGGCGACGGACTATCTCATCACCAACGAACATGAAGCGCTCGATGCCGCCACAGCGCTCGGCGCGAAGCAGACCGATTTCGAAGCCGCTGCGCGCATCCGCGAAGGCCGGCCAACTCAGCTGCATCGTGACCGCCGGCTCGCAAGGCGCCTTCGCGTTCGCGCCCGATGGCGCCCGCGTGCACGCGCCGTCGCTTCATCACGCCCGTCGACACCACCGGCGCCGGCGACACCTTTGTCGGCGCCTTCGCCTGCATCCTCAGCGAGCAAGCGCTGCTGCAGAAAGCCCTCGAAGTCGGCTGCGAGGCGGCGGCACTGAAATGCCTGAAGGCCGGCGCGCAGGACGGCATGCCGGCGAGAGGTGCGATCAGCGCGTTGCGAACAGGATAGCGCGACGCGGAATGATCTATTTGCTCTTGATGAGCCATTCGGGCCGCATGAAGTCGCTGAGTGCCTTGGGCGTCACCATGGTCATGAGGCTCGGCTCAAAAGCCTGCCTGACATGTTCGAGCACAATTTTGCATCGCTTGATATCGGGCTTGTCGTCCTTGAAATCGGTCTCCTCGGTGCCGCCAACGACAACCGCATCCTGACGGGGAAACAGATAGCCCGGTGCACAAAACAGGTAGTCCAGCTCCGGCTGTGGCGGCAGCATCACCAGCTGGCCCTTGACGGATGGACCTTTCTTGTCGTTGAAGATTTCCCGCGCGCCAAGCCCGGTGCAATTGACGATGACCTTCTGGGAAAGCTCCGAAAGCACCTCACTCATCGCACGGAAAGTCTTTTTGTTCAGCGGCACGGCGCGCTCGTTCAGTTCGGAAACCAATCGCGGAAGGAATTTCGGCGGCTCGACCAGGAGGGTCGAATAGACAAAGCCGCGCGATTTCAGCCGCGCAAAAGGCAGATGGGCGAGCGCCGTCGGCGGCGGAACGATGCTCGTCGGCACGTCAGCGAAGCTCGGCAATCTCGTGGTGGCATATTTGCTTGTGCAATACGCCGTAGGCAGGTCCCTTGGTCTTGTGCGTATTGAACGCATTCTTGAGGATGCGTTCAAACTGGACCTTGTCCATGTGCTCGACGCTCGCGGGCGCCCATTGGCCGCCGGCGACGTCGGACGTCGTGTCAGGCGGGAACGCCTTCGCAAATACCTGGACGTTGTAGCCGCGCTCGGCCAGCGTGACGGCTGCCGTCAGTCCCATCACGCCGCCGCCGAGCACCCGTGATCTTTTCCGGTGGGGCATAGCCCGCATCCGCGATGATCTGCGCCACTTCGATCGCGCAACCCCGCTCATGGTGATGCCCGCGCCCGCATGTCCGTAATTATGAACGACGAAGCGGCCGTCCTGCGGCTCCGCCTCCAGCCGATAGGAGCCTTCGCGCTTGGGACGGAGACCGGCTTTCGGCGGGTCTTGTTCGGATCCCAGGTGAAGTTTGGGCTCGGCAGAGTATTTGCCATGAAACGTCCCTCGGTTCGATCGGGGGCGCGAGGCTGTGGACTGACGTCGACACCTTCGGCATCCCGGCAATCCTCATGGGCTGGTTTCCATGAGAGGCGTTATGATGTTCGTGCTCAAATTCAAAAATGATGGTTGTGCAGGTCGGTCAAGCGGGCTGTCACAACCTTAAATATATTTAGCTAATCTACAAGCTGGGGCTGCCCTTTCCAGATGCGAGCATGCTCGGATATAAGTTGTAATGGAGAAAAACAACAACTTGGAGATATAGTGAGCCGGCATCGGGGCGCGGGCTTCCATGGGGGGGCGGAAACCGGCGACGGCTGGTTGAACACCACACCGGCAATTACGACCGGACCCGTCGCGATGGAATTGCGAAGATTGCAAAGCTCGCGAATTGGTGCATTCGGGGCGTAACCGCAGCCATCGCGCTGGCCTTCGCCGGGTTCATCCTGAAGACATTCCGTTTTCGGCGATCTCGAACGCCAACCCGCAATATTTTCAGGCCATCCTTCTCAGCAACTACATATGGTTCTGGGCGATAGGTACGACGTTCGACACGAATATCCAGAGTTCGGTGTATCTGGTCTTTGGCGGTCGTATTGATGGGTTTGCTGGTCGCCGTGTTCAGCCTGGCGGCCATTTCGCTGGTTCTGATGCTGGTCCGCTTCGATGAGTTTTATTTTTCACTGGGCCTTTTTGTCTTTACGGCATTTGACATCACGACATGGCTCTATTTGCGATTGTCCTTCCTGCCACCGATCATCGAGGCAACCCGCGCCAGGTACAAGGCGGACCACGACGAGTATGGATTATTGCACTTGAAACTGGTGGTGTTTCTGGTCATCGGGAATTGGAAATGGTGGAGGCAGGGACTCTTTTTCAATCGTAGCATTGATGGTCCTTATGGCGATCTCGGGTCGGTCGAGGGATTTCGTCTCCAGCGAGGCGCACGTGCTCCTGCCGGCCGTGCCGTCTGACGCCATCCGGTCGTTGCTTCCCGATTTATCTTGTTGATGTTCCTGCTTGTTTCGGAACTCTGGCTCTTCGCAGTCCGCTTGAAAACGTTGATTGCACTTCGGCTCCTCAACGATATGGAGCATCGTTTCGAGATCAGGCGTCGACCAAGTCAATGATCAAGAGAGGCACTTGCCCGATGGCCTCGCGCTCTGGCGTGCCCGCGCCAAGCGTTAGCTACGGCGTCCGGCTGCGCTCCCGCTTTGCTCGAGCTTCGCGGCTACGCCAAGCGTAGCCCGCAGGTCGAAGCGTGGTGCCCCT
>CAVUCB010000043.1:0-39748 GCA_963739755.1 uncultured Alphaproteobacteria bacterium | reverse complement strand
GAGAGCCCGATCAAGCGCGACGCGATCGCCGGCCGGCAAATGTCAGTGCTGAGGCAGTATCAGGGACCGCGGGAAAAACCGGTTCGCATTCCCGACATCAAGGAGATGTTTTTGCAGATGCCGGGCCAACCCCGTGACGCTTTATGACTATGGGTCCTTGGGGTGACACCTAGCTCGGTTCTTCCAGCGCTCCTCTAGCTTCACGTATCCACCTGCATGCCCCTGCTGGCCACCGCTTGGCAGCCCACGCTTCGCCGGCCCGATATTTCAATTCATTTAATTCCAGCGCTAGGGTCTGGCGTTCCGACGGCAATAAGTTTGATTTGAGTGACCGAGAATTTCAATGAGCCTCGAATCATTGGCCGACGAGACCATACTGCGAGCTTACGAAAGCACCCGGAAAGAAGTCGCCGCCGATCTTCAAGTCCCCTGGAGAATTTTGGGTGAGACGGCCAAGCAGCGAGCGGAGTTGCTCCGCGAGGGGATTACTCGGCGTCGACTGCAATTCTCGCCGATCGACTGGCCTTTTTGAATAGCGCGGGACCGCGAGAAAAGCCGGTTCGTATCCCCGACGTCAAGGAGATGTTTGTGCAGATGAGGGACGAGACCTGAGCCGCCTTCTCGAGATTCGTTCCTAGTCGAACGCGACTCCCATCCGGTAGTCTCTCTTCCAGACGATACGGCACCGCAATTTCAGCCCATCATCTGGCATGAGCAAGTTGAAGGCTTTTGCAATCGGAACGACCTTGACGAGGTCGGGAAATTCAATGGCTGCGCCGGTGCTGGAAAGGTCGCGAACCGTACACGGATATTTGTCGCCGCCGTACTCAGCGATGGCTCGCTTATCAACTTTGAAACGACGGGCAATCCTAGTTTCGACCATAAAAAGGCCCCAGCCCCGTACCCCGCAGCTGAGGCTCCACATTTACCACACAGCAGAGGCAAAGCCCTTGTGCAATCCTCCAATTCAACCAAAGAATGATTACCGTCATCCTAATCTGCCGTAGGGATGTCCTTACAAATGAGAGATCGGCCATGACCGGCTAAATTACGGCAATACCGGCAAGTAGGTTGGCGACAAGGAATCGAGTTCTTCGAGAACAAAGAAGCCGCCGAACGCCACCGAGCACGATCCGGAGGGGCTTAGTCAGGACAACCAGAACACTCTCGATCCTATAGCGCTGCCGAGCAGGGCTGGTATGCCGACCCCTTCAGCGAAAATCTGATATAATACAATCCGCGGTATTTCAGTACGCATCAATTGGGGACACCCTTGCCGGGGCTTGTGCATGTTGTCGATGACGATGCTGCATTCCGAACGGCGATTGAACGTCGTCTGAAGCAGGCCGGTTACGAAGTCACGACCTATCCGTCGGCGCAGCATTTGCTGGATCGCTTGCCGAGCGAAACTGAAGTCGGCTGCATCCTCCTCGATGTACGGATACCGGATCTGAGCGGAACAGAACTGCAAGATCGCTTGCGCGAGCTCGGATCAACCTTACCCATCATTTTTCTCACCGGCTATCCTGACATCCGGCTCACTGTGCAAACTATCAGAGCGGGCGCGGAGGATTTTTTGATTAAGCCCGTGTCGTCAGACTTGCTCCTTCAAGCTATCGAACGGGCTGTAGCGCGTCATAAAATGTCGCGTGACCGGAAGGCCATGCTGGACATGGGTCGCGTTCAAATCGCCAGATTGACGCCGCGCGAGAAAGAAGTCTTCGTACTCATCGTTCGCGGCCAGACCAACAAGCATGTCGCCAGATCGCTGGGTTGCGCGGAGCGCACGATCAAAGCTCACCGCCAGCAGGTGATGGAAAAAATGCAAGTCCGAACCTTGGCGGAGCTTGTCTCCCTTGCTGAGCGGACCGGAGTTTTGGGTCCTGTGTCGGCTTGACCGATGATTTACTTTATTAACCCCGGCATAAACTTGTCGAGCTTCTTCGCTTGCCGAATTGGAGGAATATTTTTCCGATCCGGCGGGTGTTTGCCGCTGATATTTTTGATTATTGGAACGCCGCTCGGTGACGGCCTCGCCCTGAACTCGGCCCGCAGTCGACAAATGGACCAGGTCGCTGGGATGATGCGCTTAGCCCATCGAGCCGTCCGCCGGCTAGTCGAGATCGGGCTGAAGGGGAAATGAACATGAAGGCGCTTGTCGGATTAGCTGCGCTTCTCTTCGCCACGAGTGCATTTGCTCAGAGCGCGCAGCCGAAGGGATTGGCCAAGGCGCCGGCGCTTGCAAAGCCGCGGGCTCCCATCGGCTGCAAGCTCGTTGGAACGGTCAAGGGGACCAAACTTTGGGCCGGAGACTGCACGGACGCCGCGGGCCTTAGAGGCTCCGCCCCCACGGCCGAAACCGCCTCGCCCCCGCTACCCGAGCAAGCCGGAGCCGCAATTCCACCCGGTCAAAAACAATAGAGCTGGCCAAAACCTCGCGGGCGGCTTTCGCGCGCCTCAAGGCTGCGGTAGGCTGTACATGCGGAGGAATGGGGGGACGTTCCAATGGGCGACGCAACCAAGTTTCGGCGAGAGCTGAGCGAGCTAGCGGATGCACTCGGCGATGCATGTGAAGGCCTGGGAGCGGCCATACAAAGAAGCGTTCCGGCCGGCGCAAACGCCTCCGGTGAAGGCAAACTGCTACGCATGGTCGAAGAGCTGAAGCGGCTCGCCAAGATGCTCGCTTCGCTGAACGAAGGTTCGGGCACCATACATTGAGTAACCCGCCGTCGTTCCGCGCGGCCACTGACATGGGCTATCGCTAGTGTCCTGGTCCCGTCCGTTGCCGATCCGATCCCGTACTAGACGATCGATTCCAAGAAAGTTGTCATATGGGTGGGATTTAACTGCCGTTTCAAGCTCCTATCTATGCGGTGGAGGGGCTTGGGACGAAGGGAATAGCGATATGGCGGCGTGGCGGCGGGCGATTGAATTGTCGCTCGGAGATTCGGATTTGGAGAAGTTGAGGCTGATAGCGCGGTCGCGAACCGAACCTGCGAGCCGGGTTGAGCGCGCGCGGATCCTGCTGGGTTATTGGGAAAACTCGTCGTTTTTCGCGGTGGGCCAAGCACTCGGGCTGCACCATCAGACGGTCCAGCGCTGTGTCGAGCGGGCGGTGGCCGAAGGCCCGATGGCCGCGCTGGACGATCGCCCTCGCCCCGGCCGGGAGCCGACGATCACGCTGGAAGCGAAAGCATGGTTGACGTCGCTGTCGTGCCGGAAGGCGAAAGAGCTGGGTTATCCGCATGAATTGTGGACCACGCGGCTGCTCGCCCGCCACGCTCGCGAGCACGGTCCCACCGAAGGGCACCCGTGCTTGGCGAACCTGGCGCAGGGCACGTTGTGCAAGATCCTCGATTCTGAGGAAGTGAAGCCGCACAAGGTCCGTTACTACCTGGAGAAGCGTGATCCTGAGTTTGCGGAAAAAATGGCCGAGGTGCTGTGCGTCTATCGCAAAGTGAAACTGCTCAAGAAGGCGGCGGCGCGGTCGAAGCGGAAGCCGAACAGCCGGGTGGCGATCGTCTCCTACGACGAAAAGCCCGGCATTCAGGCGATTGCAACGACGTCTCCCGATCTGCCGCCCGAGCCCGGCGTTCATGCGACCTTCGCCCGCGACCATGAATACAAGCGCCACGGCACGGTCACCCTGCTGGCCGGCATCGACCTTGTCACCGGCAAGGTTCACGCCATGGTCGAGGACCGCCATCGCAGCCGCGAGTTCGTCGCGTTCCTCAAGCGTCTCGACAAAGCCTATTCGGCCGACACCGCGATCCACCTCATCCTCGACAATCATTCCGCGCATATCTCCAGGGAGACCAAAGCCTGGCTCGCCGAGCAACCCGCGGGCCGCTTCAAGTTCACCTTCACTCCCAAGCATGGCTCTTGGCTCAACCTCGTCGAGGGCTTCTTCTCCAAGCTGGCCCGCTCCGTGCTGCGCCACATCCGCGTCTCGTCCAAACAAGAACTCAGGGATCGCATCATGGCCGCCATCGACTTCTTCAATCGCGACCCCGTCGTTCACACCTGGACCTACAAACTCGACAAGGCCGCATGATATGATTCGAACTTCAAAATCGCTGACCTAGTCGAAGGACACGCCGATCCGCTCCTCTTGGCGCCAGACGATGTGACAGGGAATGCGTGCCCTGTCCGCCTTAAAGACAAGGTCAAATCGCTCGGGAATGTCGTGGGGCGAGTAACCTCGATCGCCGCACCAAAAATGGAAATGTTGCTGATCAAGCAGCTAATGGTGCTGCCAGCGAACTCAATCGCCCCAGACATCAATACAGTCTTGCGAGGACTCGCGCGTCTTTCCACGAGGGTCGAGATTCTTAATAGCGATAAAAGCGAGCCCCATGAAATTCGTCGAGGCCCGCGCGCTTGCTGATCCCGAAGTCGCCGCGCGCAAGATCGTCGAGGTCGCCAACGCGGTCGAGCCTTACTTCGACAACCGCATCCTGATCGAGAAGATCAACGGCCCGTTCCTGTATGAACACGGGTGGCCACAAGGGCGATCGGCTTCCGTCACGCTTCTTCGACAATGCCTTGCCTAACGCAGCTGTGGAAACTGTGAAGATCCTTCCGGCCGAGCCTCCCAAACAGTCAGAAGCCCCGAATGATGACATCGTAAGCTGGCACCGGCGCGAAGGCTCAAAAGTAGTCCGTCGTCGTCGATTGCAATAGGAACTGCGACTGTCTCGTGCCGGCACGGCGCGGATCGCCTGAGGCTACACCCTGCGAAAGATCGGTTGCCACCAATCTTCAATCAGGCTTTCACGATTTGCCACCTGAAGGATCAAATCCGGTCTGTATTTCTTCGGGATCGCTGCTTCCACCTTGCTAATCGACCGCGAAGCCTCCAAGGCATCGTCACTGCCCGCAAATCTACGGGCATCGATAAGGCGCATGTTGGGCATCATGTATTGGAAACCCAAATTCGCAAGGCTTCCTATTTGAAGCAATTCAGCCGCCGAAAGGTCAATCCGGATTTTCCCATCCTCGGGCGCCTTTCGCCGAACTCCTGCACCGTGCCCCTTCAACCAGCACTCCTCCGCCAAGGCCGCTCCTAGCACCCAAAGATCAGCGTGGATTGGGTCCGTGCCCTTCACGCGTCGCGAAGGATGACGATCCAAGCAATTACGCAGGTTCACCAAGGCCCTTTGAACATCCGGAGCCAGCTCGGTGCCCAAGTGAGACGCCATGCCGATCTGCAACTCGCGAACAGCCTCTTCTACGCCCCTGATCTTACCCTTCTGAAAGTAGGATCGGCTGGAAGACCAGGCCGAAAAAACCAACGTCAGGAACAGCCCGCCCAAAATGAAAAGCACGATGTCCACATCACAGCCCCGATAGTGAACTTACCCCTTCCTACAGGATACCCAAACCTCGTTAACGCTCATTTTAAAAAAACATTGGCCGTTGCAAAAAGCCAACCGGCCCGCGCGCTTTACGAGAGCTTCACCAATATCAGACGGCAATTGCGCGAATTAATGGTTTGATAATTGAGCGAGCACGATCCTGCAAGCGGGGACAAAAGCCATGGACGCAGTCAGGATCGGCAGCAAGCATTGCAGAGCGATTTGCGACGAAGTTGGCGAGCGGCTGCGGCAACAGATCGATAGAACCACGACATCGCCCCCCAAAAAGATAATAGAATTGCTGCGAGAACTCGAACTTCGCGAATTGGAGGCGCCATCCATCGTACCCTCGCTTGAGGATATGGAGGCTTTGGTTTCGGGCTTTGCTATCGGTTGAAACACCGGCAACTCACAAGGCTCGCGACGATTCCGCCAGCGCCGGTGTCCGGTCGTAGCGTCACAGCGAGTTCTCCCACGGTCCCGGCCGATACGATGTTTTGAACCCGTCGTCGTTCCATTCAACGAAAAGCGACCCTTTCGCTGTCGAACCTGACGTCTAATTGCGCGCCGTGATCGGGATCGTCGATACGGCGGCGCAACGACAGCCGCGCAAGCGGAGAGCTTGCTCCGCGCATATCATGGTCCGAGGTGTGGTCGGCGGCGCGGATCGAAAGAAGCCGATGCGCGTGACTGTCGGTGTGCAGGACCACGCTGGCCAGTGGCACAAGCTGGTTTACCGTGCCCTCCGGGACGACTCCAGCGCGCTCCTAACAGTCCGAACTACCGAAAAGCGAAAGGGGCGCCTGAAGCGCCCCCAGTTGCTTCCGGCTGGAGCGGTTTGCCGGGTGGGGCTTACACCCACTGGAAAGCGCCGCCTTTGCACGACGCGCACCCAGAGCAGACGTTGGATGTTTGGCCGCATCTTCGGTTCGGACGGTCGTGAGAGCTATCGCGAACTGCGGCTGGACGTCACCTACTACGTCGCGCTTCCTTCGTTCTGGCGGACGACGGCGTCGCCGCCGGCGAAAGGGTGGAGGGCCTGAGCGCCAACGCGGCCGTCATGCGATCGGAGGCGCTCGCGTAAGCCCGGCTGCGCCGGCGCGATTGCGTTCAGCCGAACCGGGGATCCGGCGACCGGCGAATTCGGCGACGCCAGGCTGATTGGGTCCGCAACGAGATCGCGTTCACGCGTCAGCGATGACTTCGTCCGATCCGCTACTTCTGTTCCGACGGGGCCTGCGCGTTCGAGTTGTTAGGGTTGGGCTTGTTGGCTTCGTGATGGCCGACCACACAGCCCGCCGCCGCGCCGAGCTTGCCGTGGCCAGCCATGTGGCCGGCAACGCCGCCGACGATGGCGCCCTTGATGCATCCCTTGGCCTCCGCTGGCGAGAAGGAGGTGAGTGCCAGCAGGCAAATCGAGGCGAAAATCACTTTCATGGTCGTTCTCCGAGATCATCGTGGTCCAACGGGTCAAGTCGCTGGAAGATGGCCAGTTCCGTACGGAGCGATTTTGCTGCATTAAAGCGGGGCCGGCCCTTCGCGCCGCTGGCGCGCTTGCGATCACGAGCGGCCTTAAGCTTCGCGACCAAACGGGACTTTTCGAGTTGAGCGAACACGCCGGCAATCTGGCGCATAGCGACCTTGAAAGGGTCGTCCGTCGCGGTGAGGTCGTCCCCAGAGGCGGTGAGCACGCGGATGCCGCGCTCGATCAGCGCGATGACACCAGCTTCCTGGACGATCAACTGCCGGGCAAAGCGGAATGCGTCCTCTACGATTACTGTTCGCACTCCGCTGCCTTCGATACGGCCCAAAAGGGATGAAAAGCCCGGCCTGGTTTCAATGGGGTCTGCGCCGCTCACATCAGCGTCGAAGAGCTCCTCGACGACATCCCACCTTTCGCGCTTCGCATACGCCTCGATGGCGGCGCGCTGGCGTTTGTCGCTGTCCTTCTCTGGACCGACATTCACCGCGCTAGAGGTGCGAAAGGTAGGCAATAGCCTTTCCGGACTATCCGGCGCCGGTGATCCGCAACGACGCCGACGCCGAAGAAATGGTGCTGATGCGCTGGGGTATGCCGCCTCCGCCGCGGACCGGCGGGCCGCCTGTCACCAACATCCGCGACACGTCGTCGCCGCACTGGCGCGGTTGGCTGAAGCCGGAGAACCGTTGCCTGGTCCCGGCCGACAGCTTCGCCGAGTACGCGCCCGAGCCGAATCCGAAGACGAAGAAAAAGGACGTCGTCTGGTTCGCGCTCGACGACGGCCGGCCGTTGTGCAGCTTCGCCGGCATCTGGACCGAGTTCAGGGGCGATCGCGGAACGAAGTCGAAGCCGGTCCCAGGCCCCCACTTGGTCTTTGGCTTCCTCACGACCTCGCCCAACGCGACCGTCGAGCCGATCCATCCGAAGGCGATGCCGGTCATCCTGATCACAGAGGAGGAGCGCGACGTCTGGATGCGCGCGCAGAGAGGCGAAGGCGCCTCCTGCCCGACGACGCGCTGAAGATCGTCATGCATGGTGCCGACAAGGAGGACAAGGCGGCAGCCTGAATTTTGCGCCGGAAAGTAGCTAGGCCGACGGTCGCCAGAGCCAGCTGGGTATGAAGGTCGCCACTGCGTGCGGAGCCATGGCATGCTCGTTCGGCCAATCTCTGATCCGGATACAGAAATGGAACCCGCGCTCCTGCCGCCCGTGGAACTTTCCTCGGTTTGGAACCTTAAATAGCAGGGTGCGTCCTGCGTTACGCGCCAAACTTCCTCATTGATAACGTTGAGTCTTTGGTAAGCGCAGAATGGTTGATCCTTCCGGGGTTCCTTACTTTCTCGCCGGGGGCGGCGAACTGGCCGAAGCGATATCGGCCTTCGACTGGTCCAAGACCGAGCTTGGTCCGATCGGCGGCTGGCCCACCTCCCTCACGACGACCGTGGGTCTCATTCTCCGATCGCCGATCCCCATGGTCACTTTGTGGGGTGAACCGGGGATCATGATCTACAACGACGCCTATTCGGTCTTCGCGGGAGGCCGGCACCCCAGACTGTTGGGCTCGCCGGTCCGCGAGGGTTGGCCGGAAGTCGCGGACTTCAACGACAACGTCATGAAGGTCGGACTTGCCGGCGGCGTGCTCTCCTACAAGGATCAGGAACTCACTCTTTTTCGTTCGGGCGCGGCCGAGCAGGTCTGGATGAACCTGGACTACTCCCCGGTGATCGGCGAGAGCGGCAAGCCGATCGGCGTCATCGCCGTCGTCGTCGAGACATCGGCGGCCGTGCGTGCGGAGCGCGAACTCCGTCGCTCCGAGGCGGAGGTTCGGGCCAGCGAAGAGCGCTTTCAGTTAGCGCTGTCCGCCGGCAACAGCATCGGCACCTGGGACTGGGATGTCGTGACCGACCGGGTCGTTGCCGACGCGCGGTTCGCCTCCCTCTACAACGTCGATCCCGAATTCGCGAAAGCCGGTGCCCCGATCGCCGAATTCTTCGGCGGCATCCACCCGGACGACACCGAGCGGGTTCATGCCGAGGTAGCGAAATCCATCGAGACCGGCGAACCATTCGTCTCGGAGTACCGCTTAGTTCAACCGGATGGCGGCATTCGGTGGATCGTCGCGCACGGTCGCTGCATGCGCTCGTCGGATGGGCGCCCCCTTCGATTTCCGGGCGCGAGCTTCGACATCACCCAACGGAAAGCTGCCGAGATTCGACGCGAAGCCCTGGTGACGTTGACCGATTTCATCCGCGATCTGGATAATCCGGAGGACCTGGCCTTCGCCGCCTCCACGATCCTCGGTGAAACGCTCAAGGTCAGCCGGGTTAGCTACGGAACCATCGATCCAGACGCGGAAACACTGACCGTCGATAGGGATTGGTTGGCTCCCGACGTGGAGTTGCTGGCGGGTACGCTAAATCTGCGCGACTACGGCTCCTTCATCGATAGCCTCAAGCGCGGTGAATTCATCGCCATCGCCGACGTCGATCAGGATGCGCGAACGGCCTCCGCGGCCGAAGCGTTGAAGAGTTGCAGCGCCGGCGCGTTCGTCAACGTGCCGGTAATCGAGCAAGGGCGGCTGGTCGCCGTGCTGTTTCTCAACAATGCAAAAGCACGGCAATGGGCGAGCGAGGATCTAGCGCTGGTTCAAGAATTCGCCGAGCGGACGAGGACGGCAACGGAACGATTGAAGGCGGCGGAGGCGCTTCGCCAGGCGAACGCGACCCTCGAAGCCAAGGTAGAAGAACGGACGGCAGAGCTGGTGGCGGCGGCCGAAGCCTTGCGGCAATCTCAGAAGATGGAAGCGGTCGGGCAACTCACCGGAGGCATCGCCCACGATTTCAACAACCTGCTGGCCGGGATATCGGGAAGTCTGGAACTGCTCGACAAGCGCCTTTCGCAGGGCCGCCTAGAGGGCGTGGGTCGCTACATCAATGTCGCGCAGGAATCCGCGCGCCGCGCGGCCTCGCTGACGCAACGCCTGTTGGCTTTCGCTCGACGCCAGATACTCGATCCCAAGGTGATCGATGTGAACCGCACAATTGCAGGCATGGCCGATCTGCTGCAGCGGTCGGTGGGGCCCGATGTGCACGTTGAGGTCGTTCAGGCCGGCGGCGTTTGGGGCGCGAAACTCGATCCTTCGCAGTTGGAGAACGCCATCCTAAATCTGTGCATCAACGCCCGCGATGCGATGGCGCCCAACGGCGGCCGGATCACGATCGAAACCGCCAACAAGTGGCTGGACGACCGGGCAGCGAGGGAGCGCGACCTTCCGCCGGGACAGTACGTCTCGCTCAGCGTCAGCGATACGGGGACCGGCATGACGGCCGACGTCATCGAAAAGATCTTCGATCCGTTCTTCACGACGAAGCCGCTCGGTCAAGGAACCGGTCTCGGCCTGTCCATGATCTACGGTTTCGTGCGCCAATCCGGCGGCCAGGTACGCGTCTACTCGGAGGTGGGAAAGGGCACGACGATGTGCCTTTATTTCCCGCGCTTCGCGGGCGAACTTTCGGATGAAGAACGCTCAGAAGACCTCTCGATCGACCGCGGTGCCGGCGAGACGGTGCTGGTCGTCGATGACGAACCCGCGATCCGGATGGTGATCGCCGAAGTCCTCACCGAGGTTGGCTACCGGGTGATCGAAGCGGTAGACGGGCCATCCGGGCTTAGGATCATCCAGGCCGGCGGTCGCATCGATCTTCTGATCACCGACGTCGGTTTGCCGAACGGTTTGAACGGAAGGCAGGTCGCGGACGCCGCGCGTGGCATAAACCCGGAATTGAAAATCTTATTCATCACTGGGTTCGCGGAAAACGCCGCCATTGGGAATGGACACCTCGACTTCGGGATGTCCGTCATCACGAAACCGTTCGTGAATACGGCGTTAGCCAATAAGGTCCGCCAGCTCATCGACGATTAAGGTCTCGAGTGCGGCGACGCCCGGAGCGTTGCCGGTCTCGGCTTTGTCTGGATGCGAGGCGAAGGCGCTTCAGCGTCCCCTCCCCGACGACGCGTTGAAGATCGTCATGCGTGGCGCCGACAAGAAGGACAAGGCCGCCGCGGCCGAGGACCTAATATTTAGTTATTCGTGAAGAATGTTCTGCAGGCCGGACTATGCAAGGCGGCGACGGGAAGCAGCGACTGAGGATCAGTAACAATGCGTGCAAAAGCTTCTCGAACCAGCGCAAGAGCAGGCTGAAGTTGAAGCCGGCGGCATTGATCCGGTCGCCATCTCGGGCCTTTGAGATAGTTGCGACGCGTCCGATGATCGTCCTTGAGATGGCCGATCACGGCTCGACGGCGGGGCGACGGCGCATCTCGCGACGGATGGCTTTGGTGACCCGGCGGACCTGGCCGCTGATCCAGACCTTGAACCGGTCCGGATAGTTGTGGCCGCGACAGCCCTTGTCGCCATGGATGCGGCGCACTGCGGCACTTGTGAGCTTTTCGAGTTCGGCGATGACGGGACCGAGCGTGTGGCCGTCATACGGATTGCCTTGGTCGCGTTGCGAACCGAGTGATGAAACTGCAGCGAGCCCTGCTATAACTTGCAGAGAGACAACATCCCTCAATCGATGCGAAGCCGTTCGCTCGGTCGGAGCCCACGCGCGCCAGTAATCTTCAGCCCCTTTGCGTGGATATTGCTGCTCGAACAAGAGAAAGGAGGGCTTCAGCATCTGCGGGCCAACAGGCAAGGTTGAGACCAAAGAGCCGCACTAGCCTGGATTTCCACGGAACGGAATTGACCTAACAATTGGATGGCGAAGGCTACTGGAGGAGGCGGAGGGCGCGCCCGTCCCACCAGGGCACTTTGACGGGTTTATTGAAGAGTCCTGAGGCGAGGACGATGGGGAGATGGGCGCGGCGATGGAAGCGCAGCGTAATTTCGTCGTCTGTGATGGCGACGTCGGCCGGCATGTCGATGAGATCGCGGAAGATTTGGCGTGCCTGCGCGTCATTGTAGCCGCGCATGCGCCGAGCCATGAGGCGATAAAGGCCTGACGCAATGACGAGAAGGGCCATATCGAAGTCGACCTTGATGCCGACGGAAGAGGACAGCGCGTCGATATGGAAGAAGCGCACCGCATCGGCCAGCGCATTCTCGATCAGCATGCGTTTGGCGTAACGTGTAATGAGGGATTTGGCGGTCGCGTGTGCGTCGTTGGTGAGCAGGATGGTCGGCTCATCGTGACCGAGGTCGGCAATGAAGAACTGGCGGTAGATGCGCTGAAGTGGACGCGCCTTCTGCTCGTAGAAGCGCGGATTGCGGTACTTGCGATGGGGGACGTCGAGTTCGACGGTGCGCCAGGCCGACGGCGGCAGGCTGGCGACTTCGGCGAGCAGTGCGGGGAGCGGCGACGCAGGGTGAGGAAGGTGATGCCGGCGGCATCGAGCCGGTCGAGCCCCGCGTAGGTGGTCAGCTTGGAGTTGAAGACGAGGTGTTGCGGCGCCTTGCCGTGCTGGCGCTTCCAAAAATCAATGAAGCGGAAGATTTCGTCGGCTTCCTCGCCCTTGCGAATGTCGGCGTTGGCATAGCAGAACACTTGGGCGTCGGCATCTTGGGCCAAGAAGACCAGGATGCTGGGTTGGCGACGACTTCGCTTGGATAAATAGTGCGATTCAACGAGCGGATGCTCACCGAAGTATGGCACCGAGTGGAAGTCGAGATTGAGGGAGGCCCCCGTGAAGAGGTCTGCAGAGACCTGCGCGTGCCATCGCGCCAGCAGGTGAGCAACCTTCTGCGGGGTGATGCGCGAGGAATATTCCGACAAGAAGCTTTTCTTCGGCATGGCATTGAGCCCGCAGAACAAGGCGAGCCCCTCGTCGGCGACCAAGCGCCATGATGTGGCTCTTGCGTTCGATCGCCCACAGTTTGAGCGCGAGCGAAGCGCGCAGCGCATGGGCGGCCGGGATCATGCGCGAGCCGGGTAGCTTGGCGGCCTGCGCCAATGCGTCGCTTTCGAGCTGCACCAGATCGGGAATGAACAAGAACAGCCCGCCCATCCGTGTGGTGAATTCGCGCGGGGTGAGGACGAAATCGTTGACATTGGCGACCGCTTGCACCTGCGGACCGATGCGGGCGGGACGTTCCTCGTCGAGCCGGCGCGGTAAAGGCGCAAAGCCCTCCGCGGCGAGCACCTCGCGCACCGCCGTGGCGCTCAACGGCGTTCCCTGCTCCTTGAGCGCCTGGCTGATCTCGTAGACCGAATAGTTACGCTTGCGCAGGGCGATGATCTGGTCATGGGCGCGGCTCTTCTTGGGCTGATCGCGCCGGCCCGGTCGGGTGGCGGAAAAGAACTCCGGCAGATCGCCGTGGCGAAAGTCGTGGCACAGCACGCGGAAGGCGCCGGCCGAATAGCCGAAGCGGCGCGCCACCTCGGCTGATGGCAGCTCATCCACATAGAAGGCGCGCAAGGCCTCGTATTGGCGCTGCCGCGCCGTCGCCGGCTTGGCGAAGAAGCGGCGGCAATCCGTTAGGCTATATGGTGCGCTGATAGCCACATATGCACAATCATACATCCCAGATCTGGTGTCAACAACAAACTGCACCGCAACGGGCAGTGTTGTGCAGAAGCTCCTGCAGGACAGTGGTTTCCTCGGCCTGATCTGGAATTGTCACTCTCGCTCCGTATCGGAGCGATCGGCAAAGTAACACCGAAAAATTGCGCTATCAGCGCACCATATAGGCTAACGTCCTAAGCCAAATTCTTGAGTCAATATGAATTCGGTAAGCCCATCGCGCGTTAGCGGATTCCGCTTCCATGGAAATCCAGGCTAGCAAATCCAAATATAAAAATTATTTGACCTATAATATATATTTCGTAGCGTCTTCGCACCATGAGAAAACACAGCCGAAGACGATTTATTGGTCAGTTGTTTGCAGCCTCGATTGGCTCGACGGGATTGAGCCGCACCGCTAGTGCGACGATTGATCAGTCGAACGATGGCCTCGCCGAAGTTTGCGTGATTGCGCGACAGCCGGGGACGTTGCCAAATGCCGTCATCGATGTTTGGACCGGTCAGATTGGGACGCTCGACCTCTCGCAACTACCCGAGCACTTCGGAAGAGTGGTCGTTTGGGACGACGTTCGCGGAGATAGAGCGCTCTCACGAGACGTCGCGGGCATTCTTTTTGCAATCGAGGAGTACTTCGGGATCAAGCCAAACCTGGGTTCCAACGCGACAGCACATGTTGGGCACTTCAGCGGACTATCGCTCTCCATCGATAAGCTTTTGCACACTTTCAAGCCACGCTATCCCGATGCAATTGGGCGCCGTATCGCTGTCATTGATCTGAGTTCGTGTGGACTGACACGCCTGCGTTGGCGGGACATCATGCCCGCACTGCGCCGCTATTACACTCACGTCATTGGGGTCGACTTTAGTCTTCCAGGCTTGTGCGAACTCGACGCTACATGTGAGCCGCCTCATGGGCTGTCTGGTCTCGCACTCGACAAATTGCAGGCCTGCGATTATTGGCTTTTAGCCAGTGATGAGTTGATTTCTGGTCGAGTTGAGTTGTCGACTGAAGAGAGATCGTTTGAGTTCACAAAGTCGATTTATGATCTGTGCGATTGCATAGCATCCGTGCAGAACGACATCGATACCGCAATAGGCTCAATTGCGAAGCGCCAGTTCGTAACGTTCAGAGCGCACGCGTGAATCTTTCCGAAGGCAACCGGCGCGACCGCCGCTCGTTTATCGGGGGCTCCGATGCCCGGATCGTTATGGGGAACGACGAGGCAGCCCTGCTTCGCCTTTGGAAAGAAAAGCGGGGTGAACTCGAGCCTGAGGACTTGTCTGAAAACCTCCTGGTTCAGCTCGGAACGGTAACCGAGCCATTGAACCGGCACTGGTACGAGAAAAAAACGGGTCAAATCATCGCCGACGTCCAGAAGCAGGTTTTTCACGCCATTCACCGATGGATGGCGGCAACACTTGACGGTCGGGTAAAGGAAACGGGAGCCGTTTTCGAAGCCAAGTTCATGCTGCCTTGGAATTTTTCGGAAGAAGTGGCTGCAACAAAGCATATGGCGCAGCTACAGCACAACATGTGGGTCACGGCGTCCCGGTCAGCCGTCCTGTCGATCATTACAGGCGGCGGCAAATGGGTCGAGATGACTATTCCTGCCGACCCGCTCTATCAGCACCTACTGCTAACTGCAGAGAAGAAGTTCTGGCGTTGTGTCGAGAGTGGTGAGCGCCCTCACCTCTTCGGTGTCGAACCACCCCAGCCGAGAATTGAAGCTTGCCGTATCGTCGATATGAGCGGGTCTAACACCTGGGCCGACCTGGCGAGCCTGTATCGGTTGACCCGCCCTGCTGCCGTTGAACATGAGCGGGCCAAAGCAGAGCTGAAGGCCTTGATGCCGGAGGACGCCAAGCAAGCTCAGGCCACGGAATACGCGCGAAGCGCTCGAAATCCGGGTCCATCAGCTTCGAATTGCTTGCTAATGAGGCGGCGATGCAGCGCTCTAGCGATAGTATCGGAGCGCTCGCGGCAGCGCTAGCCAAGGCGCAGTCCGAGATCGCGAATCCGGAAAAATCTCTCACGGCGACGATTGTCTCCCCCTTCCCGCGGGAGGGTACGCGGACATTTCGCTATGCGCCGCTCTCTTCCGGGCTCGATCTGGTTCGCAAATGCCTTGGTCAACACGAGATCGCCACGCTGCAGACGACTGCCATCGAAAAGGATAGTGGTCTGATTTGCCTTACCACCACACTCATCCGCGCCTCCGGCGAATGGGTTTCGTCGGTGTGGCCGGTATGCGCTTGTAGCGAGACGGCAGCGCCACATCGGTTCGGAGCTCCCTCAGCTATGCCCGCCGCTACGCCCTATTCACAATGGTCGGAATTGCAGGCGAGGATGTATCGATGCGCCGGACCTGGTCAACTACTCTGCTGCGTCGACAAACCAGAAAAGCCTGCCTGAGCAAGCTTCCAGCAACGAACAACTGAAAGCTCCGACATTCGAACGTGTTGCGCGAAAAACCGAGAGGCCCGCCGCAAAGCCCCCCGCCCTTTCGGCCAAAGCCTCCGAAGATCTGCGGTTTCAGCTCATCTCTGAACTCGGCATGCTCACGGATACAGAGGCTCTAGCTGCGTGGGCGCAGCGGGTGCTCCCGCTCAAGGATCAGCTCTCTAGCGCAGATGCCGAAGCGGTTGAGGCCGAATTCGCAGCTACTCTTACGGAGCCGTCGGCCCGGCCAGGACAAAACACCAATGGCACCGCCGGTCAACTCACGTCCGCAACTGCTGGCATCGAGGCCGTCACGACTATTCCTAAACCGATTCGCGAGCGGGATCGTCACCATCTACGATTTGTGGCAACTCAGCCCTGTCTAGTCTGCGGAAGATCTCCGTCAGATGCGCACCATATCAAATTTGCGGAGCTGCGGGCTATGGGGCGAAAGGTAAGCGACAAGTTCACCGTCCCTCTCTGCAGGCTGCACCATCGTGAGGTTCACCGGCGCGGAAATGAGCGCGTCTGGTGGCAAGGTCAGGGCCTCGATCCCCTTCCGATTGCGGCTGCGCTTTGGGAGAAGACGCATGTCGTCGCGTCAGATACAGGGGGGCACTCTTCGACGCCTATTCACAGCCAACGCCTCGGGTGCCAAACGGCCGGCAGGGCCGGGAGGAACGATGGGCGGCGCGGAAGGCGGCGACTTAGCGCTTGTCGGCACCGAAGCTAAGGTTTTTTCGGTCGACCAAGCCTGGGACGCGACGGCACTTCGCGCGGACCTAACGGCACGACCTCAAATTTAACGTTTAGCGCTTTGAACATCTTTAGTATGCGGCTAAGCCGAGGATCGACCTTGCCGCCAAATGTCGTATAGAGGTTGTCTCGGCGCAGGCCGGCCTCTTTAGCCAGGGCTTGAACATTCTGGGCGCGCATGACCCAGTTCAATGCGAGTAGCACTTTTTCTAGGTCATTTTCCGCAAACGCCTGAGATAGATAGGCTGCTATCGCTAAATCATTGTCCCGAAGGACTTTTTTGGGGTCATCTTCGGTGTGTGGATGGTCTTCCATTTCAGCGTTTCTTGCGAGCTGTGGCATTCGAGTAACAGCCTTTACCCTGAATTGGGCTATACTGCATCCATCAGTTTCAAAGCCGGATGGGAAAATACCCAATGAAGAAAGTCATTCTATCGATCGTTGCAGCCGCCGCCATGACGGCTACCGCGTCGGCTGCCGACCTGCCCGCCCGGACTTACACCAAGGCTCCGCCCCCGATTGTAACTCCGAGCTGGACCGGCTTCTACATCTTCGGCGGCGTCGGCGGCGGCATCTGGGATGCGGACACCTTTTCCCGCAACACTGTGACGGGTAATGCGCTCGGCATCCATCAGACCCAAGGCGGTGACGGCTGGTTCGGCACCGTCGGCCTTGGCTACGACTGGCAGGTCAACCAGAGCTGGGTGGTCGGTCTCTTCGCTGACGGCCAGTTCGGCAGCCTGAGGGGCAACGTCCAGGATCCGTTCAACGCTATCACCGGCAGGATCAAGATGGAGGATGCGTGGGCCGCGGGCGTACGTGCCGGTTACTTGGTCGCTCCGAACGTTCTTTCGTATGTCAACGGCGGGTACAGCGGCTCTCACTGGGCGGGCGGCACCCTTTTCGATAGCGCTACCGGCGCTCCCTTCGGTTTCCACACCGGCTCGTTCAACCGCAATGGCTGGTTCGTCGGCGGCGGCGTCGAGAACAACCTGAACATCTTCGGCATCACGGCTCCCGGCTGGTTCATGAAGACGGAATATCGCGCGGCCTACTATAACAACAAGGACATCGGCGAGCTGTCTGATGCCGGCAACGTACTGGCGGCTACCGACCTCTCCTTCAAGCCTTGGGTCCAGACTATTAGCACCTCGCTGGTCTATCGCTTCAACTGGACCGGCACAGCGGTCCATTACTAAGCTAGGCACGAATTAAGAAAGAAAGAGGCCCCCGAAACGGGGCCTCTTTTTTTATTGAAGCCTCTAGGCGAGGCGCTTCCATTCGCGCATGACAGCAGGGGGGGTGAGTTGAGGACCAGTGCCGGTCCTTGTCGCCGACCTGCTTGCTCGTGTCGACGTAGATCCGGACGGTCATGGATCATCCCTCATTCGCAGGAACATCTCCTTCACGTCGGGTCAGCTTGAGCTTGTCGGTGATGGGGCCCCGTCTTTGCGTCGCACTATTGCGCTTGGTTCGAAGCACGTCTGAGGCGGACCAGGATCGAACTCATTTATCCTAAGAATTGAGTTGGTCGCGTACCGGGTGCCATCGGGTCCTTCAAAAACCCTGGCATACCTACTGCACTCAGAGGAGCTGGTATACTTTCCACGAAGATAGATGCCATAGCCAGCAAGGGCGAAGAAAAACGCGGAAATCAGAAAGAGGGTCATGATGACTGGCGTCCTCGAAAGCAGCATGCTCATAGCATTCGTGGACTAGTTCAATCGATGTCTACTCGAAAGCTGGCACTATCCACAAACGGTTCGGCAATATAGGGGCTAGCCAAATGGCGAGTTCGGGGGCGACTCAGAGGACAGATAGGCACCCGAGGGTGCTTCATCGCCTTGGGGTGCGGAACGGCAGCGAGCTACAGCGCATCGTGGGTGTGGAGAAGGTCAGAAAAATCCCGGACTGAGATCGATCCCGTGTGAAAGGCACATCAACGAAACTGTCAGACCAACTCCACAGAACATGAGGATGGTTTCAAGTGTCTCGATATCGAGATCGACCCCTGAAATTCGGGACAGGGTCTTGGCAATCATTAGGTGAAACTCCGGTATTGGAGCTCCACCTATAGCCGAGTCAGCTGACGCCAGCCTTATAATAACTCCTCCCGGAGGAAAAACTCGGCGGCGGGTCACCGGATAGCTTGTGCAGCTCACGACCTCCGATATCCCTGTTCGCGCAGACGATAGCTGCCGCCGCAGTACATCGTCTGTCTCTACGTTCGTCGCAAAGTGTGCAATGTAATTTCCGGCGGGCAATTTAGGCGGACTGGCAGCAAGCTCGTACCAACACCAACCGATGTATAGCCATTCAGGTCCGCGTGCTTCCAAGCTCCGGCGCCCATTGCTCGCGGCAAAGCTGCTTCCAGCTTGATTGGGACGCCACCAGGCAGGCAGAGCTGGCCCCCGTGCGTATGCCCGCTCAGCATGAGGTCAAAGCTCGCGTTGGCCGCCTTGTCGTATTTTTCCGGTGTGTGACACAACAAAATCGAGAAGGCGTCTTTTGGGATGGACGAAGCAGCCTTCTTAATGTCGTCGGTTCGGTAGAAATGAGGGTCATCCACACCGGCCAAATAGATTGCCTGCTCGCCGCGCACGATCGTATCGCACTCATTGAAGAACAAACGAATTCCCATCGCTTCGAGCCGCGGGGTCATGCGAATACTGTCGTGATTCCCGAGTACTCCGTATATCGGCCCCTTTATCCGCTCTCGTAATTGCTCGATGCCATCGAGGCTTCGGTCAAATGGCCCGAATGTTTTGCCACGATAATCGCCAGTCAGTACGCAAATGTCATACTGTAAGTCTCCGACGATGCTGACCAGATGCCGCATGGCGCCTTCACTTATGTCTACGTGCAAATCGCTAATGTGAAGAATGGTAAAATTATCGAATGCTGCGGGTAAGTTGACGAACGTGATGGCGTTCCTCCGGATGAGGACCTGATCCGCGTTGCGACGAGCGCGGCCGTAGAGGCCCGTCAACCGAAGCGCATTTCGGATGATCGACGGGGCGAGAAACCAATTTTCGAGGTTGAAGAAAATCAGTCCCTGACTGAAAAGCTGGGCCTCGTGATCTGTTTCCAATGTCAACCGCTGCTGCACGTACGCGACGCCTATTCGGTCTGACAGTTTCTTTAACGAATCGTCGAGCATAAATTGCAACATCCTAACGGGCCACATTGTTGCGGCAGCGCGAAGCTTGTGGGAGTTTCTGTCTTCTCAGCGCGACCATTCCGAACCGTCATTTCCGGTTAGTCGTGGCCGGCCCACCGAGTGGTCTGATTGTTTTTTTAAATGACTGGATCTGTCCCCTGGTCCTAGTTCAGGAGATCTGGCGCCGACTGAGGTGGCAAGCCCTCGTCGACCTGTCGTCGCTATCATTGCCGGCCAAGGAGCGCGAGAGAAGCCAGAGGGCCTGACTTTTAATGAAGTCCGACGGGAGTTAATCAGAGCCGGATTACTGCTTCGGAAGTTTAGATCATTTTTTTTGGAATGTTCTGATGATTGAGCGTCGAGCCCTGGAGCGCAATTGAAAGCAATCAGCCCGCGATGCTTCACCTTGACGGCGTTCGCGGCGTCTATCCCTGCATGGTGATGAATTTCCACAATCAGGGAGCTAGCATTTCGCGCAGTGCATCGGCATCCCATCGTCCTCGGCCCAGGATCGCCTGCTGGCGCCACGGGCCTGGATCGCCGGCCGTTTCCGCCCGCATCCAACCCGTCTTGCGCGGTTCGTTGCCCAACAGTCCATGCAACTGTAATGCTAGGCTTCATTCATCCACGTTTCACACTGTCGCTTTCGAATCTGATCCGTCATTCGATGGTTTCAATACGATAAAGGACTGCCATGTGGTGTGGAGGGACGGGAATACGTGCGGCGTGGAATTTGTCGATCGAAGCCGCGCCAGAACGCTGTGCTGAAGCAGCTGGAGCGTGTGGGTGACTATGGCGGCCCGCAGACCACCGACGGCAATGCGACGCTCGGTGGCCGGCGGGCCAATTTCACCGACGGGTTGGGAAGCGGACGGTCCCACCTGTTTCAGGCCGGCGCAGCGGTACCTGATCGCGACGTTCTGCCCTTCGGTAAAGCCGGCCAAATGGCCAACAGCCCAACTGTTTGGTCTATATTGCTGTCCATTGTGTGACCCGAGGGCATCATCAATCTGCAAAGAGAGAACCGCGTTCGCCCTCGTCACAATTAGGGCAATTACTGACACAACGGTCGTTCTGGTGATTTGCAAGTTGCGCTTGGACCCTGATTTTGTGTGCTTTCCGCCTACGTTGGCGTAACGCAAATATATTTTTGCGCGTCCCAGCCGACGTGACCTGCTGAATTTGCGCGCGCGAGGGGCAGATGAGCCCGGTTGTTTCATACCTTCAATCAGACGATTGCGAGACTAAGATATCACTCGACATAGGCGGACCTCACGGAGGCGAAGAAGCGCCTGCGCAGACGATCGGCAAGAATTTTTCCAGAATTTCAATCAGGCTCTCCCGTCTGTTCTGCTGGATAGCGGCGTGCCTTACATGCGCGGCTCTCATCGCCGCCCCGCAAGTCGCGAGAGCTCAATGCACCGCAAACCCGGGCAACGGCGGTGTCCTGCAAAATGGTGGGGCGCCCTGCACAGTGAATAACAATGTGACTGTCGGCTTTGGGACAGCCGTAGACGCGTCCAACAATGCCAACGTCACGACAAACGGTTCAGTGACGGCCCACGGTTTCGGAACGGGGATCAGTGCTAGCACTAGCTCCACCGTCACAGTAAATGGGCCGGTGACGGCGAGCGGCCTCGGACTGGGCGCCGCCAGCGGTAGCACAATCATCGCCCACAACATCGTGTTGTCGAACGATGGTGGTGGTGGTGCGATTGCGATAAGCGCCAACAACGCCACGATCACAGCGAACGGGATCGCTATAAACTGGTCCAGCGGGGGCGGACAAAGTTTGGTCCAAGCGTTGGCGGGAGGACTTATCCAGTTCACCGCCCCCTCGAGCATCAACAATGCCTTCGGCGGGGTCCCGTCCATTCTGTTAGCGAGTGACGCGGGAAGCCGCATCGTCGCCGACAACCTGTCCATTTCGACTGGGTCGTCTGGCGGGATTACCGCGGCCAAGGCTCAAGCCGGCGGCACTATCAACCTCAGAAACGGTAATTCAATCACTTACGCCGCTGGCGGCGGGGGCAATACGGGTCTTTGGGCAACAGGCGCCGGCAGCCAGATTTTATCGACGGGTACGACTTTATTGATGCCCGGTGGTGGCGGCGGCGATATCGGTGTGCGGGCGGACACAAGCGGTGCCGTCACGCTCAATCAAGGCAGCGTCTCCGTTCAGGGCAATGGCGGTGGCGAGACAGGCCTGTTAGCGCAATCGGCCGGAAGCACAATCATGGCAACCGGCGTCGCGGTCACGGTCTCCGGCGGCGGTTCGGACGTCGGCGCCAAGGCACTCGGCGGTGGCGCAATCACGTTGAGCGGGGGAAGCGTTTCAGCGACAAGCACCGGTAGTGGCGAAATCGGACTGCAGGCCAGTGGCCCCGGCAGCACCCTCATGGCGAGCGGTGTGACCGTAACCGTTCCGAACAGCAGCGGAGGCCGTGGGGTGCAAGCGGACAACGCTGGCTCTGCGACGCTCACTGCTGGGTCGACAGTTACCACATCTGGCTCAGGTACCCATGCCGCCGGAGTGACGGGCGGCGGCACCCTGAACATGACCGATGGGACGCTGACCGCCAACGGCGCCGGCTCTAATGCGCTCAATGTGAGTGGCGGCAACGCGACGCTTGCCGGAGTGACCCTGACCAGCCCGAACGGCGCCTCGATCGCCGCCCCCAGCGGTACCAGCGACGTAACCTTAAGCGGTGGCTCAACGGCGATCGTGAACAACGGTCAATGGCTGAACGTCAGCGGCGGCTCCACGCTCAACCTTGTCATGGATAGTTCGACCGTGCAGGGCATTGCGCTCACCGCTGCCGGCAGCACTTCCAACGTCACGCTGCAGAACAGCTCACTTTGGACGATGACGGGCAACTCCAACGTCACCAACTTGACCAACGGTTCGAGCCTGATCCAGTTCGCGCCGCCTGTGGGCGATCCGTCGCTGTTGTCGAGTTACAAGACACTGACGGCGGTAAATTACACGGGCCAGGGCGGCACGCTCGGGCTCAACACGTTTCTCGGCACCGACGGTTCGCCTTCGGACAGGCTCATCATCAACGGCGGCAGCGCGACAGGTAATTCCTTCTTGCGCATCACCAATGCGGGCGGCCCCGGCGCCGAGACGGTGGCGAATGGCATCCCAGTGGTGCAGGTGACGGGCGGCGGCACCACGGTGCCCGGTGCCTTCGCACTCGCTGGCGAGGTGCGCGGCGGCGCCTTCGACTATGATCTCTTCCGGGGAGGCCTCGGCGGCAGCAGTCCAAACGATTGGTTCCTCCGCTCGACCTTCATCGTCGGACCAATACCGCCAGAGCCGCCGATCATACCGCCGGAGCCGCCGATCCTGCCACCCGAGCCGCCGCCGCAGCCGGTACTGCCGCCGGGCGTCTTTCCGATCATCGGGCCGGAGATCGCGACCTACGGCGTGGTCCAGCCGATCGCCCGGCAATTGGGGATGACGACCCTTGGCACCTTGCATGATCGCATCGGGGATACGTTGCTGAACGCGAATACGGGCACGCCATGCCAGTCCGACGGCGACACGCGGGATACGATTGCGCGCAAGGCGCCAGTGAAGCCGCTGTCTGATTGCCCGTACACCGGCTGGTGGGGCCGGGTCCTCGGCCAGCAGATCGACAACCATTACCAGGCCTTCGCCGATCCGCGCGCCTCCGGCCAGTTGCTGGGCTTTCAGAGCGGCATCGATCTGTGGCATGGCGAGTGGATACCAGGCCATCGCGATACGGCGGGCATTTATGTCGGATACGCCAATGCCGGTGTCGGCGTGAATGGTCTCGTCACCAACGAGGCAGCGACCGCCTACGTGCTGCGCAAGACCGGCAGCCTCAATCTCGATGCCTGGTCAGGCGCGGCTTATTGGACGCACTACGGCCCGGGCGACTGGTACCTCGACGCGGTGGCGCAGGCGACGCACTATCAAGGCGCCGCGTCCACGCAATTCGCCAGCCTTTCGACCACCGGTTTCGGCTTCGTCTCTTCGCTGGAGACGGGCTATCCGATCCGGCTGCCGATGTTCGGACCGGGCTTCGTGCTGGAGCCGCAGGCGCAGATCGTCTGGCAACGTGTGTCGTTCGACGACGCCAATGACGGCTTGGGCGATGTCGCGCTCGGCACGACGTCGGGCGCGAGCGGGCGGATCGGCCTGCGCGGCAAATGGACCATCGCCGACGATAGCGGGCAGGTGTGGCAGCCCTATGTGCGCGCCAATCTGTGGCGGGACTGGGGGGCGCAGGCGACAGCGATCTATTCCGGCGCCGATCTGGTACCGCTGCTGGAGCAGGCCACGCGCCTGCAACTGGGCGGTGGCGTGAGCGTGAGGATGAACGCCAATGTCAGCCTCTACGCCAATGCCGACTACCAGTTCGCTGTCGGCAACACCGACGGCGGCAGGCGCGACGGCATCCGCGGAGCCGCTGGTGTGCGATATACGTGGTGAAACTGACTTGCGGCTGAACTTTCGCCGACGTCAGATGAGATCCGATCCGGGATTTTCGCCTGCGGCCTTTCTCTCGGCGCGGATGATCGTGACGAAGCGCGTTGCGCAACGAAGTGGAATGAAGCGATGAAGTGCAAAGATGGGAATAGCGAACGCGAGTATCAGAACCGTATCGAGAGTTTGCGGAAGAATGTTTTCAACACGCAACTGCAGCCGCTGAGGTCACTCGAGACCGCAACCAAAAAGCGGAGAGCGCTGAAAAAGAAGGCGCAAGGACGACTTCCGGCTAATGGTGCGCCCGGCCGCGCCTTCTACGAGATGACATTGCACCGATTTCAGATTTTAAGGCCTCCCCAGTCCCGCTTGCGTTAAGGATGCTCCGACATGCGCTGGGATAAATCGGGCCGCCCTTTCGTTTGCCTATCTGCAGAATATTGTCGGATCCGTTGGGCTCATAGTAATCCGCCCAGGCTTCCATGAGCTTACGGCGCTTCTCCGGCGCGTCAGTGCGGCGCTTGTTCGGCTTTGTCGCCGATGACATGCGCAAGTGGTCTCCAGCAGCTTCAAGAGCGCAGCCTTATCGCCGTCGAAGCCCTTCACCGGCGCGACTCCCGTCGAGCGGACATAGACGTACCACTTCCCATTGACGGGATAGATTTTAAGGCCGCGCAGTTTCACGCTTACCACCGAGACGTTCTCCCCACGACGGTTTCGCTGGTGAGGATGGTTGCGTTGTTGGATCGATCCGCGCCAGCCATTCATCGAGTGCTGCGGTCCGATATCGGTTCCCGCGTGTGGATTCCGTGAATGGAATCGGTTTGACCGGGCAGACAGCTTTGAAGGTTTCGACTCACAGGCCACAATACTCGGCTGCCAGGTCAAGACGTAGAGCCGCCGGCCAACGAGCGGACATAGAGTGCCACATTGGATGGTCGGCCTGCTGGGACATCAGGCGCGCTGCTCGGCTTCCATGCGAAGCCTAACCGAACGCACAATCTCGGAATTGATGGAAGAGTAGTTCTTGGTGGCTTCGTTCTCGAGCCAAGCCCGAATGTCTTGGGGCAAGCGTGCCGCAACGCGAGCCGGTTCAACCTGTTTCATGATGGCAACTCCTTCAAATCAGGGGTGCACCAAATTGGCTTCGATGGTGCGCTAATTCAAGGGATTGGAGGCGCGTTTCCCACGTTTTGGCCGTTAACGCGAGACTGTGATTGTCGGATGCCAAAAACCGGTCGGCGAACCGACGGGCTTGGTTGGCGTCTGCTGATCGGCGCATCAACTAGTCGCGCGCCCCGTCTTAATTTCCACAGCCATGTCCCAGATCCGCTCGCGCCCTGCCGCCATCCCGTCGATCTCGTCTATCAAACTGTGGCCAATGGCGTTGAGCGCCTCACCAACTTCTGTCGGCGTCTCGTCCGCGCTCGCCAGCATCTGCACGGCAAACGCAACCCCCCCCACGGAGCCGCAAAAATTTCGGTTCGAGATCGGCGAGCCCGTCGGCGACCTGGGTGGCGATGGGCTCGGGCGCAGTCATCTGTTCGGCGAACATGGGGTGTACTCCTGTGTGGGCGCATCGTCGCGCCCAGCGGACAAAGTTTGCACGACTCACCTAAAGGTGGTTTCTGGCGAGACCGTGTTGACACGGGAATAGTCAAGGATCTGCCGCAGTCCGATCGAAGTGCGGTCGCTATTCGAGCTTGAGGTATTGCAACGGGTTCTGCTGGGACGACAAAATGCAGACCGTATTTGTTGTAGTTGTTGTATGGATCGCTCTGAGCCTCACGCTCGGACCGCTTCTCGCATGGGTGTTCTTCTACTCGGAGCGTCGAGCCAAAGCGATCGACGCCGCTTTCGATCGCCAAGAGACGGAACGGAAACCTCTTCCGAGGAAGAAGAGGTTTTTGGGCGGCCGCCGTGCAATCGATCCGTCGGCGCCGCTAGCGACTGATTTGCTTAAAGATCCATCCGACTCGTTTTCGGAGCGACGCGGTTCGTTTGCGAACCACCAATCAAGTCACTCTCCAGTCGACGCTACTCCCTAAACTTGGCGCCCGTCGCAAATGGCGGGCCTCTTTTGCTAAGCCCTGACGAGCGGCTTTCGCGCGAAATCTCGCATGAGCTTGTAATACCGGTTCTTTGCGCCGGTCGCGCGCGGCGAACCGCCTCCGCGGCCTTTACCGGGAAGAAAGCACTTTACGCATTCAAGCGTGATGGCGGCGTCCAACACCGCTGAGCTATTTTTTCAGACGTCGGCGGCCGGCCGCCTGAACACCACGAAATGCGACAGCGAAAAGTTGACCATGAAGCTTGCCCCGGTCGCGAGCACTTTCCCGAGGAGAACCGGCATGTAATGCGATGCAATCACAACGGTCGCGGTGTTTGCCGCAAAGCCCGCGACCTGAGCGAGCACAAACGCAAGATAGGTCCTGAAGGAGAGCTCGCGGCGCGAATCGATCGAGAAGGTGATCCTCGAATTGAGGAGGTAGGAACAGGTCACGGCAACGGCCCATGAAAGCATGTTTGCCGCTACGATGGGCAAGCCAAGCAGGTAATATCCCGCCGAAAACACGCTGAAATCGACAGCGGTGTTGACGACACCGATAAGGCCGAAACTCACCGCCTTGAACATGGTTGCGCGTTCCCGCGCGCTGTCGTGCAGGCGATCGATCAGGCGCTGGGCTATGTGCAGGATCATCTGATAAGCTACCTATCACATTCGCCTAGTTCTCGTACTCACACGGTCAAGTCAAGGGTTCGCGGCACCGACGATCGGTTCTCCGCACCGGCCAGCGAGATGCGCACGATCATGGCTAAGAAGTGCCTTGGCAAGAGATCGCAGAGCTGTCACTAAATTGGCACACCACATTTCCTAGACGCCCGCAAGGCCCGCAATTTTCCTTATAATGGGCGAATCGGTGAGGGGAATTTGTCGGATGCATAAGCCGGGCAAGGGAGCTGGATGGGGCCTTGCAATAGCGGCCGTGCTGGCACTGCTTGCTGTGGCCACGCTCGGCTATCGCAGTTCAGAGCCTCTTGCTGCAAAGGACTACGAGGAATGTGCCGAAGTGGCCCAGGCCAACACCTCGTCAAATATCGAATACTCCAAGCTGATCACGCACTGCGGCGAACGCTTTGCGGGCCGTCGAAAGGCCGGCGGTGGATACAGCTATTTCGACTTCATGCAGAATCGGACTTTCGACATCGCGGGCCCTAACCCGACTGAAGGCGAGCGCAAGCGAATTGACCGCTCCTACATGGAATTTCTCGGCGCACAACGACGTGAAATGCTTTTATCGGATTTGGCGAAAGCTCAAGCCAACGAGGAGCAGGCAGCCCTCGATGGCGCTCGCCAGAATGCTGGAGCGCCTTTGTCATTAACCCCGAAAATCCCGCTTCCGGCCAAACGGCCCATCGTCGAGCGTTCTAAAACCTGTGAAGATGAATCATTATCGTGCAGCTGGGCAAAACTGTCCGCGGCCGTGAGAAATGCCTTTGCCTCCTCTGCTGGTACAAGCCGATAGCCTCTGCCGGGAAAAAGACGCCGGATTTCACTGTTGGACCCGCGGATGTGGTGCAAGGCAGGTCTCTTTCTCAGCGCCCCGTTCAATCAAGCAACCGGCCACATTCATCCAAGCCTCACTCGATGTGATGGGTCGAGAGCCAGAGCGCCCGCGACGTTGCGATTGGATCGATGGCGCGTCTTTCCCACCAGGCGACTTCGTCCCCGCAGCTATGGTTGTCACGGTGATGGGCTCTGCATAGGGGCACTGTGAACTCGTCGCTGACCTTACGCCCCATTGCGCGGGGCTGAGTGAACCGCAGATGGTGGGCCTCGGCGGGGCTTCTGCCGCAGACCAGGCAGGGCTGCGAGGCTACGTACCTGAGGTGGGCTTTGTCGCGGTGGCGACGCGGTTCGCTGCTCGCAATCATCGTCGACATCGATGCGGTCGCAACTGGCATCGTCGAACGATATTCGTACATGTGCGCAAGCAGTACCGGCACAGCATTCGTCCAACGCATACTTGAATGAGAAGCAGCAGAATTCACTTTGCGAAAGGGAGGCTCGGAATTGAATCGAACGGTTATTGCGTTACTCGGGCTGACTTTGCCGGTCGTTGCTCTCGCGCAAAAACTACCTGATCCGGAGAAGGTTGCCCCCGAATATCGCGATGCAGCGGAAAAGCGGCTGGCTCAAGGCATCAGAAGGATGGCGTGCATCGACAAGGCCGAAAAGGAGAAAGGTGCTAAAGCGCGATCTGGCGACGTATGTCAATCGCTGTATGGATTCCGCCGAGAAGGCCCAACAGGTCGATCACTGAACCGAAGGCAAAGCAGTAAGCGCGATGACGAGCTGATCGCAAAGACCGCCTTTCTACAACGTTCCACGCCTCGTGCGATCGTCCGCCGGGTGCCCCCCGAAATTGCCAAGCCCTCACGGGCGGTTCTCCCCGCAAGTCACCACGCTAGGTGCAGCGCAACGTGATCACTAATTCAGGTTGCGGACTCGCCTCCGGTTGCGCTTGGATGGCGGCGGTCTGGGGGAATCCGTCACTGATTGCTCGGTTGGGCGTGGTTCGTTACTGGTGTGGCCTTGCCATCGCGTCCCTTTGCGAGATAGCAGCATTTGCGATTTTGGTAATGCTCATCGCCAATAAGCTTTCCGCCTCGGATGCTTGGATCCCGGTGGCATTTCTTGCGATCATCGGCGGTGCCTTCTTGCTCGCGGGTCGAGCGGTGAAGTACGTTCTTGCCGGGACCTGAAGCCCGCCCGACGGTCTCGCGGGTGGCTTTCGCGCGTTCCTGTTGATCTCTCGCACATTGGAGGCAGGGTGTTTCGAAGACTAATCAGATGGCATGAGCGACTGAGTGCCGCGCCAGGTGCCAAGGCTGCGCTTCGCGCGGACCCCGAGTTACTTCGCAGCGACACCAAGTTCAGGTGTCCCTGGTGGGCCAGCTTTCCGGACTTCTCCCATGCCTACATGCAAGCGAGAGGCATGCTGGGCCGAACGTGCCAGTCCAGCGTCCACCGAAGCGAAGAGACACGGCACGATATCGGTTGACCGGAGCTTTCCACACCCACGAAGCGCTCTAGCTCGACGCCGTTCCACACCCAAGGGATAGCTATATTGCAAGGCGCGCTGGGAGGGGCCGTCATTGCGCCATGAATAAGCGCTCTCCCTGGTACGAAGCGGACCGGAGCGCCGTGGTCGCATCAGGCGGTGGGCAACATTTTGAAGAGGGTGCAGGGATGAGCATCAGCGAGAAGGTCAGCATCTGGGTTTATGTTGCGATGGATGCGGCGATTGTTGGCGCGATCGCCTGGTATGTCGCCTTGAAAGCGGGTGCGGTCATGAGGAGCCGCGGGATACTGAAGCGGGGTTTTGCGGTTCACAACATCGTCCTGGTTGCGGCCATCTTGGCGATTTTCTGCGCGGCGCTGGGGTTTGTTCTGGTGCATGGGGCGCGGCATCCGATGGTGCCGATGCAGTGAGGTACCGGCATACAAGGCCGGGCTCGATCGCGCGATTGCCGACGGCTGGCTCGTGCTGCACGAGAGCGGGCTGCTTGGCTGACTCGACTATAACTCGCTGAGGAACACGAAGATCGGCGGCAACTTCTTTGCGGACGCTTGCGCAAACCATCAGAACGCTCTCGTCGGACAGCTTTCCAAGACTCATGGAAAATACCCACGAAATTAAAATCTGAACGCGTTATCTTTTAGGGTCGTTACGGTCCGCAATCAGCGCTTCAACGTCTTGCCGGAAACGATCCCAAGCAATGTCACTGCATTGATCTGGTGACGCTTCGACGCCGGCAAATAACCCGTGTGCACGAGCTTATCAATTACGTGCCACGAGAAACGTCGATACGAGAGTTCAATTAATTCGCCCAGTACGCTCAAGCTCACAGCTACCGCCGGAACGCCAGACCCGAAGGTTGGGAAGTGGAGGAATCGAAATCGGGTCGGCGATCCGTGGGCTACCGAGCGAGCTCTTTGGGGAGTCCGTTCGACAGCGGCATAGTCTAGCTGCAATTCAACGGTCGCGGCGGTCGGATCTTACCTCACCTTGGGCGGGGTTGTGGGAACCGCTCGGTTGGCCTGAGGTCGTTCGGCCCGTAAAAAACAAAAAAATGCACGGGCGCGGCTAGGGCGCGGCGCTTGCTGAACGAATTTGCGATCTAGTCTGGCTCACCGGCGCGCCTTCAAGAACGCGGAGGTCACTGCCTGAGCATATCAGTGGTTTTGGGCGACGTAGAAAATCAATCCGTTCTGGAAGGTCTTCAAGACCTTCTATAGTCGTCCTCGATGCGGATGATGTCGTCCTCGCCGAGATAGCTGCCGGTTTGCACCTCGATCAGTTCGAGCATGATCTTGCCGGGGTTTTCCAGCCGGTGCACGGCGCCCATCGGGATGTAGACCGACTCGTTTTCGTGCACGGTCTTGACGTCATCGTTGATGGTCACGCGCGCGGTACCCCGCACCACGATCCAGTGTTCGGCACGGTGGTGGTGCTTCTGCAGCGACAGCCGGCTGCCGGGCTTGACGATAATGCGCTTGACCTGATGGCGGTCGCCGTTGTCAACCGACTGATAGCTGCCCCAGGGCCGATGCACCTTGATATGTTCTTCGGTGACCTGCGGTGCCACCATCTTCAGCTTCGCGACCAGCCGCTTCAAGCCGTTGGCGTCCTTCTGCCCCGACACCAGCACGGCATCCTGGGTCGCCACCACGACGAGATCGTCGACGCCTTCCAGCGCCACCAGCGCCCGGTCCGTCGCGACATTGCAGTTGCGCGAATTCTCGAACACGGCTGCGCCCCGTGCAGCGTTGCCGTGGCCATCCTTGTCCGACAATTCCCACACCGTGTGCCAGGAGCCGACATCGGACCAGCCGCAGGACACCGGCACCACGGCGGCGCGCGCGGTCTTCTCCATCACCGCATAGTCGATCGAAATCGCCTTTGCCGAACCGAAGGCCTCGGGGTCGAGCGTGACAAAGCCGAGATCGCGCCCGGCCTTCGTTACCGCAGCGGTGATGGTCTCGACGCTTGCGGCATCGAACTTGCGATATTCGTCGAGCAGCACCGCGGCGCGGAACATGAAGTTGCCGCTGTTCCAGAGATAGCCGCTCTTGATGTATTCAGCCGCCATCGACTGATCGGGCTTTTCTACGAACTTCTCGACTGCGCGAACTTCGCCGGCGACCGCCTCTCCAGGACTGATATATCCGTACTCCGTCGCCGCGCGCTCGGGCTTGATGCCGAAGGTCACGATGTGGCCGTCCTCCGCGACGACCAGCCCCTGCCGACAGGCCGCGATGAAGGCAGCGGCGTCGCGGACCACGTGATCGGCCGCAAGGGCCAGCACCACGGCGTCCTTGTCGCGCACTTGCGCAAAAGCGGCGCCCGTCGCGATCGCCGGTCCGGAATCGCGCCGCAAGGGCTCCAGCAGCACGTCAGCCTCGATGCCGATCTCGGCTAGTTGCTCCAACACCATGAATCGGTAGGCGGCATTGGTGATGATGATCGAACGCTCGAACAGGCCGTCATCGGAGACCCGGAGCAGCGTGTCCTGAAAGGTCGAGCGCGCACCGAACAGTGGCAGGAATTGCTTCGGCCGCACCTCGCGTGAGGCCGGCCAGAGGCGTGTGCCGGTACCACCGCACATGATCAGGGGGATAATTCGTCGTTTTGTCATCGCATCTCAAACTTTGTAGTGATTCCTATACCACGCGACAAAATCGCGAATACCGTCCTCGATCGGAGTTCTGGGTCGAAAGCCGGTGTCGCGCGTCAACTCCTCGATATCGGCGAAGGTTTCTGGCACCTCGCCGGGTTGCATCGGAAGCAACTCCGTTTTTGCCGTACGACCCAGCTCCTTCTCCAGAAGGCTTACCACATGCAGCAGCTCTTCGGGTCGGTGGTTTCCGACATTGTAGACCTTCGCCCGCGCACCTCCGCCGGCCGGGTCCTCCGCCGGTATGCGGTCGATAAGCTTCGATACTACCCGGGTGACGTCGGCGATATGGGTGAAATCGCGACGCATCTTGCCATGGTTAAAGAGCTTGATCGGCGTGCCCTCCACCATCGCCCTGGTGAACAGGAAAATCGCCATATCCGGCCGCCCCCATGGACCGTATACGGTAAAGAAGCGCAGGCCTGTGACTGGAAGATGGTAAAGATGACTGTAAGAATAGGCCATAAGTTCGTTGGCCTTCTTGGTCGCGGCATAGAGGCTGACCGGGTGATCGGTCCGGTCTTGCACCGAAAACGGCAGCTTGGCATTGGCGCCATAGACGGATGACGAGGAGGCGTATACCAAATGGCGGCATGAGCAATGCCGACACCCCTCCAAAATGTTGGCGAAACCTTGCAGATTGGAATCGACATAGGTATGAGGCTGTTCGATGGAGTAACGAACCCCGGCCTGTGCCGCCAGATGAAGCACGAGTTCGAAGCGATTTCGAGCAAACAATGAGGCTGTCGCAGACCGATCGACAAGATCGGCATGCACGAACACAAAGCGAGGTGTTTGTTGTAGGATAGCTAGGCGTGCTTGCTTTAAGGCGGGATCATAGTAGCTGTTAAGATTGTCGAGTCCAACCACCATGCGCCCTTCAGCTAACAATTGTCGCGCCGCGTGGAAGCCGATGAAACCCGCCACACCGGTCACCAACACTGCCTGATTCGACATAAAGTTCCCGAAAACAAATGCCGAGCGCCTTTTAGTCACGTTGTCGGTCAGGCGCAACAAGTGAGTGTCGGCGTTCCGGAATCGTGCCAAGTACCGCGAATAAGAAGCCGGATCCCGGGACTAGGTAAACGCACAGATGGGTCGCTGTGATCTACGCGCTCCAAAGGCCGATGAATAGTCACCCGAGGCAAGCCTATTGTAACATGGGGTCGTACCAACCAATCGAGCAGCGCGGTCTGTTATTGCAGAAAGTCCCAAGGAATGCGCCAGATCCTGTTATCAATTTTGAAAATATTGATCTCCGCTGCATTGCTCTATGTCGCGCTCCGAAAGGTTGACCTGTTCGATCTCGGCGTGCGTGTAAGCGGTTTTGCGAGCCTTGGCTGGATAGCGCTGGCTATTGCTTCAAGCATCCTACAGCTTTTCATAGGCGCGCTGCGATGGTGCGCCGTCAGCGCAGAGTGTGGTGCGTCCTTGCCGATCGTGCTGGCTATGCGCTTCAACCTGATAGGCGCATTCTTCAATCAGACCCTACCGTCGTCGATCGGCGGGGACGCTGTTCGCCTATGGCTGATGGCGCGCGCGGGCGCCGGCTGGCGCGCGGCGACCTATTCCATCTTCATTGATCGAGCGATCGGTCTGATTGTACTTGCGGTCATCATATTTGCTAGCCTTCCCTGGAGCTATCGGCTAATCGGTGATCCGCGCGGTCGTTCGGCGCTGCTGTTGCTCGATTTTCTGGCGCTTGCAGCAGGCTTGGGGTTTCTGGTGTCCGGAAGGTGGCACCGGCTCAAAGGCTGGTGGGCCACGCATTACATCCACGCCTGCGCCGTCGTTGCCAATCGTTTGATGTTCAGCCCTTCGCGGGGCCCGACGATCGTGATCCTGTCCATCTTGATACACGTTTTTTCTGTGGTCATCGCTTGGTGCATCGTGCAATCGATCAGTGCAGCCGTCCCCTTCGCGCAAATATTCCTACTGATACCACCCGTCATGTTGATTACTACCATGCCAATCTCAATTGCTGGGTGGGGCGTGCGCGAAGCCACGATGGGGCTGGCATTTGGTTATTCGGGCTTGATACCGACCGAAGGGGTCAATATCGCACTGCTCTTTGGGGCAGTATCTTTTCTTGTCGGCATGCTTGGAGGGATTGCATGGATTCTGGGGCCTGAAAAAGGAACCAGCAAATTGTCGATCGGGACCGCCGACCAGACATGACCCATCTTGAATTTACCCTAGCCCTGATAGCTGCAATCATCGGCGGACTAGTGGCGCCCTGCCTGATCAAACTTACGTACCCGTTTCTTGCAAGGTACGCACTGGCCAGACCCAACGCACGGTCGTCGCATCGAGTTCCCACGCCTCAAGGCGCCGGCATTGCCGTGATTGCGGCGACATTGAGTGCTTCTAGCGCTGCGCTTGGATGGATTGGCTTTAGCGATCTGCGCTTTGCAGCCCCGGTGTTCTTCGCGACCTTGTTCATTGCTGCGGTCGGGTTCTTCGACGACATCAAACCCATTCCAGTCGTACCGCGGCTTGCATTGCAGAGTCTTGCGGTTTCGGCTTTAGTCTTTAACGCGCCCAGCGACTTGCAAATAATGCCGCTATTGCCCCTTTGGCTTGAACGTAGCCTGATTTTGTTGGTCAGCGTATGGTTCGTCAATTTGGTCAACTTCATGGACGGATTGGACTGGATGACGGTCGCCGAGGTGATTCCGGTAACCTCTGCAATCGTCGTTCTTGGGCTAAGCCGGTGCATTCCGGCGCAAATTGCGATCATCGCGAGCGCGCTCTTAGGCGCGATCATAGGATTTGCCCCGTTCAATCGGCCCGTAGCAAAGGTCTTTCTTGGTGACGTCGGAAGCCTGCCGATTGGGCTGCTGATGGGCTGGTTTCTGCTTGAGCTAGCCTACCATCAGAGGTTGGCGTCCGCGCTGTTATTGCCATTGTACTATCTTTGCGACGCGACGTTCACGCTGCTGTGGCGACTAGTTCGCGGAGAACCGATCTGGGTTGCGCATCGATCGCACTTCTATCAACGGGCAACCGACAACGGTCATACGGTGCAGCGTGTGGTGACCGAAGTGTTCATACTGAATGTGATACTGTCGACGCTGGCGATAGCAACTGCATTAGCGCCCTCTTTTTTCTGGGATGCCATCGCCCTTTTTGTAGGAACAATACTGGTATCGCTGCAGATGTACCGCTTTTCGTGTCAGGTTGATCGACGCTGACCTAGGAAAGGTCGCAGGCAGCCTCAATCCTTGATCGAGAGAAATTGGAGCCTTTGGAGATATCAAGCTCCAGAGAGCCTATAAGGCTTTCTCTCTGGAGCAAATTCTGCGCTGCTTAGTTCTGGAACGGCCCCCTTCAGCACCTCCTTGACACCGTCCAAGTCGTCGCGGCCGATCGCCTGCTCGAGCGCCAAGATATATTTCTGCAGCGATCGTATGGTCGGTTCATTCGTCTTGGCGGCCATAACACCAGCGACGCCGATTTCGACCGGAGGCTCTTCGCTCGCGAACAGGATTTCGTTCAGTCGCTCTCCCGGCCGCATACCGGTGAACACGATCTCGACATCATGGCCCGGCTGCAAGCCCGAAAGCCTTATCATTCGCTCTGCGAGTTCGGCAATTCTGATTGGTTGCCCCATATTGAGCACGTAGACTGAAACCTTCGGCACCTCCGTCGTGAGCGCGTGGATAGCTGCTGTGATCACCAGATCGCAGGCTTCACGAATTGTCATGAAATACCGGACCATTTCGGGATGCGTGACGGTGACTGGCCCGCCCGCCTCTATTTGCGCCTTGAATTTCGGCACGACAGACCCGTTCGATGCAAGTACGTTGCCGAACCGCACCGAGATCAGTCGCATCCGGCAGTCGCAATCGGGTTGAATGGCGAGTTCGTGGTCGAGTGCCTGGCAATACATCTCGGCGAAGCGCTTCGTCAGCCCTAGCATCGAGACCGGCTCGATGGCCTTATCCGTCGAGATCATCACCATCGCCTTGGCGCCGGCAGCGAGTGCCGCATCGGCGACGTTGATCGATCCGAAGATGTTGGTCTTGACCCCCTCACTCCAGTCGCGCTCGAGGATCGGCACATGTTTCAGCGCCGCGGCATGGAACACGAGGTCCGGCTGGAACTCCTTCATCAGCCGGAAATGCGCTCGCGATCGCGGATGTCAGCGATGCGGCCGTCGATGACGCGCTCCGCCCGCCTGCGCGGCAAGTGCCTCGGTGATGGCGTAGAGCGCGGGCTCGGAGTTTTCCAGCACCAGCAGCCGTGCGGCGCCGAAGGTCACGACGCGGTGACAGATTTCCGAGCCGATCGAGCCGCCGCCGCCGGTGACGATGACGGCCTTGCCCTTCACCAGCGCCTCGAGCCGCGCGTAGTCGATCTTCTCGCTCGGCCGCAGCAGCAGATCCTCGACCGCGACCGGCGGCAAGCCGCGGCGCGTCGCCGCTCCTTCGAGCGACGGCAGTCGGCTGACGATCAGGCCAAGCCGCTTGGCGCGCATCAGCACCGATTCCGGATGCGCGTCGGGCTCGAAGGCCGACGGCATCATCACCACGCGCGCGATCGGCTTGTTGCGCCGGCCGAAGTCGGCGATCACGTCCTCGATGTCGTCGATGCCGCCCAGCACGGGCATGTTGCGGATCAACTGGCCGCGGTCGGCGCTCGACGGCGACAACAGCCCGACCGGCCAGAGCCGCTTCACCGCGCCGCTCTCGATGCCGCGCAGCAGAATTTCGGCGTCCGCGGTGCGGCCGATCAAGAGCGCCGGCGCCGCATCTTCCTCCGCGGGCGTGGCGGCGCACGCGGGTATAGCGGAAATAGCGATAGGCAAAGCGCAGCGTCGCTAAGGAAGGAAACCTCGAGGAACCAGAACAGGACGATCGTCACCTTGCCGACGAAGAAGGCGCCGTGAACATTGGGCGCGACCAGGATGTAGTCGAGCACGAGCAGCGTCAGGCTCAGCACGGTGGCGACGCGCAGGATGTTGAGTGCGTCCGGCAGCGAGATGAAACGCCATTTCGTGGTGGTGAGGTTGAAGAAATAGGAAACCGCGACGCTGAACACCAGGAAATAAGGCAGGATGCGCAGCAACAAGCGGCACGCGATCGTAGAACAGCTCGCCGCCGTCGAAGCGCAGATAGAATGCGGCAAAAAACGCCAGCGCCGTCGCGATGACGTCGTGCACGGCGATCAACAGATTGCGCAGAGTGAGATGCGACAGACGCGTCATTCAACGGCCACGAGGTGGGAAATAACCATACGTTTCGACAATTTTCCCGCCCTGCTGATAACCCATCTCTCATGCCCTTGCCAGCGCTGAGCGCCCCTCAGGAACTACGCGTTTCCGAGCCTGTTGGCCGGCCGCGCCTTAACACCATGCCACCCGCGACGCCCACGCCCAGCACATACATCCAGCCTTCGTGGAAATCGAAGATATGGGAGTTGAACAGCGAGGTGAAGATGTTCTGCACCACCACCAACAGCCCGATCCAGTTGGCAAAGCCTTCGCCGCGGAACAGCAGGAGATGCAACAGCCACATCGCATACAGCAAGACGATGCCGAGCGTGCCCCACTGGACCGCGACATTCAGCGTCTGGTTATGCGGGTTGGGAAACACCCTCACCCCCTTGATCCAGTCGGAATCGGTTGCGGCCTGAGGTAAAGCCCCTGGTCGATCCGGTGCCGTGACCGATCACGGGGCCTCGGCATAGAATTTGAGCGCGTTGCGCCAGTACTCCAGGCGCTCGCCGATCGATGTCGGGACGCCCTGCTCTGTAGAGCTGGTAGTCCGCGCGAGAAAGTCTTGACGGTCCACTCCAGCTGCGGCGAGGCGACCCAGGCGAGCCCGCGATCACCAACGCGGCGCAGAAGATGATCAGATTGGCGCGCCATCGCAAATGAAGCAGGCCGAACACGGCGAGCATGATCGGCATGGTGACGAGCGCGGTGCGCGACACGATGACGAAGGCCATGTTGGCGACGAAGCTCAACGCGATGCGCAGAGCAGGAGCGCCGGCCAGATTCTTCGCGCACGCAACAGCGTGATGACGGGATAAGCAAGCGCCACCGCACACAGCGCGAACTCCTGGCTCTGGTCGATATAGTCTTTGACGAAGATTCCGCGCGCGGCATCTTCCGGGGGTTTCAGCGACAAGCCCGGATAGAAGGCGACGATCCAGGACATCACCGACAACAGCGCGCAGGAAATGAGAAAGGCGATGAAGACCGATTGCCCGCGTTCGGAGCGCTCGAAATGAAACAGCAACAATGGCAGCATCAGGAGCTTTGCCGTCGGGCCGATCCCGTAAAGCCGCTCGCCCCAGGGCGCGTCCGACCACAAGGTGCCGGCGAGCCGCCAGCACGAACAGCGCGATCGGCACCGCGCAGATCGGGCGCTTCAGCGATCGCAGCAGCGCGCGACATCGAGGAACGGCCCCATCGCGATCACCATCGCGACCGCGAACACCGCGACCAGCGAGGTCGACCAGGGCAGCGAAAGCGCGAGCAGGATCGCGAGCACGTCGACCGCGGTCACCCAGGCGGCCGGATCGCGCCAGCGCGGCAGCGCCGCGGCCGAATTTCCGGCGAGCGCGGTCACGCGCCGCCTCCGGCTAGCGCGAGCGCATGCGAACGCGATAGTCGATCCGATCAAACCGGCGCCGCCGGTCAGGCGCAACATTCCGTCCCCTGCTCTGATAAAGTGCGGCCAGCTTTGCCCCAGTCGCGGCGCCACAGGCAACGGCACGGTGCAGGCCGGCTGGGCAGCTTTACCTGCCTGCGGCGAGCGGCTACCGACAGGACCAAAGCCGAGCCGGCATCAGATCGATTAAAGAATGAACATCAATTCGCAATATAAGGGAAAGACCGAGGATGCGGACGACACCAGTCCGATCCTGATCATCCCCTATATGTGGATCGGCGACTTTGTCCGCGGCCATTCGGTCGTCGTGTCCTGAACCAGCGCTGGCCCAACCGGCCGATCGATCTGCTGACCACCCCGCTCTGCGCCCCGCTGGTCGATTACATGCCCGGCGTGCGCGCAGGCATCGTCTGGGACCTGCCACACGGCCAGCTGCGATAGCCAGGCGATGGGGCCTGGCGGCGCTGCTGAGGGCGAGGGGCTACCGGACCGCGCTGGTGCTGCCCCGGACCTGGAAATCGGCCATCGTTCCGGCGCTGGCCGGCATCCCCGAGCGGATCGGCTTTGTCGGCGAGGCCCGGTTCGGGCTCATTAATAAATGGCGCTGGGGCGAAAAGGCCCTGCCCCGCTTCATCGACAAGAATGCCGCGCTGGCCCTGCCGGACGGCGCACCGCTGCCGGCGGAATGGCCGGTGCCGGAGCTCAGGGTTCCCGCGGGGAGGCACAAGCCTGGCGGCAGGCGCAGGGGCTCGGCACGGGCGCGGCGGTGGCGCTGGCCCCCGGCTCGGTCGGCAGCTCCAAGCGCTGGACCTATTATCCCGAGGCCGCGAGGCTTCTCGCCGAACAGGGCCTCGATGTCTGGGTGATCGGCGGCCCCGGCGAGAAGGCGATCGCGCAGGAAATCGTCGCGGCCGGCGGCCCGCGCGTCCGCGACCTCACCGGCACGGATTTGCGCAACGGCATTCTGGCATGGCGGCGGCGAGTGTGGCGATTTCAAATGATTCCGGCCTGATGCATATCGCGGCCGCTTTGGGCACGCCGACCATGGGCATTTTCGGGCCGACCAGCCCCTATCACTGGGCGCCGCTGAACGGCCTTGCCGCCACCGTGCAGACCAAGACCGTCGTGCCGTGCCAGCCCTGCCATCGCCCGGTCTGCCGCATGAACGATCATCGCTGCATGCGCGACATTCCCGCGTCCGATGTGGTCGAGAT
>CAVUCB010000042.1:0-29986 GCA_963739755.1 uncultured Alphaproteobacteria bacterium | reverse complement strand
CTTGCTGAGCGAACTCGCCGGCGGCAAGGGCTCTTTCGCGGAAACCTTAAAGAACGCGCAGCATCCGATCGTGCTGGTTGGCACGGCGCTATCGCGCGCCATGACGGCGCGACCGTGCTGGCGCTTGCCGCGAAGCTTGCAGGCGGGCTTGGTGCGATCAAGGACGGCTGGAACGGCTTTGCGGTGCTGCAGGATACGGCCTCCCGCGTCGGCGCGCTCGACATCGGCTTTGCGCCTGATACGGGCGGGCTGAACGCGGCGCAGATGACGACCTTCGGCACGCTCGATGTGCTGTTCCTGCTCGGCGCCGACGAGATCAAAGTGCCGGACGGGACCTTCGTGGTCTATATCGGCACCCATGGCGACAAGGGCGCCCACCGCGCCGACGTAATCCTGCCGGGTGCGGCTTACACCGAGAAATCCGCGATCTATGTCAACACCGAAGGCCGCGTGCAGATCGGCGGCCGCGCGTCGTTTCCGCCGGGCGAGGCGCGCGAGGACTGGGCGATCATCCGTGCGCTGTCGGACGTTCTGGGCAAGAAGCTGCCCTATGACTCGCTGGGCGCGTTGCGGCAGGCGATCTTCAAGGTGGCGCCGCATCTGATGCGTGTCGATCAGATCGAGGCCGGCAACGCAGCCGACATCAACACACTGGCGGGGAAGGGCGGCAGCGTCGAGAAGACGCCGTTCAAGTCTTCGGTTGCGGATTTTTACCTGACCAATCCGATCGCGCGCGCTTCGGCGGTCATGGCGGAATGTTCGCGCCTGGCCTCCGGGCAGATGCTGACGGCAGCGGAGTAGGGGATGCGATGAAGTCATCGGCCTCATCGGCGGCATGAGTTGCAAGTCGACCGCGCATTATTATGCGCGGCTGAACGAGCGCGTCCGCGAGGCGCTCGGTGGCTTGCACTCGGCCGAAATCCTGATGTGGTCTGTCGATTTCGCGCCGATTGCGCAAATGCAGGCCGACGGGCGCTGGCAGGAGGCGGGCGTCCGTCTCGCCGCCATTGCCAGGCGGTTGGAAAGCGCGGGAGCGGACGTGATCGTGCTCGCCACCAACACCATGCACAAGGTTGCCGACGCCATCGAAGCCGACATCGGCATTCCCTTCCTGCACATTGCCGACGCGACCGCGGAAAAGATCCGTGAGGCCGGCAAGCGCCGTCCGGCGATCATGGCGACGCGCTTCACCATGGAGCAGGATTTCTACACCGGCCGCCTGCATGGCAAGTTCGGCCTTGATCCGATCACGCCTGATGAAACTGATCGCGAACTGGTGCACCGGATCATCTATGACGAGCTGTGCGTCGGACGCGTCAACGAGACTTCGCGGGCGGCCTATGTCGATGTGGCGCAGCGACTTAAGAAAAAGGGCGCGGATTGCCTCGTGCTCGGTTGCACAGAGGTCGGCATGCTGCTCAATGAAGGCAATTCGCCGCTGCCGATCTTCGACACCACCCTGATCCATGCCGATGCCGCGGTGAAATTCGCGCTCGGCCACCTGCCAACCGCGCAAGCAGCGGAGTGAGCGTGACCTGATGGCTGATTTCTTCGCAAGCTCGTTCTGGACCGGCTTTCTCTGGCCGCTGATCATCATGGTCGCGGAGAGCGTGCTGCTGCTGGTCGTGCTGCTGATCGCGATCGCCTACATCCTGCTCGCCGACCGCAAGATCTGGGCGGCGGTGCAGATCCGGCGCGGCCCCAACGTGGTCGGGCCCTGGGGCCTGCTGCAGTCCTTCGCCGACCTGCTGAAATTCGTGCTGAAAGAGCCGACCATCCCGGCCGGCGCCAACAAGGGCGTGTTTCTTCTTGCTCCATTGGTCTCTTGCGTGCTCGCGCTCGCGGCCTGGGCGGTCATCCCGACCAATCTCGGCTGGGCGATTGCCGACATCAATGTCGGCGTGCTCTACATCTTCGCGATCTCGTCGTTGTCGATCTACGGCATCATCATGGCCGGCTGGTCGTCGAACTCAAAATACCCGTTCCTGGCCGCGCTCCGCTCGGCGGCGCAGATGGTGTCCTACGAGGTCTCGATCGGCTTCGTCATCATCACCGTGCTGCTCTGCGCCGGCACGCTGAACCTTTCGGCGGTGGTCGAAGCACAGAAGCTGCATGGTTTCGCCAGCCTGATCGGCCTGCCGAAGCTGACCATCCTGAACTGGTACGTCTGGCCGCTGTTCCCGATGTTCGTGGTGTTCTACGTCTCGTCGCTGGCGGAAACCAACCGGCCGCCCTTCGATCTCGTCGAAGCGGAGTCGGAGCTGGTTGCCGGCTTCATGGTGGAATATGGCTCGACGCCGTATCTTTTGTTCATGCTCGGCGAATATGTCGCGATCACCACCATGTGCGCGCTGGCGACGATCATGTTCCTGGGCGGCTGGCTGTCGCCGATCGACCTGCCGCCTTTCAACTGGGCGCCCTTGGGGATTATCTGGTTCTCGCTAAAACTGTTCTTCATGTTCTTCCTGTTCGCGATGGCCAAGGCCATCGTGCCGCGCTACCGCTACGATCAACTGATGCGGCTCGGCTGGAAGGTGTTCTTGCCGCTCTCGCTGGCGATGGTGGTCATCGTCGCCGGGGTGCTGCATTTCGCCGACATCGCGCCGAAGTGAGGTCGCCATGGGTATCAATGTAAACGCCACTGCCCGCTCGCTCCTGCTGTCCGAATTCGTATCGGCGTTCTTCCTCGCCATGCGCTATTTCTTCCAGCCGAAGCCAACGCTGAACTACCCCTTCGAGAAGGGGCCGATCTCGCCGCGCTTCCGCGGCGAGCATGCGCTGCGCCGTTACCCGAATGGCGAAGAACGCTGCATCGCCTGCAAGCTGTGCGAGGCGATCTGCCCGGCGCAGGCGATCACGATCGAGGCCGGCCCGCGGCGCAACGACGGCACCCGCCGCACGGTGCGCTACGACATCGACATGGTGAAATGCATCTATTGCGGCCTGTGCCAGGAGGCCTGCCCGGTCGATGCCATCGTCGAGGGCCCGAACTTCGAATTCGCGACCGAGACGCGCGAGGAACTCTACTATGACAAGGCGAAACTGCTCGCCAATGGCGACCGCTGGGAGCGCGACATTGCGAAATCGATCGAACTCGACGCGCCGTACCGGTGAGGTGAGGGTATGATCGTTCCCGCGTTGTTCTTTTACCTGTTCGCCGGGGTCTGCGTCGCTTCCGCTGTGATGGTGGTGGTGTCGCGCAATCCCGTGCACTCCGTGCTGTATCTGATCCTGGCCTTCGTCAACGCCTCCGGCCTGTTCGTGCTGATGGGCGCCGAGTTCCTGGCGATGATCCTGATCGTGGTCTATGTCGGCGCGGTCGCCGTGCTGTTCCTGTTCGTGATCATGATGCTCGACGTCGATTTCACCGAGCTTCGGGAAGGTTTCATCCAGTATGTTCCGGTCGGCATCGTGATCGGCGGCATCTTCATGTTCGAGCTGCTGCTCACCGTCGGTGCCTGGGTCATCAACCCCGCCGTCACCAAACAGATCACGGCGCCGATCCCGACCAATGTCAGCAACACCGAGGCGCTCGGCCTCGTGCTCTACACGAAATATGTTCATTACTTCGAGGTCGCCGGCATGGTGCTGCTGGTCGCCATGATCGGCGCGATCGTCCTGACGCTCCGGCACAAGGCGAGCGTCAAGCGGCAGGATATCAACGTGCAGAATGCGCGGACGCCCGAGATGGCCATGGCCGTGCGCAAGGTCGCCTCGGGGCAGGGCTTGCTGGAACAGGACGCCGCGGAGTGGGTGAAATGACGATCGGGCTTGGACATTACCTCGCGGTCGGCGCGATCCTCTTCACGCTCGGCATTCTCGGCATCTTCCTCAACCGCAAGAACATCATCGTCATCCTGATGTCGATCGAGCTGATCCTGCTCGCGGTCAACATCAACCTGGTGGCTTTCTCGACCTTCCTCGGCGACATCGTCGGCCAGGTGTTTGCGCTATTGGTGTTGACGGTTGCGGCTGCGGAAGCCGCGATCGGACTTGCGGTGCTGGTCGTTTACTTCCGCAACCGCGGCTCGATTGCGGTTGAAGACGTCAATCTGATGAAGGGCTAGGGCGGGATTATGGTTCAGGCAATCGTCTTCCTGCCGCTGCTCGGCGCCATCCTGGCAGGCATCATCTCGCTTTATGGCGCGCATGAGCGCTGCCCGAGCGGTGATACCGTCGATCACCACGACGATGCGCATGGTGACGCCCACGCGCACGCCTCCGAAGCCCATGACGACCAGGGCGACGATCACGGTCATGACGACCATCACGTCTCGGAGCCTGCGGCCAAAGGCTCGCGCGCGGCCGAGCTGATCACCACCGGATTTCTCTTCGTCTCCGCCGCGCTGTCGTGGATGGTTTTCGTCGATGTCGGCTTCCTGCATCACGATGCGCGCGTTGCGTTGTTCCCCTGGATCGTCTCCGGCGATCTGCAGGTCGGCTGGTCGCTGCGTGTCGATACGCTGACTGCGGTCATGCTGGTCGTGGTCAACACGGTCTCTTCGCTCGTCCATCTCTATTCGATCGGCTACATGGACGAGGATCCCTACCGGCCGCGCTTCTTCGGCTATCTTTCGCTGTTTACCTTTGCGATGCTGATGCTTGTGACGGCGGACAACCTCGTGCAGCTGTTCTTCGGCTGGGAGGGCGTGGGCCTGATGAGCTACCTCCTAATCGGCTTCTGGTATCAAAAGCCGTCGGCGAATGCCGCTGCCATCAAAGCCTTCGTCGTCAACCGCATCGGCGATTTCGGCTTCTTGCTCGGCATTTTCGCCGTGTTCATGATGATCAACTCGGTCGACTTCGAGACCATCTTTGCGGGCGCGCCCGGGCTTACCGGCAAGACCATCGACTTCATGGGCTGGCATGCCGATGCGCTGACCCTGATTTGCCTGCTGCTGTTCATGGGCGCGATGGGCAAGTCGGCGCAGTTCCTGCTGCACACCTGGTTGCCGGACGCGATGGAAGGCCCGACCCCGGTCTCGGCGCTGATCCATGCCGCGACCATGGTGACCGCGGGCGTGTTCATGGTGGCGCGGCTGTCGCCGCTGTTTGAGCTCGCGCCGAATGCGCAGGCCGTGGTGATGTTCTTTGGCGCGACCACCGCATTCTTCGCCGCCACGATCGGCCTCGTCCAGAACGACATCAAGCGCATCGTCGCCTATTCGACCTGTTCGCAGCTCGGCTACATGTTCGTGGCGATGGGGGCAGGGGCCTATTCGGTCGGCATGTTCCACCTGTTCACCCACGCCTTCTTCAAGGCGCTGTTGTTCCTAGGCTCCGGCTCGGTGATCTATGCGATGCACCACGAGCAGGACATCCGCATGATGGGCGGGCTGTGGCGCAAGATTCCCTATACCTTCGTGGTGATGTGCATTGGCACGCTGGCGCTGACCGGCTTTCCCTTCTTCGCCGGCAACTTCTCCAAGGACGCGATCATCGAGTCCGCCTATGCGTCGCATAACCCGATGGCGGTCTATGCGTTCATCCTGACGGTCGCCGCCGCCGGCCTCACGGCCTTCTATTCGTGGCGCCTGATCTTCAAGACCTTCTTCGGCGAGCCGCACGACCAGGAGCACTATGAGGCCGCGCATGAGAGCCCGTATTGGATGCTGATCCCGATCGGCGTGCTGGCGGTGGGCTCGATCGCCTCCGGCTTCCCGTTCAAGGAGCTGTTCGCCGGTCATGGGGTGCATGAGTTCTTCGGCGAATCCGTGAAGATGAATCCGCACATCATCGAGGAGATGGAGCAGATCCCGGGGTACATCAAGCTGTTGCCCTTCATCATGATGGCCGTCGGCGCCGTGATCTCCTATGTCTTCTACATCCGTCGGCCCTATATTCCCGAGGAGCTCGCCGCGCAGCAGCCGATGCTGTATCAGTTCCTGCTCAACAAGTGGTATTTTGACGAGCTCTACGACCTCATCTTCGTGCGCACGACGAAGTGGATCGGCTACCAGCTCTGGAAGAAGGGCGACGGCTATATCATCGATGGTTTCGGTCCCGATGGCGTCTCGGCGCGGGTGCTCGATGTCACGCGCAACGTCGTCAAGATCCAGACCGGCTATCTCTATCACTATGCCTTTGCGATGCTGATCGGCGTTGCCGGGCTGATCACCTGGTTCATGTTCGGCTTGGGAGGCCAGTAATGACAACCTGGCCCATCCTTTCCGTCGTCACCTTCCTGCCGCTGGTCGGCGCGCTGATCGTCTATGTCAGCCGTGGCGACGACGAGGCGGCGCGGCGCAACTCGCGCTGGATCGCGCTCTGGACCACGATCGTCACCTTCGGCATCTCGCTGATCCTGGTCTGGCGCTTCGATCCCTCGAATACGGACTTCCAGTTCGTCGAGAAGACCTCGTGGCTTGGGACCGGCATCAACTACCACATGGGCATCGACGGCATCTCGCTGCCGCTGGTGATCCTGACCACCGCGATCCTGCCGCTCTGCATCATCGCGAGCTGGCGCTCGGTGACGGTCCGGGTGCGCGAATACATGATGGCGTTCCTGATCCTGGAAACGCTGATGGTCGGGACCTTCTGTGCGCTCGACCTCGTGCTGTTCTACCTGTTCTTCGAAGGCGGCCTGATCCCGATGTTCCTGATCATCGGCGTCTGGGGCGGTCCGCGCCGGGTCTATGCGTCCTTCAAGTTCTTCCTCTACACGTTCCTCGGCTCGGTGTTCATGTTGCTCGCCATCATGGCGTTGTACTGGAACGGCAACACGACCGACATTCCGACCCTGATGCATGCTTCGCTGCCGCGGTCCTTGCAGACCTGGGCGTGGCTCGCGTTTTTTGCATCCTTCGCGGTGAAGCTGCCGATGTGGCCGGTGCACACCTGGCTGCCGGACGCGCATGTCGAGGCGCCGACCGCGGGCTCGGTGATCCTGGCCGCGATCCTCCTGAAGCTGGGCGGTTACGGCTTCCTGCGCTTCTCGTTGCCGATGTTCCCGCTGGCCTCGCACGACTTCGCGCCGCTGATCTACACGCTCTCGGTCATCGCCATCGTCTACACCTCGCTGGTGGCGCTGATGCAGGAGGACATGAAGAAGCTGGTCGCCTATTCCTCCGTCGCCCATATGGGCTTCGTGACCATGGGAATCTTCGCCGGAACGATGCAGGGCGTCGCCGGCGGCGTGTTCCAGATGATCTCGCACGGCATTGTCTCCGGCGCGCTGTTCCTCTGCGTCGGCGTCGTCTACGACCGCATGCACACCCGCGAGATCGCGGCCTATGGCGGGCTGGTCAATCGTATGCCGCTCTATGCGATGGTGTTCATGGTCTTCACCATGGCCAATGTCGGACTGCCCGGCACTTCCGGCTTCATCGGCGAGTTCATGACGCTGATCGGCACCTTCAAGGTGTCGATCCCGACCGCCGTCCTCGCCACGACAGGCGTGATCCTGTCGGCGTGTTACGCGCTCTGGCTCTATCGCAAGGTGGTGTTCGGCGCGCTGGTGAAGCCGTCGCTGATGTCGATCAAGGACCTGACCTTCCGCGAATGCCTGACGCTGTTCCCGCTGGTGGCGCTGTCGATCTTCTTCGGCGTCTATCCGAAGCCGGTGCTGGACATGTCGGCGGCCTCGGTGCAGCAACTCGTCAACAATTACACCACAGCGGTGACGGCCGTGAAGGCCACCGCGCTGATGCATTGAGGCACCACCCATGAGTTTTGAGACCGCGGGTTATCAACTGCTGCCGGTCGTGCCCGAGCTGGTGCTCGCGGTCGGCGCCATGGTGCTGTTGATGCTAGGAGCCTATCGCGGGCAGGACGCGACTTCGCTGGTCACCGGGCTCGCCGTTTGCCTTTTGGTCGCAACCGGCGTGATCGAGCTGATGCTGCCAGGCGGCAAGCTCACGACCTTCGGCGGCAGCTTCATCGTCGACGACTTCGCCCGCTTCCTGAAGATCGTGGCGCTGATCGGCTCGGTCGCGACGCTGATATTGTCGGCGGAATTCCTGTCCGATCCGTCGCGGCGCATCTTCGAATATTCGATCCTGGTGCTGCTTTCGACGCTTGGCATGATGGTGCTGATCTCGGCCGGCGACCTGATCGCGCTCTATCTTGGGCTCGAGCTGATGTCGCTCGCACTCTATGTGGTCGCAGCCAGCAACCGCGATAACGCGAAATCGACCGAAGCCGGCTTGAAATATTTCGTTCTGGGCGCGCTGTCTTCGGGCATGCTGCTCTATGGCGCCTCGCTGATCTACGGCTTCACCGGCACGGTCAGCTTCGCCGGCATCGCGGCGGCCGCCAAGACCGGCAGCATCGGCATTGTGTTCGGCATCGTCTTCCTGCTCGCTGGCCTCTGCTTCAAGGTCTCCGCGGTGCCGTTCCACATGTGGACGCCCGACGTCTATGAGGGCGCGCCGACGCCCGTAACGGCGTTCTTCGCTTCCGCGCCGAAGGTGGCGGCGATGGCCGTGTTTGTACGCGCTACGATGACGGCCTTCCCCGGCATCACCACCGAATGGCAGCAGATCGTCGTCTTCGTGTCGATCGCCTCGATGGGGCTCGGCGCCTTCGCGGCGATCGGTCAAAAAAACATCAAGCGACTGATGGCCTATTCCTCGATCGGCCATATGGGCTTTGCGCTGGTCGGACTTGCCGCCGGCACCGCCGAGGGCGCGCAGGGCGTGCTGGTGTATATGGCGATCTATGTGGCGATGACGCTCGGCTCCTTTGCCATCATTATTGCAATGAAGCGTAACGGCCAGGCGGTCGAGCAGATCAGCGATTTCGCGGGTCTCTCGCGCACGAACCCGCTGCTCGCCTTCTTCTTCGCGATGTTCCTGTTCTCGCTCGCTGGTGTCCCGCCGCTCGCGGGCTTCTTCGCCAAATGGTACGTATTCGTTGCGGCGATCAAGGCCGATCTGTTCACGCTCGCCGTCATCGGCGTGCTGACCAGCGTCGTGGGCGCGTTCTACTATCTCAGCATCATCAAGGTGATGTATTTCGACGATCCGCTCGCCAAGCTCGATCCGATGCGTGTGGAACTGAGCGCGGTGCTGGCAGTCACCGGTCTCTTCAACATCCTGTTCTTCGCCTATCCGGGTCCGCTGGTCGGCGTTGCGACGGCAGCGGCCAAGTCGCTATTCTAGATGACATTCACGCTCGGTCCGCGCGCCGCATCCGCCGGTTACCGGCTTCAGGCCTTCGACCAGATCGGTTCGACCAACGCCGAAGCCATGACTTGCGCCCGCGATAGTGAGCGCGGGCCGGTCTGGTTCGTGACCTCGGAGCAGACCGCCGGCCGCGGACGGCGTTTCCGGCCCTGGGTCGCGCCGCGCGGCAATCTCGCGAGCAGCATCCTGGAAGTGATGGATGTTGCGCCCGCGGTTGCGGCCACGCTTGGCTTTGCCGCAGGGCTCGCGCTGGAAGCCGCACTCCGCAAGGTCAGTGTCGAGGCGGCGATGCGGGCCGGAGCGGCCGGCCTGAATTTCTCGCTGAAATGGCCCAACGACGTGCTGGCCGGACGCCGGAAGCTTGCCGGCATTCTGCTGGAGGCCGAAGCGGTGGGTAACAGCCTCGCGGTCGTGGTCGGCATCGGCACCAATGTCGTGGCCGCCCCCGATGACACGCCGACACCTGCGACCTCATTGCGGGCGCTTGGCATCGATGTCGGGGCCGAGGAACTGTTTGCCGCGCTCTCCGACGGCTGGGCGGAGTTTCGTGGTATCTGGGACAATGGCCGCGGCTTTGAGGCGATCCGAAAAGCCTGGCTGGATCGCGCCGCCGGCCTCGGGCAGGCGGTCGCGATCAAGTCGGCGGGCGCGATCATCGAAGGCACCTTCGACACTATCGACGAGCAGGGCTGCATGATCGTCCGCACACAGGCAGGGCAATTGGTGCCGATCACGGCGGGCGACGTCTATTTCGGCGAGGCCGCCTCCGCACAGCCTGGCTTAAAAAGAGCGACCTGATGGCACGCCCGGACGAATTGACCTTTGCGCCGCTTGGCGGCGTCGGCGAGATCGGCATGAACCTGTCGATCTACGGCCTCGGCAAGGGCCAGCAGCGTTCCTGGCTCGCGGTCGACCTCGGCGTCTCCTTCGGCGACGAGGAGCATCTGCCGGGTATCGACCTGATCATGCCGGATATCAGCTTTCTCGAAAAAGAACGGAAGAACCTTGTTGGGCTGGTGCTGACGCACGCCCACGAAGACCATTTCGGCGCCATCCTCGATCTCTGGCCCCGGCTGAAGTGCCCGATCTATGCGACCAAGTTCAGCGCAGCGCTGTTCGAGGCCAAATGCGAGGCCGAGCGTGAGCCGCCGAAAATCCCGGTCACGGTGGTGCCGTCGGGTGGCCGGGTCGACATCGGTCCGTTCAGTGTCGAGTTCATTCCGGTTGCCCATTCAATTCCGGAATCGCATGCGCTGGCGATCCACACCGAGATCGGCACCGTCCTGCATACCGGCGACTGGAAGATCGATCCGACCCCGATCATCGGGCTCCCCACCGACGAGCGGCGGCTGCGCGAACTGGGCGATGCCGGCGTGCTGGCATTGGTCGGCGATTCCACCAACGCGGTGCGCGACGGGCGCTCGCCCTCGGAGGCCGAGGTCGCCAAGACCATCACGGAGCTCGTGAAGTCCGCCAAGGGCCGCGTCGCGGTGACGACCTTTGCCTCCAACGTCGCGCGCATCAAGGCAGTCGCGGACGCCGCGAAAGCCGCCGATCGCGAGGTCGTCGTGGTCGGCCGCGCCATGGAGCGCGTGGTGCAGGTGGCGCGCGAGACCGGCTATCTCGACGGCGTGCAGAATTTCCGCGGCACCGATCTCTACGGCCATTTCCCACCGGACAAGGTGCTGGCGCTGTGCACCGGCAGCCAGGGCGAGCCGCGCGCGGCGCTGGCACGGATCGCTAGCAACGACCATCCGCAGGTCACGCTTGAACAAGGGCGACAGCGTGATCTTCTCCTCGCGCACCATTCCCGGCAACGAGAAGGCGGTCGGCGCCATCATCAACGGCCTGGTGGCGCAGGGCGTCGAGGTCATCACCGATCGCACGCATCTGGTGCATGTGTCCGGCCATCCCCGCCGCGATGAGCTGCGCGACATGATCTCCTGGGTACGGCCGCAGCTCCTGATCCCCGTGCATGGCGAGGCGCTGCACTTGTCGGAACATGCGCGGCTCGCGCGCGCCGCCGGCGTGCCGAAGGTGCTGACCTGCCGCAATGGCGACCTGGTCAAGCTCGGGCCCGGAGATCCCGGCATCATCGACGAATTGCCGGCGGGACGGCTCTACAAGGACGGCACTATCCTGGAGGACGCCAAATCGCGCGCCGTGGTCGAGCGGCGGCGGATGGCCTTTGCCGGCTGTGTCTTTGTCGCGATCGCCATGACCGAAAAGGGCGAATTGGTCGACGATCCGGAGGTTGATCTTGTCGGCATCCCCGAGAAGAATAAGGCCGGCGAGGAACTCGACGACATCGTGTTCGATGTCGTGGTCTCGACGGTCGAAGGCCTGCCGCGGGCGCGGCGGCGCGATCCGGATGCGCTCGCGGAATCGGTGCGGCGGGCGGTGCGGTCAGCACTGAACGAGCAGTGGGGCAAGAAGCCGCTCTGCCTCGTTCATGTGCTCGAAGTGTAGTGCGTGTCGCAAAGTGGAACCTCGGACAGGCGCAAAACAGAAGTGGAGGGAGCGATGCTGGGCCGGCTCAATCATGTCGCCATCGCCGTCAAGGATGCCGAGAAGGCTGCCAAGATCTACGGCGCGGCCTTCGGCGCGCAGATTTCGGAAGCCGTGCCGCTGCCCGAGCACGGCGTCATCACCGTGTTCGTGACATTGCCGAACACCAAGATCGAATTCATCCAGCCGCTCGGCGAGGCGTCGCCGATCGCGAAATTCCTGGAGCGGAATGCCGACGGCGGCATTCATCACGTCTGCTATGAAGTCGCCGACATCATCGCCTCGCGCGATACGCTGATCAAGGAAGGCGCGCGGGTGCTCGGCGACGGCATGCCGAAGATCGGCGCGCATGGCAAGCCGGTGCTGTTTCTGCACCCGAAGGATTTTTCCGGCGCGCTGGTCGAAATCGAACAGAGCTGAAAGATGGCCTACACCATCTCAACCGCGTTCGCGATCTACTTCGTGCTGTGGTGGGTCGTGCTGTTCCTGACGCTGCCATTCGGCGTGCGCAGCCAGCACGAGGACGGCGTCGGCGCACCCGGCACCGATCCCGGCGCGCCGATTGCAACCCGGATGGGCCGCAAGTTGATCTGGACCACGGTCATTTCGGCGGTGATTTTCGGCCTTGCCATGCTCGCCTATAATGCCGGCTATCTCTCCATCGAAAGGCTGTCGAAGCTGATGGGGATGCCGTTCTAGCGCTGGCCGCTCGGGAGACGACCATGACCATGTTTGAGCGAATCGTAATTGGGTTCCTGGTGTTGATCATCGCAGGCCTTGGCGCTGCCTTCTACACCGACTGGAAGCTTGCCGTGCAGGTCCGCACGCTAAAATCCTTCGCCGAGAGCTATGTCTTTGCCGAAGCGGTCGCTGCCTGCGAAAAGACGCAGAGCTCGACGCCGTTCAAATGGAATGGCGGCACCAACACCTCGATCGTGGGCCTGAATTCGGTCAAGCTCGACAAATTCACGGTGAGTTCGAGCTACACGCTGGTCGCCGACGGCATCTATTGCGACTACGATCCGATCAAGCACAAGGCCAATGTCGGCAACAATTTCCTCGAGCGTGAAGATTTCTAGCTGTCCCGGACATGGTCCCATGACGTCACAGCATCGAGCGACCGGCGATCTCCGATCTCATCAATATCGGATCCTGAAGGAACCCGATCTCCGCGAATATCTGTCCGATCTCCCTGATGTCGCGGCGCGGCTTGGAGGGCAGGTGGCGGACTGGACCATCAGCGAGGTCGGCGACGGCAATCTCAACCTGGTCTTCATTATCAAGGGGCCGAACGGCGGCGTCGCCGCCAAGCAGGCGCTGCCCTATGTGCGCCTGGTCGGCGAGAGCTGGCCGCTACCGCTGTCGCGTTCGCACTACGAATATCTGGCGCTGACGCATCAGGCCCAGCTCGCGCCCGGGCTGGTTCCGGCCGTCCTCCTTCACAATGAGGCGCTGGCGCTGGTCGTCATGGAACTGCTCGAACCCCATATCATCATGCGCAAGGGGCTGGTGGCCGGGACCACGTATCCGCGCTTTGTCGAGGACATCACGACCTTCCTGGCGCGGACGCTGTTCTTCAGCTCCGATCTCGCTTTGCCGGCGGCGGAAAAGAAGGAGGGCGTCGCGGCCTTCGCCGGCAATCATGCGCTGTGCAAGATCACGGAAGATCTGATTTTCACCGATCCCTACCGTGTCGCCGAGCAGAATCGCTGGACGTCGCCCTGGCTCGACGCTACGGCGGCAAGCTTCCGCGAGGACCTCGAGGCGCATGTCGCGATCTCCCGTCTCAAGCTGAAATTCCTGGGCTCGCCGGAAGCCCTGATCCATGGCGATCTTCACACCGGCTCGATCATGGTGACCGAGCGCGAAACGCGGGTGATCGACCCTGAGTTCGCTTTCCATGGTCCGATGGGATTCGATATCGGCGCGGTGATTGGCAATCTCCTGATGAGCTATCTGGCTTCGCCCGGCCATGAACGCTCGCCGAGCGGCGCGCCTTCGAGGCCTGGGTGCTGCAGGCCATTGAGCAGGTCTGGACGGAGTTCGCGCGAAAATTCCTCGAGCTTTGGCGCAGCGACGCCAAGGGCGATGCCTATCCAGCGACGTTGTTTGTTGGTCACGCCGGCGCGCAGCGACTGGAGGCCGAACGGCAGGTCTACATGGCGCAGGCTGTTCGCGGACACAGTCAGCTTTGCCGCGGCAAAGACCATTCGCCGTATCCTGGGGCTCGCGCACAACATCGATTTCGAATTGATCGAGGATGAGAAGCTTCGTGCCACATGCGAGGCGAGGAGCCTCAGGCTTGCACGCGACATGCTGGTGAATACCGGCTCGTTCCCGACCATAAGTGCCGTGACCAGGGCCGCCCGCGAGGTGCGCGACTGGCAGCCGGACTTCGCCCGGTAAGGTCTAATCGGCGGCCTTGGCCCGCAACCGCTGCGCATAGACATTGATCACGAGCGCGGCGAGCAGGATGAGGCCGCGGATCAATATCTTCAGGAAACTGTCGATATTGACATGGTCGAGCCCGTTGTTGAGCACGCCCAATACGAACAGGCCGACAATGGTGTTGCCGATGCCGCCGCGGCCGCCGAACAGGCTGGTGCCGCCGACCACGACGGCGGCGATGGAGTCGAGCAGATAGGTGTCGAACTCGTTCTGCTGGGCGCTGCCGAAATGGGCGACGCCGAGCATACCGCCGATCCCGGCGCAGACCGCCGCGATCACCATGACGCTGCCGAGGATCAAATTGACGTTGAGGCCTGAATATTCCGCAGCCTCGCGGTTTCCGCCGACCATGTACACATAGCGGCCGAACCGTGTGTAAGTCAGCACGAGATGGCCCGCGAGCAGCATCACGGCCGCGACAATGACGATCCAGGGAATGCCGCCGATCGAGCCTGATCCAAGTGTCGAGATCAGCGGCGGCACCTTGTAGGCGATCTGGCCCCGCACCAGCAGCGCCGAGATGCCGGCCGCGATCTGCATCATGGCGAGCGTCATGATGAAGGAGGGGATGCCGATCAGCGTCAGCCCGAGCGCATTGACAACGCCGAGCAGGGCGCAGAGCAGCAGCGCCAGCAGGATCGCGGCCCATCCCGGCATCGGGATGTTGGCAATGTTCACATAGGATTCCTGCAGGGTGAAATAGGCGACCGCGATGCCCGTGACATTGGCGATGCTGGCGATCGAAAGGTCGATCTCGGCGCAGAGGATGACAAAGGTCAGCCCGACCGCGATGACGCCCGTCACCGACACCTGGGTCAGGATGTTGCCGATGTTATCGATGGTGGCAAAGGACGGGCTTGCGACGGCGAAGAAGGCAAATAGCAGGATCAGGGTCAGGAATGGCGCGATATTGCGCATCTGGGAGCGCAGGAATGGAGCGAGGCCGCGTGGCTTGCGATCCGCCGGAACTGTTTCACTGCTCGCCATCACGCTTCTCCGTCACGCCGCTTCCAGCAGGCGGTCCTTGCCCACCACCTCATTGGCGAACTCGCGCACCACCGCGCCACGCTTGAGCACGAGGATGCGATCGGCCAAAGACAGCACCGTCTCCGGCTCTGTCGATAATACGATGATCGCCAGCCCCTTCTCGCGGAGGTCTCGGACGATGTTGATAACGTCGTTCTTGGCGCCAACATCCATGCCGCGGGTCGGCTCGCACAGCACCAGAAGCCGCGGCGGATAGGTCAGCCATTTCGCCAGCGCCACTTTCTGCTGGTTGCCGCCCGAGAGCATGCCGAGGTCGAGGCCGACGACCGGCGGCCTGATCTGCAATTGCTCGATCTGCCGCTTCGCGATTTCCCGCTCTCTAACGGGCTTGAGCAGCAGCGCTGAAATTCGCTCGAGGATGCTGATCGAGATGTTCTTGTAGACCGGCTCCTGGTGGAACAGCATGGCGCGCCGGCTCTCCGGCACCAGGGCGATGCCCGCGCGCCGTGCGGCAGAAGTGCTCGAGAACGCTTTTCTGGTACCGTCCATTACGAGCGTTCCGCCGTCTGGCTTCAGCTTGCCGAACAGGATTCGCGACAGCTCCTGCTGACCGCAGCCCATGAATCCATAGATGCCCAGCACCTCGCCGGAACGAGCCTCGAACGAGACGTCTTGCAGGCTGCGGGCGAGCGCGAGCCGCTCGACCTTCAGAACCACCGATCCGGCGTTGGGTGGCGGAAGCGTAAGGTCGTCGGTATAGCTGTGCTCCAGGGCCTCGCCGCCGCGGCCGATCATGGCTTCGATCAGCGCGCCCTTGGTCGTCGACGCGGCCGCCGTCTCGGCAACCTTTCGGCCATTGCGGAAGACCGTCACGATGTCGGAGACGCGCAGGATGTCCTCGATGAAGTGCGAGATGAAGACGATTGCGGTGCCTTCGTCGCGGAGTCGCCGCAAGGTCGCAAACAGCCGCTCGACCTCCGGCGGTGAAAGGGCGGACGTCGGCTCATCCAGGATGATGATGCGGGCGCCGGAAAACAGGACACGCGCGATCTCGATCAATTGCTGCAAGCCGATCGGCAGGTCGCCGAGCCGGGAGAGCGGATCGACATTAATGCCGAAGCGCGCGAGCTGCTCGCCGGCCTCGCGCGCCATGCGCCGCCATTGCACGAGGCCGAGGCGGTTGGTCGGCTGGTTGCCGAGAAACACATTCTCGGCCACCGTGAGATCAGGCGCGACGCTGAGCTCCTGATGCACCATGGCAATGCCAGCGGCACGCGCGTCGCGCGCCGACCGGAAGCGGGTCTCCTGTCCGTCCAGCAGGAAGCGGCCGGAAAACTCCGGATGCACGCCCGCGATGATCTTCATCAGCGTGCTTTTGCCCGCGCCGTTCTCGCCGACGAGACCATGGATCTCGCCGGGGAGAAGCGCGAAGTCGACCCCGCGCAGCGCCTCGACGCCGCCAAAGGTCTTGCCGATCCCCTTTAGTTCGAGGAGGGGGGAGGAGCCTTCCGCCATGGCCGGCTCAGATCAGGAAATGATCCTCCATCCACTGCATGCCCGCCGCATTGGCCTTGGTCACCACCGGACCGTCGGTGACGACGCTCTTCGGAATGCCCTGTCCGCTCTTTTCGCCGGCGACCACGGCCGCGACGCCTGCGACAATGGAGCCGCCATGGATGCGGCAGGAGGGGTTGCGGACGGTTGCGAACATTCGGCCTTCGCTGACGGCCTGGATCGCCGGCGGCATGGCATCGACCCCGCCGATCAGGATGTTGGTGCGGTTATGCGCCTTCATGATGTTGGAGGCGGCAAGCGCCATGTCGTCATTGTGGAAGAACGCGGCATCGATTTGCGGGTATTTGGTGAGATAGGTCTCCCACAGCCGCGCGGTCTTGGAGACGTCCCAATCCGCCGGCTGGGTGTCGAGCACCTCGATACCAGGATATTGCTTGATGACCGAGTTAAAGCCCTTGGCGCGGCCCTGCGCACCGGTATGGCCGAGCGCGCCCTGCGTCATGATCACCTTGCCCTTGCCGTTCAGCGCATTGACGAGGGCCTGGGTCACCGAGGCGCCCATGAACTCATTGTCGGGAGCGAGGAAGGAGTGAACATTGATCTGATCGAGCGGCGCGATCAGCGTGTCCATGTCGATCACCGGGGTGCCACCGTCGATCATCTTCTGCACGGGCTGGGTCAGCGTGCCGATGCCGAACGCCTGGATCGCGACAAAGTCCCACTTCTGCGAGGCCATGTTGTCGATGGCGGCGCGCTGCTTGACGGCGTCGAGCTGGCCGTCGAACCAGGTCACCTCGACATTGAACAGCTTGCCCCACCATTCGGCGGCTTGCTTGCCCTGGGCGCACCAGGTGGCCTGCAGGCCGGCGTTGGAGAAGGCGGCTTTTAGCGGCTTTTCCGAACGTCCCACCTCTGCCGCAAGCGCCGCTGTGCTCATGCCCAATCCACCGAGCAGGGCACTTGCGGCGCCGGCGGTCGCCACCGCCTGGAGAAGGTCGCGCCTGGTGGTTGATTTGTCATTCCCGGACATCGCTCACTCCCTTGTTGCTATTTGTCGCCGCCGGCGTCGTTGCTCGCGCCGCGGATGAAAGGCAGTGTCTCACAATCGGAATGTTCCCGCTACGGGCTGCCGCCATGTTGCAGAGCGAAGGACGGAAGAGCGGCGTCAGGCGTCGCCTTGCGCGACAACGGCTTCAATCTCGGTCAATAATTTCTTCCACGCCGTATCGATCTCGGCCGACCAGTCGGCGCCGAGCAGCTCGCGCAAGGTCGCGGCGATCGCGCCGAAGAACGCGACGAACAGATCGCGCGGCGTGCCGTAGGCGTCGTGCGAGGACACCTCGCATTCGATCATGCGGAATTTGCCGCTGCGCTCGCCGGCGAAATCCAGGATCGAATTCGATCGTCATCGATAGCATCGAGCCTTTGACCAACTCGCTGCCCTCGGCGCGAAACATCGCGCGCGTCTCCGGGTGCTCGCGGTGCAAGCGCGCGTAGACCAGCGGCGTAAGGTCCTCGCAGCGCGCGGCGGCGCGCTCGAAGCTCAATTCAATCGGATTTGCCGATGACATGATTTGCGATCGTGAATGATCGGTCTCAATAAAAAAAGAGCAGGGCGCCAAGCCCTGCTCCAAAAATTGTGTCGACCCTGTTTTCCCGCAAATTCGGATTTGGTGTTGATTGGCGGGTTGACGCTGCTTGTGCGCGTCAGGGCTCCTCCCGAGACTTGGACCACCAGACTTTGACCTTGCGGCGAGCCTGAGGCCGAATTCGTAGACTATCTTTTTGCTCTTGTCACCATTTTCAGCAACGAATGTTCAAAGTTCATGCAATTTAGGAAATGATTGGAAATTGCCCATCTTGAACTGCGGGCCGCATGCACACGTTTACGTTAAGGTAATATGGTAGGTCGTCCTGCCTGCCTTTGGGCGGGCAGGAACCCCCTAAACGGACGGATATTTCAGGCCCGCAGTTCAAAGAAATTTGGTCATTTCCGCCAATTCGTGGTCGAGCTGTGGCTCCGATGATCTCGACTCGGGTCCAGGTCGGTGATTACGTGGTTCCCCACCAAGGCGGACGATTCCGACCGATGCGGCGGCACTTACAAAAATTTCTTCCGATCGTCCTGATCGCGCTGATGGTGCAGGTTTTTGCGCCGATCGCCGCGTGCTGGGCCGCCGCGGTTGCCGCCTCCGACCCGCTGGGCGCGGCTGCAATCTGCCACGACACCTCTGGTACAGCAGGCCAGCCCGACGATCAGAACGGCCAGCATCGCGAGCACGGCAGTGCCTGCTCGATCTGCTGCCTGGCCAGTGCGAGCGCCTCCGTCGATACGCCGAAGCAGGCTTCGCCGGCCAATTTCTATCGCGCTTCGGCGCTCGTCATCTGGCACGACCAGGCGCCGGATTTTTCGGGTACGCGCATCGGTTCGAACGCGAAGGCCCGCGCACCGCCTTTTCTTTCCTGATCCAGCTTGAACCAGCCGACGCGGCTTAGGTCGCGTGGGCGGGTGCTCGTTTAGCGGCGGACGTTTCGAACGTCGTCACCAGGAAGGTATTTTCAGGAATGTCCCGTGTTCATGCCCTTTGCGGCACAAGCGCTGTTGCGATGGCGCTGGCGCTGGTCGCGCCCGCAAGGATGGCCGTCGCTCAAGGCGGCGAGACGCTGCCGCCCGTTACGGTGGAGGCGCCCGCAGCGGTCCGCGCCAAGCCCGCCGCCGCCAAGCCGGGAAACCGCACGGCCGCGGCTCGGCGACCAGCGAAACCGGTGGCGGCGCGTCCTGCTGCCGTCACGACCGCTGCGGCGCCGAATATCACTCCAACGGCGGCGCGTGACAGTCTGAACCAGGCGCCGGCCGGTCAGACGGCGACGACGATCGACCGAAGCCAATACGAAGAAAGACCTGCGTTCTCGGTTGCCGATGTCTTGCGCGATAGTCCGGGCGTCTCGATCAAGCAGGGCAACGGCCCCCGGGATATCGGCATTTCCATACGCGGTTCCAACGCGCGCAACGGCTTTGGCATTCGCAACCTGGTAATCTTCGATGACGGTTTCCCGGTCACCCAGCCCGACGGTCTTTCACGCAGCGACCTGATCGATCCGCGCGCCTATGGCGCGATCGATGTCATCAGGGGTCCATCGTCGGCGCTCTATGGCAACTACGCGACCGGCGGCGCGCTGAACTTCCGCACGCGGCCGGGCGGCACTATCAACGGGGCCGAATATGGCATCGAAGGCGGAAGCTTCGGTTATCTCAACAATTATATGACCTACGGCCAGAAGGTCGGCAATTTCGAGGCCTCGCTGTTTGCGAGCGACGCGCGCGGCGACGGTTTTATCCAGAACAGCTGGTTCAACACCCAGACGGTGAACTTCCTCGCGACCTTGAAGGCCACGCCGGACGATCGGTTGACGTTCAAGCTGATCAACAATGACCTGTTTACTCGGCTGCCGGTAAGGCTCTCGCTCAACCAGTACTTCCAGAACCCGTTCCAGTCTGGCTGCGAAGTGCCCGGCACGCTCGGCTGCGGAACACAGTCGCTCTTCATCAATGGCTTCAACGGAGCCAAGACACCGGAGACGGCGCTCGTGGCGGGTTTTGGTCGCGACGACCGCCGAACCATCGTCGGCGGGCGCTGGGAGCACGATTTCGACAACACGACCACCTGGCGTAACCAGTTCGTGTTCGACGATCGCAACATCAACCAGCCCACCGGCGCGACCAGCGCGATCGGCGATTTTCCGTCCTACAACTACATGAGCGACGTGACCAAGCGCGGCGAATTGTTCGGGATGGATTCCACGACATTTGTCGGCGGTTGGTACAATACGCTGACGACGACCAGCGACACGCGCAACGTAATGCCGGGAGGCAACGCCGCGCTCGGCCTGTTGCAAAGTAGCCAGTTCCAGTCGACGACCAACTACGGCGTGCGCGCGCGGGAGGAGCTCAAGCTCGTTCCCTCGGTGACCGCGATCGCCGGCATTGGCTGGGAAACGACGAATCTGAACGGCGTCAATACCGCCTTTGGCTATCCAGCAGTCAACAATCCGTTCGTCGTCGTCCCCACCGTCACGACCGCCGCGCCGCAGTTCCGCAATACCGCGCCCGAACTGGCGCTGGTCTACAAGCCAGACAATGAATGGCAGTGGCGCGCGCGTGTGGCGACCGGCTATGGCACGCCGCAAGTCAGCAATCTTTTCGTGCTGCCCAGCGGCCTGCCGGGCAACAACACCTCGCTGAAGACGCAGACCAATCTGGGCTACGATCTCGGTGCCGACTGGACCCCGAATAATGCCGTCAAGGTAAGCGCGACGGCCTTCTACGAGTTCTTCAACAACGAACTGGTGACACAGGCGACGCCGATTGCCGGCGTCACCTACACTTTCAACGCCCCGGGTTCGGAACACCGCGGCGTAGAACTCGCCGCGCTCTGGCGCTTTTACGAGGGTTGGCAGTTTACGGCGGCCTATACCTATCTCGATGAGTTCTACACCGACTATATCGAAAGCATCAGCGGGTTCAGCTTCAACCGGGTGGGAAACAAGATCCCCGGTATCTCGCCGAACGAGCTGACGGCGCGGCTCGGTTACGACGAGCTTCACGGACCATTGACCGGGCTTGGCGCCTTTGTCGAGCTAGTGTGGAAGGACTCCTTCTACATGGACAACGCTAATTTCCTGAAGGCACCCGGCTATGACCTGGTCAACGTCAACCTGCACTACAAGACTGATCTCGTGTCGGACTATTTCCGGCAACTCACCCTGTTCTTCGAGGTCCGCAACGTCTTCGACAAGACCTATGTCGCCTCCGCCAACAACATCGCGAACACGGTGACAGCGGCCGGTATCCAGAATCCCGGCATCGTGCTCGCCGCGACTCAGACCGGATCGATCTATGCGGGCTCGCCGCGCGCCTTCGTCGCCGGAATGAAGATCGCTTTCCGGTGACCGGATATTAAGGAACCGATCATGATGCATCGACTATTGATCCTCGCGATGGCCTTGACGCTCTGCCAGGGGAGCGCCCGGGCCCAGATGAACCACAATCACGCTGCCTCCGAGGCGGCTTGTGAGACGACAGAGCTACGTTGCGCCAGCAAGGTTACGACCGCGTTTGCCCAGGATGGGACGTTGTGGCTAGTTTGGATGGCGGGAGGGCAGGTTTCCGTCGCAAGTTCAAGGGACGCTGGCCGGACTTTCTCGACCCCGGTTCAGGTCACCCAGGGGCAACTCAATCTGGATTGGGGGCCGGATGCCCGTCCAAAGATAGCGCTTGATCGCAGCGGCAACATTGCCGTGGCGTTTTCCATCTTCAAGGACAAGGCGTTCAACGGCCAGGTGCTCTACTCGCGGTCGGCGGATGGGGGGAAAACATTTGCCCCACCGCAACCCATCACCGACAACGCCGAAAGCCAACGCTTCGAGGCGCTTGCGATCGATGCGGATGGCACCGTGTTTGCGGCATGGCTCGACAAGCGCAATCGCGTTCCGGCGCAACAGAGCGGCCAGAAGTATGATGGCGCCGGGCTATTCTTCGCGACGTCGAAGGACGGCGGGGCTACTTATTCTCAGGCTCAAATGGCGTTCGACAACACTTGCGAGTGTTGCCAACTCGGGCTCGCCTTCGACCAAGCCGGCCATCCCGTGATCGTGTTCCGAGACATCTTCGAGGGAGGCGTCAGGGACCACGCCATCGTGACGTTCGCCGATTTGAAAACGCCAGGGGAGCTGCATCGGGTCAGTAACGACGACTGGCAGATTGCGGCCTGTCCTCATCACGGGCCGAGCCTGTCGATCGCGCCGTCAGGAACGTACCACGTCACATGGTACACCAACGGCAAGGTTCGCAAGGGCTTGTTCTATGCGCAGTCACGGGACGGCGGCAAAACCTTCTCGGATCCGATGCCGATTGGGCAAGTCGACAAGGCTCCAACGCGCCCCTACGTCATCGCCGGACCGCAGGGAACAGCGATCGCCTGGAAGGAATTTGATGGAGAGAAGACTTCCGTCAAACTCATGATGTCCGGCGATGACGGAAAGACTTGGTCCCGGCCTAGGACGCTCTCCAGCACGACGGACTCGTCGGATCATCCGCTGTTGGTATCGGACGGCCGGCAATATTACTTGTCCTGGATGACAAAAGCTGACGGCTATCGCCTGCAACCCATCGAGGGCGAACCATGAAGCGCCTGATACTTGTTGCCATTCTCGTTGTAGCGTTCCTTCCGACGGCGCCCGCTTCGGAGGGATCGCTTAAGCCGTTCGAGCGCGGAAGCTGGCAGCAGCTCCTGCATTCGCACGCGGGTCATCCGACGCTGGTGCATTTCTGGGGAGTGACGTGTGGGCCTTGCAAGGTCGAATTGCCAGAGCTCGGTGAGTTCATGAAGCAGCACCCCAAGATCGACATTGTCACCATCAGCGCCGATCTCGTTCCCAATTTGGAGCCTTCGACAAAATCGATGCTGCAAAATGCCGGCCTGTCGTCTGCCGAGAACTGGATTTTCAGCGACGGCTTTGCGGAGCGGCTGCGGTTCGAAATCGATCCCGCCTGGCAGGGTGACATTCCGCGCACTATGCTGATTTCGCGCGATGGCGAGATCACGACGATTGAGGGATCGGCAGAGATCGCAGCCCTCGAGAAATGGTCCGACGAGCAGGCCACGTCAACCAAATGAAGCTGGCACCGCACAAGAAGAGAAAGGAAACATCCATGATTTCATTCCAGCGCACCGCAACTTTCCTCGCTATTGCCACGGTCCTGTTCGCCACATCTGTGCGCGCCGAGGACGTCAAGGCCGGCGACCTCGTGATCAGCCAAGCCTGGACCCGCGCCACCCCGGGCGGCGCCAAGACCGGCGGCGGGTTTCTCACCATCGAGAACAAGGGGAGCGCGCCCGACAAGCTGATCGGCGCGTCCGCCGATGGTGCCGGCAAGATCGAGGTGCACGAGATGGCGATGAATGACGGCGTCATGAAGATGCGCCCGGTCAAGGGCGGCCTCACCATCGATCCCGGCAAGACCGTCAAACTCGCGCCGGGCGGCTATCATCTGATGATGATGGATCTGAAGGCCCCGCTGAAGCAAGGCGACAAGCTGCCGCTGACCTTGCAGTTCGAGAAGGCCGGCAAGGTCGCGGTCACCCTCGACGTGCAGGGCGTCGGCGCGCCGGCGCCGGGCGGCGGCATGGAGATGAAGAAGATGGACAAGGGCATGAAGATGTGAGGCCGCGATGATGATCCGCTTCTCACTCCCGATTGCCGCGTTGCTTGCGGCAACATCTGCGAGCGCACATGTGTTGCTGGAAGGCAAGCAGGCCGCTGTTGGCGCGGAATACAAGGCCGTCTTCGTCGTCCCGCATGGCTGCGCGGGTTCGCCGACGATCAAGCTGCGCGTACAGATTCCCGAAGGCGTGATTGCGACCGAAGCCACGCCTGTCGCCGGCTGGAATGTCGAGACCGTCAGGGGCAAATACGGTGCCGAGTATGACTACCAGGGCGCCAGGGTTTCCGAAGGCATCAAGGAGGTCGACTGGAGCGGCGGCAAGCTGCCCGACAAGACGCGCCAGGAGTTCGTGATCGCGACCTACCTTACAAGCGGTCTCAAGCCGAACACCACGCTCTATTTCCCCGTGGTGCAGGAATGCGAGCAGGGCGTGAGCCGCTGGATCGAGACTGCGCCGGATGGCGCTACCCATTCGCATGAAGGCAAGTGGCCCGCACCCGGCGTGAAACTGACGACACCCTGATGCGCTTTCTCGCGGCGCTACTGTTGCTGATCTGCTTTGCCGGCGAGGCCTCGGCGCACGCCTCGCTTGCTTTCGCCGAGCCGCGTGACGGCACGGTGCTGACGCAGCCGCCGAAGACGGTTCAGTTGCGCTTCAACGAAAGCGTGACCGCCGGCGCAGTCAATCTGATCGATGCCGCGGGCAAGCTGCGGTCCGATGCGACCGTCGAGGCGAAGGACGAGGCAATCACCGTCACGCTACCGGCCGACTTGCCCAGGGGCACGCAGATCATCAGCTACCGCGTGATCTCGCAGGACGGCCATCCCGTGTCAGGGGCGGTTACGTTTTCCATCGGCGAGCCCACCGCCAACAAGGCGCCGGAAAACGCCGATGCCGGAGTGAACGGCCTGATCTGGCTGTCGCGGATCGGCCTCTATCTCGGGCTGTTCCTTGGCATCGGCGGGACGTTTTTTCTTAACTGGATCGCACGGGAAAAGGCGGCTTCGAGGCTGATCGCAGCTGCCCTGATCATCGGAATTGTGGGCGCAATCGCTTCGCTCGGGCTTCAAGGCCTCGATGTATTGGGGCTGCCGCTTGCGGGCGTGCTTGCGGTAGCTCCCTGGAAAATCGCGATCGATACCAGCCTCGGGCCTTCGCTGCTGATTGCGATCGCAGCGCTGGTTCTGGGCCTGCTCGTCTTCCGGGTTGATGTGTCGGCCGGCTCGCGTGCGTTATCGGCAGTGGCGCTCGCAGGAGTCGGTCTCTCGCTCGCGGCGAGCGGACATGCCGCGACGGCACCGCCAGAAATTCTGACGCGGCCGGCGGTCTTCGTTCATGGCGTCGGCGTTGCCTTCTGGCTCGGCGCGTTCGCGCCCCTGGTTGCGATCATGCGGCGACCGAAAGCCAAGCCTCTCCCGGTCCTGCAGCGTTTTTCCAGCGTCGCCGTCGTGGTGGTCGCCGTCCTGGCGCTCACGGGCCTCACGCTCGCGACCATCCAGCTCGAAAGTTTTGCCGCGCTGGTTACGACCAAATACGGCGTCATCCTCTCGATCAAGCTCGCGCTGGTCGCAGGGCTAGTCGGCTTGGCCGCGCTCAACCGTTTCCGCTTCACGCCGGCTCTGGCGCGCGACGCAAATGCCGCGCAGCCGTTGTCGCGATCGATCATGATTGAAGGCGCGCTCGCCCTAGGCATCCTGGCGATGGTCGCCGGCTGGCGCTTCACGCCGCCGCCGCGCTCGCTGATCCCGGACGCACCACTCGCAATCCACATCCACAGCGACAAGGCGATGTTCCAGGTGCTGGTCTCGCCGGGCAGGGTGGGGTCGGACGATTTCGTGCTGCAGCTCATGAATGGCGACGGCACGTTGTTGCACGCCAAGGAAGCGACGCTGACCTTGAGCCTGCCGGAGCGCGGCATCGATGAAATCGAGCGGCAGGGGACGTTGGGCGCCGACGGCTTCTGGCATGTCGCCAAGGTGCCGCTCACCGTCCCGGGCCGCTGGCATTTACGGATCGACGCGCTGGTCACTGATTTCGAGAAAATCATCCTCGAGGACGATATCGACGTGGCGACGCAATGAGTAGCTGCAACAGAACGCTAGAAAATCAGCGCACTTAGCGGCTTTTCCTCGACCCCGGTCTTGTGTTTTGGCCGTCAATCCGCTTTCACTGCGTCTCCAATTTTCGAATCCTTGAGTAAAGCCATGCGATTGTCCCGGTTCTTTCTGCCCATCCTGAAGGAGAATCCCAAGGAAGCAGAGATCGTTTCGCATCGGCTGATGCTGCGCGCCGGCATGATGCGGCAGGAAGCGGCTGGCATCTATGCCTGGCTGCCGCTTGGCTTTCGCGTGCTGAAGAAGATCGAGCAGATCGTGCGCGAGGAGCAGGACCGCGCCGGCGCACTCGAACTCCTGATGCCGACCCTGCAGCTCGCCGACCTCTGGCGCGAGAGCGGGCGCTACGACGCCTACGGCCCGGAGATGCTGCGCATCAAGGACCGTCACGAGCGCGAGCTTCTCTACGGGCCGACCAACGAGGACATGATCACCGAGATCTTCCGCGCCTATGTGCAGTCCTACAGCAGCTTGCCGCTGAACCTCTACCACATCCAGTGGAAATTCCGCGACGAGCAGCGCCCGCGTTTCGGCGTGATGCGCGGCCGCGAGTTCCTGATGAAGGACGCCTATTCCTTCGACATCGACGAGGCAGCGGCGCGGCGCGCCTACAACAGGATGTTCGTGGCCTACTTGCGCACCTTCGCGCGGATGGGGTTGAAGGCGATCCCGATGCGCGCCGAGACCGGGCCGATCGGCGGCGATCTCAGCCACGAGTTCATCGTGCTGGCGGAGACCGGCGAGTCCGGCGTGTTTTGCAACAGCGACGTGCTCGACCTGCCGGTCCCCGACGCCAACGTCGACTATGACAGCGATCTCTCGCCGATCATCAAGCAATGGACCTCGGTCTATGCGGCGACGGAAGACGTCCATGATGCCGCGCGCTTCGAGGCGGAGGTGCCGGCGGACAAGCGCGTGACCACCCGCGGCATCGAGGTCGGCCAGATTTTCTACTTCGGCACCAAATATTCCGATTCCGATGAAGGCGCTGGTTGCGGGGCCTGATGGTGTCGAAGTGCCGATCCATGGCGGCTCCTATGGCGTCGGCGTCTCACGCCTGGTCGGCGCCATCATCGAGGCCTGCCACGACGATGCCGGCATCATATGGCCGGAGGCGGTGGCGCCGTTCCGCGCCGTCATCCTCAACCTGAAGCAAGGCGATGCGGCCGTCGATGCGGCCTGTGAGAAGCTATATGCGGAGCTCGCCGCGAAGGGCGTCGATGTGCTCTACGACGATACCGACCAGCGCGCCGGCGCCAAATTCGCCGCCAGCGACCTGATCGGCATTCCCTGGCAGATCATGGTGGGGCCGAAGGGGCTCGCGGAGGGCAACGTGGAGCTCAAGCGCCGCGCCGACGGGTCGCGCGAGAATCTCGCCCCGGCGGAACTTCTGGCCCGCTTCTAGCGGGACCCGATTCGCAAGCATCGTCAATGGCTTCGCTGCAGGTCTTGCCGAAGCGCTCCACCCGCAAAAATGCTTCACAGGGTACAGCTAGAGTTTCCCCGACAGGGGAAACAAAAGCGTGGCCGATTTCAACGATCTGCGCCGGAAGCTTGCGACGATCTTCGAGGACGAAGAGCCGCGCAGCCGCCTGACGCGGCTGTTCGATGCGGCGCTGGCGCTACTCATCATCGTCAACGTCTCGGGCGTCATCCTTGAATCCGTCGAGCCGATCCGCAGGCATTTTGCCGTCGAGCTCGATCTGCTGGAGCACGCGGCGACCATCATCTTCGCCACCGAATATGTGCTGAGGCTCTGGGCCTGCGTCGATCTCCGTGACGAGCGCTACTGCGATTCCTGTGGGGCCGGCTGCGCTACATGCGCAGCTTTTTTGCCCTCGTTGATCTCGTCTCAGTGCTGCCGGCCATCATTGGTTTCTTCGGCGCGGCCGATTTGCGCGTGCTGCGCCTGCTCCGCCTGTTGCGGATGTTGAAACTGGTGCGGCATTCCACCACCTTCGGACTGTTGTTTGCCGTGCTGCGCGAGGAGCGGCAGTCGGTCTCGGCGCTGCTGTTCGTGCTGCTCTTGACCGTGACCATCGCGGGCTCGCTAATGTTCATGCTCGAGAACGAGGCTCAGCCCGCCGTCTTCACCTCGATCCCGATCGCGATGTGGTGGGCGATCGAGACCCTGACCACGGTCGGTTACGGCGATATCGTGCCGATGACGGCGGCGGGGCGCATCGTTGGCGGCGTGGTCTCGATCATCGGCATCGGGACGCTGGCGCTGTTTTCCGGCCTGATCACGGTCGGCTTCCTCGATCAGCTCCGGGCCCATCGCGAGCAGCATGGCAAGCCGCACGTGGTGATCGCCGAGAAGTCGATCGCGATCGTGCAGAATTTCACGGTGACCGACGGCAACGATGAGCCGGCAGCGATGCCGGGCCGCTGTCCACATTGTGGTGCCGTATTTGCGAGCGCGGCGACGCAGCTGGATGACCGCGAACCCCTTCGAGCCTAGGTCCGTGCCTTCATGCAGAACATTAACAAGCTCGGCCCGAGCCGGTGCGATTGGCCAGCCCAAGCGTGAGGAAAACATTAAACAAGCTCGGCCCGAAGCCGGTGCGATTGGCCAGCCCAAGCGTGAGCCGTGAAGATAAAGAAAAACCATAATCATGGTATTACCCGGCGATGGATGAGACCATGAACGAACACGAGCAAACCGCGCCTTTCGCAGCCTTTGAATGGATGCTGTCCGCGCGCTATTTGCGCGCGCGCCGCAAGGAGGGGTTCATCTCGGTCATCGCCGGATTCTCGTTTTTTTTTTTTTTTTTTTTTTTTTTTTTTTTTTTTTTTTTTTTTTTTTTTTTTTTATGCTCGTACTCCTCGGCCTCAACGGCCACATCCTGGTGCAGCCGCTGAAATCGCCGCTGACCGACTGGAAGGATGTCGCCGAGCGGATCAGCCAGGTGCAGGGCATCAGGCTTGCGGCACCCGTCGTCGACGGCCAGGCGCTGGCATCCTCGCCGTTCAATGCCTCCGGCGTGTTCGTGCGCGGCGTCCGCGCCGATGACCTCAACAACCTGACCTCGATCGCGAAAAACATCACCGGCGGCACGCTCGAGAGGTTTGACGAAGGGCAGGGGGTCGCGATCGGGCGCCGTTTCGCCGATCAGTTGTCGCTGCATGCCGGCGACAGCATCACGCTCGTCTCGAAGGGCGCGGTGACGCCGAAGGGCGTGACGCCGCGCGTCAAGCCCTACAAGATCACCGCGGTGTTCGAGATCGGCATGTCCGAATACAACTCGACGTTCGTGTTCATGCCGCTGCCGGAGGCGCAGGCCTATTTCAACCGGGTCAACGATGTCTCCGCAATCGAGGTGTTCACCACCAGTCCCGACAGGGTTGCGGACTTCCGCAAGAGCGTGACTGAAGCCGCGGGCCGGCCGGTATTCCTGGTCGACTGGCGGCAGCGCAATTCGACCTTCTTCAACGCGCTCCAGATCGAGCGCAATGTAATGTTCCTGATCCTCACCATGATCGTGCTGGTGGCGGCGCTGAACATCATCTCCGGCCTGATCATGCTGGTAAAGGACAAGGGCAGCGACATTGCGATCCTGCGCACGATGGGCACTTCGCGGGGCTCGGTCATGCGGATATTCCTGATCACCGGCGCCTCGATCGGCGTGGTCGGCACGCTGACTGGAGTCATGGTCGGGCTGGTCATTTGTCCGAACATCAAATCGATCCGGCAATTCCTGTCCTGGCTCACCAACACTGCCCTGTTCCGCCCGAGCTGTACTTCCTTTCCAAGCTTCCGGCCGAGATCGATGTCGGCGAGACCACCGCCGTCGTGACCATGGCGCTGACGCTGTCGTTCCTGGCGACATCTACCCGTCGTGGCGCGCCGCGCGCCTCGATCCGGTCGAAGCGCTGCGGTACGGGTGAGGGGCTGACGGCGGAGGGGCGCGGCTTTCTCGCCCAGCTCCAGCCTATACCGCCAAAGCAGAACATGAACAGGCTTTTCCATGCGGAGCGCACATGATTTGCCGGGGCCAAGCGTGAGGAAAACTCTTTGATTAATTGGCCGCGCCTCGTTGACCGCACTATGATCCACCGG
>CAVUCB010000041.1:0-9918 GCA_963739755.1 uncultured Alphaproteobacteria bacterium | reverse complement strand
ATTCGACATCTCCGGGGGACGCGCGACTTATTAAGGCCGGAACTCGATGGTGTCGGAGCTCAAGAAGGCTTTGCGTTTGCCCTGTCGAGAAATGGTTTCCACGAAAGCGCCTCGCGGCTGGCCTCGTCCAAGCGGCCGTCCTCCAGCAGCCCTCCGACACAACTGAAGTACTCGCAAAGGAACGTCGCGTCCGGCAATCCGTATACGCGCTCGTTGGGGACCCACACCCCGAATTTCGCCGCGGAGATCAAGGCCGACATGATGGCGGGCCTGAGATCGCGCGCATTGTCCGGCCATCCCGGAGATGCGGTCCGGGTCTTGAGGCCATCCGAAAGAGTGCGAAATTTGTAGCCGAGGCTTCGCAGCTCGAAGGCTTTCCGCTCGCCTGACCGTCTCGCTGACGCTTCCAATGAAACGCCGATAACCAGACCGGTCATGAAGACCAGTGCAAATTTGAACCAGCGCAGTTCGCCCACCGCGACGAGGTGATCCGAAATCAGCTGGGCTGCCGCGTTCGGTCGGAGAAGACATTTTCCGCGAGCCATTTATCAGGAAGTCGTGCCGACGAGGGGGATCAGCAGAAGACCCCAAATCCCAAAAAGCAGCGGTTTGAGCCATTTGGACATCGACCGCTATTGGCTCGTACCCAGACTGCCCCGTTGGAGAGGTTGTCAGGTTCCGGAACGGGTCAGTCCTCATGCCTGATCCGGTTAGCCGGGAGGGAGTAGCGTGCGCTCAGGCACCCGCTGGCTGGAGGCGGCGGCCCGCGGTCGTCGCGATCCAGATGCCGGCGAACACCGTCACAATGCCGCGCGCGAGATTCCAGCTCAGCGGCTCGTGGAGCAGCACCGCGCCGACCAGCGAGGCCGTGATCGGATTGACCGTGATCGAGATCGCGACGCGCGTCGGCGTGGTCCGCTCCAGCGCGAAAGCCCAGAGGTAGAAGGTGAGCGCGGCGCCGAAGGCCCGAGATAAACGGCCGCGCCCCATTGCGACGGGCCGAACGACGCAACCGGCTCAAAGCTGCCGCGCCACCGTGAGACCAGGATAAGGCACAGCGGCGCCGACGCCCATGGACATCGCAGTGAAGGGAATCGGACCGGAGCGGCGGATGAACGGCTTTGACCAGATGCTGTAGAACGCCATGCAGAGCGCAGCCGCGACCATCAACAGATCACCGCGCCAGGCACCTGCCGGCGCGTCGGCCAGCCCGACAACAGCGCCAGCGCCACGCCGCCCATTGCGACCAGAACCCCGATCGTCTTTCGCGTCGTCAGCGCTTCGCTGCCGAGTGCCGCGCCGACCAGCATCGTGAGCAGCGGCAGGGTCGACAGCGCGAGCGCGCCGCGCGCCGCCGTGGTGGATATCAGCGAGGCATTGAACAGGATCGGGAACAGCGCGAAATACAGCACGCCAAGTCCCGCCGTCCCCAGCCAGTCCTGCCGCGCCGGCCAGGGACCCTTCAGCCAGGCGATCGGCAACAGCAGCAGGAAGCCGATGCCGAAGCGGAAGGAGCCGATGGCGAGCGGATCGATGGCATTGACCAGATAGCGCGTGGCGCCGATCGAGGTGCCGCCGAAAGCACTCGACAGCATCGCCGCCAACACACCAAAGCTCTCGCCCATGCCGCCTGCCCTCAACTTCCCGCTTGCCGGCAGCTATAAAGCGAGGTTACTAATCACGAAATCGAATTTCCTTGATACACGAAATAACGCTTCGTGATGAACATCCCTGCCCTCGACCCGGAGTTGCTGCAAGCCTTCGTCGCCGTGGCCGACCAGCGCTCGTTCACGCGCGCGGCGGCGACGCTGAACCGGACGCAGTCCGCGGTCAGCATGCAGATCAAGCGGCTGGAGGATCGCCTCGGCGTAAAACTGTTCCACCGCACCAAGGCCAATGTCGATTTGAGCTCCGCCGGCGAGGGGCTGCTCGGCTACGCCCGCCGCATCCTGACGCTGAACGACGAAGCGGTGGCGCGGCTGCGCCAGCACAAGGTCGAGGGCGTGGTGAGGCTCGGCGTGATGGACGACTACGGAACCGCGATCGTGCCGCCGCTGCTGGCAAGCTTCCTTGCCGGCTATCCGCTGATCCACGTCGAGATGGAGACCGGGCTCACGGCTTCGATGCCGGCGCGGCTCGGCGAGGCCTATGACCTCGTCATCGCCATGCACCCGGCCGGACGCGGCGAAGGGGAATTTCTGCGGCGCGAGCACGCGGTTTGGGCGACCAGCGCCGGGCATCCGGTCGAGGAGCAGGATCCGCTACCCGTCGCGCTCTATCCGCAAGGCTGCCTGTTCCGGAAATGGGCGATGGAGGCGCTTGATGCTGCAAAGCGCCGCTGGCGCCTCGCCTTTGTCAGCCATAGCCTGGCGGCCGTGGAGGCGATCGCGGCTCAGGGACTTGCAGTCACGGTGGTGAAAAACGGCACTTTCCCCAGCCGGCTTCGCCGGCTCTCGGAACGCGACGGGATGCCGCCCCTACCCGCCGCCGACATCTGCCTGCATCGCTCCGCCAACCTCTCGCGCGCGGGCGCACTGCTGGCGGATCATCTGCGCCTCATGATACCGGATGAAACATCCTTGCCGCATAAACCGCGTAACGCGGTGCGGCGAGCCAGGCCGAACGAGATGGTGGATCACCCATGAACGTCACCGCCTACGACATCTCGGTCTGGATCTTGCCGCTGATCTTCGCCATCACCTTCCACGAGGCGGCGCACGGCTTTGTCGCGCACCGGCTCGGCGACGACACGGCCTTCAAGCTCGGCCGGGTCAGCTTCAACCCGCTCCGCCATATCGATCCCTTCGGTACCTTGATGCTGCCGGCCTTGCTCCTGTTCACCGGCTCGCCGTTCCTGTTCGGCTATGCCAAGCCGGTTCCGGTGAATTTCCGCGCCCTGCGCGATCCCCGCATCGGCATGATCCTGGTCGCGCTGGCCGGGCCCGCCACCAACATCCTGCTGGCGCTGGTTGCCGCGGTCGCGTTTCACCTGCTCCCCTCGTGCCCGCCAATGCCCAGCAATGGGCCTTCGACAATTTGAAGAATGCGCTCCTGATCAATGTCGTGCTGGCGGTGTTCAACATGATGCCGATACCGCCGCTCGACGGTGGCCGGGTAGCCGTGGGCATCCTGCCGCGGCCGCTCGCCATCCCGCTCGCCCGGCTGGAACCGTTCGGGATGCTGATCCTGATTGCGATTTTGATCCTGTTGCCGCTTGCAGGTTCGCAGTTCGGTCTCAATCTTGATGTTATTTCTACAATAATGCGGAAAGCGACCGGCGCATTATTGGATTCATTCTTATTTTAACCGGTAACGCCTAATCGCAGGGGCGAAAAGGACCCGAGGGGCTCTTGGTCAAGGCTGCCGATATGTTGATTGCGCGACGTGCCGATACCAGGGCGCGCGCGGACTTTGCGACCTGGAAGATGATGGCCAAGCTCAACGGCGCTTCCGCGCTGCCGGCCGAGGCCCAGAATTTCCTTGCGAGCTACAAGAAGCTGCTCGGCGAAATGCCGGAAGCGGATGCGACCGAAGCCGCCATCCAACTTGTCTACAAGGCCTATTATGCCGAGATGGGCGGCGTCGGGACCCCGCCCGATGTCAGGCCACAGCGCCAGAGCAAACCGGTGGCCGACAACGTTACCGAATTCCGCCGTCCCGCCCCCAAGGCCAAGCCGCGGGCGGCCTTCGGCCGAACGGCAAGCCGCAACTGCCGGTAGCGCTGATCTTCGCCTGCCTGGTCGTGGTCTATGTCGGCATCCGCTATTTCTGGCGGTAACCCAGCTCGTTAGCGGTAGTGCTTGGGTCCCATATTCCGTGATCGGCACGCGCAGGCCGCGGCAAACGAAGATCGGCCGGTTGCTGGAGATGCGAGGCCGCCAGGTTCGGGATCGCGCCGAATGATCGGAGAGGCAAGCGCGTCCAGCTACGGCTAGGCGCTGCCGCCGATGCCGGGCATAATGGCGCGCTTTAAAGGACAGATCTTGATTGGAGGGGAAATGAAGCGGTCAATTGCAGCGCTGTCGATGACGGCAAGTCTGGTGTTTGCGACAGGCGCATCCGCGCAAACCATGGACAAGGTGGCCAAGGTCGGCGCGCTCGGCGATCAATCCGGACTTTATCAGGACATCGGCGGCCCCGGCTCCACGGTCGCGGCACAGATGGCGATCGAGGATTCCGGACTGCTCGCCAAGGGCTGGAAGATCGACGTGATCTCGGCCGATCACCAGAACAAGCCGGACGTCGGCGTCAATATCGGCAAGCAGTGGATCGACGTCGAGAAGGTCGACGTGTTCGTCGATCTCGCAAGTTCCGGCGTGGGACTCGCGATCGCGAACCTCGCGAAGGAGAAGAACGTCGTCAACCTCAACTCCGGTTCGGCGTCATCCGATCTCACGGGATCGCAGTGCTCGCCCCACACCGTGCATTGGGTTTACGACACCTACATGCTCGCCAACGGCACCGGCAAGGCGCTGGCGAAATCCGGCGGCGACACCTGGTTCTTCCTGACCGCCGACTACGCCTTCGGCCAGGCGCTGGAGCGCGACACTGCCGCCGTCGTCACCGCCAATGGCGGCAAGGTGCTGGGCGGCGTCAAGCATCCGCTCAACAATGCCGACTTCTCCTCGTTCCTGCTGCAGGCGCAGTCGTCAAAGGCGAAGATCGTAGGCCTTGCCAACGCCGGCGGCGACACCACCAACGCGATCAAGCAGGCCGCCGAATTCGGCATCGTCGCCGGCGGCCAGAAGCTTGCGGGCATGCTGATGTTCCTGACCGACGTGAACGCGCTCGGCCTCAACGTCGCGCAGGGCCTGAACTTCACCGAAACCTTCTACTGGGACATGAACGACCAGACCCGCGCCTTCTCCAAGCGCTTCATGGAGCGCTTCAAGAAGAACCCGCCGACCATGGTGCAGGCCGGCGTCTATTCCTCGCTGATCCATTACTTCAAGGCGCTGGAAGCGCTCGGCGGCAATCCGCATGACGGCCGCGCCGTGGTCGCCAAGATGAAGGAGATGCCCACCGACGATCCCCTGTTCGGCAAGGGTTCGATCCGCGCCGACGGCCGCAAGATCCATCCGGCCTATCTGTTCGAGGTGAAGAAACCCTCGGAATCGAAATATCCGTGGGACTATTACAAGCTGATCGCGACCATTCCGGCGGACGAAGCCTTCCTGCCGCTGGAAAAGAGCGTCTGCCCGATGGTGAAGAAGAGCTGAAGGAGGCTCGGCGGCTTTGCCCAAGTGCGCTGGCCCCGAGCCGGCGCACTTTTTCCATGACAAGGACATAGCCGCTTCGCGGCCGAAGCGGCCCGTGTTGCGCTCTAATCCAGCGTCGATGCACGTGATTGAATTTTCGTGAGGGCTGGTCGCCGCCTTAATGGGGAGATTCTATGACCGTCTTGGTAACACGCCGGAACCTCGCCTTAGGATTGTCAATGGTCCTGGGCGTTGGCGTCACCGCCCGAGTGCCCGCCCAAGGAGAATCCCCGCTCGCCGATCTCGAAAGACGCCACGGTGGACGCCTGGGCGTGTTCGCTGTTGACGCCGGTTCGGGCCGAACTCTGGCTTTTCGAGCTGATGAACGGTTTCTTATGTGCAGCACGTTCAAAGGGCTGCTCGCGGCTTTCGTGCTCTCTCGGGTCGATGCGGGCGAGGAAGACCTGGACCGCATGGTGCCATACGGCACGAAGGACCTTATCTTTACCTCGCCGGTGACCAAAGCGAATGTCGCGCAAGGTGCCATGTCGGTCAAAGCTCTCTGCCAGGCGATCGTAGAGGTGAGCGACAACACGGCAGCGATCCTTTTGATGAGAAGCGTTGGTGGCCCCGCCGGTCTGACCCAATTTGTACGAAGGCTGGGCGATACAGTCACCCGTTCTGATCGATATGAGCCGGAATCCAACGAATATAGCGGTGTGCTCGATACGACGACGCCCCGAGCAATCGCCGGGTCTGCTCAAAAGATTCTTCTGGGAGAGGTTCTTGGTCCGAAATCGCGTGAGCTATTGGAGGGCTGGATGATGACCTCCACGCCAGGCCTGAAAAGAATTCGGGCGGCATTGCCTCCCGATTGGATCGCCGGCGATAGACCAGGGACGAGTGTAGACGAGGAGACCAATGATTATGCCATTGTGCGTCCTCCCTCGCGCGCACCGCTTATCGTTGCAGCCTACTACGACGCACCCAAGCTGAGCATGCCCGCCCGCGAAGCCGTCTTACACGAGGTTGGCTCGGCATTCGTAAAGTGGGCCAGTGAGTGACCCCGCGAGCTCGATCAGCTCCGGTGGTACGGCGACTGGCTGCGGCTGGAGTCTGGTCGCCAGCTGGCGCATTTTTCCCGAGTGACAGGGACATGACGGCATCGCGGCGGCGAGAATCCAGTTGGGCCAAAATTTGGCTGCGATGTGGGTTGTATTTCCTCCGCCGGCATTCGGCTGCCGGCGCGAGGGGAAGCCAGCCGATGCAACCGTCTTTGCCGCCGATCGCGGTTATCGCGCTGGCCGTTTGGGTCATCGCGTTTTACGCGATCCTGGTCGCGACGCGTCCGCGTATCAGCCGGCAGGCCGCGCCCAACCGCAACTGGGCTGAGCTATCGCCTGCCATTGTCGCGCTGCTCTGCTCGCACAACGGCACAGTGCCGGATTGCGCTGCTACCGCGACCTTCCTCGATCTCATCGCGCGCGGTTACCTGAAACGTGCGGCCGAACGGTCGGGGCAAGCGCGGATCGAAATCGCCGGCGCCGAACCTTCCGGATTTAAAACCCCACGAGCGCCAGCTGCTCGATCACATCGCCGCGCGGGCAAAACTCGGCGGCGGCGCGGTGCTGGAAGCTGCGCTGCGGCTGGAATCGAGCGAGCACGCCAAGCGCTGGATGGCGGATTTCTCCGGGAAGGTCATCACGGAGGCGCGCGAACGCGGATTGGTCGAGGAGCGCGTTTCGTTGCGGACGTGCTTCTGGCTGTGGGTGGCCCTGCTCGTCGCCGTCGTGCTGCTCGCCATCGCCGCAATCGGGGTATCCTTCTTGTTTCACGGCACCGATCCGGTGGCGGCGCTGTACACGATCCCGGGCGCGCTCGCCTTTTTCGGCGCATGGGCGGCCCTGCTCTACGGCTTCACGGCACATCCGGAGCGATGGTCGATCCCACCGATCGTACTGGCGGCGGGCTGGGTGATTTTTGCGCTCGGCAATTTTTTGGTCTGGCGCTTTGTCTACCGCGGCCTTTACGACCTGCGTGCCGGCACGGTCGGCATCGAGGGACAGGTGATCTATCTCGATGTCCGTGACAACGGCGACGAACACCCCGGCAAGATCTACCATGTCGCGATCGACGACGGGCGAAAGAGCACCGCCATCAAGCATGAGATCGACCAGGACCTGTTCGATCAGCTCCGCTACGGCGACTGGCTGCGCCTGGACGTCACGCCAAAGCTGCGCTGCGTGCGGTCGAGGCGCATCGTGACCGCCCCTGTCTGACCGGGACGATCATTTCGGCTTGGTGAAGTTCACATCGAGGTTGAAGCTGTACTGCTCGTCGGTGAGACCAGCCGGTGGCAGCGGCACGGGGTCGGAGCGGTGGATCATGTCGATCGCCGCCTTGTCGAAGACGGAATCGCCGGAGGAACTCCACGACATTGGCCACCACCACATTGCCGCGCCGGTTGAGCACGATCGCGACCTTCACGGTGGTGGCCTTCTTCTGGTTCGGCGGATATTTCTTGTGCAACTCGAACGTGGCGCTGATCTTCTTGCCCCACTCCTCCGTGAGGTGCCTCTTGTCCTTGCCAAGTCCGTGCGGGTTCGGCGCCTTGGCGATATCGGCGTTGGGCGCATCGGGGTCCAGGGTCTGCCGCGAGGTAGCCTCCGAGGCCTGCTGCTCCGGCGCGGCCTCGGTCTGCACGGCCGCGACCTTCGGATCCTCTTCCGTCGGCTTCTCGGTCTTGTTCGGTGCCACGGCCCGGTCGGCTTCGTCGGTTTCGGTCGGCCGCTCCTGCGGGAGGTCCGTCTGCTTCAGCTCGGCCTTCTGCTCGACCTGGAGCTGCGACGCCTGCTGCGCATCGGTATCCGGCCCCGGCGGCAGATTGTCGTCCTCGACCTTCGGCGAGACCATCTCGACGGCGAACTCGTCGGTATTGGCGCCCAGGCCTTCATCGTCATCACGGGTCTGCAGATGCGTGACCGCCAGCGCCGCGCCGCCGAGATGCAGCACGAGCGCGACGCAGGCCGCCAAAATCCACAATCGCCGAGGCGGCGCCTGGTCGAACTCGCTGTCAGACATCGCGGTCCATCAGGGTTTTGCGGCCGCCGCCGCCGGTGACGCCGCCACAGGCGCGCCCTCAAGTGTAACCAGCTTGTATTTGTTGTAGCCGCCCTGCCGCAGCAATTCCATGAGCCCGATCAGTTCGCCATAGGGCACCGAGCGGTCGGCGCGCAGGAAGACGGGCTGGTCCTTGCCGAAATTGGGGATCGCATCGAGTGCTGTGATCAGATCGGGCCGCTTGACCGGATTTTCCCCGATCGCGAGCGTCAGGTCGGATTTGATAGTGAGATAGGTCGGCTTGTCCGGACGCTTGATCGGCGTCGCACTCGTGGTCGGCAGGTCGACCGGCAGATCGACGGTCGACAGCGGCGCCGCGACCATGAAAATGATGAGCAGCACCAGCATGACATCGATGAAGGGCGTGACGTTGATCTCGTGCGCTTCCGCGAACTCCTCGTCGTCGTCAAACCCGCCTTCCGCGATCGAAGCGCCCATGGCTTACTCCGCAGCTGCGCGCGAATGCATCACGCCGCTGTTAATGCGGTCGATGTCGCGCGACAGCAGCCGCGCAGCCGCGCCCGAGGCGCGGCTCACCAGTTCGAGATAGGTCTTCGTGCCGCGCGCAAAATGGTTGTAGATGATGACCGCGGGGATCGCGGCCACCAGGCCAATCGCGGTCGCAAGCAGCGCCTCGGCGATGCCGGGCGCGACGACGGCGAGATTGGTCGTCTGCGACTTCGAAATGCCGATGAAGCTATTCATGATGCCCCATACCGTGCCGAACAGGCCGACAAACGGCGAGGTCGCGCCGATGGTGGCGAGCATGCCCATGCCGAAGCGGATGCGGCGCGCCGCCGCGCGCGAAATTTCCGCAAAGCTCAGGGCGGCGCGTTCCTTGATACCGCTGTCGGAGGCGATGCCGGCCGACAGCCGCGCCTCGTGGATGGCGGCCGCGAGGAACGACGACAGCACGCCGGTCTTCTTGCCCAGCGTCATCTGCGCTTCGGCCAGCGAACGGGCGTCGTCGATCTTCCGGAGCGCGGACTTCAGCTTGCGCTGAGCCCCGGCAAGCTCGATGGACTTGGCGATGAAGATGGTCCAGGTCACGAGCGAGGCAAAGGCGAGACCGACCATCACCGCCTTTACGATGATATCGGCGGACATGAACATCGACCACGGCGACAATTCGCGCGGCACCTGCAGCGCAATGGGTCTTGCGGAGGCGCCGGTGTTATCGGCGGAAACGTCGGCCGGCGCAGACTGAGCACTCGCTGGCGCCAAAGTCGGAGTTTGCACCGCGGTAGCGACCGGCGGCGGCGTGCCTTGCGGAGCCTGCTGGCCTGCCACAGGCGTAGGTTGCGTACCGGGTGCGGCGCTTTGCTGGGCGAAGGCGGCGGACGCCAGCGAAACCATCGCCGACACCACCACCAATTTAAGAATGGTTCTAAACATTAGCGCCCTGTCTCCGGCCGATACGCCCGTCCTTCGTCGTTATGCCTGAAATTTCGGCCGTTCAAGGTCAATTCCCGACACGAGCGGACAAAAGGTTTTGAGGCACGCTTCCCGGGAAGCGCGCGTCAAGCCTGATCGATCTCGATATGGGATGGTTTAGAGCCGATTTGGTTCCGGTTAAACCAGAACCACTCTAAGTTTGGCT
>CAVUCB010000040.1:0-7389 GCA_963739755.1 uncultured Alphaproteobacteria bacterium | reverse complement strand
CGGTTAGCGCGCACCCTGCTCCCGAGAACTTGACGGAGTGTGAGTGGCCGAGAGCCCATATCCGGTTGAACACCGGGAACGGCGCGATCCACAGTGCGTTGACCGACACCGCAATCGCAGGGAGAGCGGAAGGCCATGTATCGCCGAAGATTTCTCGTCACCCTTGGCGCGCTGGCAGCTGCCGCCGCGCCGCTGCGCGCCCGGCAGGAGACCGCGGCCGTTGCGGGACAGCTGACGCAACTGACCAAATCAGGCGACGGCGACAATCGCGCGACCTATATGCCTGACGGCAATTCGCTGCTGTTCGTGTCGTCGCGTTCGGGACGTTCGGAATTCTGGCCAACGTTTCCAGCACCGGCGCGGCCGATCTCGTGCGCGAGAGCAAGGCCAATGATTACGGCCGCATCGCGCCGAGCCGACGGCTCGCACCTCTGCTTCAGCTCCGATCGCGACGGTGAGAATGCCATTTATGTTCTCGATCTCAAGAGCGGTGCAGTCGCGCGCATTTCCGATCCCGCCTATTGGAGCTTTGGGCCGACCTGGTCGTCACGCGACCTGATCGCCTATTTCTCGAAAAAGGGTGGCGATCGCATCAACACCTGGATCGTGCGCCCCGACGGCACCGAGGCCAGGCAGATCACCAATCGGCCAGGCGAAAGCCGACAGCCCTGGTGGTCTCAGGATGGGAGCATGCTGGCGCTCTCGGCCGACAACGGCACCGGCGCGTTTCAACTCTGGCTCTCGGCGGAGGACGGCTCCAACGCACGCACGATCACGCGCGAGGGAAACTGGCAACAACCGTTCTGGAGTCCCGATGGCAGCCGCATCGCCGTCTCGGCCAAGATCGATTGTCCGCATTTCGCATTCTTGTCATGAATGCCGATGGCAGTGACATCAGGGAAATCGCGCAGCCTGAAAACGCGGACAACGTGCATCCGGCGTGGTCGCCGGACGGATGCGGCATCGTGTTCACGTCGGGCGAAGGCAAAGCGGGCGCGTTGTGGCGCTTTGCAGTCGCCGATTAGGCGTCACGTGAGCGCCGCGATTTGGGTGCGGACAAGTCCGCCCCCCGTCTTTCTAGACCGCGACCAGTTCGTTCTTTCGGCGTGACCTTTGGATTCCGCAAGCAGCGGTTTCGCGAGATAGAGCACCTGATATGCCGTGCCCTGCTCGCGTCCGTTCGGCTCCTTCTCCGACAGCAGGACGCGCGTAAACTTCCAGTTCTGTGCATCGACGCCGACGGCGGCCGCGACCACGCCGGCCTGTTGCGCGACCTCGCGGTTGCGCGCGATCTCGGCGGCGAACGCCGACGTCAGATCGGTGTCGGGCGCGATGTCCTGCTCCTGCTTGTAGAGGAAGCGGGCGGCCTCCCCGCTGCCCTTGTGCGCATCCAGCACGAACCGCGTCTCGATTTGCGGACGGCCAAAGCTGTCGGTAACCGATTTGGTGCGGCCGTCGACCAGGAAATTGCGGAAGCCTTCGTCCTTGCGCCAGAGATAGAGCGAGGAATATTCGTTGGCGATTGCGCCGAACTTGCCGCGCTCGCGCAAGAGAAAACCCTTGAAGTAAAGTTCGGGAATGGCGTCGAACAGATGCCCGCGCGCCTTGGCGCGGTTGGGATGATGTCAACGTCGTAATCGGCGGGCAGCCGGTGAACGTAATGGGCGATGATCATGACAGGGTTCCTTTTTACTTGCGGATGGCCGTCAGCTCTTGCCGGCCGCGTATTGCGCGATGCCGTTTCCGAACGACCAGTTTTCCGGCAAGACCTCGACGAGGTTGATGAAAACGTCTTCCGGCCGCACGCCGGGATCTTTCCTGAGGTTCTCGGCGATCTGCCGGAAGAACGCCTTCTTCTTGTCGAGCGTGCGCGTGTTGTTGGCGGTGACCTGGATGATCACCAGATCGTCGGTCCGCTCGATGCCGAGATAGCTTGGGCTGTAGCTGAAGTCCGGCTCGTCGTGTTCGGAGAGCACCATGAAGCGGTCTTCCGTTGGCGCCTCGAAGGCCGAAATCAGGGCCTGGTAGATGCCATCGAGAATGGCCTTGCGATAGGCGGCGGGCTTGCCCCGCCGAAGGGAAACGCGAACGAGCGGCATGTTGGCCTCCTGCTTTCGTGAAGCTGCAGCAGACATGGCGTCCCCTTTATCATTGCGAAACGATATTAAATACTATTTCAATGATTTGATCTTGAAATGGATGAAGGTCATGAGAGCGCTGGATATTGAGGCTGTCCAAGCCTTTGTTCTGACAGCAGATTTCAAAAGCTTCACGCGCGCCGCCGAGGCGATGGACACCACGCAGTCGGCGGAGCCTGAAGATCAAGCGGCTGGAGGACACGCTCGGCCGGCGGCTCCTGGAGCGGACGCCGCGGCTGGTGCGGCTGTCGGCCGACGGCAATGCCTTCCTCGGCCCGGCGCGCAACCTGGTCGCCGCCCATCACGGCGCGGTCGGCTCGTTCGGGCTCGAGCAGCGGCGGCTGGTGGTCGGCATCAGCCATCACATCGTCGGCAGCGAGCTGCCGCTGCTCTTGAAGCGCATGAGCGGCGCCGAACCTTCGCTGGTACTGGAGATGCGCGTTTCGACCTCGCGCGAGGTGCTCGACGAATTCGATCGCGGCGCGATTGATGCCGCGATCGTGCTGAGCCACGACAACCGAAGGCGCGGCGGCGAAGCAATCCTGGAAGAGACGTTCGGCTGGATGGCCGCGCCCGACTTCGAGCACCATCCGGGTGCGCCGTTGCGGCTTGCGACCCAGGCCGAGCCTTGCAGCGTGCGCAGCATGGCGATCGACGCACTGAACGAAGCAGGCATCACCTGGACCGAAGTGTTTGTCGGCGGCGGTGTCGCCACCACGGGCGCCGCGGTCTCCGCTGGCCTTGCGGTCGCAGCACTCGGCCGCCGCGTCGCGCCGCCGGGCACCATCGATGTCGGCGCCAAATTCGATCTGCCGCCACTGTCCTCGCGCGACATCGTGCTCTATTCCAATGTCGTCGACCGGCAGACGAAAAACTCGCTGAAGACGCTCGCCGCCACCATCCGCGCGACCGCGAATTAGGTCAGGGCCGCAGCGACGGCTGCGTGTTCGGCGCCAGCGCCTCTTCGCTTTCAGTCTCTTCCGGCAGCTTGTCGCCATGCACGGCAAGCGGCGTACCGATCCACAGGGGATCGGCGAGATGATCGCGGCGCGGATTGGTGGTGTTCGGATGCACGAGGATGCTGAGCTTGCCGTGGTTGAGCATCAGCCACGGCACCAGCTCGGAGAAGACTTCCCTCGCAAAGGCGACCTGGTACATGGCCTGATCATGCGGGCCGACCTTGACGTCGTGCCAGCGCCGAGCGTCACCGAGAAGCGCTCGCCGATCCATTGCCGCAGCCGCTCGGCCTCGGCGCGGGTGGCCGCGGGATCGTAGTAAACATGGCATGGAAGCTCGCGATCTCGCCGTACGGGCGGGGACCTGCCTGTTCACTCATTTCGAAAACCTCCCGTCGTGACCGATTTGTGGACCAGCGGGAATATGTTAGCAAGGTCGCAATTTGCTGGAGGCGCGCGGTCCCCATGGACATGCTGGTCAAGCTTTATGATCTGCCGGACTCCCGAGATCTAAGGGAGAAGGTGGCAAAGGCCGGCGTCAGCCTGCGGCGCGCGCTGGCGCCCGAGAAGCACAAGGTGCTCGCCTGGGTCCGGGACAATTTCTCCGAATACTGGGCGAGCGAAGCCGACGTGGCGTTCAGCCGTGAGCCCGTCTCCTGCTTCATGGCGGTCAAGGACGGCAAGATCATCGGCTTTGCCTGCCATGATGTGACCTGCCGCAATTTCTTCGGGCCCACCGGCGTCGACCCGAAGGCACGCAAGGGTGGCGTCGGCACCGCACTGCTGCTCGCCTGCCTCGAGGACATGAAGCATGCGGGCTTCGGCTACGCCATCATCGGCGGCGTCGGACCGGCGGAGTATTACGCCAAGGCCGTCGGCGCGGTTGCGATCGAAGGCTCCGATGTCGGCATCTATCGCGGTCTGCTAGGCGCCAAGCGTTTTGAGGGTTGAGGCGTGTCCTCTCAAACGCGCAGTTGCCGCCTTTTGGGGCCAAGCAGACATCCTCGGTTTGATCCTGGCATTGCCGGTGGCATCAGTGAGGCATCGTCGGCAGCGATGCTCGAATGCGCTGCTAGAAATCCGGCGCGCCATCGGCCGCCTGCGCGGCCTCGTTGATCAGCGAGCGAGGCCGCAGTTCCTCAAATGGCAGCGTGGTGTCGATCCGGCCCGAATAATAGAGGTAGCCATCGACCCAACCGTTGAGCAGATGCCGGACGTCGAGCGACCGGTCCGACCGACGGCGTTCGCGTAACGCACGATGTTGATGGTGCAGCTGTTGGTCAGCAGGTGATAGAACTCCGGCCGATCGGCGAGTTCGTTGATCCGCGCCAGATAGACCAGGAGCAGCCGGCGCGCGTCGTCGGGAGAGGTGTTGAGACGATAGAGGTACACCGCCTCGTGCCGGTAGTTGGTGCGCACGCCGACGAGATCGCGCTCGTCACCCACCACGTAGATCAGCTCGAATTGCTTGAACAGCGAGGCGATCGGCGCAAAGCCCTCGCCAACCTCCGGCCGCGTCTCGATGGAGATACTGAGCGGCGGCGCGTTGTCGAAGATGAAACTCAGGAACGTGTGTCCGACCGGTCCCGACATGAAGTAGGACACGTAGAAATCGAGGGCCGTCAAATGCGACAGCAGTACCTCGCGCTCCTCATAGCGCACCGTGAAATCATCCCGGCTGCGGTAGTCGAAATTGCGGACACCGGTGAGGCGCACGTGGCCGCCGTCGATGAACGCGCGCGGCATCACCGCGACTTCCGGCCGCCAGTGACGATCGTGCGAAGGAGGGATCGTGATCCACCACGCGACTACGCCGAGAAACAGCGCGATCGCGATCACGGACATGCGCCATTGATGCGAAAGCCAGACAGCCCAGACCGCGAACGCCGCGAAAGCGCCCGCCAACCCCAGACGTAGCCCGGCCGACGGCAGATTCGAATAATAAATGGCAAGACTGGCCCACGCGATGGCAACGGCCCGGCACAGAAACCAGATCACCGCGATCAGCCAGCCAAAGGACGTGGACAGGGACCTGCGAACCAAGCTCAACGGCGCTCTCCCTCGCCTCTTTGACCTCACTTGCTCAGCGTGTTCTTGTAGATTTTGCCATCCTTCATGATGACGACAAAGTTCTTGTCGGGATTTGCGACAAGTTTGATGTCCTCGAGCGGATTGCCATCGACCAGCAATAGATCCGCAAGTGCGCCGACTTCGACGACACCGAGTTTGCCGGGATAGGGATTGATGAACCCCGAGAGGGCCATCAACTCGCCATTGTTGGCGGTCGCCATCCCGAGCGCTTCGGCGGGCGTGTACCAGCGGGTCATCATGGCGAGATATTGACCCTGCCGGCTGGCAGCTCCCGCATCACCCAGAATATCCGCGCCCCAGGCCGTCTTGATCCCATACTTCTTTGCAAGCTTGTACGCGTTCTCCGTCCCGGCGAACACTTCCAGTGCCTTCTTCTGCGACACAGGGCTCATCCGCGCAAAGACGGCCGCATCGTAGGTCAAGGGCTGCAGGCTCCACCAGATGCCCTTGTCCGCCAGCAATTTGGCGGTGGGCTCGTCGATCAGTTGACCGTGTTCGATGCACTTGACGCCGGCGGCGATCGCTTGCCGGATCGCAGCCGGCGTATAGGCGTGCACGGCCACATAGGTGCCCCAGTTTTCGGCGGCCTCGACCGCGGCGTGAAGCTCCGCTTCGGTGAACTGGGTTGAACTCGATCGGGTTGTGCTGAGAACTAACACCGCCGCCTGCCATCAGCTTGATCTGACTGGCACCCTGTCTCAGTTGCTCGCGAGCGCGCAGCCGTACCTCATCGGGGCTGTCGGCAATGGCTGAGATGCCCGCGATCTCGGACTGGCTTAACGGCCCGCCCAGCGCCCGCGGAACTTCGTAGCGAGCCCGAAAGTCTCCATGGCCCGAGGTTTGCGAGATCATGGCGCCCGAGGGATAGATGCGCGGACCAACCGTGATGCCCTCGTCGATGGCGCGCTTCAATCCAAACACCGGGCCACCCATGTCACGTATGGTGGTGAAACCCCTCATCAGCGTTGCTTCGGCCTGTCGCGCGGCCAACAGGTTGAGATAGCCGGGATCGGCGGTCGTGATGATCGCAGGAGACGCCGCCGCCATGAACATATGCCAATGCGCATCGATCAGGCCTGGCATCAGCACGCGCCCGTTTGCGTTGATCACACGGACGTCGGCACCTGCCTCCGCAGCAGCCGGGTTCGCCGATATTTGCTCGATGGTGTTACCCTTCACGAGCACACTCGATGGCGCCGACAGCGCGGCGTTCTTGCCATCAAAAATACGGACGTTCTGAAAAAGCGTCGCTCCGCCGGTGGGCAAAGCCGGGGTGGCGGGCTCCTCGGGCCCCACTTCCAGCGCTTCATACTGCGCCAGACCCTGCTGGCAAAGTCCGATTAAAAGCACCGCCGACAGCAGCGGCGGAAAAAACATGCGCCGCATGTTCCGGACCGCCGCCCGGGCGAATGGGGTACTCAGAAAAATCTTGAGTTCATCGTGCACGCTCCTCTTGGAAAGCACGAGACCCGTCACACCATTACTATCCGCAAACCGTTTCGAACGGTGGATAGAGGAACTCGTGCCGTTGCCTGGCCCAAGCCCCCGGGCCAGAGGCGGTTACATTCTTTTCGCTGACAAAGCCGTAAAGAGAAGAACGGATGCGCAGCGAAACACGACTATTCCGGTCCGGGTCGTTCACTAAAATCGTAGGCAAGTGCGAGCCCATATCGAAAACGAAAAAGTCGAAAATGGCAAGAATTAGCAATTGCGGCCGGCACCACTTGTTCGATATGTTCTGTCTTCTCGCCTCCTGAAGGCGAACGTCAGATAGGTTTCCGGAGCAAGCATGGTCGGCTTCGGCGCCGTGGTGGCGGCGATGCCTGCTGTTGCCGTCGTGCGCGACGCCATGCTCAGTTGAGCTATCCCCATCTTGACGGATGCAAACGCTCTTTGATCCGCAGCGTACCGATCAGAGGTTCACGCCCGGCACCGCGAGCGACGCCAGGCGCGACACGTCGGCGCTCTGATCCAGCGCCCAGACGGCGTCGATCAGCGGCCGCACATCGTGCCGTGGATTTCACGAAGCGGCCACGGTGCGAAGTTTCTGCCCCAGATCCTGATCGCTCATCGGATTGACGTCGCTGCCCCTTGCGGCGGATTGCGACAGTTGATGCACTGCGCCGTCGGCGGTGGTGATATCCACCGCTGCCGCGATGGTGGAGAACGCCGCGTCGCGCACCACCTCGACCTTGCTCCGCAGC